>JAEULK010000013.1 GCA_016793775.1 Sphingopyxis sp. | reverse complement strand
CACGCTGGCGCCAGACGTGTCTCGACTTCGCTCGACACAAGCGGGAATGATGGGGCGGGTTTTCCACTACGCTTCGCCAGAAATATCGCTCTCTATCAATATCTTGTAGAGCGTCTGCAACCGCTCGACCATCGGCCCCCGGCCCTCGGTCAGCACCCGCCCGTCGATCGTATGCGCGGGGACGACGCCCGCGAAAGTGCCGGTCACGAACGCCTCATCGGCGCCGTAAACATCGGTGAGCGAGAAATTCTTCTCATACACCGGAATACCCGCCTCGCGGCAGATACGCATGACGTTGCCGCGGGTGATACCGCCGAGGCAATAATCGCCGCTCGAGGTCCAAACCTCGCCCTTGCGCACGATGAAGAAATGGGTCGAGTTGCACGTCGCGACGAACCCGTGCGGATCGAGCATCAGCGCCTCGTCGGCGCCCGCCTGCGCCGCCTGGATGCAGGCGGTGATACAGTTGAGCTTCGAGTGCGAATTGAGCTTGGGGTCCTGCACCGCGGGGTCGCCGCGGCGGACATGGACGGTGAACAGCGACAGCCCCTGCTCGACCGTCGAAGGCAGCGGGTCCTTATGCTCGGCGACAATGACGATCGTCGCGGGCGAGATGACGACGCGCGGGTCCTGGTACGGCGTCGAGCGAATGCCGCGCGTCACCATCAGGCGGATATGGCAGGCGTCCATCTGGTTGCCCACGATGGTATCGTAGAGCCGCTGGATCAGCGCCTCGCGCGAAATCCCGATATCCATCGCGATCGCCTTCGCGCCCTCGAACAAGCGGTCGAGATGCTGGTCGAGGAACGCCATCCGCCCCTTGTGGACGCGGATGCCTTCCCACACCCCGTCGCCGAGCATGAAGCCGCTGTCGAAAACCGACACGCTCGCCTCGGCGCGCGGCACCAGCGTGCCGTTGACGTTGATCAGGATCGCGTCGTTGCGCGGATCGGGGACGAAATCATGGGTACCTTGCGCCATGCGGCCAACCTAGCCGCTGGCGCGCGCCTGTCGAGGGGCGTCAGGCGACCTTGCGGCCAAAGCCCGTCGGCGCACGGTCGAGGCGGTCCCGGGCGCCGCCTTCGAGCGGATCGCGGCGCGCGGCGGCACGTTCCTCGGCGGTGGCGAGCTGGCGCGGCGGCGGCGGTCCGCCTTCGGCGGCGCGGCGTTCGTCGAGCACCTTGTGCCACGTGGCCCCGGCCTCGCGATGCGGCATCGCGAAAATCTCGATCGCCTCGCCGACCAAAGGCACGGCGCGCTCAACGAGCCTCAGATAGCCAAGCGGCAGGCGGATCTTGCGCTTGCCCGCGATGCCGCCCCCAAGGCCCCTTCGCTCGCTGTGGATCACCAGCATTACCGGGCCGGGGATCGGCAGCCCCGCGGCGTTGAAGAAGATCGTCTCGGCGCTGACATGCGTATAATGGTCGAAGGAGACGAAGCGCCGCGTCCACAAAGTGCGGATTTCGAGCCCGCGCGCATGCTGGGTGATCGCCGCCTTGTTCGGGGTCATCGCCTTGATCAGCGCGCGCAGGCCATATGCGATCAGATAGAGGCCGAGCGGCGCGCCGATCAGCGTCCCCATCAGCGCAAGACCGCCGACGAAGAACAGCAAGCCGCGGACGAGCAGCTTGCCACTGCTATATTGGACGATGACCATGGAGGATCAGCCGATCTTGCGGCCGAATTGCGGGCGCGGCGCGTCGGCGGGCGGCGATGGATCGGGTGGCACGGGGGCTTCGGCGCGCTGGCTCATATAGCGGGCGAGCGCGGCGTCGGCGTCGAAACCCTCGGTCGCGGGCAGATCGTCGCCGACCTTGACGCTGGCGCCCGGCACACGGTTCGCGCCCGATCCGACCCGGATCAGCTTGACCAGCGGGCCGATGAGAAAAAGCAGCGCGATGACGGAGAGGCCGAGCACGGTCGGGCCCAGCCCGATGCCGACGATGCCCTCGGCCGAATTGCCGCCGACGCCCATGAAATGCCACAGCAGAAAGCCGATATAGGCGACGGGAATCAGCGCCCCGAGCCAGCGCAGGATGCCGGTGATCGAACCGTTCATGAGAAAACCCTCCTGCGTTCGCGCTCCCTTGTGGCGCTGAGCGGTTAGGATTTTCTTATCCGGGCTTGCCGCGCCGGACCCAGGCGGCGCCGAGCAGCGCGAAGGCGGTGCCGAGCATCGTGCCGCCGACGATGTCGCTCGCCCAGTGCACGCCGAGCATCATTCGCGAGACGCCGTTGAGCAGGATCATGACGCCCGCGAGGCTCCATGCCGCGCGGCGCCAGCGCAGCGGCACCAGCCAGGCGAGCATCAGATAGACGACCGCGGCGTTGGTCGCATGGCCGCTGGGGTAGGAAAAGCTCGTCTGGTGGTCGAGATGCTCGATCAGGTCGGGGCGCGACACGCCGAACGCGAGCTTGAGCAGGCTCGAGGCGAGGTTCGACAGCAGCGCCGCCCCCGCGAGCGCCACCGCGCAGCGCGGGCCGCTCAGCCGCCAGACGAGCAAGGTCAGCCCGATCACGATGACCCAGCGCTGCAACCCGCCGCCGATCCAGCTCGCCGCCTGCATGAAGACGATGAACGTCGGGTCGCTCTTGCCGACATGGAGCACGAGGCCGGTCGAGATGCGCAGGTCCATCGCCTGCGTCCAGCCCGCGACGGCCGCGAAACCGAGCAGGATGACGGTGACGAGCAGCGTGGCGGCGGCGATGAGGAAGCGGTTGTGGCGGGTGATGATGGCTTTGTCTCTCAAAAGTCGGGAAAATCTCGCACAAAGCCACGAAGCCACAAAGGGGATTTCTCAACCCCGCTCGTGCTGAGCTTGTCGAAGCACCGTTCGTCTTTCACCACCTGAAGAAAGGACGGCCCTTCGACAGGCTCAGGGCGAACGGGTTCGGAACCTCTTTGTGGCTTCGTGGCTTCGTGCGAGTCAAAATCAGATATGCAAAGGCCGCCCGAAGGCCGCGAGGACGCCCTCGTGCATCGTCTCGCTGAGCGTCGGGTGCGGGAAGACGGTGCCGATGAAGTCATCCTCGACCAGCTCGGCGGTCTTGCCGATCGTATAGCCCTGGATCAGCTCGGTGACCTCGGCGCCGATCATGTGCGCGCCGAGCAGTTCGCCGGTCTTGGCGTCGAACACCGTCTTGGTGAAACCCTCGGCCTCGCCCAGCGCGATCGCCTTGCCGTTGCCGATGAAGGGGAAGGTTCCGGCCTTTACCTCGTAACCCAGGTCCTTGGCCTTGGCTTCGGTCAGCCCGACGCTGGCAATCTGCGGGCGACAATAGGTGCAGCCGGGGATGTTGCGCGGGTCCATCGCGTGCGGATGGTTGCCTGCGATCGCCTCGACCGAGATGACCGATTCGTGCATCGCCTTGTGCGCGAGCCACGGCGGTGCGGTGACGTCGCCGATCGCCCAGATGCCGGGGACATTGGTGCGGCACATCGCGTCGGTGTCGATATGACCCTTGGTCGTCTTCACGCCCAAGGTTTCGAGCCCGATATCCTCGGTGTTCGGGACGATGCCGATCGCGACGATCGCGTGGCTGAATTGGGCGCTTTCTGTCTTGCCGTCCTTGCCCTTGATCTTCGCCGACACGCCGGTCGCGGAGGCTTTCAGCTCCTCGACCCCGGCGCCGGTGAAGATCGTCATACCCTGCTTCTTGAGCGCCTTTTCGAGAAAGGCCGACACATCGGCATCCTCGACCGGGACGAGGCGGTCGAGCATCTCCACCACGGTCACCTCGGCGCCCATGTCGCTGTAGAAGCTCGCAAATTCGATGCCGATCGCGCCCGACCCGATGACGAGCAATTTCGTCGGCATCTCGGGCGGGACGAGCGCGTGGCGATAGGTCCAGATGCGCTTGCCGTCGGCGGGCGCGAAGGGCAGGTCGCGGGCGCGGGCGCCGGTCGCGACGATGATATTCTTGGCGGTGAGGGTTTCGGTCCCTTTCTCGCCCTTGACCTCGAGCTTGCCCGGCGCGGTCAGCTTGCCCTCGCCCATATGGACGGCGATCTTGTTCTTCTTCATCAGGAAGGCGACGCCCTGGCTCAGCTGTTTCGCGACGCCGCGGCTGCGCTTCACCACCGCGTCGATGTCGGCGCTGATCTGCTGCGCGATCAGGCCGTAGTCGCCCGCATGCTGCATATAATGATAGATTTCGGCCGAACGCAGCAGCGCCTTGGTCGGGATGCAGCCCCAGTTGAGGCAGATGCCCCCGAGATTCTCGCGCTCGACGATCGCGGTCTTGAGACCGAGCTGCGCCGCGCGGATCGCCGCGACATAGCCGCCGGGGCCGGAGCCGAGGACGATGAGGTCGTAGTTGGTGTCAGCCATTATGGGCTCCTTCAAAAGCCCCTCTCCCCTTGCGGGAGAGGGGTTGGGGTGTGTGGTCGGCGCGCGTCTGCGCGCCATGAGAATCGATGGCATCGAGGATGCTCGCGACGACGCCGTCGCTGTTGGCCAGGATGTCGTTGTTCCAGAAGCGAAATATCCGAAAGCCTTGCGCGGTCAGATAGGCATCGCGTTCGGCGTCATAGACGTTTTCGCTATGCTGCCCGCCATCGGCCTCGACGATCAGCCGATGCTCGAAGCAGATGAAGTCCGCGATGTAGCAGTCGTCGATGATCTCCTGACGGCGCCAGCGGAGGCCTTCAAGCCGCCCCGCGCGCAGGATCGACCAGAGCCGGCGTTCGGCATCGGTAGGATTGGCGCGCATCTGGCGGGCGCGGTCAAGCAACAGGGCCTTTCGGGCGAGGACTTCGGAGAGAGTCTTGTGCGCCGCGGACGCGGCGGGGACCCCACTCCCCAACCCCTCTCCCGCAAGGGGAGAGGGGCTATTCGGTCCCTCGGGCATGTTATGCCACCAGCCCCAGCGGGCTTTCCACCAGGTCCTTGAAGGTCTTCATCAGCAGCGCGCCATCCGCACCGTCGATCGCGCGGTGGTCGAAGCTGCCGGTCGCCGACATGACGGTCGCGATCGCGAGCGCGTCATCGACGACATAGGGGCGCTTCTCGCCCGCCCCGATCGCCAGGATCATGCCCTGCGGCGGGTTGATCACCGCGGTGAACTGCTTGATCCCCATCATGCCCATGTTCGAGATGCTGGCGGTGCCGCCCTGATATTCGCTGGGCTGGAGCTTGCCTTCCTTGGCCTTCGCGGCGAGTTCGGCCATTTCGGCCGAGATTTTCGACATCGACTTGCCGCCCGCATCGACGATGATCGGGGTGATCAACCCGCCCGGGATGCTGACCGCGACCGAGATGTCGGCGCGGCTGTATTTGCGCATCACGTCGCCGCCGAACGACACGTTGCACGCCGGCACGCGCTCGAGCGCGACCGCGAGCGCCTTGATCAGCATGTCGTTGACGCTGAGCTTGACCCCGCGCCCTTCGAGGCTGGCGTTGAGCTCGCCGCGCAGCTTCAGCAGCGCGTCGAGGCGAATATCGACGGTGAGGTAGATGTGCGGCGATTCCTGCATCGACTGGCTGAGCCGGCGCGCGATCGTCTTGCGCATGCCGCTGAGCTTTTCGTCCTCGTGCGGGATGCCGAAGTCGGGTATCGCGCCGGCCGTGGCAGGGGCCGGCGCGGCGGCGGGAGCCGAGGTCGCAGCAGCGACCGGTGCAGCGGCTTGCGGCGCAGCGGCGGCTGCACTGGCGGGGGCGCCGTCGAGGTCGTCCTTGACGATGCGGCCGCCGGGGCCGCTGCCCTTGATGGTCGACAGGTCGATGCCGCGCTCGGCGGCGAGGCGCTTGGCGAGCGGGCTGGCCTTGATGCGCTCGCCCTTATCCGTCGCCCCCGCGGAGGGCGTCGGGAGTCCCGTGCCTCCCGCCGCGGCCGCTGGAGTTGGTGCACTATCGCTAGCGGCTCCCGCCTTCGCGGGGGCGACGTCCTCTTGTTTGGGTGCCTCTTCCTTGGCAGCCGGAGCCGGTGCCGCAGCAGCAGCAGCAGCAGGCGCCGCCTTCGCCGCGCTGGCATCCTCACCCTCGCCCGTAATCGTCGCGATCACAGTGCCCACCTTCACATTGTCGGTGCCCTCGGCGACGAGGATCTGGCTGACCACGCCCTCGTCGATGGCCTCGAACTCCATCGTCGCCTTGTCGGTCTCGATCTCGGCGAGCAGGTCGCCCGACTTCACCGTGTCGCCCTCCTTGACCAGCCATTTGGCGAGCGTCCCTTCCTCCATCGTCGGCGAAAGGGCGGGCATTTTGAGTTCGATCGGCATCGTCTGGCTTGTCCCTGTCAGTCTTGCAGGCCGGGCCTGCCGCTACGGATTACCCCCTCGTCATAAGACCATCGTTCGTCAACGTCCATTGGGGCAAACTTGCCTTTCATACGAATGTGACGCACTCTCCACCCGAAAAAATATGAGGGGTCGGGGCATGCGTACCTATCTGGTCGTGATCGACGACAGTCCGGAGGCGAGCCTGGCGCTGCGCTTCGCGGCGCGCCGCGCGGCGCGCACCGGCGGCGGAGTCGCGGTGTTGGCGATCATCCCGCCGCAGGATTTTGTCGCCTTCGGCGGCGTCCAGGCTACGATCGAGGCCGAAGCGCGCGAACATGCCGAGGCGCTGGTGTCGGCGGCGGCGGACACAGTGCAGCAGGAAGCCAATGTCACGCCGCAGATCATGGTCCGCCAGGGCAAGCCCGCCGAGGTCGTATGCGCGGTGATCGCCGAAAATGACGAGATCGCCGCTTTGGTGCTGGCGACGGCAGCGTCGGGCGCGCCGGGGCCGCTGGTCGCGCATTTCACCGGACAGGATGCGGGCACGCTCCCCTGTCCGGTGATGCTGGTGCCGGGCGGGATCGATATCGCGCGGCTCGATGCGTTGAGCTAGATCAGGACCGCGCGCGGAACGGCGGCGCCCTTGCCTTGGAGGATCGCGAAGCCGAGCACGCCGAGCGCCTGCGCAACGACGACCGCGATGCCGATGCCCGTCATCTGGCCGGCATAGGTCGCGACCACCGCAAAGCTCGCCGCGACCCAGCCGAGATTGCCGCGCGCGATCAGCTTGACCAGCGCGGCGCTCGGCACCTTCTGCCTTGCGGCGACGACCATCAGCCGCCCCGCGGCGAAATCGCAGACTATCCGGGACCCGCGAACGACAGCGGCCATGGCGCGGTGAGCAGCATCGCGGTGCCGATGCTGCTCGACACGATCGCGGGGCGGATCGGCTTCGTCTCGACGGTGACGATCTTCGGGACGCCCGTGGATATCACGCTGTCGGAATTGGCGATCGAGGCGTTTTTTCCGGCCGATGCGGAGAGTGCTGCGTTGTTGCAGCGATTGGCGGGCGGGTAATCCCCTCTCCCTGCAAGGGAGGGGTCGGGGGTGGGTAGCAACGGTAGTGCGGCTCGCTCCGCTCGCAGCCACCCCTAGCCCCTCCCTTGCAGGGAGGGGAACCCGTTATCTTTTCCGCCCCTTATGCTTGATATTCGCCGGCCGGCCGCGCTTGCCGACGACATGCTTGCCCGCCTTCTTGAGCCCGTCGCGCCGAACCGGACGATCGCGGAAACCGCCCTCGGGCGCATCGGGCAGCTCGAACCGCAGCGCGCCGCTCACCGGATTCGCCTCCATCAGCCGCAGGTCGAGCCGCTGGCCCACGGTGTAGCTCACCCGGCCATGCTCGCTGTCGAGCGTCCGCGCCGCCTCGTCGTAGAAGAAGCGCTCGCTGCCCAAAGTCGACACCGGCACCAGCCCGTCGCCGCCGAGCCCGTCGACCGTCGCGAAAAAGCCGAAGGGCTGCACCCCGGTGATCCGCGCCGCGACGATCTCGCCCGCCTTGTTGGCGAGATAGGCCGCGACATAGCGGTCGATCGTCTCGCGCTCGGCCTCCATCGCGCGGCGCTCCAGCGCGCTGATCGCCTCGCCGATGCGCGACAATCCCTTGGCATCGGCCTCGCCCAGCCCGGTACGCGCGGGCAGGTCTTTCGGCTTGCCGGGTACTTCGAGTTTGTAGCTGTCGACGAGCGCGCGGTGGACGATCAGGTCGGCGTAGCGGCGGATCGGCGAGGTAAAATGCGCGTAGCTGCCGAGCGCGAGGCCGAAATGGCCGGCGTTGGCGGGACCATAATAGGCCTGGGTCTGGCTACGCAGGATCGCCTGCATGATCTCGGGCAACCGGTCGTCTTCGGAAAAGCCGTCGATCAGCCGATTGAACACCGCGGGGGTGATGACCTGCCCGAGCGCGAAACTTTGTTCGAAGGTTTCGAGATAATCCTTGAGGCTGACCAGCTTTTCGCGGCTCGGCGGTTCGTGGATGCGGTACATCACCGGCGATTTCTTCGCCTCGAGCGCCTTCGCCGCCGCGACATTCGCCGCGATCATATAATCCTCGATCAGCCGCATCGAATCGAGCCGGTCGCGCACGCGGATTTCGGCGATCCCGCCCTTCTCGTCGAGGATGACCTGGCGTTCGGGCAGGTCGAGGTCGAGCGGCGCGCGGGCGGCGCGCGCGGTCGCCAGCAGCGCCCAGCAGGCCCAGAGATTCTGGAGCGCGGGCAAAAGATCCTCTCCCGCAGGGGGAGGGGAACCATCCGCAGGATGGTGGAGGGGTACGGGCGGTTTGCGCGAGGTTTCGGCGGCACGCTTCCCCGAGGGTACCCCTCCACCAGCTTCGCTGGTCCCCCTCCCCGTTCCGGGGAGGATCGGCTCGCCATCGATCATCGCCTGCGCCTGTTCATAGGCGATGTTCGCGCGCAGCCGCACCAGCGCGCGGGCGAAACGCCATGACGTCACCTTGCCATGCTTGTCGATGACGAGGTGGCACGCCATCGCGGCGCGATCCTCGCCGGCTTTGAGCGAGCAGACGCCGGCGGAGAGCGTTTCGGGCAGCATCGGCACGACGCGGTCGGGGAAATAGACGCTGTTGCCGCGCCGCCGCGCCTCGCGGTCGAGTTCGCCGTCGGGGCGGACATAATAGCTCACGTCGGCGATCGCGACGATCGCCTTGAAGCCGCCCCTGTTGGTCGCATCGTCGTCGGGGATCGCCCACACCGCGTCGTCATGGTCGCGCGCGTCGATCGGGTCGATCGCGACGATCGGCAGGTCGCGCAGATCCTCGCGCCCCTCGGGCGTCAGCGGCAGTTTCGCCGCGCGTTCGGCCTCGGCGATCGTCTCGGCGCCGAATATATGCGGGATTTCGTGGCGCGCGATCGCGATCATGCTGAGCGCCTTGGGCGCGAAGGGATCGCCGATGCGCTCGATCACCTTGGCCTTGGTCGCGGGGCCGCGTCCGGTCAGCTCGGCGCGGACCAGGTCGCCGATACCGGCGTCGCCCATGTCGGCGACCGCGAAGTCGAAACGCGCGCGCTTGTCGGCGGGGCGCAGCCAGGTCATCGCTTTGCCGCCGGGGCCGGTGTCGTGGACGAGCACGCCGATGACGAGTTCGGCGCTCGCCTGCAGCCGCTTCATCGGATGCGCGACATGGCCGCCGCCGCGCTCCTCGGTGCGCGCGAGCACGCGGTCGCCGACGCCAAGCGCGCCCTTGCGACCTTGCTCCATGACGCGCAGCCGCGGCGGCGCGCCCGCGCCTTCCCAGCGGTCGGGCACCGCCCAGACGTTGCTGCCCTCAATCGCCGCAACGCGCAGCACCGTTACCTTCGGCAGCCCGCCATGTTTGTGGAAGGCGCGCCCCGGCGCCATGTCGACGAGCCCCTCGTCGGTCATGTCCTTGAGCAGCGCCTTCAGCGCGATCTTGTCATTGCCGTGGAGGCCGAAATGCTTGGCGATCTCGCGCTTGCCGACCGCATCGCTGCTGTCGGCGATGAAGCGCAGAATCTGGTCGGGCGTGGGAAGGCCGGGTTGCGGCTTGGGTTTTTTCATCGGACGTCCAAATGGTTCGCGCGGAGACGCGGAGACGCGGAGGGGATGGCTCGGGCCGCGAGGCCCCGTACTTTATCCCACGGCGCGACTGGCCGCAGCGTTGGACGAGGATCGTCGCTTTGCGGCAGGCGCAATATCTCCGCGTCTCCGCGTCTCCGCGCGAACGAGATCAATAGGTGCGTCCCACGAGCACACGTTCGACCGCGGGCTCGCCGGTGAAGAAGCAGGCGCCGTCGGCCGGGGCGGCATCGAGCGGCGTGTTGCGCATCGTCAGCTTCAGCGCCTTCAACTGCTCGACGATCGTGTCGAGCGCGGCGCCGGTCGGGCGCGACCATTGCACCTCGGCCCAGCCGACGACCTTGTCGTCGCCGGCGAAATGCGCTTTCAGATCCGAGACATCGCGGGCGATGTTCGTATCGAGCCGCGCCTTGGCCTCGGCGTAGAGGCCGGTCTGGATATCTTCGAGCATCGCCACCGCAGCTGCGACGAAATCGCCCTTGGCGACGAAGGCGGTGTCGAGCTTGCCGTCGTCCTTGTACAGCCGGTCGCGGCGGATGACCGCGACATTGCCGCCCGCGACGTCGCGCGGACCGATTTCGACGATTACCGGTGCGCCCTTCTTGACCCAGCCCCAGCGCTTGGTCTGCGCCTTGGCGCCGCTGGTGTCGAGCAGCACGCGCACGGGTTCGCGGAAGGCGTCGAGCGCCTTGAGGCTCGCCTCCAGATCGCGGCAATAATCGAGGATCGCCACATCCTCGTCATTGTCGCGCAGCATCGGCACGATGACGATCTGGTGCGGCGCGATGCGCGGCGGACAGCGGAGGCCATCGTCGTCGCCATGCGTCATGATGACCCCGCCGATCATCCGCGTCGATGTGCCCCAGCTGGTCGTGTGGCAGAGGCTGTGGCCGCCGTCCTTGTCCTGGTAGCGGATGTTCGCCGCCTCGGCGAAGCCGGTGCCCAGATAATGCGAGGTGCCGGCCTGCAAGGCCTTGCCATCCTGCATCATCGCCTCGATCGAATAGGTCGCGACCGCGCCCGGGAAACGCTCGTTCTCGGGCTTCTCGCCCGCGACGACGGGCATCGCGAGGACATCCTCGGCGAAGGCGCGGTACATTTCGAGCGCGCGCAGCGTCTCGGCCATCGCGTCGTCCTTGTCGGCGTGCGCGGTATGGCCTTCCTGCCACAGGAATTCGCTGGTGCGCAGGAACATGCGGGTGCGCATTTCCCAGCGCACGACATTGGCCCATTGGTTGACCTTCAGCGGCAGGTCGCGCCAGCTCTGCACCCAGCGGCTCATCGCGCTGCCGATCACCGTCTCCGACGTCGGACGGACGATCAGCGGCTCCTCGAGCTTCGCCTCGGGATCGGGAACGAGCTTGCCCTTCGCGTCCTGGATCAGCCGGTGGTGCGTGACGACCGCCATTTCCTTCGCGAAACCATCGACATGGTCGGCTTCCTTCTCGAAGAAGCTCAAGGGGATGAAGAGCGGGAAATAAGCATTCTGGACGCCGGCATCCTTGATCGCGGCGTCCATCACCTTTTGAATGCGTTCCCAGATGCCGTACCCCCACGGCTTGATCACCATGCAGCCGCGCACCCCCGATTCCTCGGCGAGGTCGGCCTCGGCAATGACATCCTGATACCAGGCCGCGAAGTCGGCCTGCCGGGTTACGCTGAGCGCATGTTTGACCATGGGATTATGATTTTCCGTCGTTGAGGGCGGGAGAAGCCCTTCTTATTTCTTCTTGGCGAGTTCCGCCCTGAGCTCGGCCACTTCGGCCTTGAGCGCCGCGATTTCCGCATCCTTGGCCTTGCTGTTGCCCGCCGCGCCCGGGATGAAGGCGCCCGCCGCCTGCTGGAACATCTCGAGGTTGCGGCGCGTCAGCTCGGCGAGCGGGTTCGAGCCCAAAGCGCCTTCGAGCGCCGAGCGCACGTCCTGCTGATTCTTGCGGAACGCGGTCATCGATGCCTCGAGATATTGCGGCACCATCGACTGCATCTTGTCGCCGTACATGCCGATCAGGTGGCGCAGGAAATTGACGGGAAGCAGCGTCTCGCCGCGCGTTTCCTCGTCCATGATGATCTGAGTCAGGACATTATGCGTGATATCTTCGCCGCTCTTGGCATCGACGACGCTGAACTCGCGCCCGTCGCGCACCATCGTGCCGAGATCCTCGAGCGTGATGTAGCAGCTGCGTTCGGTGTCATAGAGGCGCCGGTTCGCATATTTCTTGATGATGACCGTCTCGCCATCGGCCGACGCCTTGGACTTCGCCATCGCGATAACTCTCCCTGGTCCGGTGGCAAAGGCGACCCCGCCGCGCCGGGCTTGAACGATAAAGCGGGATGGTAGCATCAATATATGATGCATCGCAACATGATCGCGGATGCGTCGGCCGATTCGAGATGACCGTCGCCTATCCGAGCCGCCGGTTGCCGCTCGCCACCACGAGGTACGGGTCGTAGGCGGCGACCGGACGGTGACAAAGCCGACATGGCGCCAAAGCAACTTAGTTTCACCCGATACCTGATTCTTGATATTATTCCCGACACGTAACCCATCCGCCACGCGATTCCTGTCGCGCTGCAACAAGCTTGTTGCTCGCCCCTCATCGTCGCAGGTGCTTTTTACTGTTGCCAAAATGACACAATGTCATCGCGATGCGGTAAAGCGGTAAGAAAATTGCCATGCGGGGCTTGTGCGGTTTTCGTTTTCCGTCTTTTTAAGCCGCAATCCGTTCATCTTGATTTTTGAACGGACAACCGGGGAGTTACCAGATGAATAAGTCGCACCTGCTTATGGGTGCTGCTGCCTTTGCAGTGGCCATTTCCGTAAGCCAACCTGTTTTCGCTCAAGATACACCTGCCGCCGCCGCAAATTGCGCCGACGCCAATGAAGATGGCGTCTGCGACAGCGACGTGACCGTCGGCCAGTCGTCGGACATCGTCGTCACCGGGTCGCGCATTCGCCGCGACGAATATAACGCGATCGAACCGATCACCGTCGTCACCGCCGAAGAGATCACCCAGTCGGGCTTCAACAGCGCGACCGACGCGCTGCAGAGCGCGGAAGTGACCGCCGGCGCTGGCCAGATCAACAACTTCTACGGCGGCTTCGTTACCGCCGGCGGCACCGGCGCGAACACGCTGGGTCTGCGCAACCTGGGCCCGGCGCGCACGCTGGTTCTGCTGAACGGCCGCCGCATTGCGCCCGCCGGTACCCGCGGCAACGTCCTCGCGGCCGACCTTAACGTGCTGCCGACCGCCATCGTCGAGCGTATCGAAGTCCTGAAGGCCGGCGCTTCGTCGGTTTACGGTTCGGACGCGGTCGCGGGCGTCGTCAACATCATCACCGACAGCAAGGTTCGTGGCCTGACCATCGACGCGCAGGTCAACGTTCCCGAAGTGGGCGCCGGCGTCGACAAGCGTATCGCCGCGACCTTCGGTTTCGGCACCGATCGCCTGAACGTCATCGGTTCGGTCGAATATCGTCAGCGCAATGCGCTGCGCCTGAACGACCGCGGCTTCACCAGTTGCCCCATTCCGGGCTTCCGGACGGGTCCGGACGGTGCTTTCGGCTCGGACGATCCGTTCCCGCTCGGCGATCCGCGCAACTGCTTCACGATCGACAATGGCGGCGTGACGATCAACACGCTCGGCACGCCGATCCGCACCGGCATCGGTCGCACCAGCGGCACGCTGGGCAACTTCAACCGCTTCGTCCCGGCACCGGGCCAGGGCGGCGGCTCGCTTCCGGGCTATCTGGGCGTCGGCACCTATGACCGCGACAGCTTCGACCCGGCCAGCCAGGAAGAAGAGCTGGTCACGCCTGTGAAGACCTATACGGGCTTCCTCGCAGCCACCTACGATGTCGGCGGCTTGGGCAATGCGGAAGTCTATGGCGAACTGCTCGCCACCCGCCGTCAGTCGTCCTCGCTGCTGTATCGCCAGCTTTCGCTCGACTATCTCCAGGGCAGCCCGCTACTCCCGGTCGAGTTGCGCGACGGCGTCTTCGCAGCTCCGACGAACACCACCAGCGGTCGCAACATCGCGGCGCGCGCCTTCATCGGTTTCGGTCTCACCGACTCGTCGCAGGAAGTGGACTATGTCCGCGCCGGCGGCGGTATTCGCGGCGACTTCGTGTTCGATGGCTGGCGTTACGACGTCTATGCCGGCAAGTCGTGGACCGACGGCACCTACGAGATCGAATCGTTCCTGATCGATCGCATGGCCGCTTCGACCAACGTCGTGCAAAACCCCAATGGCTCGTTCAGCTGCGCCTCCGCCGCGACTTTCGCGAACTGCGTCGCCGCCCCCGCGCTCAGCGCCGATGTCGTCGGCGGCAACCTGCCGCAGGCATGGCGCGACTATATCCTGCAAAACACGATCGGCACGACCAAGTTCCGCGAATCGACCTTCACGGCGTCGATCGACGGTCCGCTGTTCAAGATGCCGGGCGGCGACGTCCAACTGGCGCTCGGCGTGGAATATCGCAGGCAACGCATCGACGACACGCCCGATCCGAACTCGATCAGCGGCAACCTGCTCGGCCTGACCGCCGGTACCCCGACCCGCGGTTCGGACAACGTCAAGGAAGCCTTCGCGGAAGTCTTCGTCCCGATCCTGTCGGACAAGCCCTTCTTCCACAACCTGAACCTCAACGCGTCGATCCGCTACACCGACTATGCGTCCTATGGTTCGGACTACACCTATAAGATCGCGGGTGAATGGGAGTTCTTCGAAGGCTTCGGCATCCGTGGCAGCTATGGCACGTCCTATCGTGCCCCGGCGCTTGCCGAGCAGTTCCTGGGCGCGACCAGCGGCTTCATCGGCGCGGCAAACGATCCTTGCGACGCGGACAACTTCCCGCGGGCCAATGGTCAGCCAAACCCGGGTGCCTATACCCCGGCACAACAGCAGCGCGCTTCGAACTGCGCCGCGGTCGGTATCAACGTCGCGACCTTCCAGCAGAACAACGGCATCACGTCGTTCACGCGCGGCGGTGCGGAAACCGGCCTGTCGGCCGAAACCTCGCGCAACTGGTCGGTCGGTGCGGTCATCAAGCCGCGGCTTCCGGGCACCACGACGTTTGCGTTGGCCGTCGATTATTTCGACATCAAGGTCACCAACGGCGTTTCGGCGCTCAGCGGCACGACGATCCTCAATCGTTGTTACAACGGTGTCGCTTTCGACCCCAACGCCGGTTTCTGCCGCTTCGTCGAGCGTGACGCCAACCAGATCCTGACCGTCACCAGCGGCTTCGTGAACCTGGCCGAGGACGTCGTGAAGGGCTTTGAAGGCTCGCTGCGCTTCGGCACCGACCTGTTCGGCGGTCGCCTGCTGCTCAACGCGAACGTGACCAAGTACACCGAACAGTCGGACCGGACCTTCCCCGAGGAAATCCTGCTCGACGCAAATGGTACGCTGAACGTTCCGGATTGGGTCGGTTCGGGTGACGTGACCTATCGCAAGGGTCCGGTGACCTTCCGTTACGGCGTGACCTGGTTCGACGGCAGCAGCGGCACCGCCGTGTATAACCAGACCAGCCGGACCACCGGCGTGGTGAACCAGGCCAACGTGGATGCCCTCAACGACTTCTACGTGATCGAAGCGCCCGCCTATTTCCTCCACAACATGTCGTTTCAGTTCCACGTGAACGACAGGCTGGAGGTCACGACGGGTGTCCGCAACCTGTTCGACAAGGACCCGCCGAGGGTCACCGTATACTACACGACCATCGGCAACGCGCCGCTGTACTCGGGTTACGATTACACCGGTCGCCAGTATTTCGTGAACGCGACCTTCAAGCTCTGATCGCGAATACGAACCAAAAAAGAAGGGCCCCGGGAAACCGGGGCCCTTTTTGTTTCTACCGGCAACGGCGCGCATGCCGGATCGGCAGGTCCGCCGTCTAGGACCAGATACGCGCGAAACGGCGCCCCAGCCCGGTGAGCAGTTCATATTGCGACAGGCCGCTCGCCGCCGCCGTCGCCGGCAGGTCATAGCCCAGCGCCAGCCAGTCTCCCTCCCCCACCGCGCCGGCATCGTCGGCGTCGAACGCCGTCAGGTCCATCGACACACGCCCCACCAGCGGCAGCGCGGCGGCGCCGAATGTCGCGGCGCCCGTTCCGGCATGGCAGCGCAGATAGCCGTCGGCATAACCGAGGTTGACCACCGCGATGCGGCTGTCGCGGGGCGCGGTCCAGGTCGCGCCATAACCGACGCTCTCGCCCGCGCGCACGGTGCGGACCTGCAACACCCGCGCCTCGGGAAAAGCGACCTGGCGGATATGTCCCGCCGCCTCGGCGCGCGGGGTGCCGCCATAGAGCGCGATGCCCGGGCGCGTCAGGTCGAAGGCATAGTCGGCGCCGAGGCAGATCCCCGCGCTGTTCGACAGGCTGTAGCGCCGCGCCGGGATCGCTTCGCGCAGCGCCCGGAACGCCGCGAGCTGCCGCGCATTCTGCACGCTCTCTTCGTCCGCAGAGGCGAGATGGCTGAGCAGGGTTTCGATAGTCAGCCCACCCAGCGCCCCGCCCAGCGCCTCCTCGACGCGCAAGCCCAGGCGGCTCATTCCGGTATCGACCATGACGTCGCACGGCCGCCCCTCCCCGGCTTCGCGCCAGCGCGCGACCTGTTCGACGCTGTTCAGCACCGGGCGCGTCGGCAGCAAACGCGCGGCGACCATGTCGCTAGCCCCGACGCCGTGCAGCACCGACAGCGATACGCCGGCAGGCAGCGGCATCAGCGCCGCCGCCTCGGCCCAGGTCGCGACGAAGAAGTCGCGGCACCCAGCGGCCGCCAGATGGCGCATCATTTCGCGCGCGCCGAGCCCATAGCCATCGGCCTTGATCGCCGCGCCGCACGCCGCGCGCCCGCTCGCCGCCGCCAGCCAGCGCCAGTTGGCGACAAGCGCGTCGCGGTCGAGGCGGAGACGAAGCGGCGGTGCGATATCGATCATCCACTCGCCCCTAGCGACGATTGGCCGCAGCGCCAATGGGTCAGGCGGACGACCCCTGTGGCGCCGCCGCCTTGTCCCATTGCCCCTCGACCGGGTCCTTCAGCAGGAAGGCGCTGACCAGGAAGGCGACCAGCACCACGCCCCACGTGTACCACAGGCCCGCATAGGCATCGCCGGTCTTGGCGATGATGAAACTGGCGATCAGCGGCAGGAAACCGCCGAAATAGCCGGTGCCGAGATGATAGGGGATCGACAGCGACGAATAGCGGACATGCGGCGGGAACATTTCGGACAGCAAGGCCGCGACGGGGCCATAGGTGAAGCCCGACAGTGCACTGAGCCCGAGCAGCGCCGCGATGATCACCGCGATGCCGAGCGGCCCCGGGATCTGCTTTTCGAAATCATAGCCCATCGCCTCGAGCGCCGGGCGCAGGATCGCGGGTTCTTCGCCCGCGAGTTCGCGCCCGCCGACGGCGATCCGGACGCTGTCGAAATGGCTGCCGCTATCGACGACGGTGTAAGGCACGCCGAGCTTGGTCAGTTCGCCGAGCGTCTTGCCGCAGGCGGTTTTCTGCACCTGCGAAAAGGGATCGAAGCTGCATTGCGACCCGGTGACAACCACCGGCGCCTTTTCGGCCGCGGCGCTGAGCGGAGGATTGCCGACGCTGCCCATCAGCCAGAAGAGCGGAAACAGCAGCACCAAAGTCGCGGCATAGCCCCAGACGATCGGCTTCTTGCGCCCGATTTTGTCGGAGATATGCCCCGCCCACAGGAAGAAACCCATGCCGAGCGCGGCGGCGAAGCCGACGATGATTTCGGCGGCGGTATCCTCGACCTTCATCGGGCCTTTCAGAAAGGCCAGGCCCGAGAACATCGCGGTGTACCAGATCACGGTCAGCCCCGCGGCGATGCCGAACAGCGCGACGAAGATGCGCTTCGGGTTGCCCGGATAGGTGAAGCTTTCCTTCAGCGGATTTTTCGCCAGTTCGCCCTGCTGCTTCATCGCCTGGAACACCGGGCTTTCCGACAGCTTGAGCCGCATCCACAGCGAGATCGCGAGCAGCCCGAGCGACAGCAGGAAGGGCACGCGCCAGCCCCAGCTTTCCCAGACCGCCTCCGACATCAGCGCCTTGCACCCGAGCACGACGATCAGGCTGAGCACGAAACCGCCGACGACGCTCGCCTGGATGAAGCTGGTATAGAAACCGCGCCGCTCGGGCGGCGAATGTTCGGCGACATAGACCGCGGCGCCGCCATATTCGCCGCCAAGCGCCAGCCCCTGCAGCACGCGGAGCAGGATGACGATGATCGGCGCCGCAATCCCGATCGTCGCCGCGGAGGGGATCAGGCCGACCCCGGCGGTCGCGACACCCATCAGCGTGACGGTAACGAGAAAGGTATATTTGCGCCCCAGCCGGTCGCCGAGAAAACCGAACAGCACCGCGCCGAGCGGCCGAAACCCGAAGCCGACCGCGAAACCCGCCCAGACGAGCAGGATTTCCAATGTCGCATTGTCGCTGGGGAAAAAGGCCTTGCCGATGATCGCCGCGAGCGTGCCATAGATGAAGAAATCATACCATTCAAAGATCGTCCCCGCCGAAGAGGCGGCGATGACGAGACGGATGTCCTTCTGGGTCGGCTGATAGACGACGGCTTCGCTCATGGATTTGGCATTCCCCCGGATGTCGATATTATCCCTTACGTCATAGCCGCTGTTCGGTCTTGCACAAGCAGGCGCGTCGGCGCAGCATCGCGGCATGACCCAATTCATCGACCTCTCGATCCCGATCACCAACGATGTCGTGTCCGACCCGCCGGTGATGCGCCCGCAGATCACCTATATGACGCACGAGAATACGTGGCAGCAGATCGCGATGTTCTTCCCCGGACTGACCCAGGACGACCTGCCCGACGGCGAAGGCTGGGCGGTCGAAAGCCTGACGCTGAGCACGCACAACGGCACGCATATGGACGCGCCCTGGCATTTCCATTCGACCACCGACCGCGGCGCCACCCCCGCGCCGAGCATCGACGAAGCGCCGCTCGATCTCTTCTTTCGCCCCGGGGTGAAGCTCGATTTCTCGGATCGCCCCGCGGGCCATGTGATCGCCGCCGCCGAGGTCGAGGCCGAACTCGCACGCATCGGTCGCGAACTCCAGCCGTTCGACATCGTGCTCGTCCAGTCGGGCGCCCTCTATGGCACCGACAATTTCACCGACCAGGGCTGCGGCATGGGCGAGGAAGCGACCTTGTACCTGACCGAGCGCGGGGTGCAGGTCGTCGGCACCGACGCGTGGAGCTGGGACGCGCCGTTCAGCCACACCGCAAGGCGCTGGGCCGAAACGCGCGACCCGAAGATCATCTGGGAAGGCCATAAGGCGGGCCGCATCAAGCCCTATTACCAGATCGAAAAACTCACCAACCTCGCCGCCCTGCCCCCGACCGGATGGACGCTGAGCTGCTTCCCGGTGAAGATCGAACGCGCGAGCGCGGGGTGGATCAGGGCGGTGGCGTTGGTGGAAAGTTGAACCGCGTTTAACCGTCGCCCCCGCGAAGGCGGGGGCCGCTGTCGGCTCAAAACCGCGCGGGTTGGGCACGATTGATAACGGCCCCGCCTTCGCGGGGGCGACGGTCGTTGTGCAACCGCTATAAATTCACCGTCGCCAGCATCCACAAGGTCCATCCGCCCAGCGCCAGCAACGTCCCGAACGTCGCGACCACCCCGACCTGGCGCCCCAGCGGCGCCTTGCCCGGCGGCGACGGGGTGTAGAGTCCGACGATATGCGCGACGCGGCCGATCAGGAAGATCGCGCCGATCACCAGCAATCCCATATGATTGGCGCGCGCGCTTTCGAGCAGGCCGAGCAGGATGATCGTGATCGGCGCATATTCGGCGAGATTGCCATGGCTGCGGCTGGCGCTGATCAGTTTCGCGTCGCCATGGTCGCCGAAAGCCGCGCTCAGCCGCAGCCGCTGGCGCACCGTGTCGATCGCGGTCGCGAGCAACAGCAGCGCGCAGACTGCGGCAACGAAGGCGGTTACCGGTAAGGTCATGATCGTCTCTCCCCCTGTTCGCGCCGATCCTAGCCCGAACGCGCGGGCATGGCGAGACGTCAGAACAGCCGCGACCCGTTAGGCACCACATGATCGGGCGCGAACAGGATCACCGCGCCCGCTTCGTCGGCGAAGCCCAGCGTCAAAACCTCGGACATATACTTGCCGATCTGGCGCGGCGGGAAATTGACCACCGCCGCGACCTGCCGACCCGGCAGTTGCTCCAATGCATAACGATCGACGATCTGCGCGCTGCTCTTCTTCACCCCGATCGCGGGGCCGAAGTCGATCTTCAGCTTGAACGCGGGCTTGCGCGCTTCGGGGAAGGGTTCGGCCGCGACGATCGTGCCGATGCGGATATCGACCTTCAGGAAATCGTCGAAGGCGATCGGGTCGGCCACGGGGGCGCCATTGTCGTGATTCAGGTGCATTCCAAGACTCCGTCATTGCGAGCGTAGCGAAGCAATCCAGAGCGGGCTTGCGCGACACTGGATTGCTTCGTCGCTTCGCTCCTCGCAATGACGAAATGCTGGAGCGCTATTCCATCTCCAAAATCACCGCGTCGACCGCCAAACTGTCGCCCTGCGCCGCGTTGACGGTCTTCACCGTCCCCGATTTCTCGGCGCGCAGGATATTTTCCATCTTCATCGCCTCGACCGTCGCCAGCGGCTGGCCCGCCTCGACCTTGTCGCCTTCACCGACATGCAACGCCACCAGCAGGCCGGGCATCGGGCAGATCAGATATTTCGACAGATCGGGCGGAATCTTCTCGATCATATGCTGGGTCAGTGAGGCGAGGTGCCAGGGCAGCACGCGGACCTGGTGGATGCGTCCGCGCGTCGTCATGCGCCATCCGGTGCGCGTCTTGGCGACCTTCACCGCCAGTTCGCTGTCGTCGATGTCGGCGACGACCAGTCTGTCGCCGGGCGTATATTCGAGCGCGATGTCGATCTTGTCGCCGTCGACCTTGATGTGGTTGCCACCCAGCTTCACCTTGTGCGGGGTGCCGTCGATCGTCACCTGCCATTTGGCGGGCGGGTCGAGCCGGTCGCCGAGCTGGCCGTCGGTGCGCCGCGCGCGGTCGGCTTCGGCCGCCGCCATGAAGCCCGCAATCGCCGCCAACGCGCGCTGGACATCGGCGTCGGTGTCGGCGCCGTGGAAGCCTTCGGGATATTCCTCGGCGATGAAGCCGGTGGTCAGCTCGCCCGAACGAAAGCGCGGGTGCTGCATGATCGCCGACAGGAAATCGATATTATGGCCAAGCCCCTCGAGCTCGAAGCGATCGAGCGCCGCGACCTGCAGATCGGCGGCCTCGTCGCGCGTCTCACCCCAGGTGACCAGCTTGGCGATCATCGGGTCGTAGAAGATCGAAACCTCGCCGCCTTCCTCGACCCCCGCATCGACGCGCACGCCATCGTCGCCGCGCTCGTCGCCTTCCCACGCCGGCACGGGGGTGCGATAGCGCACGAGCCGCCCGGTCGAGGGCAGGAAACCGCGATAGGGGTCCTCGGCATAGACGCGGTTCTCGATCGCCCAGCCGTCGAGCTTAACCTCGTCCTGCGTCAGCTCGAGCTTCTCGCCCGCCGCAACGCGGATCATCTGCTCGACCAGGTCGATACCGGTGATCGCCTCGGTCACCGGATGCTCGACCTGTAGGCGGGTGTTCATTTCGAGGAAATAGAAGCTTTCGCCCGTCGGATCGGCGCCCGACACGATCAGTTCGACCGTGCCCGCGCTGTAATAGCCGACCGCCTTGGCGAGCGCGACGCATTGTTCGCCCATCGCTTTCCGCATCTTCGGCGTGACGAACGGCGACGGCGCCTCCTCGACGACCTTTTGGTGGCGGCGCTGGATGCTGCATTCGCGCTCGTTGAGGTACAGCGTATTGCCATGCTGGTCGCCGAGGATCTGGATCTCGATATGGCGCGGGTTCAGGATGAATTTCTCGATGAATACGCGGTCGTCGCCGAAGCTGTTGAGTCCCTCGCGCTTGACGCTTTCGAAGCCCTCGCGGACGTCCTGTTCGCTATAGGCGAGGCGCATGCCCTTGCCGCCGCCGCCGGCCGACGCCTTCATCATCACCGGATAACCGATCTCGTCCGCGATGCGCACCGCATGCTCGGTGTCCTCTATCTCGCCGACGAAGCCAGGGACTACGTTGACGCCCGCTTCCATTGCGAGCTTCTTCGACTCGATCTTGTCGCCCATCGCGGCGATCGCGTTCACCGGCGGGCCGATGAAGGCGATATTTTCCTTGGCGAGCGCCTCGGCGAAGCTGGTGCGCTCCGACAGGAAGCCATAGCCCGGATGCACCGCCTCGGCGCCGGTCGCCTTGCACGCGGCGATGATCTTGTCGGCGATCAGATAGGATTCGGACGCGGGCGAGGCGCCGATATGCACGGCTTCGTCGGCCATCTGCACGAAGGGCGCACGTGCGTCGGCGTCCGAATAGACGGCGACGGTGGCGATGCCCATGCGGCGCGCGGTCTTGATGACGCGGCAGGCGATTTCGCCGCGATTGGCGATCAGGATTTTCTTGAACATCAATATTCCTCGACAAGTGCCTTGAGTTGTTCGGTGCGTTCCTTGGTCAGCCGCGCCATGCAGCCGCTGTGCAGCATCGGCGCCATGCTCCCGCCGCGCGCGGCGAAGCTTTCGGAGAGGCACTGCTGGTCGCGATAGGTCAGCCAAGCACGCTGCGCCGCGAGCAGCGTGTCATAGCCCGTCGGCTGGCTGTCGTAGCTGCGGTCGATATCCTTGTCGCGCCGCTTGATTTCGGCGACGGTCCGCTTCCACTGCGCGTTGAGTTCCGCGTCCGCAGCGTCATAATCCTTCTGCGCGCAGAAATTCATCTCGACCTGATATTGCGGGTTGTCGCAATCGACCTCGGGCTCCTGCGCCGCCGCGGCGAGCAGCATCAACGACATCAGCATCACTCGCCCGTCTCCTTCGTCGCCGGCTCGCTGCGATAGATTTTCGACACCTGCCGCGCCCACACCAGCATCAGCGCCAGCGCGGCGATCCAAAGCAGATTCTCGATCCACAAGGGTCCGCCCGAGCCGCCCTCGGTCCCCATCCGCACCCCCTGCATACGATTGGCCGTGTAGCCGCACGCGCAGGACGCGGGCAGCAGCAAGACCGACGTCAACACAGCCAGGAGCGGCTTGCGGGTCATTCGGCTTCGAATCCGTCGCGCATCACCGCGCCCTGTTCGGTCGGGCGGCCAACCTCAGCCTTTCTGACTATCAGCTCAGATGTTTTTTTATCGAGATTCGCGTAAAAGCGAGCGCGAAACCTTGTTTCGGTGGGTTCAAAAACTGGCACCCCACAAATGATGATGATTTCATCCGGATTGCTTGCGAACCAATCGGCATACCAGTTTTGATAATCCACTTCGATCCGGCGGCGATCAATGGCCAAGTTTTGCGGGTTCTTCATTATGCTTGTAACGCGCAATTGACACGATCTCTGATCCGGATTGCAGTTGGCAACGGCATCGAAGACCACATCGCTCACTTTGACATACCAGCGCTCGCTAGGGTCGCTGCAAGCCTGCGCCATGCCGGGAAACAACAGACATAGCGGCGCACCGAATGACGTCGCGATATGGCGAATCGCTTTCACTCCGCCGCTTCCATCCGCATCGGCTCTTCGCTGACCATCGGCACAATCCCCAGCTTGGCGAACAAGGCCGCATCGGCGCTGTCGCCGCGATTGCCCGTCGTCAGCAATTTATCGCCGGTGAAGATGCTGTTCGCGCCCGCCATGAAGCACAAAGCCTGCGTCGCCTCCGACATGCTCTCGCGCCCCGCCGACAGGCGGACCATGCTCATCGGCATGGTGATGCGGGCGACCGCGACGGTGCGGACGAACTCGATATCGTCGATCTTCGCGAGCGGCGTGTCGGCGAGCATGTCGCCCAGCACCGTGCCCTTCACCGGCACCAGCGCATTGATCGGCACGCTGCCCGGATGTTCGGGCAGCGTCGCCAGCGCATGGATGAAACCGACGCGGTCGGCGCGATTCTCGCCCATGCCGACGATGCCGCCCGAACAGACGTTGATCCCCGCCTGCCGCACTTCCTCCAGGGTATCGAGCCGCTCCTGAAAGGTCCGCGTGGTGATGACATTGCCGTAATTCTCAGGGCTCGTGTCGATATTATGATTATAATAATCGAGTCCCGCGGCGCCCAGCACCTGCGCCTGCTCCTTGCTCAGCATGCCCAGCGTCATGCAGGTTTCCATGCCCATCTGGCGCACGCCCTCGATCATCTCGACGATCGCAGGCATGTCGCGATCCTTGGGGTTGCGCCAGGCGGCGCCCATGCAGAAACGCTGCGATCCCGAATCCTTTGCTTGCGCCGCCGCCTGCAGCACCGCGCGCACGTCCATCAGCTTGGTCGCCTTCAGCCCGCTGTCGGCATGCTTCGACTGCGAGCAATAGCCGCAATCCTCGACGCAGCCGCCGGTCTTGATCGAAAGCAGGGTGCACAGCTGCACTTCGCCGCGCGCATGGTGGCGACGATGGACGCCCTGCGCCTCCCACATCAGCTCGTCGAACGGCAGATCGAACAGTTCGGCGATCTCTTCGCGGGTCCAGTCGGTACGGGTCATCGGGGGTCTTTCAGCAAAAGCGGGGACAGGGCGGGAGCGGACAGAGGCCGCTCCCGCGCCGCAGGGGTCGGATAGGGGTCCGGTCGTCAGGCGCCGACGCGATAGGTCAGCGCGAGCTGCCGCGCCGGGACGGTGGGGCCGAAATAATAGGAGACGCTGTGCGTCTTGCCATCGACCTGCCAGTCCCACCGCATGCCGCCTTCATAGACGACGCGCACCGGGCGCAGCCCCAGCTCCTTGCGCAGCCCCTTTTCGACCGCACTCGCCACGACCTCGCGATCGCTGTCGGCGGCGCTCAGCGCGGCGTCGAAATCGCATTGCGCCGGCGCGACGCGCGTCACCACGGTGCGGTCGGAGCGCCAGCGGCCTTCGTCGGCGCGCTGATAGCCGAATGCGCTTTTGGACACGGCATAGTCGAACCTTTTGGCGTTGGGGAAAATCGACAGGCACAGATCGCCGAATTCGGCCACCGCGTCGTCGAGCCCGGTCTCGCCCAGCCCGGCCGACGGTTCGACCGCCGCACCCACGGGCATCGCGCCGGCGACCAGCCCGGCCAGGGTCAAGCGCAAGAGAAATTGCCTTTTCATTTCAAGCCTCCTCCATCACGGGGGGCATATTGTGCCCCAACAGGCGCAGCACATCGGCCGCGCATTCGACCACATTGCTGCCGGGACCATAGATGCCCTGCACGCCGGCATCGCGCAGATATTGATAATCCTGCGGCGGAATGACGCCGCCCGCAATCACCTTTACGTCGCCGCGCCCGGCCTCGCGCAGCTTGCCGATCAGTTCGGGGATCAGCGTCTTGTGTCCGGCCGCCAGGCTCGACGCGCCGACGACGTCGACGCCGCTGTCGAGCGCCAGCACCACCGTCTCCTCGGGGGTCTGGAACAAAGGCCCCGACACGACGTCGAAACCCATGTCGCCGAAGGCCGAGGCGATGATGTTCGCGCCGCGGTCATGCCCGTCCTGCCCCATCTTGGCGACGAGAAGCTTCGGTTTGCGCCCCATGCGGCGTTCGACGGCCGCGACCCCGTCGAGCACCTGCTGCCAACGGTCGTCGCCCTCATAAGGCGCGGCATAGACGCCCTTCACCGGGGTCGGCTGGGTGCCGTAGCGGTCGAAGCTTTCCTCCATCGCCGAGCTGATTTCGCCGAGCGTCGCGCGGGCGCGGGCGGCTTCGACCGCATGCGCGAGCAAATTATTCTCGATCGACTGCTCGCCGGCCGCGGCATCGCGCAGCGCCTTCAGTGCCGCCTGGCACGCGGCTTCGTCGCGGCCCGCCTTGGTCTTGGCGATCCGCGCGATCTGGCCCTCACGCACCTTGGCGTTATCGACCTCGAGCGTTTCGAGCAGATCCTCGTCCTTCAGGCGATATTTGTTCACCCCGACGATGACGTCGTCGCCGCGGTCAACCCGCGCCTGCCGCGCCGCCGCCGCGGTCTCGATCATCGCCTTGGGCCAGCCGGCGGCGACCGCCTTCGCCATGCCGCCTTCGGACTGGACGCGGTCGATGATCTCCTGCGCCGCATCGACGAGCTGCTGGGTCAGCGCCTCGACATAATAAGAGCCGCCGAGCGGGTCGACGACCTTGGTCATCCCCGTCTCTTCCTGAATGACGATCTGGGTGTTGCGTGCGATGCGCGCCGAAAAATCGGTCGGCAACGCGATCGCCTCGTCAAGCGCGTTCGTATGCAGGCTCTGGGTGCCACCGAGCATCGCCGCCATCGCCTCGATCGTCGTGCGCATGACGTTGTTGTAGGGGTCCTGCTCGGTCAGCGACACGCCCGACGTCTGGCAATGCGTGCGCAGCATCTTCGACCGCTCGTCCTGCGCCCCCAATGTGGTCATCGCGCGATGCCACAGCACCCGCGCCGCGCGCAGCTTGGCGATTTCCATGAAGAAGTTCATGCCGATCGCGAAAAAGAAGCTCAGCCGTCCGGCGAACTTGTCGATGTCGAGGCCCGAAGCCACGCCATATTTCACATATTCCATGCCGTCGGCGATGGTGAAGGCCAGTTCCTGCACCTGCGTCGCGCCGGCTTCCTGCATATGATAGCCGGAAATCGAGATGCTGTTGAACTTCGGCATCTCGCGGCTGGTGTAGCCGAAGATGTCGCTGATGATCCGCATGCTCGGCTCGGGCGGATAGATGTATGTGTTGCGGACCATGAACTCCTTCAGGATGTCGTTCTGGATCGTGCCGTCGAGCAATTTGCGCTCGACCCCCTGCTCCTCGCCCGCGACGATGAAGAAGGCGAGGATCGGGATCACCGCGCCGTTCATCGTCATGCTGACCGACATCTGATCGAGCGGGATGCCGTCGAACAGGATCTTCATATCCTCGACGCTGTCGATCGCGACGCCCGCCTTGCCGACGTCGCCGGTGACGCGCGGATGGTCGCTGTCATAACCGCGGTGCGTCGCAAGGTCGAAGGCGACGCTCAGGCCCTTCTGCCCCGCGGCGAGGTTGCGGCGATAGAAAGCGTTCGATTCCTCGGCGGTCGAAAAGCCCGCATATTGCCGGATCGTCCACGGCCGCCCCGCATACATCGACGCCCGCACCCCGCGCGTGAAGGGCGCGAAGCCCGGCAGGCCGGGGTCGGTCGCGACGTCCTCGGCCGTATAGAGCGGCTTGACGTCGATCCCCTCGGCGGTGTGCCAGGTAAGGTCCTTGCCCTTCACTTCCTTGGTCGCGGCGGCCGCCCATTGGTCGAGCGTGGGTTTGTCGGTCATATGCAGTCTCGTTCCATATCTCCTCTCCCACCGGGAGAGGATACGAAGCCTTGGCCGTAGGCTTAGGCGGAGTTGGTGAGGGTCTCTGCCCTCTCGATAGCGTCCATCCCCTCACCCAGCTTCGACTAGGCGCCTTTGGCGCCAAGTCTTCGCAACCATCTCCCGACGGGAGAGGGGGTAGGTGGGCTCAATGCGCCTCCTCAGGCGTCTCCATGATCTCGGTCAGCACCCCGCCCATATCCTTGGGATGCAGGAAAAAAATCAGCGTCCCATGCGCCCCGATCCGCGGTTCCCCCAGCACGCGCTTGCCCAGCGCCTCGAACGCGGCCTTGGCGGCATGGATGTCGGGCACTTCATAACAGACATGGTGCTGCCCGCCCGCAGGGTTCTTCTGCAGGAAACCGGCGATCGATTCATTGCCCGGCAATGGCTCGATCAGCTCGATCTGTGTGCCGTTGAGCGCACCGTCGACGCCCGGCGTGTCGACGAAGCACACTTTCACGCCCTGCTCGGGCAGGTCGAAAGGATCATGGATCTTCGTCGCACCCATCACGTCGCGGTAAAAGACGATGCTGTCGGCAATCGACGGCGTCGCGACGCCGATATGGTTGAGGCGGCCTAATTTCATCTCAAACTCTCTCCAGTTTCGTCATGCCGGACTTGATCCGGCATCCCGCTTTTAAACGCCGATCAGCGGGACCCCGGATCAGGTCCGGGGTGACGAGGAAAACTCAAAGCGGAATATTATCATGCTTCTTCCACGGGTTCTCTAGGCTCTTGTTCCGCAGCTTCCTTAGCCCCAGCGCGATCCTTTTGCGCGTGTTGTGCGGGTGGATGACCTCGTCGATATAGCCGCGTGACGCGGCCACGAACGGGTTCGCAAAGCGGTCCTCATATTCCTTCGTCCGCTGCGCGATCTTCTCGGGGTCGCCGATGTCGCTGCGGAAGATGATCTCGACCGCGCCCTTCGCGCCCATCACCGCGATCTCGGCGGTCGGCCAGGCATAGTTCAAATCGCCGCGCAGATGCTTCGACGCCATCACGTCATAGGCGCCGCCATAGGCCTTGCGCGTAATGACCGTGATCTTGGGCACCGTCGCCTCGGCATAGGCGAAGAGCAATTTCGCGCCATGCTTGATGATGCCTCCATATTCCTGCGCGGTGCCGGGCAGGAAGCCGGGGACGTCGACGAAAGTGATGATCGGAATCTCGAACGCGTCGCAGAAACGCACGAAACGCGCCGCCTTCTTCGACGAATTGATATCGAGCACGCCCGCCAGCACCATCGGCTGGTTCGCGACGATACCGATCGTGCGCCCCTCGATGCGCCCGAAGCCGCAGAGGATATTGCCCGCATGTGCCGGCTGCACCTCGAAGAAATCGCCCTCGTCCACCGTTTTGCGGATCAGCTCGTGCATATCATAGGGCTGGTTCGCATTGGGCGGGATCAGCGTGTCGAGGCTCGGCTCGGCGCGGTCCCACGGGTCGTCGGTCGGCCGCTCTGGCACCCCGCTGCGGTTGTTTTCGGGCAGATAGTCGAAGAAATCGCGCGTCGCGAGCAGCGCCTCGATATCATTCTCGAACGCGATATCGGCGACCGAGCTCTTGGTCGTGTGGGTGATCGCGCCGCCCAGTTCCTCCTGCGTCACCACCTCGTTGGTGACGGTTTTGACCACATCGGGACCGGTGACGAACATATAGCTGCTATCCTTCACCATGAAGATGAAGTCGGTCATCGCGGGGCTGTAAACCGCGCCGCCCGCGCACGGGCCCATGATCAGGCTGATCTGCGGCACCACGCCCGACGCCAGCACATTGCGCTGAAACACCTCGGCATAGCCGCCCAAGGACGCGACGCCCTCCTGGATGCGCGCGCCACCGCTGTCGTTCAGGCCGATGACCGGCGCACCGACCTTCATCGCATTGTCCATCACCTTCATGATCTTTTCGGCGTGACGCTCGGACAGCGCGCCGCCAAAGACCGTGAAGTCCTGGCTGAACACATAGACGAGGCGGCCGTTGATCGTGCCGCTGCCGGTGACCACGCCGTCGCCCGGAATCTTCTGATTTTCCATGCCGAAATCGGTGCAATTATGCTCGACATAGGTGTCGAACTCTTCGAACGAGCCATGATCGAGCAGCACGTCGAGCCGCTCGCGCGCGGTCAGCTTGCCCTTGCTGTGCTGCGCGTCGATGCGCTTCTGTCCGCCCCCCAGAGCGGCGGCGGCGCGGCGGCGTTCCATTTCGGCGATATTGGCGGACATGCGTCTCTCCGGTTTGCTGGAAGCTGCCGTCTGCGCCCGCTTGGCCGATGATGCAAATGCGAATTTGCAAAGTTGCAAAGTCCGACTTTGCAAAGTAGGGCTCGACCCTATGCTGCCAACCCGCCTTTACGCTGGGCGACAACTTCGCGGGCTTCGGGAAGCCCGTGCGATCCGCCAGGCCGACTTCGCCGCGCAGCTCGGCATTTCCGCCTCCTACCTCAGCCAGATCGAGCATGACGACCGCCCGCTGACCCCCGCTTTGCTCGAACGCCTACAGCGCCTGTTCCCACTCGAATGGGAGGAGGTCGCGGCCGACGTCGGCGACCGCCGCCAGGGCGCGCTGCGCGAAGCCGCCGCCGACCCACTCTTCGCCGCCTCCCCCCTGCCCCCCGAACAGCTCGAACGCGCCGCGCTGCAACAGCCGCAGCTCGCCGACCAGTTCGTCGCGCTCCACGCCGCCTATCGCCGCGCCGGCCAGCGGCTCCAGATCATCGACGAGGCGCTCACCGGGGGCACCGCCGAGGGCAGCCGCCTGCCGTGGGAAGAGGTGCGCGACTGGTTCCACGACGCGGGCAATTATGTCGACAGCATCGACCGCGCCGCCGAGATACTCGCGGGGCAATTGCGCGGACGCGCGCCCTCGCCCGCGATCGAGACGATCGAGCGGCGGCTGCGCGACGCGCTCGGCATCTCGATCGTCTACAACCAGACGCAGGCGCTGCGCGACTATGACGCGACGATGCGCCACCTGGTGATCGACCCGTCGCAGCCCGCCGAGAGCCGCCGCTTCCAGCTCGCGCACCAGCTCGCCGCGCTCGCGCTCGCCAACGAAATTGCGGCGGTGGTCGAGGCGAGCCCGCTGCGCACCGCGGCGGCACGGCAATTGCTCCACGTCGGGCTCGCCAACTACGCCGCGGGCGCGGTGCTGATGCCCTATGCCCCGTTCCGCGCCAGCGCCCGCGCGGTGCGCCACGACATCGACCGGCTGCGCATGGACTATGGCGTCAGTTTCGAGCAGGCGTGCCACCGCCTCTCGACGCTCCAGCGCCCCGGTGCGCGCGGCATTCCGATGTTCTTCTGCCGCGTCGATATGGCGGGCAATATCACCAAGCGGCACAGCGCGACGCGCCTGCAATTCGCCCGCTTCGGCGGCGCCTGTCCTTTGTGGGTCGTCCACGAGGCGGCGGCGATCCCCGACCGCATATTGTTCCAGCTCGCCGAGACCCCCGATGGGCTGCGCTATGTGTCTATGGCGAAGGGACTGGTGAAACCGTCCGGCAGCTACGCGCGTAGCCCGCGCCGCTACGCCGTCGCACTCGGCTGCGAGGCGCAATATGCCGCCGACTTCGTCTATGCCGACGGGGTCGATGTCGCCGCACCGCAGGCCGCGACGCGCATCGGATCGTCGTGCCGCATCTGCCCGCGCGACGATTGCGACCAGCGCGCCTTCCCGCCGAGCGACCGGCCGATCCTGGTCGATCCCGACCGCCGCGACGTCGTGCCCTACCGCATCGGCTAGGGCCGATCGACATTCAGCCCTGACGGCCTGCAAATGGCGGCTTTCCGCGCTTCCGGTGCTCACATACTTTAAGTACGCTGCGCTCCGGAAGCGCGGAAAACCACCATTTTCGGTACGTCATCTTCTGAATGTCGATCGGCCCTAGCCCCTCCCGCAAGCGGGAGGGGAATTAGACCCGCACAATCCCCCGCCCGATCAGATCCTGCGCCGTCGCGAGGATCGCTTCCTCGGGCGGGCGCATGGTCCAGCCAAGGCGCGCCATCGCATGGCTGCTGTCGCCGCCGCGGACATTGCCGAGTTCGGCCACGACCTGTTTCAGCTCCGGCCGGAATATCGCCATCGTCTTGAGCAGCCAGTCGGGCATCTTCTTCGTCGGCACCTTGCGCGCCTGTTCGCCGAGATTGGCCTTCAGTATCTCGGCGACATCGATGAACTTCAGGAACGGCCCCGAGCAGACGAACCGCTCGTCCTTGATTCCCTCCGCTGTCAGCGCGCGATAATGCATGTCGGCGACATCGCGCACGTCGATGATGCCGAAACCGACGTCGGGACACATCGGCACCTTGCCCTCCAGCAATTGCTTCACGACCTCGATCGAGGTCGAGAGGTCGTCGCTGAGCAGCGGCCCGAACACTGCCGCGGGGTTGACCGAGGCGAATTCCATGTCGCCCCCCTCGGCCGCGACCCAGTCGCGCGCGGCGCGCTCGGCCACCGTCTTCGAGCGTGGATAGGGCATGACCTCGGGATTATCGAGGTTGGTCCAATCGGCTTCGTTGTAGAGGTCGCGGCCCTTGCCATGGCCATAGGCGATCGATGCCATCGACGAGGTCAGCACGAAGCGCTTGATGTCGGCCGCCCGCGCGAACCGCAGCGCCCTGAGCACGCCCTCTCGCGCCGGGATCACCAGATCGTCGGCCTGTTTGGGCACATCGAGCGGAAAGGGCGACGCGACATGCGCGACATGGGTGCAGCCCGCTATCGCCTCGGCCCAGCCCGCGTCATTCTCGAGGTCGGCGGCGAAGAAGTCGAGCCTGCTGTCGTCGATCTTGAGCCAGCCGCGCACCTCGGGCTCGCGCTTCAGGCTGCGCACCGTCGTGTGGACGTTCCAGCCGTTCTCGATCAACTGCCGGATCAGAAAGCCCGCGATATAACCGCTGCCTCCGGTGACCAAAACCGTGCCCGCCATGCGCCGCTCCCCTCGCTTGTTATGGCGGGCAAGTTAGCGCATTTGCGTTGCAGGCCGAAACTCTATTTCAGCAGCACCAGTTCCTCGGCCATGCTGGGGTGCAGCGCGACGGTGGCGTCGAAATCGGCCTTGGTCAGCCCGGCCTTCACCGCGACCGCCGCCGCCTGCAGGATTTCCGGCGCATCGGGGCCGATCATGTGCAGCCCGACGACCTGGTCGGTCGCGGCGTTGACGACCATCTTGTACAGCGCACGTTCGTTACGGCCCGCGAGGACATTCTTCATCGCGCGGAAATCGCTGGTATAGACGCGGATGCTGCCAAGCTTGTTGCGCGCCTCGGCCTCGGTCATGCCGACCGCGCCGATCGGCGGGTGGCTGAACACCGCGCTCGGCACATTCTGATAATCGACCACGGTCGGCTTGCCGCCGAAAACCGAGTCCGCGAACGCCTGCCCCTCGCGGATCGCGACCGGGGTAAGCTGGATGCGGTTGGTGACGTCGCCGACGGCATAGATGCTCGGCACCGACGACTGGTTCGTCTCGTCGACCTTGATCGCGCCATGATCGTCGAGTTCGACCCCGGCTTCCTCCAGCCCGATACCCTTGGTGTTGGGCACGCGGCCCGCGGCGACGAGCACCGCATCGGCCGTGATCGGGTCACAGCCTTCGAGCATGACGGTCAGCGTGCCGTCGTCATTCTTCGAGATCGACTGGAAAGGCGCGTTGAAGCGGAACTCGATGCCCTTGGTCATCGAAATCTGGAGCAGCCGGTCGCGGATCTGTTCGTCGTAACCGCGCAGAATCGTGTCGCCCCGGTTGACGATCGTCACCTTGCTGCCGAATTCGTTGAAGATACCGGCGAACTCGTTGGCGATATAGCCGCCGCCCGCGATCACGACGCGCTTGGGCAGCGTTTCTAGATGGAAAACCTCGTTCGAGGTGATCGCATGCTCGCTGCCCGGAAATTCGGGGACGTGCGGCCAGCCGCCGGTCGCGACCAGGATACGTTCGGCGGTCAGTTCGGTGCCGTCCGCGAGCCGGACCTTCTGCGGCCCCGCGATCGTCGCACGCGTCTTGAAAACGGTGACCTTATGATTGTCGAGCGTCTGGCCATAAAGGCCCTCAAGACGCGTGACCTCCGCCTGCACATTGTCGCGCAGCCGGTCCCAGTCGAATTTGCAGTCGGGGACGTCCCAGCCGAAATGGCGCGCGTCCTTCAAATCCTCGGCAAAATGGGCGCCGTAAACGAGCAGTTTCTTGGGCACGCAGCCGCGGATGACGCAGGTGCCCCCGACGCGATAATCCTCCGCCACCGCGACGCGCGCGCCGTGCGACGCCGCGATCCGCGAGGCGCGCACGCCGCCCGAACCCGCACCGATGACGAAAAGATCATAGTCGAAATTGCTCATGGGGACCCCTGGTTGCTGATGGCCGTTCTTCGCGGCCGGCGCCTATGTGGTTACCCCCGCGCAGGATGCCAATCGATTTTTGCCATTACAGACAGTGGCGCAGCCTCACGCGCCGAGCGCGGCCTGCATCAGCGCCTGCGTCGCGGCGTCGAACTCGGTCGTGCCCTCGGCCAGCGCCTTCGCCATTTCCTTGCCCAGTTCGACCCCGAACTGGTCGAACGGGTTGATCCCGAGCAGCACCGCGTTGGCAAAGACGCGATGCTCGTAAAAGGCGATCAGCGCGCCCAGGCCGCGCGGGGTGACCTGGTCGAGCAGGATCGTGGTCGAGGGCCGGTCGCCGGGGTAATTGCGCGCGCCGTCGGCGCTCGTCCGCCCGGTCATCAGCGCCGCACCCTGCGCGATGCAATTGGCGACGAGCGTTTCGTGATGCGCGTCGTCGAGCAGATGGTCGGGTTCGCGCGCGACGACGAATTCGACCGGGATCAGGAGCGTACCCTGATGGAGCAGCTGGAACACCGCGTGCTGCGCATCGGTGCCGACCCCGCCCCAGGTGACGACGGCGCTCTCGCGGCCGAGCGGCTGACCGCCCAGCATCACCGCCTTGCCGTTCGATTCCATTTCGAGCTGTTGCAGATAGGAGGGCAGCAGCCGCAACCGTTCGTCATAGGCAAAGACCGCGCGCGTCTGGCAACCGAGGCGGTTGGCATAGACCTGGTCGGCGAAGGCGGCGAGCAGGCAGACATTGTCGGCGCCGTCGCAGAGGCGGAAATGGCGGTCCATCTCGGCCGCGCCCTCGAGCATGTCGGCGAAGGCATCCCAGCCAAGCGCGAGCGCGGCGGGAAAACCGATCGACGACCACAGCGAATAGCGCCCGCCGACGCTTTCCGAAAAGGGCAGGATGCGCGTTTCGTCGACGCCCCATTCCATCGCGCGTTCGGGCATCGCGGTCAGCGCGATGACGCGACCGAACGGATCGGGCACCCCAGCCTCCTCCAGCCATTGCAGTGCCGAGGCGGCGTTGAGCAGGGTCTCGGTCGTGGTGAAGGTCTTCGACGCGACCGCGACCAGCGTGCAGGCGGGATCGAATTTGGCGAAGGCCTCGGCCAGCGCGGCGCCGTCGACGTTGGAGACCACCGCGACGTCGTAGCGCGATCCTTGGCGCCCCAGCGCATCGACGAGCAGGTCGGGGCCGAGCGCCGAACCGCCGATGCCGATGTGGAGCAGGTGGCGGATCTCGCCGAACGCGCCCGCCTCGATCGCGTCGATCAGCATCCGCATCCGCTGGTGCAGCGCCTGGGCGCGGTGGACCGATTCGGGTGCGCCGTCACCGCGCTCGGCGCTATGCTCGGCGGCACGGTCCTCGGTCGGATTGGCGATGCCGCCCGCGAATAGCGTCTTGCGCCGGCCCGCAAAATCCTGCGCGGCGGCGAGGTCGGACAGCGCCGCGATCGCGGCATCGTCGAGGTGAGTCTTCGCGAAATCGAAGCGGATGTCGGCGACGGTGCGGACCAGCTTGCCCAGCCGCGCCGCGGGGTCGGCGGCGACAAGGTCGGTCAGCCGTTGCGGCTGCCAGTCGGCGAGCGCCTGCCAGGCTTGATCGGCTGTCGTCATGAATCGGCATCCTTATGCTGTCAGGTGGCCGTTTCCATAGGTCCGCCGCCGCCGGCGCGCCAGTGCGATCCGCCGATATTCGCTTGCGCGAAGACCTATTCATCGCCAAATGCCGCGCCATGACCGAAGCCAGCCTTTCCGCCGATACGCCGCCCTCCGCCGGCCCGACAGCCCCCGCCCCGATGACCGCCAAGGAAGAAGCGATCGACACCGTCCGCTTCCTGGCGTGGCTCGCGGTTGCGGTGTTGATTTTCCGCAGCTTTTTCCTGTCGCCCTTCAACATTCCTTCGGAATCGATGCAGCCGCGGCTGCTCATCGGCGACTATCTGCTCGTCAACAAAATGGCCTATGGCTATTCGAAATACAGCCTGCCGTTCAGCGTGCCGCTGATCCCCGGGCGCATTTTCGCCAGGACGCCCGAGCGCGGCGACGTCGTCGTGTTCAAGGCGCCGCCGGTGAACGACAATGACTATATCAAGCGCGTGATCGGCCTGCCGGGCGACACGGTGCAGGTCGTCGACGGGATCGTGTGGCTGAACGGAAAGCCGCTGCCGCGCGAGAAGATGCCCGATTTCGTCATCCCGGTGACCGAGAATATGCTCGAAGCCGCGCGCGAGGATTATCGCAAGAACGGGCTGCCGGTGCCGCAGGACAGCGACCTGCGCCCCTGTTTCCAGCTCCAGTTCGAAACGACCGGCGCCGACGGCGCGCGTATGTGCCGCTATCCGCAATATAAGGAAACGCTGCCCAGCGGCAAAAGCTATGCGATCCTCGACATCGCGCCGATCGAGCAGGACAATACCCCGCTGAAGCTCGTCCCCGAAGGGCATTTGTTCCTGATGGGCGACAACCGCGATCGCAGCGCCGACAGCCGTTTCCCGGCCGAGGAAAATCAGGGCATCGGCCTGGTTCCGGAGGAAAATCTGGTCGGCCATGCGCTGGTCGGCATGTTCTCGACCGACGGGTCGGCGAGCTGGCTCAATCCGATCAGCTGGTTCACCGCGGCACGCTGGAGCCGCATCGGGGATGGCTTTTGAACGGCGGCGCCTCCGCCGACACGATCGCAGCCATCACCGGCGCCGCGCCGCGCGACATCGCCCTCTATCATGAGGCGCTGACCCATGGCAGCAGCGGCGCCGCCGATTATCAGCGGCTCGAATTTCTCGGCGACCGCGTTCTGGGCCTCGTGATCGCATCGGAACTCTTCCGCCGTTTCCCGCAGGCAAGCGAAGGCGAAATGTCGTCGCGGCTGCATGTGCTCGCCTCGGGGGAGACCTGCGCGACCGTCGCTCGCGGCCTCGATCTCAACGCCCATGTCCGCTTCGGCAGCCAGGCGATCGGCGACGGCGGACGCCATAGCGACAATATCGCCGCCGATGTTCTCGAGGCGCTGATCGGTGCCTTGTGGCTCGACCTTGGCGAGGGCGCCGCGCGCGCCTTCATCGTCAAACATTGGAACGCGATGATCGACGGCCAGATCGCGGCGTCCAAGCATCCCAAGGCGGCGCTCCAGGAATGGGCGGCCGCCAAGGGCCGCAAGCCCCCCGAATATAGCCTGATCCGCCGCGTGGGCCCCGACCATGCCCCGCGTTTCCGCGTCGGGGTGACAATCGGCAAGCTCGCCACCGCCGAAGGCGAAGGCGCATCGAAACAGGCGGCCGAAAAGGCCGCGGCGATCGCGATGCTCGCGATCCTTGAAGGACAAAGTGAATGACCCAGCGCTGCGGCTTCGTCGCCGTCGTCGGCGCGCCCAATGCGGGCAAATCGACCATCGTCAACGCGCTCGTCGGCCAGAAGGTCGCGATCGTCAGCCCCAAGGCGCAGACGACGCGCACCCGGCTGATGGGCGTCGCGATGGAGGGCGACGTTCAGATCGTGCTGATCGACACCCCCGGCATCTTCGCCCCCACCCGTCGGCTCGACCGCGCGATGGTCGCGGCGGCGTGGAACAGCCTCGACCAGGCCGAGGCGATCCTGGTGATGATCGATGCCGCGGCGAAGCTCGGCGAACGCGCCGAACGCGTGCTGCAGGGGATCGAGGGGCGCCCCGAAAAGAAATTCCTCGTCCTCAACAAGGTCGATCTCACCAAGAAGGACAAATTGCTGACGATCGCGACGCAGCTCAACGAGCGGGTCGCTTTCGACGAAACCTTCTTCGTCTCCGCGAGCACCGGCGACGGCGTCGCCGAACTCAAGGCGCATCTCGCCACGCTGATGCCCGAGGGGCCATGGCATTTTCCCGAGGACGAGGTCAGCGACGCGCCCGAACGCATGCTCGCCGCCGAAATCACCCGCGAACAGCTCTATCGCCAGCTCCATGAGGAACTGCCGTACCAGTCGACCGTCGAGACCGAGAAATTCACGACGCGCAAGGACGGCAGCGCCGAAATCCACCAGCAGATTCTTGTCGCCCGCGACAACCAGCGGGCGATCATCCTCGGCCACAAGGGCGAACGGATCAAGGAAATCGGCAGCCGCGCCCGCGCCGAACTGACCGAATTGCTCGGCCGCAAGGTCCATCTGTTCCTGCACGTCAAGGTCAAGGCGAACTGGGACGAGGACCGCGGCGTCTATCGCGACATGGGGCTCGACTGGGTCGATTGAACCGAAAACGAGGGGCTACCGAATGACGAAACCCGATTCCATCAAATTTTTCGACCGCCTCTATCTGGGTTCGCTCGCGCTCGGCGCGCTGAATTTCGCAATGGGCTGGAGTGAGATGTCCGACAAGCTAGCACGCACTCCTGAAATTGTGGCTGCCGGTCTGGGCTCGGGCTTCATGATCGCGACCGTTGTCATCAGCGTGGCAATCAACCTTGTCATCTGGTCGTTTATCTCACTTCGCGCGAGCAAGATCGCCAAGTGGATATTCGTGGCGTTTTTCGCCATCGGCCTTTTGACGATGTTGAGCAACCTCAACAACCCGCTCGGACCTCAGGGGTTGTCGCTGGCGGTCGCGCTGTTCGTTACGGTCATGCAAGGCGGAGCACTGTACATGTTGTTCCGACCCGACGCCCTAGCGTGGTTCGATCGCACCCCGCCAGTTGATCCGGATACTTTCCGCTAAACGTCAGAACCGCCCGCAATCGTCGGGCGGCGGCTCGCCCGCGAAGCGCGCGCCGATCCAAGCCAGCGTCTCCGCCACGCTGTCCTTGGCGCTCGCGCCATGTTCGGTGCCGCGCATCTCGACATAGCGCAGCTTGGTGCGCTGGCCGCATACCGCCTGCGCGAAGCGGCGCGTGACGGCGGGCGCGACGATGACGTCCTTGTCGCCCTGCGCGATCAGCAGCGGCCCCGGCACGCGCGCCGGATCAACGCTGTTGCTGCGCGCGAAAGACCCAAAGGGTTCGATCGTCGCGATATCCTTTTTCTTCGTGGCGCGCGCGACGGTGACGATGCCCAGGATCGTGCCGAGCTTCGGCTTCTTTTCCAGGCTGACGCAATTATTCTGTGCCAGCCGGTGGATGATGCCCTGATTGGCGCGATTGGCGATCGCGTCGAGTGAAAAGCCGTAAAGCTCCGACCAGCTGTGCAGCGTGAAGGACAGCAATAGCGCGCGGGCATTCTTGTCGCTGCCCTCGCGCAGGTTGGCGGCGAGGTCGGTCGGCGGAGCCGCCGCCGCCGCGCCGACGAGCGTCAGGTCGGACGCATAGCCGCGCGCGCGGATCGCGGTCCAAAGCGCGGCATGGCCGCCCTGCGATTCGCCCCAGACGGCAAAGCTGCTCCCCGCCGCCGCACCGGCGATACCGCGGGCGGCGCGCACCCCGTCGAGCACCGCGCGCGCGGTGTCGTCGCCGACCAGGAAGGGATGCATGGTGGGGCTGCCGAGCCCGATATAGTCGGGCGCGACGACCACATAACCCGCGCGCACCGCGGGTTCGACCCCGGCCGAGGCGCCGAAGAAATTGCCGCTCAGCGACGGCGCGCATTTTTCGGCGACGCCCCACGCGCCATGGGTCCAGGCGATGACGCGGCGCGGGCGCGGCGGCACCGCCTCGCGCGGCGCGGCGACGATCCCGGTGACGCGCAGCGGCTCGTTCTTTCCGTTGGTCGTCCAATATTGGATGCGCCACGCCTGCACCCCCGGCGGGGTATCGGCGACCGGTTCGGCGGCGATCAGGCTCCCTGCCTGCTGCGCCTGTACGGCGGCGGGCATGGCGAGTGCGAGGAACAGCAGGACCAACAAACGGCGCATCGAACACCTCCCGGTTGGCCCATTCTACCACGAGTTGGCGACGACCGATATGGCCGCTTTGGCACCAAATATCGCAAATATGGCAGCAATCCTTTACTTTGCGCACCAAATAACCGTGCGGCCTTTTGCTTTCGTCATGATAGTTATCGCAGCCCGCTTTCTGCGGGCCGAGGGGGAGAGACATATGACGCCGAAAGATTCCGGGCCCGTTCCCGTGCCGCCGTCCAAAGTCGCGATCAAGCTGCCGCAGGATCAATATCTGCACCCCGAGGCGCCGACCGAATGGTGGTGGCACACTGGCACTTTGGTCGCCGGCGACCGCGTCTTCGGCTTCGAGATCAACGCCGCGAGCTTCACTCCGCTCGCCTTTACCGAGGTCATGCTGACCGACGTCGCGAAGCAGCTCCATTTCCAGAAGACCGCGACGCAGAACCCCGCCAATTGGGCCGAAAGCGACCCGAGCAAGGACTGGTACGCCCGGCTCGGCACCCCCGGCACCGACGCCGACTGGATCGCGATGACCGCGCCGCAGGCAGATCCCACCAACATGAGCGTGAAGGCGCAGCTGACCGACGAAGCGACGGGCACGGTGGTGACCTTCGACCTCGTCATGGCGCAGGAGGGTTCGCCGTTCATCGTCTGGGGTTCGGGCGTCAACCCGACCCCGCCCAATCCTGGCGGCGTGACGACGAACAATTATTATTATTCGCTCACCCGCCTCCAGGCGAGCGGGACGATCTGTTACGATGGCCAGACCTTCGACGTCAGCGGCCAGACGTGGATGGACCATGAATATGGGCTTTTCGGAACATCGACCAAGCCGATCCTCTGGTATCTGCAGGATATGCAGCTGAGCAATGGCGTGCATATCTCCAACTCGATGGTCCTCGACGCTTCCTCGCCGGTCGTGCCCGGTCAGCCGCATCAGAGCAATGCGACGATTCAATGCGCCGACGGAACCACCTATTTCACCACGGGCGTCGTGATGACCCCGGGCAAGCGAACATGGACCGCGCCCAACGGCCAGATCTTCTACCTCGATTTCCTGCTCGAAATCGCCGAGTTCGACGCCTCGATCAGCGTGACCACATCGATGCCCGATCAGGCGTTCGACGCCTTCGGCAGCTATGTTTACGAGGGCGTGGCGACCGCGGCTGGGACCTTCCAAGGCGAGCCGGTGACCGGGACGGCGTGGAACGAGCAGCGGCCGTAGGCGGTGACCGTCGCCCCCGCGAAGGCGGGGGCCGCGGGCAACCTTGCGCTCGGTCGATAGCGGCCCCCGCCTTCGCGGGGCCGACGTCCAATTCTATTCCTTCGCTGCCTTCTTGGCCGGCGCCTTTTTCTTCGCCGGGGCCTTCTTGGCCGCAGCCTTTTTCGGCGCCGCCTTCTTCTTGCCCTTCGCCGGACCCTTGGCGGCGCGCGCATCGATCAGCGCGATCGCTTCCTCTTCGGTCAGCGCGTCGGGCTCCATCGACTTTGGCAAGGTCGCATTGGTCGTACCATCGGTGACATAGGGACCGAAGCGCCCGGCCATCAGCTTCATGTCGCCGCCGCTGGTCGGATGCGCGCCAAAGCTCTTGAGCGGCTCGGTCTTGGTCCGCCCGCGCCCGCCGCCATTGGCGGCATCGGCGATCCGCGCGACCGCGGCATTCATGCCGATCTCGAAGATTTCGGCAGTGCCCGCCAGCTTCGCATATTTGCCGTCATGGAGCAGATAGGGTCCGTAACGCCCCAGCCCCGCCATGATGACTTTTCCACTCTCCGGATGCACGCCGACCTCGCGCGGCAGGCTCAGCAGCCGGATCGCATAGTCGAGATCGAAATCCTCACCGGGGATGTCGGCCGGGATCGACGAACGCCTCGCCTCCTTGCCGTCGCCGAGCTGGATATAGGGGCCGAAGCGCCCGCTGCGCTTCGTGACTTCCAGCCCGCTCTCGGGGTCGGTGCCGAGCGTTTCGGGTCCGGTGTCGGCGCCGTCGCTACCGCCCGGCTGGGCGAATTTGCGGGTATATTTGCAGTCGGGATAATTGCTGCACGCGATGAACGGCCCGAACTTGCCGCCGCGCAGCGCCAGCTTGCCGGTCCCGCAATTGGGGCACAGCCGCGGGTCGCTGCCGTCGCCCTTGTCGGGGAAGAGATAGGGGCCGAGGAACTCGTCGAGCGCCGCGGTAATCTCTGACGGCTTCAGCTCCATCACCTCGCCGGTACGCGGCTTGAAATCGCGCCAGAAGGCCTCGAGCACCGCCTGCCACTGCGCGCGGCCGCCCGATACGTCGTCGAGTTCTTCCTCGAGTCCCGCAGTATAGTCATATTCGACGTAGCGGGTGAAATAGCGTTCGAGGAAGGCGGTGAGCAGCCGCCCGCTCTCTTCGGGAATGAAACGGTTCTTCTCGACCGTCACATAAGCGCGGTCCTTCAGCACCTGCAGGATCGAGGCATAGGTCGACGGGCGCCCGATGCCGAGCTCCTCCATCTTCTTGACCAGGCTCGCTTCCGAATAGCGCGGCGGCGGTTGGGTCTCGTGGCTTTCGACCTCGACCCCGGTCTTGGCCGGCGCGTCGCCCTTCGCCATCGCGGGCAGCAGGCGCGCATCGTCGTCGTCGCCCGCCCCCTCCCGGGAGGGAGAATGACTCTCGTCGCGGCTTTCGTCGTAAAGCGCGAGAAAGCCCGGGAACTTGACCACCTGCCCGGTCGCGCGCAGCACCGTCTTGCCGGTACCGTCGCTCAGATCGATGCTCGTGCGTTCGAGCCGCGCCGAGGCCATCTGGCTCGCCATAGCGCGCTTCCAGATCAGCTCGTAGAGCCGGCCATGGTCGCCGCTGCCGGCCTTGTCCTTGGAAAAGTCGGTCGGCCGGATCGCCTCATGCGCTTCCTGCGCATTTTTCGCCTTGGTCTGATATTGGCGCGGCTTGTCGGGGACATAGCCCCCGTCGTAGCGTGTCGCGATCGCCTTGCGCGCCGCGCTGATCGCGCTGCCGTCCATCTGGACGCCGTCGGTCCGCATGTAGGTGATCGCGCCATCCTCATAGAGGCCCTGCGCGACGCGCATCGTGTGGCTCGCCGAAAAGCCGAGCTTGCGCGCGGCTTCCTGCTGCAGGGTCGAGGTGGTGAAGGGCGGCGGCGGGTTACGCGTCAGCGGCTTGGTCTCGACGTTCTCGACGGTGAAATGGCCCGCCTTCACATCGGCCTCGGCGGCGCGTGCGTCGGCCTCGCTGGTGATCGTCAGCCGCTCGATCTTGTCGCCGCGCCAGCGCGCAAGCCGCGCCCGGAACGGCGTGCCGCCCATTTCGAACAGCCCGGTGATCGACCAATATTGCAAGGCGACAAACGCCTCGATTTCGCGCTCGCGCTCGACGATCAGCCGCAGCGATACCGACTGGACGCGCCCCGCCGACTTGGCGCCGGGCAGCTTGCGCCACAGCACCGGCGACAGGGTGAAGCCGACCAGATAGTCGAGCGCGCGGCGCGCGCGATAGGCGTCGATCAGGTCGGTATCGAGTTCGCGCGGCGCCGCCATCGCGTCGGTGACCGCCTGCTTGGTGATCGCGTTGAAGGTGACGCGGTCGACCTTGGCGGGCAGCGCCTTTTTACTGCGCAGCAATTCCTGCACATGCCAGCTGATCGCTTCGCCCTCGCGATCGGGGTCGGTCGCGAGGATCAGGCGGTCGGCAGTCTTGGCCGCGTCCTGGATTTCCTTCATCCGCTTCGTTTTGTCGGGATAAAGCTGCCACTGCATCGCGAAGCCGTCGTCGGGATCGACCGACCCGTCCTTGGGGGGCAGGTCGCGAACATGGCCATAGCTGGCCAACACCTTGAAATCGCGACCGAGATATTTCTCGATCGTCTTCGCCTTGGCGGGCGATTCCACAATAACCAATTGCATGTAAACGCGTTGTCCTGCTGTCTCTCACGTATGTACGCGCGAGGGTGGCGGGGGTCGCGGTCTCCCGTCAAGGGGTTTCGAGCGCCCCCGCCCCCGCCCCCGCACCAACGATGCGGGGACAAGTCAGCGGCTTATGAGTTCTGCCATTTGAAGTCGGCGGGGAGCACGCATCTGCCCGCGTCATATTTGCCGACGCTGCGGATCACCTCCTTGTCGTCGGGCTCGATGCGGCGGCCGCTGATCTGGCCGTCGACCACGCGGCGCACCAGCGCGTCGAGGCGCGTGACGAGATAGCAGTCGATCGCCGGCGGCGCGTGCGGATTGCCCACCCCGCTGTCGTCAGTCAGGAACAGGTAACGCGACTGGGTCGCCGCCGCCATCGCGCGCATCGCATATTCGGCCTCGTCGGCCAGCCGCTGAACCGTGGCTGAACCGCGATGAATGGTTAGATTGCAGAAGGTTGCGCCGCTATGCGGCAGGTCACAGGCGTGAAATCTTCGCCCCGGCGTGGCGCTCGATCCGCCCCGCCAGTTCGAGTTCGAGCAGGATCAGCTGCACCGCTGCGGCGGTACAGCCCGACTGACGGACCAACTCGTCGATCGCGACCGGGGTCGGCCCGAGCAGGTCGGCGACCGTACGCCGATCGCCCTCGCCGGCCTCGAGCCCGGCGGGCGCGGTCGCATAGGTCTGCAACGGTTCGCGGACCATGCGCGCATCGATCGGCCCCAGCGCCTCGATCACATCGTCGACAGTCTGGATCAGCGTCGCGCCTTCGCGGATCAGCAGGTTGCACCCCTGCGCGCGCGGATCGAGCGGCGAGCCGGGAACCGCCATCACCTCGCGCCCGAAGTCGCCGGCGCGGCGCGCGGTGATCAGCGATCCCGACTTGGGCGCCGCCTCGATGACGAGCGTGCCGTGCGCCATCCCCGCGATGATGCGGTTGCGCGACGGGAAATGGCGCGCCAGCGGCTCGGTCCCCGGCGGCTGTTCGGCGATCAGCAACTGGTCGGTTGCGATTTTTTCCTGCAGCGCCGCATTTTCGGGCGGAAAGGCGATGTCGATGCCGCTGCCGATCACCGCCGCGGTGCGCCCGCCGAGCGCACCGATATGCGCCGCCGTATCGACGCCGCGCGCCAGCCCGCTGACCACCGTGACATCGCGCGCCGCCAGCTCGGCCGCCATCTGGCGCGCGAAGCGGCACGCGACGGCCGAGGCGTTGCGTGCGCCGACGATCGCGACGCACGGGCGGCGCAGCATCGCGGCGTCGCCGCGCACGATGACGACGGGGGGCGCCCCCTCGACCTCGCGCATCAACGGCGAATAGTCCGCCTCGTCGCCGAAGACATGGCGCGCACCGAGTTCCGCTACGCGCTCGATCTCCCTCTCCGCGATCTCGACCGGTGCGACGCGCAGCTTGCCGCCGCCGCGCCCGACCAGATCGGGCAGCGCCGCCAGCGCCGCCTCGCCCGATCCGAAGCGCATCATCAACTGGTGCCAGCTGACCGGGCCGACATGCGGCGTGCGGATCAGCCGCAGCCGCGCCAGCCGCTCGGCATCGGTCATTCGGCGCTTTTCCTGTCGCCGACGCGCGGCTCGGTCCCGGCGCGCAGCCGCGCGATATTCTCGCGGTGGCGCCACAACACGACGATCGCCAGTCCCGCGAGGCCAAAGGCATAGATGGGATAGCCGAGCGCGAGCGCCGCGACCGGCGCCGATATTGCGCCCAGCATCCCGCCGAGCGACGAAATGCGCAGCAGCAGCACCGTGCCGAGCCATACCGCCGCAAAGACCAGCCCGATCGGCCAGGCAAGCGCGATCGACAGGCCGAGCAATGTCGCGACACCCTTGCCGCCGCGGAACTTCAGCCAGACGGGGTAGCAATGGCCGATCATCGCCGCCGCGCCCGCGGCCATCGCGCCATGGTCGCCGCTTTCGGGGAAGAAATGCCGCGCCAGCAGCACCGCGACCGCGCCCTTCGCGCCGTCGAGGATCAGGGTCGCCGCCGCCAGCCCCTTGCGCCCGGTGCGCAGCACATTGGTCGCGCCGATATTGCCCGACCCGATCTGGCGCAGGTCGCCGGCGCCGAACGCCCGCGTCAGGATCACCCCGAACGGGATCGAGCCGAGCAGATAGCCCGCGGCGATCAACAGATATGTCGTCATGGCAACCCCTGCTCCCTTTGCGCCTTTGTGGCGATATTGCGCGTAGCAATCAACGCATTCGCGCATGGTGACCGCCAAATCGGACAAACTCGTGGCGGCCATTGAGCGGCCCCGTCGCCGCTGCTAGGGCGCGTCGATGCCCCCTGCCCGCGCCGACGCCCCCATCCTCTTCTTCGACTCCGGCCTCGGCGGCCTCACCGTGCTCGGACCGACGCGCGCGCTGCTGCCGACCGCGCCGATCGTCTATGCCGCCGATTATGCCGGCCTACCCTATGGCCAGAAAAGCGAGGCCGAACTCGCGGCGCGCGTCCCCGCGTTGCTCGGGCGGCTGGTCGAACGCTATCAGCCGCGGCTCGCGGTGATCGCGTGCAACACCGCCTCGACGATCGCGCTCGCCCATGTCCGCGCCGCGCTCGACCTGCCGATCGTCGGCACCGTACCCGCGATCAAGCCCGCCGCCGAGCTGACCCGGACCGGCGTCATCGGTGTCCTCGGTACCGAGGCCACGGTGCGCCAGCCCTATGTCGACGACCTCTCGGCGCGCTTCGCCGCGGGCAAGACGGTGCTGCGCCACGGCAGCCCCGGTCTCGTCACCGGCGCCGAGGCGAAGCTGCGCGGCGAGACCCTCGACCCGGCGGTCGCCGCGCGCGCCATCGCCGGACTGACCCAGCAACCGGGGGGCGACAAACTCGACGTCATCGTCCTCGCCTGCACCCATTTCCCGCTGCTCGCCGACGAGTTGCAGGCCGAAGCCGGCCCCGGCGTCCGCCTGATCGACGGCGCCGAGGGCATCGCGCGCCGCATCGCCGACCTGACCCGCGGCCAGCCCTGGCCGAGCGCCGCCCCGCCCGGCATCGCGGTGTTCACGCGCAGCGCTGATCGCCCGCCGCCGCCGCTGGCATCGCTGGCGCCCTATGGGCTTGGCCGGATCGATATCATCTAGCCGCTCGATCAGACTGAACTGCCGCCTGAATTGCGAATCGTTCGCACTGGCTTTCGGCGCTTGCCGGCGTTATTGGCCCGGCTGTTAATAGCCGCCCGGAGGGAGCGGTGCTGGCACCTGACTGCGGGGCTGAGACGTGAACTATAACGATATTTTCGCACGCGCCATCGACCGGTTGCACGAAGAGGGACGCTATCGCGTCTTCATCGACATTTTGCGCAACAAGGGTTCGTTTCCGAACGCGCGCTGCTTTGCCGGGCATAACGGGCCGAAGCCGATCACCGTCTGGTGCTCGAACGACTATCTCGCCATGGGCCAGCATCCCAAGGTCGTCGCCGCGATGGAAGAGGCGCTGCACGACGTCGGCGCCGGTTCGGGCGGCACGCGGAACATTGGCGGCAACACCCATTATCACGTCGACCTCGAGGCCGAACTTGCCGACCTCCACGGCAAGGACGGCGCGCTGCTCTTCACCTCGGGCTATATCTCGAACGAAGCGACGCTGGGCACGCTCGGCAAGCTGCTGCCGAATTGCATCATCTATTCGGACGAGCTCAACCACGCCTCGATGATCGCGGGCATCCGCAATTCGGGCTGCGAAAAGCGCGTGTGGCGCCACAACGACCTGGCGCATCTCGAAGAATTGATGGCCGAGGACGATCCCGACGCCGCCAAGCTGATCGCGTTCGAAAGCGTCTATTCGATGGACGGCGACGTCGCCCCGATCCACGCGATCTGCGACCTCGCCGAGAAATATAATGCGCTGACGTACTGCGACGAAGTCCATGCCGTCGGCATGTACGGCCCGCGCGGCGGCGGCATCACCGACCGCGACGAGGCCGCCGACCGCGTGACGATCATCGAAGGCACGCTCGGCAAGGCGTTCGGCGTGATGGGCGGCTATATCGCCGCCGACAAGAATATCATCGACGTGATCCGCAGCTATGCGCCCGGCTTCATCTTCACCACCAGCCTGTCGCCGGTGCTCGTCGCCGGCGTGCTCGCCAGCGTGCGCCACCTCAAATCGTCGAGCGTCGAACGCGAGGCGCAGCAGACCGCCGCGGCGTATCTCAAGGCGAGCTTCCGCGACGCGGGCCTGCCGGTGATGGATTCGACGACGCACATCGTGCCGCTGATGGTCGGCGACCCGGTGCGCGCAAAAAAGATCAGCGACATATTGCTCGCCGAATATGGCGTCTATGTGCAGCCGATCAATTACCCGACCGTGCCGCGCGGCACCGAACGGCTGCGCTTCACCCCGGGTCCGGCGCACGACGAGGCGATGATGCGCGAGCTGACGACGGCGCTGACCGAAATCTGGGGTCGGCTCGAACTGGAGCTGCGCAAGGCCGCGTGACGACCGCACCGGGTTTCGACGAGGTCGTCAGGGGACGCCGCAGCATTCGCGGCTTCCTCGACAAGCCTGTTCCGAAAGAGCTGATCGCCGAGATCCTCGAGGTCGCGATGCGCGCGCCCTCGTCGTTCAACAACCAGTGCTGGAATTTCTCGGTCGTCACCGGCGCCGCGCTCGACGCGATCCGCCGCGGCAATACCGAGGGCATTCTCGCCGGCAAGCCCGACAGCCGCGAATTCCGCCGCTTCGACGGTATCGCCGACGACCACCGCGCGCGCCAGATCGAGATCGCCAAACAATTGTTCGGTGCGATGGGCATCGCGCGCGACGACAAGGACGCGCGGCAGGACTGGGTGCTGCGCGGTTTCCGCCAGTTCGACGCCCCAGTCAGCATCGTCGTCACCTATGACCGCATCCTGCTCGGCAGCGACATCGCGCCCTTCGACTGCGGCGCGGTGACCAACGCGCTGGTCAACGCGGCCTGGTCGCGGGGTCTCGGCTGCGTGATCAACAGCCAGGGCATCATGCAGTCGCCGGTGGTGCGCGAACATGCGCAGATCCCGGACGATCAGGTGATCATGATCTGCGTCGCGATGGGTTGGCCCGCCGACGATTTCCCGGCCAACGCGGTGGTGTCGAACCGCAAGAGCGTCGCGGATGCCGTACGTTTCGTGGGTTTCGACGACTAGGGTCGATCGACATTCAGAAGATGACGTGCCGAAAATGGTGGTTTTCCGTGACCCGGAGCGCAGCGTACTTAAAGTAGGTGAGCACCGGAAGCGCGGAAAGCCGCCATTTGCAGGCCGTCAGGGCTGAATGTCGATCGGCCCTAGGTGGCAAGCCGCGTCATTCCCCAGAAATGCGGACCGCCGCCCGGCACATCCCACTCGACCTGCGTCACAAAGCCCAGCCGTTCGTAGAGCGGCACATTCTCCGGCGTCGCGGTCTCCAGCCAGCAGGACAGCCCCTCGGCATCGGCAATAGCCGTCTGCGCCCGGATGATGCGCCCGCCATGACCCTTGCCCTGATGCTCGGGCCGCACCCCGACATAGTGGAGATACCAGAAGCGCCCCTTGGGCCGGTGCGCGTCGATGCCGTTCTGCACCGTCAGCCCGCGCGGCAGGGCGGTGCCGAAGGTCGCAACCAGCGGGATCACCGTGCGTAAAAACTCGCGCGTCCCGCTATGCGCCCGCCCCGGCGCGCGCCACAGCGAGGCGGCTTCGTCGCCCGCCGATCGCAACGCGACGCCCGCGCGCCTGTCGGCCGGCACCAGCACGCGAAACAGCGAACGCAGCGCTCGCGCGCGATGATCGGCTTCGGCTAATATCCACGACAGCGCGGGGTCGGTCTGAAACGCCTGCGCCAGCGTTTCGACCACCGCCGTCACATCGCCCGCCTGCACCGCTGCTATCGTCTCGTCCATAGCCCCTCCGCCGCAAAGGGGAGCAGCTAGCGCGTCCTTTGGCAAGCCGCTTAGCGGCGCGGCCCCTTGTCGATCCGCACCGACCAGGCATAGCCGCGATAGAGCCGCACCAGCGTCATGCGCCCGCCGACATCACTCGCGATCTCGCGCGCCGCCTCGGGCAGCATCGCGCGCGGTGCGACGTGGAAGCGGTCCAGCCAGGTGAAAAGCCCGGCGCGGAACCAGCCGGGCAGCGCCTCCTGCTGCCCGAAATCGACGATGTGCAGCGCGCCATTGGCCGCCAGGTGCCGCGTCGCCTCGCGGATCGCGCCCTGCCAATCTGGGATCATCGACAAAGTGTAGCTCTGGAAGATACGGTCGAACTGCGCGACGCGGAACAGCGCGTGCGGATCGAAGCCGGTGGCGTCGCCCTTCGCCACGCTGATCCGCCGACTCAGCCCGGCGCGGGCGATCGCGGTGCGCGCGCTCTTCAGCATCTCCTCGGAAATATCGATGCCGTGGAAACGCGCCCCCGGCCAGCAGCGCGCCGCCGCGATCAGGTTGCGCCCGGTGCCGCAGCCGACCTCAAGCACATGACCGCCCACCGGCGGCGCCAGCTCGTCGATCATCCGGTCGCGCCCGAGCAGATAATATTTGCGGGTCAGATCATAGATATGACGCTGGCCGCGATAGACGCCGTCCATCAGCGCGGCATGACCCTCCCCCCCGGTCATGGCTCAGCGCTTCAATATATAGAGATGAACCCCGCCATAGATCGCCGACCGGTCGCGGCGTGTATAATCCAGCGACTCCTCAGCCCGATAGTCCCAGCGATCGAGCAGGTCGTCCGGCAGCCGTCCGGGTAGCAGGCTCGGCTCGGCGGCGGTGCGAAACAGCACGCGGGCGCCCGGTCGCGCGGTGCGCGTGACCTCGCTCCACAGCGCAAGCAGTTGCTGGTCGGTCATCCAGTCCTGCGCATCGAGGAAGACATAGCGGTCGAAGCTGGCGTCCTCGCCGCCCGCGAGCATATCGGTCATATTGGCGTGGAGCATCGTCACCCGCTCGGCGCGCGCCTTCACCGCGTCGTAATTGCCCGCCTGCAGATAGGGCGGCAGCGGCGCCTCGACGCCGCGGCCATAGCCGCGCCCGAACGCCTGCCAGGCGAAATAATTGTCCTTGAGGTCGAAATCGCAGCTGAGTTTCTCGAGCCGCGCGCGCAGCACGTCGGCCATCGGCTTGCCCCCCGCGAGCGCGTCATATTGCGCTGGCGGGATGCCCAGCCCGAACAGCGACGAACGCTGGTCGGTTACCCAGCGGACGAATTTCTTGTCGAAGAAGGGCGCGAATTTCGTTTTGAAAATATGCCGCTGCTCGTCGATGTCGCGCGCTTCGAGCAGCAGGCGCGGATCGGCCTTCATCAGCCGCGCCAGCAGATGCGCGACGCCGATGAAATTGCCCAGCAGCCCGCGCTTGTAGAGCCCCGAGGCGAAGCCGTTGATGCGGCGCCGGCCGATCAGGTCGCGCCCCTCCCAATAGCGACGGCTGACCTCGTCCAGATGCGGACGAACGTGGGTCTTGTATGCTTCGACATTGTCGCCGCTGTCGGCGTCGGCGAAGAAACGGCGAAAGCCGTCATAATCGGGCAGGCGCTGCGCCGCGACGCGCTTCAGATGGTTGAGCGCGACATGGGCCGTGTTGAGGTCGACCGCGACGATCTCTGCCGGGTCGGCGACGAGATAGGAAAAGACGTTGCATCCGCCGCTCGCGATCGTCGCGATGCGGTTGCCCGGCCGGATGTCGAGCGCCGCCATATCGACGACCGGATCCTCCCAGATTTGCGCATAGACGAGCCCGCGAAAGGCCAGCGCAAAGGCGCGATCGAGCAGGCGCTGCTTCTGCTCGGCATCCTCGCGGACGACGGCGTCGGATATCTTGCGGTTCGGCTGGCTGGTCACGGTTGCGATCCCCTTGGCGACTCTGTGGGTCGCCTGTGGACGCGGTTCATGTGACCGTCATGACCAACTTATGTCAGAACGGCGTCACTCTTCGACCGGTTTAAGTCAGCTTCGCGGGCGTCAGTCGCGGCAATAGCCTTCGCCCTCCTTGACGATCAGGCATTCCTTCTTGCCCGCCAGATATTTGAGGCCGGTTTCGTCGCCGCTGCCACGGCGCAGGCTCAATTCCTCGGCGCCGCGCTTGAACTTGATGCCATGTTCGCTGTCGCTGCCGTCATAGCTGCCCTGGGTGTCGAGGTCGGATTGCATGTCGAGCTTGTATTTGCCCGGCTCGCCCGGCGTGATCGTCACATACATGCCCTCGACCCCGATCCATTTGCCCGCCCAGTCGGCGAAGCGGTGCGGCGCGGTCGCGGAATCGGCTTCGACATCGGCGGCGTCGGCGGGCACCGTCTCATCCACGACTTCGGTGGTCTCGGTCGGCGCCGGCGCGGGTGCTTCGGCCTTTTCGCACGCCGACAGCAGCACCAGCGCCGCGGCGCCGGACAGGATCATCGCTTTATGCATCATATGTCTCCTTCGATCGGTGCAACGCACCAGCGCCGGTTAGTATCCAGCCAAAATTTCCGCATATTTCTGGGGATCGACATTGCCCCCCGACAAGGTGACCAGCGTCGCCGCCCCCGGCGCGACCTTACCCGCCAGCACCGCCGCGAGCGCCGCCGCGCCACCGGGTTCGACGACGAGGTGCAATTTCTCGAACACCACGCGCATCGCATGGCGCACTTCCTCGCGCGTGACGACGACCCCGCGCACCCCGCGCGCCTGCAACACCGCGAAGTTGATTGGCCAGGTCTGCGGCGTCTGCAGCGCATCGCATTCGGTCGGATAGGACAGGTCCTCGACCGACAGGATCTCGCCCGCCGCCAGGCTGCGCGTCAGATCGTCCCACCCCTCGGGCTCGACCGCCACGATCTCGGCATCGGGACAGGCGAGCGCCAGACCCGCCGACAGTCCACCCCCGCCGCAACAGGCGACGACCTTGTCGGGCCCATCGATCCCGCGCGCCGCCAGCTGCGCGCCCGCCTCGATGCCGACCGTCCCCTGCCCCTCGATCACCCAGGGATCGCCATAGGCATGAACCAGCGTGCCGCCATTCTCATCGAGCAGCTTCGCCGCGACCGCGTCGCGCGATTCGGTAACGCGGTCGTACAGCACGACCTCGGCCCCCAGCATCCGCGTTGCCGCCAGCTTCATCGCCGGCGCATTGCTCGGCATCACGATCGTCGCCTTGATCCCCAGCCGTTTCGCCGCCCAGGCGACGCCCTGCGCATGGTTGCCGCTCGACACGCCGACGACGCCCGCGGTCGCCTGTTCGGGGGAAAGGTCGGTCAGCCGGTTCCACGCCCCGCGGATCTTGAACGATCCGATCGGTTGCAGACACTCGGCCTTGCACCAGAGCGTCACGCCATCGGCTTCGAGCGGCAACAACGGCGTCCGGGGAAGCAATGCAGCGACTTTCGCCGCCGCGCGTTCGACGCCCGCAAGGGTCGGCGCGCGCGCCGGATCGAGCAGGCTATCGGGAAGGGGTTGAGGGCTTTGCTGTGTCATGGCTTCGTCCTATAGGGCGCGGCATACAAGACAAGCCGCATAGCTAGGCGCAGGAGATTTTGATGAGCAAGGTTTTGGTGATCGGCGCCGGCGGCGTCGGCTCGGTCGCGGTGCACAAGATGGCGATGAACGCCGACATCTTTCCGCACATCACGCTGGCGAGCCGCCGCAAGTTCAAATGCGACGCGATCGCCGACTCGGTGAAGGCGCGCACCGGCGTGACGATCCACACCGCCGAGGTCGATGCCGACCATATCGACGCGACGGCCGCGCTGATCCGCTCGGTCGGCGCGACGCATGTCGTGAACCTCGCCCTGCCCTATCAGGACCTCACCATCATGGAGGCGTGCCTGTCGACCGGCGCGCATTATATGGACACCGCGAACTACGAGCCGCGCGACGAGGCGAAGTTCGAATATCACTGGCAATGGGCCTATCAGGACCGCTTCAAGGACGCGGGACTGATGGCGCTGCTCGGTTCGGGCTTCGACCCCGGCGTGACCAGCGTCTTCACTTGCTGGCTCAAGAAGCATCATTTCGACCGCATCGACACGCTCGACATCCTCGACTGCAACGGCGGCGACCATGGCCAGCATTTCGCGACCAACTTCAATCCCGAGATCAACATCCGCGAAGTGACCGCAGTCGCGCGCCACTGGGAAAATGGCGACTGGGTCGAAACCCCGCCGATGTCGGTGAAGCAGACCTTCGACTTCGAGGCCGTGGGCGAAAAGACGATGTACCTCATGTATCATGAGGAGATCGAAAGCCTTAAAACGCATCTTCCCGAAATCCAGCGCATCCGTTTCTGGATGACCTTCGGCGAGGCCTATATCACCCACCTCAAAGTGCTGCAGAATGTCGGCATGACGCGCATCGATCCGGTGATCTACGAAGGCCGCGAGATCGTCCCGCTGCAATTCCTGAAGGCCGTGCTGCCCGAACCGTCGAGCCTCGGCGAGACGACCAAGGGCAAGACCAACATCGGCGTCATCGCCACCGGGCTCGGCAAGGACGGCCAGGAAAAGACGCTCTACCTCTACAATATCTGCGACCATGAAGACGCCTATGCCGAGACCGGCAACCAGGCGGTCAGCTACACCACCGGCGTGCCCGCGATGATCGGCGCCGCGATGATGGTGACCGGCGCCTGGTCGGGCGACGGGGTGTTCAACATGGAGCAGTTCGACCCCGATCCCTTCATGGATATGCTGAACAAGCACGGCCTGCCCTGGCAGGTGAAGGAACTCGCGGGTCCGCTGGATTTTTAATTCGGTTTCACGCAGAGGCGCAGAGGATGCAGAGACCGCAGAGAGATGGGTCGGATGCGAATGGACGATGTCGGCGCCATCGTCGTCGATGAGGCGATCGCGATTCATCGGCTTTTGAGACCCGGCTTGCTCGAGATCGTTTATGAGACCGTATTGGCGGGCCGGCTCGAAGCGCGGGGATTGAAAGTGGCACGCCAGTTGGCCGTGCCGTTAATGGTAGGCGGCCATCATTTCGAGACAGCCTTCAGGGTCGATATTCTGGTGGACGACCGGGTTGTGTTGGAGATCAAAGCTGTCGAGCAGTTGGGCAAAGCCCATGCCAGGCAACTCCTGACCTATCTCAGAATTTTACAGCAGCCCGTCGGGCTGCTCCACAACTTTCGGGCGCGACGATGAAGGAAGGCATAAAGCGGATCGTCAATGATTACCGCCCGGAAGAATGATTCTCCGCGGTCTCTGCTCCCTCCGCGCCTCTGCGTGAAACCTTGGAACTGCTACATATGAAAACGAGAGACGGCGACCTTGGGGCTTTCACCCGTTTCGACCTCACCCGCTTGCTTGCTGCGCGGAAGGCGTTTTCGAGATGGTCGGTCGGCCTGCTCCTGCTTGCCGCCCTCACCACCCCCGCCGCTGCGCAAACCGACGACGCTTACGCTCCCGCGCGCGCCATCGTTGCCGACATCGGCAAGATCGTCACCCCGAACGGCGCGCAGGAAACCTTCGAGGTCACGCTCGGCGGCGCGCGGCAGGTGGTCAACGTGCGGGGTGCCGACCGCGACAATCCGATCCTGATCTTCGTCCACGGCGGCCCCGGCGCGGTCGAAATGCCCTTCGCCTGGGCCTTCCAGCGCCCGTGGGAGGATGTATTCACCGTCGTCCAGTACGACCAGCGCGGCGCCGGGCGCAGTTACCCGCTCAACGATCCCAGGACGCTCGCGCCGACGATGACCCCCGACCGCTACCGCGACGACGCGATCGAACTCATCGAACTGCTCAAGAAACGCTATGGCAAGAAAAAGGTCGTGCTGATGGGGCACAGCTGGGGCTCGATCGTCGGCCTGTCGGTCGCGGTGAAGCGCCCCGACCTGCTCTACGCCTATGTCGGGGTCGGCCAGGGCATCGATTTCCGCGAGGGCGAGGCGGTCGGCATGGCGTGGACGCGCAGCAAGGCGCTGATCGCGGGCGATATGGACGCGGTCGACGCCATCGACGCGCTCGCCCCGTATCCGCGCGGCGACTTCACCATCGCCAAGGCCGACGGCTGGCGCAAATATGCGATCCCCTATGGGTCGCTCATCTACAACAAGCCCGATCTCAAATATTATTTCCAGACCCCGCGCCTCTCGCCCGAATATACGGAGGCCGACCGCAAGGCGTGGGGCCAGGGCAGCGAATTTTCGGTCACGACGCTCTGGCCGCGCCTCGCCGACGTCAGTTTCAGGCCCGTGAAGAAGATGGACGTGCCGATCGTCTTCCTGCTCGGCCGCCATGACTATACCGTGCCCTCGCCGGTCGCCGCCGACTGGTTGGCGCAGGTCCGGGCGCCGTCGAAAAAGCTTATCTGGCTCGAACATTCGGCGCATATGCCGATGGTCGAGGAGCCGGGCCATTTCTTCGCCGCGTTGCTCAAGGACGTGCTGCCGCTGACGAAGGACCGCCGATGACGCCCTATATCCTGCCGATCTTCATGCTCGTCGTCTCGAACATCTTCATGACGATCGCCTGGTACGGGCATCTCGGCGACATTTCGCGCCCGATGTGGCTCGCGATCCTGATCGCCTGGGGCATCGCCTTTTTCGAATATTGCCTCGTCGTGCCCGCCAACCGCATGGGCCACAGCGTCTATTCGACCGCCGAACTCAAGACGATGCAGGAGGTGATCACCTTGATCGTCTTTGCGGGTTTCGCGGTCTTCTGGCTCGGCGAGAAGCTGACGCTCAACCATCTCGTCGGCTTCCTGCTGATCGCGGGCGGCGCCTTCTTCATCTTCAAGGGACCGATTGCGACCTGACACCGGCCCCGCTAGCCTCACCGCCAAAGGGGAGACGAGCATGGCGGACGACAAGGCAATTTCGCGGCGCCACTTCGCCGCCGGCGCAGCGGGCCTCGCCGCGCTGCCGGTCGCAGCCGAAGCCGCCAAGCCGGCAAAACCCGCGCCCATCCCCACCGGCAAGCCCTTCATCCTGACCACCTGGAATTTCGGCCCCGGCGCCAACGCCGTCGGCTGGCCCATGCTCGCGCAAGGCGCCTCGTCGCTCGATGTGGTCGAGGCGGCGGTCAACCATGTCGAACTGCTCGGCGATTATTGGGTCGGCGCCGATGGCGTCCCCAACGAGGTCGGCGAAACAACGCTCGACGCGATGATCCTGTGGGCACCGACGCACGACATCGGCGCGGTCGGCTGCCTGAAGCGTGTCAAAAAGGCGATCTCGGTCGCGCGCAAGGTGATGGAGGAAACCCAGCACACGCTGATCGTCGGCGACGATGCGACGCGCTTCGCGGCGCGCATGGGCTTCGCCGAAACCTCGCTCACCGGCCCCAAGTCGCAGGCCGCCTTCGCCAAATGGGCTGAAAAGGGCGAGAAGTCCGACGCCTTCGGCCCCGAACCGCTGGCGAAGGACGCCAAGCTCGCCGGCCACGACACCGTCGGCTGCATCGCGCTCGACGCCGCGGGCAACCTGACCGTCGGCTGCTCGACCAACGGCCGCGAGTGCAAGATCCCCGGCCGCGTCGGCGATTCGCCGATCCCCGGCGCGGGCGCCTATGGCGATCAGGCGGTCGGCGGCGCGGTCGCGACGGGCAATGGCGATGTGATGATGCGCTTCCTGCCCACCTATCACGCGGTCGAACTGATGCGCGGCGGCATGCACCCGCAGGCCGCGGCCGAAGCGGCACTCCAGCGCATCGCCGATGCCGGTTACCGGATCGGCGGCGGCATCGCGGTCATCCGCCGCGACGGGGTCCATGGCGCCGCCAAGATCGGCTGGGAGGACACCCCGTTCAGCTATTCGGTGCAGACCGCCACGGGCAATGTGCACGTGCCGGTGGCCTGATTCTTCTCCCCTCCCTGAAAGGGAGGGGAACTCGTCGCCCCCTTTCCTCCACGCCCCAAAACCCCTACATGCGCGCCCATGGAAACCAGAGCCGGCGACCCCGGGGCCTTTGCCCATTTCGACCTCAACCGCGTCCCCTCGCCCGCCTTCGTCGTCGATGCGGCGAAGGTGCGGGCGAACCTTGGCGTGCTGCGCCAGATCGGCGACGCGTCGGGCGCGCGGGTGCTCGCGGCGCTCAAGGCCTTTTCGATGTGGTCGCTGGGTTCGACCGTCGCCGGCACGCTCGACGGCGTTTGCGCGTCGGGCCTCTACGAAGCGCGGCTCGGGCGCGAGGAATATGGCGGGCCGCGCGGCGACAAGGAGGTCGCGACCTATTGCGCCGCCTATAAGGCCGAGGATCTGCCCGAGATCGCCCGCCTGTCGGACCATCTGATCTTCAACTCGCCCGACCAGATCGCACGCTTCCGCCCGATCCTCGACGAGGCACGCGCCGCGGGCGAAAGCTTCGACATCGGCCTGCGCATCAACCCGCTGCACAGCGAGGGCGAGGTGCCCAAATATGACCCCGCCGCGCCGTGCAGCCGCCTCGGCTTCCCGGTCGACCAGCTGACCGCCGAGCATATGCGCAGCGTCGACGGCATCCACATGCACAGCCTGTGCGAACAGGATTTCCCGCCGCTCGCGCGCACCTGGGCCGCGATCGAACCCGTGCTGCGTCCGTATTTCGGCCATCTCAAATGGATCAATTTCGGCGGCGGCCACCATGTCACCCGCGCCGATTACCAGATCGATGATTTGATCGCCTTCCTGAAGGGCGTGCGCGAGACGACCGGCGCCGAGGTGATGATCGAGCCCGGCGAGGCGATCGCGCTCGACGCCGGCATCCTCGTCGGCGAAGTCCTCGACCTGTTCGACAACGGCATGCCGATCGGCATCACCGACATCAGTGCGACCTGCCACATGCCCGACGTCATCGAGGCGCCCTATCGCCCCGCTATGCTAGGCGAAGAAGACGACGGTACGCCGACGCGCCTTGGCGGCCCCTCGTGCCTCGCCGGCGACGTCATCGGCGATTATCGCCTGCCCGGCGGCGCCGCGATCGGCCAGCGCTTCGCCTTCCTCGACCAGGCGCATTATTCGATGGTCAAGACCAACAGCTTCAACGGCGTGCCGCTGCCCTCGATCTGGCTGTGGGACAGCGAAAGCGACGCGCTGACCCTCGTCCGCGAATTCGGCTATGCCGATTTCAAGACGCGGCTGAGCTGAGCCCCGCAGCGCTTACAGCACGAAGTCGCCCGGCCCCAGCGCGTCGGTGCCCAGCATGTTCACGTCGATGTGGAAATCCGCCAAACCGTCGCCGTTCAAGTCGCCGCTGACGCGATAGACCGACCCCGACCGGTCGCCCTCGCTCCAGCTGCCGGTCATCTCGTAACGCAGCTGGCCGGCGAGACCGGTAAAGGCGCCCGTTCCCAGGAAGCCGAAGGCATCGTCGCTGCCCCCCGTCACCGCATCGACCATGCTCAGGTCGATGACGTCGTCGTCGGCGGTCGAGAAATAGAGGCGGTCGACCTGCGTCGTACTGACGCTCGACGGGATGAACAGATAGCGGTCGGCGCCCGCGCCGCCGTCCATGATATCCATCCCCGGCCCGCCGTTGAGCACATCATTGCCGCCACCGCCGATCAGATTGTCGTTACCGCCGCCCCCGTTCAGCGTATCATGGCCCTCGCCGCCTTCGAGCCTGTCGTCGCCCGATCCGCCGATCAGCGAATTGTTGAGGCCATTGCCGGTTATGACATTATTGGCATTGTTGCCGGTGCCGACGACCGCGCTCCCGGTCAGTTCGAGATTTTCGACATTGGCGCCCAGCGTGTAGTTGATCGACGACGCGACGGTGTCGGTGCCGCCGTTCGCGCCTTCGATCACGACATCGCCGATATTGTCGACGATGTAACGGTCGTTGTTCGCGCCCCCGGTCATCGTGTCGGCGCCCGCGCCGCCGTCGAGCAGGTCGTTGCCGTCATTGCCGTTCAGCACATCGTCGTCGGCGAAACCGTAAAGGCTGTCATTGCCGCCCGCGCCGGTCAGGCTGTCGTCGAAGGCGCTGCCGTTCAGGACATTGTCGCCCGCATCGCCGACGCGCGTCACCCCGCCCTGCGGGATATTGATGAAATTGGCCTCGCCGAAGTCCGAAACACGCAGACGATCGGCTTGGGCGAAGCTCAGGGGCATAAATCGGATCAGCGTCGAATAGCCGCCAGGCCCCGCGCCATCAAAATCGGCTTCCAGCAAAACGCTCCCAAGCGTCGATTCCGACAGCCGAAAATGTCCGGTCAGAAAGGGATTCGCACCGTCCCAATTGGTAAGCGACGAAAGCAGCGGCGACAGGTCGACGACATCCAGCCCGATACCCGACGACGCCTGCCTGCCGACCGTGCCGAACTGCGAAACAACCAGCCCCGCCTGCCCCGCCGAACCGGGGGTCGCGTCCATGAATACGATCCTGTCCTGCTCGGGACCCGTGCCGAGGCGCAAATCGACGCGCCCGGTGCCGGTGTCGCGCAGAATGAAGGTGTCGGCACCCCCGAGCAGGTCGACGGTCGCGATATCGGCATGGGCACTACGATAATCGACGACATCGTTGCCGGGGATCTGGACATTGTCGTCGCCCCATAGCAGCAGGTTTTCCTGCAGGCTCGAGACGACGGGGCGATTGATGACGATCAGGTCGTTGCCGCGCCCGCCATAGAATTTGTCGTTGCCGCCCGCACCCCCGATGCCCGGACCATCCTCGTCGTAAAGCTCGTCGTCGTCGTCGCCCCCGCGCAGTTCGTCGGCCCCACCGCCTCCATAGAGTATGTCGTTGCCTGTGCCGCCAAGGATGACGTCGCTGCCCCCGTTGCCGCGGATCCTATCGTTGCCGCCCTCGCCGTTGATCACGTCGTTTCCGCGACCGCCGGTGACGGTGTCGTTGCCCTCGCCGGCGTTGATCCGGTCATTGCCGTCGAAGCCGTCGATCGTGTCGCCATCGGGCGTGCCGGGAAGAATATCGTCGCCAGGACCGCCGGGGATCACCGCCATGACCATCTCCTCACCATCCTTGCGCCAGCCAGGCGGCCGCGCCGACTCATATGGAGAACAAATGGTTATCGAAGCAGCTGCGGCATTTCCACCGCAAAAATCAGGAGGCGATCTCCACCAGCGCGGCGTGAATGTCGCTGACCACCACCGACCCTTCGCCCACCGACGAGGCGACACGCTTGACCGATCCCTTGCGCACGTCGCCGATCGCATAGATGCGCGGCCAGCTCGTTTCGTAGCGGCTCGGCATGCGGCCCAGCGACCAGCCCGCCTTGACCAGTTCGATCGGCGCGATGTCGGCGCCGGTCTTCACGAAACCGCGCTCGTCGCACACCATTTCCTTGGGCAGCCAGTTCGTGTTCGGCGTCGCGCCGAGGAACAGGAACAGGAAGCCGCAATCGCAACGATCCTCCTCGCCCGTCTCGCGGCAGCGATAGGTCAGCCCCGCCAGTCGGTCCTCGCCGTGCAGCGCGACGACGTCGGTCGATCCGATGATCTCGATGTTCGGATGCTCCTCCAGCCGCTTGACCAGATATTCGGACATCGTCTCGCGCAGGCTCTTGCGGCGAAAAATGACGTAAACCTTCTTCGCGACGCTCGCGAGATAGATGGCGCCCTGCCCCGCCGAATTGCCCGATCCGACGACGGTCACCTCGGCATTGCCGCACAGCTGCGCCTCCATCGGGGTCGCGCCATAATAGATGCCGCGCCCCTCATAGGCCTCGATGCCCGCGATCGGCAGCCGCTGGTAGCGCGCCCCGCTCGCGACCACGACCGCGCGGCTGCGCAGCTTGCGCCCGTCGGCGAGGTGCAGGCAATAGGCGTCACCGTCGCGCCCCACCGTCGCCGCGCGCACCGGCGACACCAGCCGCGCGCCGAACTTCTGCGCCTGCACCGTCGCGCGCCGTGCCAGCTCATTGCCCGAAATACCGGTCGGGAAGCCGAGATAATTCTCGATCTTCGACGACGTCCCCGCCTGCCCGCCCGGCGCCAACGAATCGAGCGCGATCACCGTCAGCCCCTCAGACGCGGCATAGACCGCCGCTGCCAGTCCGCCCGGCCCGCTGCCCACCACCAGCACATCGGCGGTCGCGCCGTCGGGCAGCAGGTCGAGCCCCAGCGCCCCCGCCAGACTCTCGGGCGTCGGCTGCACCAGCGGATCGGTCGCGCCCAGGATCACCAGCGGCAATTGCTCGTCGGTCAGCCCGCGTTCGGCCATCAGATGCCCGGCGACCGGCCCGTCGGCGGGGTCGAACCAGCGGTGCGCGACCCCATGCTTCATCAAGAGGTCGCGCAGCGCATAGACGCTGCGGTCCAGCGCCGCGCCGATGACGATGATCGCCGCGAATCCGCGGCTGTTGCCGAACTCGCGCCGCGCCGCGAACACGCGCACGAACACGTCGGAGAAATAGCTGTTGCCGGCGATCAGCCGCTGGAAATCGGCATGCGCGATGCGCAAAATATCCCCGGCAGCGCCCATTTCGACCCGCGACGAATGGCGCTGGCCGGTGAGCACCGACAGGTCGCCCGCGAACTGCCCGCGCTCCATCCAGCCGACGCGCTTGGGTCCCTCGTCGGTGGTCGCGAAAATGTCGGTGTGCCCCGACAGGGTGACGATGCAATCGGGCGCCATCGTCCCCTCGGCGAGCAGGACGGCGCCGGCGCGATGCGATTCGACGGTGCCGAACGCGATCAGTTCCTCAAGCTCGGCGTCGGTAAAAGTGTAGTTGACGTCGGGCGGCGGGGTCATGGCGGCGCGATCCTTTCGGCGGGAAGGGCGCAGCACCGATAGCGCGAGTCGCCCGATTTGTCTCGCTTGTCCCCCGGTTACCGCGCGTCAGGCCCGTTTCGGCGCGACTGTTACCGTTGCGTTACAAAATTGCGCGATAGGGTCTTTACAGGGGGGACCCCCCTGCATATATCGCACCCCCGCTGCCCCAGGGGGACTTCCAATAACCGCAAGGCAGCCTTGTAAGTTTAACGTTATTTTTGGGGGTCCCTTGAGTTGCACCAGCATCATAGCGCCCACGGGCTGATTCAGGCACTTTCGCCGGTCGAACCTGTCACGCTTGTCCGCCCGCACGCTGCGGCGCGCGCAGCGCGTTTCTTCATCGAGCGATTTCCCGGCACGACCATGTATGCGGTCAAGGCGAATCCGTCGCCCGACCTGCTGCGCGTGCTGTGGGATTCGGGTGTCACGCATTATGACGTCGCCTCGATCGCCGAGGTGCGCCTCGTCGCGCGCACCCTGCCCAAGGCAGTGCTCTGCTTCATGCATCCGGTGAAGGCCGAAGAAGCGATTTCGGAAGCCTATTGGAAGCATGGCGTGCGCACCTTCTCGCTCGACACGATGGACGAGCTCGAAAAGATCGTCCGCGCGACCGAGGGCGCCGAAGACCTCAACCTGCTGGTCCGTCTCCGGGTTTCGTCCGACCATTCGAAGCTCAGCCTCGCCGCCAAGTTCGGCGCCGAACCCGAGGATGTCGCCGAACTGCTGATGGCGACCCGCCAGGCCAGCGACGCGCTCGGCATCTGCTTTCACGTCGGCAGCCAGGCGATGACCCCGCATGCCTATGCGCAGGCGATGGAGCGCGTCCGCGCCGCGATCGTCGCGGCGTCGGTCACCGTCGACATCATCGACGTCGGCGGCGGCTTCCCCTCGTCCTACCCGGGCATGGAGCCCCCGCCGCTCGGCGCCTATTTCGACACGATCCACCGGACGTTCGAAAGCCTGCCGATCAGCTATTCGGCGGAACTGTGGTGCGAACCCGGCCGCGCGCTGTCGGCCGAGTACAGCTCGCTGATCGTGCGCGTCGAAAAGCGCCGCGGCGACGAACTCTACATCAACGACGGTGCCTATGGCGCGCTGTTCGACGCCGCGCATGTCGGCTGGCGCTTCCCCGTCACGCTGCTGCGCGAGCCCGAGAGCGACGCCGAGATGACCGCGTTCAGCTTTTACGGCCCGACCTGCGACGACCTCGACCATATGGCCGGGCCCTTCTACCTCCCTGCGGATGTGAAGGCGGGCGATTTCATCGAGATCGGCATGCTCGGCGCCTATGGCTGCGCGATGCGCACCAAGTTCAACGGCTTCGGCGCCGACGAGACCCATGTCGTCAGCGACGAACCGATGCTCAGCCTCTACACCGGCGAAGCCGAGCCCGAGCGCCGCACGGCGACGGTGACCAAGCTGTTCTGAACGGGATCGCGAAGCGATAAAGAAAGGGCCGGCGCTGCAAAGCGACCGGCCCTTTTCTTATGGCCGAGGTATCAGCGCTTCACCTTCGCCTTCGTCTCCAGCTCGACAATCCGCCGCTCCAGATAAGCCCGGTCGTCACTTGATGGCGTCGCGCGGGCATAGGCCGCATCGAGGCGCGTCAGGTCGCCCGCCTCGACGCGCACTTGCGCCTGCGCCGTGGTGCTGAGGCCGCTCGTGCGCAGCGCACTGTCGATATTCGCCAGCCGCGTCTTGTTGTCGAGCACCACCGGCGTATTGCCATAAGCCGTATCGCCCACCCGCGTGTCGAGCGCATCGAGCCTGGCGTCGAGATCGTCGCGCTCGCGCTCGCTGATCCCGTCGCGCGCATAAGTGGCCTCGGCGGTGATCAGCGCGGCATAGTCGGTCTTGAGCCGCGTGCCGGCGGTGCGGGTCAGACGGCGCGCGCTGACCTGCGCATCGACGCGGCGGGTGAATTCGGCCTTGCCGTCGGCAACCGCCAGCGTGTCGGGCACCGCCGCATCGGCATAACCGCCCTCCGACAGAACCTGCGTCAACGCGCCATATTTGTCGCCCAGCTCGGTGCGCTCGGCGGTCGTAAAACGCCCATCGGCGCCATAGCGCGTCTCGAGCGCGACCAACGCGTCATATTCGGCCTTCATCCGCGCGCCGTTCTTCTGCGTCAGCGTTCCCGCGCTGACGTCGGTGTCGATCCGCGTGTGGAACTGCGTGCGGTTGGTGCCCAGCGGCTTGCGGCCCACCGCCCATTGCCCCTCGATAGAGGTCGAGGTGCCGAGGCGGTCGCCGAACAGCGACCCCAATATATCGCCGACGCGGACCTTCTGCTTTTCGGTGGATGGCTGCGCCGTGTCGCTCTGCGCAAGCGCCGGCGTAGTGGAAAAAAGCAAGGCACCGAGGCCCAGCGCGGCGATATTTTTGGTCCTGATCATCGGAAGATCTCCTCTGCGACCCCCGACGTGCAACGCGGCAAGCCCGCGCCAGTTGCAATCGCTGCCTCAGCCGTCGCCCCGCCGCCATTCGCCCGGCGCCAGATCGCCCAGCGCCCAGTCGCCGATCCGCCAGCGAACCAGCCGCAGCGTCGGATGCCCGACCGCCGCCGTCATCCGTCGTACCTGCCGGTTGCGCCCTTCCGAAATGGTCAGCCTTATCCAGCTGTCGGGCACGCTCTGGCGCACCCGGATCGGCGGGTCGCGCGGCCATAGCGCGGGGTCGGTGATCGACTCCGCCTCCGCCGGGCGCGTCAGTCCGTCCTTCAGCCGCACCCCTGCGCGCAATATCGCCAGCGCCTCCCCGGTCACCGCCCCCTCGACCTGTGCCAGATAGGTTTTGGGCATTTTATATTTGGGATCGGCGATCCGCGCCTGCAGCCGTCCATCGTCGGTGAGCAGCATCAGGCCCTCGCTGTCGCGGTCGAGCCGCCCCGCGGGATAGACGCCGGGCATATCGATGAAGGCCGACAGCGTGCGCCGCGCCGATCCTGCGGTACCGCGATCGGTGAACTGGCTGAGCACATCATAAGGCTTGTTGAACAGGATCAGCGTCATTGCCGGTCTGTAGCCCGCATCGGTCGCCGCGCAAATCTTTCGCCCCCGCGCCAATCGCCTCTTCCGTTTCACTTCGCAATCATTCTATCCTCGCCGAAAGACGGGCAGAGGGAGCGACGCCAGGTGAGCATGTTGGAAGGCATCAGGATCGTCGACCTCACCACGGTCATCTTCGGCCCCTATGCGACCCAGATGCTCGCCGACCTCGGCGCAGAAGTAATCAAGGTCGAGACGCCGGGGCTCGGCGACATCTCGCGCTACCTCGGCAATGGCATTCCCGATCCGACGATGGGGTCGATCCACCTCAATGTGAACCGCGGCAAACGCTCGATCGCGCTCGACCTCAAGAAGCCCGGGGATGCCGCGGTGCTGCGCGGGCTGATCGCCGACGCCGACGTCTTTTTCCACAATGTCCGCGGCAAGGCGATCGCGCGGCTCGGTTTCGATTATGACGGCTGCAAGGCGATCAAGCCCGACATCATCTATGTCCATGGCACCGGCTTCGGACAGGACGGCCCCTATGCCGACCTGCAGGCCTATGACGACGTCATCCAGGCCGCGACGGGCACGACCAGCCTGCTGCCGCGCGTCGATGACGACCCGCGCCCGCGTTACCTGCCCTCGCTGATCGCCGACAAGGTCGCGGGCCAATATGGCGCGCAGGCGATCCTCGCCGCGCTTGTCCACAAACTCCGCACGGGCGAGGGCCAGGCGGTCGAGGTCGCGATGTTCGAATGTTTCACCAGCTTCATGATGGTCGAGCATCTGCGCGACGCGACGCTCGAACCGCCGATCGGACCCGCCGGCTATCCGCGCCAGCTCGACCCGACGCGCCAGCCCTTTCCGACCAGCGACGGCTTTGTCGCGATCGTCCCCTACACCCCCGAATCGACCGCGCGCCTGCTCGCGCTGTTCGGCAGCGCGCCGATGCTCGGCACCCCGGAATTCGAGGCGGCGAAGGCCAAGGGCCGGCATATGACGCTCGTCTACAGCGAGATCGCACGTCAGACCCCGGCGCGCACGACCGACGACTGGCTGGCCCTGTTCGCCGAAAACGACATTCCCGCGATGGCGGTCCGCGACCTGCAGGATATCCGCGAAGACCCGCACCTCGCCGCGACCGGATTTTTCCGCCACCGGGTCCATCCCGATGTCGGCGGTTTTTACGAGATGCAGCCGCCGGTGAAATATGGCGCCGCCTCCCCGCGCGATATCGGCTTCGCGCCCCGGATCGACGGCGATGGCGCAGCGATCCGCGCCGAGGTGGCGGCGCGGCGGGGCTGAATTTGGGCAATTGCATAATGGCGCGCGATCCCTAGCATCGCAGCCAAACAAGAAGGGGGAGCCATATGACGCCGAACATCCTCGCGCCCGGCGCGGTGCTGATCCTGTGGACGCTGATCATGCTGGTGTGGGTCGCGGCTTCGCGCTTCCGCGCCCTCGCCAAGTCGGGCATCGACCTGAAGGCGGCCCCTCCGGGCGGGCGCGGCGGCGATCTGGAAGGCATATTGCCGCCCGTCACCAACTGGAAATCGCACAATTATACACATCTGCTCGAACAGCCGACGCTCTTCTACGCGGTCATCCTGATCCTGCACGCGATCGGCGGCTATCCCGCCTATGTCGTGTGGATCGCCTGGGCCTATGTGGCTTTACGCGTCGTCCACAGCTTCTGGCAGGCGACGGTGAACCGCATTCCGGTGCGCTTCGCGATCTTCGGGCTGTCGACCTTGTGCCTGCTGGCGCTGGCGCTGCTCGCGGTGATCGCAACTCTGGGTTGAGGGGGAGAGAAATAATGGAAACGAATGCAATTCTGGGGCCGGTCGCGACGCTCGCCTTGTGGTCGATGGTCATGTGGGTGTGGATGTACGCGACGCGCATCCCGGCGATGAGCCGCGCCAAGATCGACGCCGCCAACCTCGTCGGCGGCACCGGCAAGAATCTCGACGACGTGCTGCCGCCCGAGGTGCAGTGGAAAGCGCACAACTACAACCATTTGATGGAACAGCCGACGGTCTTCTACGCGGTCGCGCTGGCGCTCGCGGTCGGCGGGATGGGTGGCGGGCTGAACACGCAGATCGCCTGGGCCTATGTGGCCTTGCGCATCCTGCACAGCCTGGTGCAGGTCACCGTCAACCGCGTGATGTGGCGCTTCGGCATCTTCGCGCTCGCCAGCCTCGCGCTGCTCGCGCTGTGCGTGCATGCCTTCATGGGGTTCGTGCTGCACTGACCTTCTCCCCTCCCGCTTGCGGGAGGGGTCGGGGGAGGGCATGTTTCATCGGGCGGGGGACGGCGACATGCCCTCCCCTAGCCCCTCCCGCTTGCGGGAGGGGAACTCTACTTTGAAAACCGCCCCGCCAGCTCGACATGCGTCGACCAGCGGAACTGCCCGACCGGCTGCACCCAGTCGAGCCTGTATCCACCGGCCACCAAAATCTTCGCATCGCGCGCGAAGCTCGCGGGATTGCAGCTGACATAGGCGATCGTCGGCACGTCCGACGCCGCCAGTTCCTTCACCTGCTCCTCGGCCCCCGCGCGCGGCGGATCGAGAATCACCGCGCCGAAGCGATCGAGTTCCTTGGGCACCAAAGGCCGCCGGAACAGGTCGCGATGCTCGCCGGCGACCAGCGCCCGCGCCCGGTTCGCCGCCGCCGTCAGCGCCGCGACCGCATCGCGCGCGCCCTCGGCGGCATAGACTTTGCGCCCCGCTTGGACCGACAGCGCGAAGGTGCCGACACCCGCGAACAGGTCGGCGACCGCTGGCGCCTCGCCGATCGCGCGGCGCACCGCTTCGATCAGCGCCTCCTGCCCCACCGCGGTCGGCTGCAGGAAAGCAAAGACCGGCACCTCGACCGCGATAGCGCCGAAGCGCACCGTCGGCGGGTCGGGCTGCCACAAGGTCTCGGGCCCGTCGCCCTGGTCGATCACGAAGCGCGCCAGCTTGTTGGCGCCGGCGAAATCCTGGAGCGCCATCGCCGCGTCGAGCCCCTCGGCCTTCACGCCCTCCAGCACCAGCTCGACGCCCTGGTCGAGCATCTGCATCTTGACCTTCACCGGCCGGCGCTGCGGCGCGATCAGGGTCAGCAATTCGCGCACCGGTGCGACCAGCGCGAACAGCTCGGGCAGCAGCAACGGGCACATCCGCATGTCGACGATCTGGTTGCTCTGCGCCGCGTTGAAACCGATCGCGACCTGCTTGCCGGTGCGCAGCGCGGTCAGCACCGCGCGGCGGCGGCTGTGCGGCGGCGACAGCAGCGCGGGCAGCATGTCTTCGGCGGTCACATCCTGCCCCGCCAGCCCGCCGATCACCCGGTCGCGGACATAGTCGGCAAGCGCCGCCTCGGCGACATGCTGCAACTGGCACCCGCCGCATTTGCCGAAATGGCGGCACACGGGTTCGGCACGGTTCGGCCCGGGAATGAGGATGCCATCGTCGCGCACCCGGTCGCCCGGCACCGCGCCCATCACATGGCGACCGTCGGCGGTGACGCCGTCGCCGCGCGCGGCGATGCGGGTTATCAGGGCGGTTTCGCTCACGTCAGTCTTTCACGAGGTCGTCGGCTACAAGGCCGGGGCCGATAGCCGCTGCGCGCGCAATATGCCAGCCCACCGCGGCAACCGCGGCATCAAAGGCATCGCCGCCGCGCGCCAGCATCGCGCCGCATGCGCCCGCGAGCACGTCGCCCGTGCCCGCCGTCGCGAGCCAGGGACTGCCCGGCCAGGCGGCGGCGACGCGACCGTCAGGCGCCGCGACAACCGTGTCGGCCCCCTTGTAGATCACCACTGCACCCGCGTCCGCCGCGGCAGCTTTGGCGCGGTCGATCTTGTTTCCTGCAGGCCCAGGAAAGGCCTTGGCGAACTCGCCTTCGTGCGGCGTGAGGATCATGGGGACTGCTCCCCCCATGCTGCGCAGCCGCGGGAGCGCCGCAACGATCGCGGCGGCATCGAGGACGAGTGGCTTGCCGGCATCGAGCGCCGCCATAACGTCACCGTTCAGCCCCTCACCCGCCGGAAAGCCCGGCCCGACGATTACCGCGCCGACGCGCGCATCGCCCAGCCGCTCGGCATAGCGCGCCGCCTCCTCGGCGATGATCGCATTAAAGGGCGCATCATCGGCCCCGCTCAGCACCACATAGCCCGCCCCACTGCGCAGCGACGCAGCGGCCGCCAGCCGTGCGGCGCCCGGCATCGGACCCGACCGGACCAAGACCATGCCGCGATTGAACTTGTGCGCCATGGCACCCGGCGCCGCGACCGACGGCTTCGGCGCGCTGCGCATCGTCCGGTCCGCCGCGATCCCGATCGGCGCGAGCAGCACGCGCCCGCAATGCGGCGCGGCGGGGAGCAGCACATGCGCCGGCTTGAGCGCACCGAGCGCAAGCGTCACATCGCCGGGCAGCGGCGGCGCCCAGTCGTGTAGCCCATCGCCATCGACCCCGCTCGGCATATCGACCGCCAGCACGCGGCGCCCTGCGAAACGGCGGAGGATTACCGCCAGATCGTCGCCGATCGGTCGCGTCAGCCCGACGCCGAACAGCGCATCGACAATCAGCGGCGCGGGCGCGGTATCGGCGGTCAACGGCTCGACCGGACCGCCCCATCCATCGCGCGCCGCCTTCGCCAGATCGGTCGCGGGCTGGGCGAGCGCCGCGACCCGGACCTCGGCGCCACGCTCGGCGAGCAGCCGCGCCGCGACATAACCGTCGCCGCCATTATTGCCCGGCCCACACAGGATGAGCAGCGGCCCACCGGCGCCCATGCGCCACGCGGTGTCCGCGACCGCCGCACCGGCGCGATCCATCAGTTCGGAGAGCGACGTCCCCGACGCCGCACACTCCGCCTCGGCCGCGCGCATCGCGGCGGTGGTCAAAATGTGGGCGTCTGCAGGAACGGACATAAGGCGATGGTAGTGGCTTTCTGCGCAGGAGAGAACAGCAAGGAACTCGTCCACTTACCCCTAAAGTGACAGAAGAGTGGGATTCCGGGCCAAGCCCAGGTTGGTGACCAACGACCGATTGCGGATGTCGTTCATATAGCTATTCTGGCGAGATGAACGCAATTCAAGTTTTCGATCGCGCCGGCGGCATGCAATTTTGCGAAACAACATGGAAAATGAAATGCACAAAATCGGATACGAGGAGGCAAAATTATGTGTCGAAGAATCTATAAATTTCGGAATCAGAGAAAGAGGATACTCCTCAGGAAAGTCAATACAATTTTCTCTTGAGGATTTAGAGTTGTTAATGGAACATTCTCAAGAGAATGAAACATTATTTTGCTTGTCATTTCTAACGAAAATTTCGGAATCCGGAGATTTGGATAAATACTCATCCGACGAATTATTTATGAATCATTTTGGATCCGCGCTTTCCCAACAGCGCATAATTCAGGCCTCAGAAGTATTGTCCGACATAGATCGGAATATTTTCATGAATGATTTCCATGAAATTGAGGTCTTTATTAAATCCAATTTTCAACGATAAAATTATAGAAATTCTTTCCCTCAGAATTCCATACTTCAATCCTTGGTGAATACGCAGGTGGGTCTAATCTATGTTTGGTGTATGCTGAACCTTACTGAAATTTGGAATATCGCGCGCCTCTGCGTAGACAGATCGCGGATTTAACCTGGCAGGATGAAAGGCAGCTATGGCGGCAACTGCCCCTAAGCCGCCGCTAGCTCAATCCACCCCGCCGGTATCCGCCGGCAGGCGATATTTGTCCGCACCGATCGCGACCTCGATCATGCCTTCGCCGATGATCGTCACCGTCGCCTGCTCCGATCCGTCGGCCGACACCACCCCGCGCCCGTCGGTGGTGATCTGTAGGCGGCGGTATCCCACATCGGCGCGCCCGACGACGAGGATCGTCCCGCTCTCGCCGCTGATTTCCTGCACGGTACAGGTGCGGTCGAACAGCTTCGCGCCTTCGAGCGCGCATTCGATGCGGCCGTTGTTCGCGGCATCGCGCGACTGCTGCGCCTCGGTCTCGGCGAGCTTCTCATTGTCGGGGGCGCGGTCACAGGCCGCGAGCAACAACAGCGGCAGCGCCGCCAGACCGAACAGTCTCAACCCTTGGCCCCCTTCAGCTGCGACAGGTCGCGCACCGCGCCGCGCGCGGCGCTCGTCGTCATCGCGGCATAGGCCTGAAGTGCTACCGAAACCTTGCGCGGCCGCGCTTTGGCGGGTTGCCAGCCCTTTGCGTCCATCGCGGCGCGGCGTTCGGCGAGCACACTGTCGGGCACCGCGAGGATGATCGTGCGGCCCGGAATGTCGATATTGATGAGGTCGCCATCCTCGACCAGCCCGATCGTCCCGCCCTCCGCCGCCTCGGGCGAGACATGGCCGATCGACAGGCCCGAAGTGCCGCCCGAGAAGCGCCCGTCGGTGACCAGCGCACAGGCCGCACCCAGCCCCTTCGATTTCAGATAGCTCGTCGGGTAGAGCATTTCCTGCATGCCCGGCCCACCCTTCGGCCCTTCGTAGCGGATGACGATAACGTCGCCCGCGACGACCTGTCCGGTGAGGATGCCCGCGACCGCGGCATCCTGGCTCTCATAGACCTTGGCAGGACCCGAGAATTTCAAAATGCTCTCGTCCACGCCTGCGGTCTTCACGATACAGCCGTCGAGCGCGAGATTGCCCGACAGCACCGCGAGCCCGCCGTCCTGGCTGAACGCATGGGTCGTCGAGCGGATCACCCCCGCCTCGCGATCGAGGTCGAGGTCGTCCCAGCGCCGGTCCTGGCTGAACGCGGTCTGCGTCGGCACGCCGCCGGGCGCCGCCATGAAGAATTTCTGCACCTCGGGATCGTTGGTGCGCGAAATGTCCCATTTGTTGAGCGCATCGCCCAGCGTCGCGCTGTGCACCGTCGGCAGATGCGCGTGGATCAGCCCCGCGCGCTCGAGCTGGCCGAGGATCGCCATGATCCCGCCCGCGCGGTGGACGTCCTCCATATGGACGTCGCTCTTGGCCGGCGCGACCTTCGACAGGCACGGCACGCGGCGCGACAGCCGGTCGATATCCTCCATCGTGAAATCGACGCCGGCCTCATGGGCGGCGGCGAGCAGATGGAGCACCGTGTTGGTCGAGCCGCCCATCGCGATGTCGAGGCTCATCGCATTTTCGAACGCCTCGAAGGTCGCGATATTGCGCGGGAGGACGCTCTGGTCGTCCTCTTCATAATGGCGGCGGCACATGTCGACGACGAGCCGCCCGGCGTTCAGGAACAAGGCCTTGCGATCGGCGTGCGTCGCCAAGGTCGAGCCATTGCCCGGCAGCGACAGCCCCAGCGCCTCGGTCAGGCAGTTCATCGAGTTCGCCGTGAACATGCCCGAGCACGATCCGCAGGTCGGGCACGCCGCCTGTTCGATCGCAGTCACTTCCTCGTCGGTGTATTTCTCGTCGGCGGCGGCGACCATCGCATCGACGAGGTCGAGCGCGACGGTCTTGCCCTTCAGCACGACCTTGCCCGCCTCCATCGGCCCGCCCGACACGAACACCACGGGGATGTTGATGCGCAGCGCCGCCATCAGCATGCCCGGGGTGATCTTGTCGCAGTTCGAGATGCACACCATCGCGTCGGCGCAATGGGCGTTGACCATATATTCGACGCTGTCGGCGATCAGGTCGCGGCTCGGCAGGCTGTAGAGCATGCCGTCGTGCCCCATCGCGATGCCGTCGTCGACCGCGATGGTATTGAATTCCTTCGCGACGCCGCCGTGCGCCTCGATCTCGCGCGCGACCATCTGGCCGAGGTCCTTCAGATGGACATGCCCCGGCACGAACTGGGTAAAGCTGTTGACCACCGCGATGATCGGCTTGCCGAAATCGCCGTCCGTCATTCCCGTCGCCCGCCACAGCCCGCGCGCGCCCGCCTGATTGCGGCCATGGGTGGTGGTGCGCGAACGATATGAAGGCATTTTCAACAATCCTGATAATAATATTTCAAAATTCGGCGAAGAAACGCGCCTCTACACGCCTATTTGGCGAGATACAATGAAAGTTTGTTGCACATGCGAACGAGCCGCTCGGCGAACAATGCCCGCCCCGCACCATCGCGCACCAGATCCTGCCGCATCTCGATCCCCACGTACGGAATCGCGTTCGCCTCGGCATGGCGGTTCATCGTCGCATTGAGCAGCTTGCCCGAATAGGGAAGCTGGTCGCCGACGATCAAACCTTCGTCTTCCAGTGCCGCAATCGCGGGCGCAGCAAGCCGCTCGTCCTCATTATACAGCACCCCGACCTGCCACGGCCGCGCCTGCTCGGGGTCGCTCGCCAGCGAGGGCGTGAAGCTGTGCAGCGAAAGGATGAACGCCGGTCGCTGCGCCGCGACCGTCGCCGCGATATGGTCGTGATAGGGCCGAAAAAACCGCGCCATCCGCGCCTCGCGGCCCTCATGATCGAGCGCATTGCCCGAAATCGCATGGCCGTCGCTCGCGATCGGCACCGCGCCGGGCGCATGCTCGTCGCGGTTGCAATCGACCACCAGCCGTGACACGCCGCCCAGGATCGCCGCATCGACCGCACCCGCCTCGACCAGCAGCGTCGCCACTTCGGCAACCCCGATATCGACTGCGATATGCTCGCTGAGCAGCCCTGCATCGATGCCGAGGTCGATGTCGGCGGGCACATGGTTCGACGCATGATCGCCGATCAGCAGCACCCCGCCCGCGCGCGGGCTGCCGAGCGCGACCCATGCGCTCATCGCAGCGCGCCCGCCATCTGCCACCAATGCGGGTGGCTTGCGGCGAGCTTCACCGACGCCGCATCGCGCTCCGCCAGCGCGTCGAACAATGCGAAGCAGGTCGCCCCCGACCCCGACATGCGCGCCAGCCAGGGGCTGAGCGCGCCCAGCGCGGTCAGCACATCGACGATCGCCGGGCATTGCGCGATCGCCGCGCGCTGCAAATCGTTGCGCGCCGCCAGCAGCTTGGCGCGCCCCGCCGGATCGCCATAGAGCGCGCCGCGGTCGATGCCGTCCCACGCCGCGAACACCGGCCCCGTCGCCACCGGCTGACGCGGATTGACGAGCAGCACGGGCGTCCCGCCGAGCCGCAATTCGGGCACCGGCGACAGTTCCTCGCCCGCGCCGACGCCCAAACGGGTTTGGCTCGCGACGCACGCCGCAACATCGGCGCCGAGCGGCGCCATGATTCGCGCCAGCGTCGCATCGCCCAATTCGGGCAGGAAGTGCGTTCGCACCAGCCGCGCCATCGCTGCGGCATCGGCCGACCCGCCGCCGATCCCCGCCGCCACCGGCAGCCTTTTGGTCAGCCTGACCGCCAGCGGCGGCACGCGGGCCGCGCCATAACGCTCGCGCAGCAAAGCCAGCGCGCGCAGCACCAGATTGTCGCCGCCCGTGCTCAGCCCCTCGGCGAATTCGCCGTCGATCGTCAGCCTGTCGGTCTCGGCCACCCGCGCCGCGATCCCGTCGCCATGATCGACGAAGGCGAACAGGGTCTCGATGTCATGATAGCCGTCGGCCCGCCGCGCGCGGACGTGCAGCGCGAGGTTGATCTTCGCCCAACCCGTCTCGGCCAGCACGGTCATGGCGCGGTCGTCGCGGGGGTCAGCCCGTCGCGCAATTTCGCCTCGATCCGCGTCGCCATATCGGCCTCGGCGAGCAAAGCCGCGGCGCGCCAGGTGTAACGCGCCTGAAACCGCCGCCCCGCCTGCCAATAGGCATCGCCCAGATGCTCGACGATCACCGCATTGCCCGGATCGCCCGCCTGCGCCTTTTCGAGCAAGGGCACCGCTTCCGCCGGCTTGCCGGTCAGGAAATAGGCCCAGCCGAGCGAATCGGTGATCGCCGCGCTCTGCGGGTCCTGCGCCCAGGCCGCCTCGATCTGCGCCATCGATTGATCGACATTCTTACGCCGCTCGATCGACGAATAGCCGACGAAGTTCAGCACATTGGGATCGTTCGGCCGCAGCGCGATCGCCTTGGCGAGCAACGGCTCGGCCGCGTCCCAATCATCCGCCTGCAACAACAGCTCGGCGCGCGCAATCAGGATGCTGCCGTGCAGCGCCTTGTCGAAATCATCGTCGCCGAGATCGTCCTCGAGCCGCGCATAGGCGCGCTCGGCGGCGCGCGGGTCGTCCGACCGCCGCGCCAGATCGGCATAACGCACCAGCAGGATACGCCCCGGCTTGTCCGCGGCCACGGCTTTTTCCGCGAGCGCCACCGCCTCGGCCGCCTTGCCGTCGTCGGCGAGCAGCTCGGCCTGCCGCATCGCGAGCACCGGCGGCAGCGGCGCCCGACCGCCCTGCAATAGTGCAAGCGCGTCGACCTTGCGGCCGTTGGCGTCGAGCGCCTCGACCAGCGCGCTGCGCGCCTGCCAGTCGCCGGCGTCGAGCCAATAAGCAACGCGCGCAAAGAGCAGCGGTATCTTCGGATTGCTGTTCGGGGTGCGCGCAAACCCATCGGCGAGCAACGCGAACCAATGCGCCGCGCCGCCGCGCGGGCCGGTTACCACCTGATCGGGAAGCAGCAGCACCGGGTCCTCGCGCTCGCCCGCCGCCAGCGCGACGCGCTCGCGCAGCCGCTTCGCCGCGTCCCTCTCACCCGCCTTGTCGAGCGTCGCGGCAAGCCGCATCGCGACGAGCTGGCTCGTGCGGTCGGTCAGCGTCACCTTGTCGGCGAGCGCTGCCGCCTCGTCCTTGCGCCCCGCGGCGAGCTGGACCAGCGCCGCTTCGAGCTGGAACGCCGGCTGCGGCGCGGCGCGCCCGCCGGTATCCAGCAAGGCGCGCTCGGGCAGCTTCTCGCGCATCCCGACGGCGATCCAGCCGTTCAGCGGCGGTGTGACCAGCCGCGCCACCGCATCGCCGTCCGCGCGGTCGCTACGTCCCGCGACATAGTCGCGCGCCGCCTTCCAGTCAGATCGGCGCAGCGCGTCGGTGACCAGCACGAGTTGCGCGTCGAAGCGCCGGTCGCCCTTGGCCCACAGCAGCATCGCGGCGCTGCGTGCGGCCTCGAGGTCGCCCGCCTCGATCGCCTGTTCGAGCATCCGGCCGCGCAGCCCCGGCAGGTCGGGGACGAGGCTCGACACCGTCGTCAGCGCCGCGAGCGCCTGCCCGGGGTCGCCCGCATCCTCGGCCAGCCGCGCCCGCGCCAGCGCGCCGAGCGCGGCATCGCCGCCATCGGCCGCCTGCGCGGCAATCGGCACCGGCACCGCCAGCAACAGCGGCGCGGCAAGCTTACATATTCGGATAATTGGGGCCTCCGCCGCCTTCGGGGGTGACCCAGTTGATGTTCTGGGTCGGGTCCTTGATGTCGCACGTCTTGCAATGGACGCAATTCTGCGCGTTGATCACGAATTTGGGGTCGCCCTCGGCCTCGCCGACGATCTCATAGACCCCGGCCGGGCAATAGCGCTGCGCGGGCTCGTCATAGAGCGGCAGGTTGTAGGCAACCGGGATCGACGGGTCCTTGAGCTGGAGATGGACCGGCTGATCCTCCTCATGGTTGGTGTTCGAGACGAACACCGACGACAGCCGGTCGAAAGTCAGCACGCCGTCGGGCTTGGGATAGTCCGGCTTCGGCATCATGTCGGCGCGGTACAGGCTCTCATTGTCCGGGTGGTGCTTCATCGTGAACGGGACTTTGATCTTCAGCGTTTCCAGCCACATCGTCATGCCCGACAGGAGCGTACCCGCCAGATCGCCCCATTTCTCGACCAGCGGCAGCACGTTGCGGACGACGCTGAGTTCTTTCTTCACCCAGCTGTCGTCATAGGCGTCCTGATAGGCGGTAAGGACATCGCTGCCGCGCCCCGCGGTCACCGCCGCAAACGCCGCCTCGGCCGCCATCATGCCCGACTTCATCGCGGTATGCGTGCCCTTGATGCGTGGAACGTTGAGGAACCCCGCGCTGTCGCCGATCAACGCGCCGCCCGGAAAGGCGAGCTTCGGCACCGACTGGTACCCGCCGTCGCTGATCGCGCGCGCGCCATAGGAGACGCGCTTGCCGCCCTTCAGGATCCGCGCGATCTCGGGGTGGGTCTTCCATTTCTGCATCTCCTGAAAGGGGGAGATGTGCGGGTTGCGATAGTTCAGCCAGGTCACGAAGCCGAGCGCGACCTGCCCATTCGCCTGATGATAGAGGAAACCGCCGCCATTGGCATTGTGATCGAGCGGCCAGCCCTGCGTATGGATCACGCGGCCCGCGGCATGATTCTCGGGCTTGATGTCCCACAATTCCTTGACGCCGAGGCCATAGACCTGCGGCTCGCAATCGGCATCGAGCGCGAATTGCGGCTTCAGCATCTTGGTTAGATGCCCGCGCACGCCTTCGCCGAAGAAGGTATATTTGGCATGGAGTTCGAGGCCCGGCTGATAATCGCCCTTGTGGCTGCCGTCGCGCGCCACGCCCATGTCGCCGGTCGCGACGCCCTTCACCGAGCCATCCTCATTGTAGAGGATCTCGGCCGCCGGGAAGCCCGCGAAAATCTCGACCCCCAGCCCCTCGGCCCGTTCGGCGAGCCAGCGGCACAGGTTGCCGAGACTGCCGGTATAGGTGCCGACATTGTGCATGAAGCCGGGCGAGATGAATTCGGGAAGGCCGAATTTCTTCGTCTTGGTCAGCACCCAATGCTGGTTGTCGTTCACCGGCACCTCGGCGAGCGGGCAGCCCGAGGTGCGCCAATCGGGGATCAACTCGTCCAGCGACTTGGGATCGATGACCGCCCCCGACAGGATGTGCGCGCCGACTTCCGATCCCTTTTCCAGGATACAGACCGACAATTCGCTGCCCGCGTCGTTCGCCAGCTGCTTGAGGCGGATCGCCGCCGAAAGTCCCGCCGGACCCGCGCCGACGATGACCACGTCATAGGGCATCGATTCCCGTTCGCTCACCGCAAATACCTTTCTGCCGTCCCAGCGCGGACATTCATCGTGCCCTGCGCTCATTCTGTCACGAAATGCGATGCCCGCCAATTGACGGCTCCGTCAACTGCCTGTTTGAAACAAATCGATGGGCGGGCAAAACTCTGTGTTGCTGGCGGAAAGCTATTGCGACTGGTGGTTGCTGGCGGGCGTCGACGCGCTCGTCGGCGAAACGCCGAGCGGCTGGCTCGCCGCGCCCCCCGCGAACGACCCCGCGCCGGTGCGCGCCAAGGTCGCGCCCGTCGCCCCCGTTTACGAAGCCGAAGCGCCCCCCCTGCCCGCCGCGCTGCAGCGTCAGCAGGTCGTCGAGGCGCCCGTCGCGAAAGGCCCTGTCGAACTGCCCGAGGATTGGACGGCGTTCCAGGCCTGGCTCGCCGCGCATCCCGACGTTCCCGGCAGCCAGTGGGACGCGCGCCGCGTTTTGCCCGTCGGTCGGGCCGGTGCGCCGCTGATGCTGCTCACCGCCTGGGCCGAAATCGACGACCAGCGCGACGGCGAATTGTTCGCCGGACCCGCAGGCAAGCTGCTCGACGCGATGCTGCGCGCCATCGGCATGGCGCGCGGCGATTGCTATATGGCCAGCCTCGCGGTCACCCGCCCGCCCGGCGGCCGCTGCGACGAAGCCGCTGCGGCCGATCTCGATCGTCTGCTCTGGCACCACCTCCGCCTCGCCCGGCCCGGCCGGCTGATCCTGATCGGCAGCGACATCGTCCGCGTGGCCAAGGATATGGCGCTGCCCGACGCGCGCGGAAGGTTACTCGATATTAACCAACATGGCGGCAAGGTGGAGGCGGTGGCAATCGCGCATCCCGCGATGCTGCTGGCCCGGCCCGCCCAGAAAGCGGCGGCCTGGGATAGCCTCAAACTGCTCAACCGGGGACGTTGACAGATGACCAAATGGACCGCGGCTCTCGCCGCTTCGCTTCTTTTTTCCGCTGCCACGCCGGCGATCGCCGCCGACAACGGCGATCCCTTCGCCGCCGCGCCGCAGACCGTGCCGCCCGTACTCTCGGGCAAGCAGAAACAGCAATATGTCCAGATATTGACCGCGATCCGCGGCCAACGCTGGGCCGAAGCCAAGTCCCTGCTCGACACCTCCGAAAACGGCCCGCTCACCGATTTCCTGCGCGCCGAACTGCTCGTCGCGCCGAACAGCCCCAAGGCCGAAGTCGCCGACATCGTGCCGATCCTGGCGCGATCGCCCAATCTGCCGCAAGCCGAACAGCTCGGCCGCCTCGCCGCGAAACGCGGTGCGACCGATCTGCCGAGCCTGCCCTATCAGACGCGCCTGTCCTGGGCCGGCAGCGCCCCGCGCCGCTTGGGCGCCGACAGCGTCAGCGACCCCTTTGCGAACGGCCTCGCCAGCAGCATCCCCGACCGCATCAAGAATGACGATCCCGCAGGTGCCGAGGCTTTGCTCAACGCGGTGATCGACAAGCTCGGCCCCGATGCCCGCGCCGAATGGCAGCAGAAGGTCGCCTGGTCCTATTATATCGAGAATGACGACGCCAACGCCCTGCGCCTGTCGCTCGCCTGCACGCAAAATGGCGGCGCCTGGGCCACCCAGGGCGCGTGGACGCAGGGCCTCGCCGCCTGGCGGCTCCACGATTATCGCACGTCGCTCGTCGCCTTCGATCGCGTCGCGAAAGAAGCCCCCGACAGCGAATTGCGCGCCGCGGCCTATTATTGGTCCGCCCGCGCCGCGATGGCTGCGGGCGAGCCCGCATCGGTGCAGCCGCGCCTGCGCGCCGCGGCGGCCAATGAGGAAACCTTCTACGGCATGCTCGCCGCCGAAACGCTCGGTCAGCCGTCGAACGGCGCCGGCCTTCGCGCCGACCGCAGCGCTTGGCGCGCGCTCGAGGAACAGCCGAATGTCCGCGCCGCGATCGCGCTCGCCGAGATCGGCGAGGACAAATATGCCGACGAACTGCTGCGCTATCAGGCACGCATCGGCAGCGCCGAACAGCATGAACAGCTGATCGGCATCGCCAACGCGCTCAGCCTGCCCGAAACCCAGCTCTACCTCGCGCACAACACCCCGCAAGGCCGCAAGCTCGCCGCCTCGACGCGCTATCCGCAGCCCAGATGGGAACCCAATGGCGGCTGGCGGGTCGACCCCGCGCTCGTCTTTGCCCACACGCTGCAGGAATCGCGCTTCCAGCGCACAGCGGTCAGCGGCGCCGGCGCGACCGGGCTGATGCAGGTCCGCCCCGGCACCGCGCGCGACCTTGCGCGCTGGAACGGCGACCCCTCAGGTCCCGGCGACCTCAAGACCCCCGCGGTCAACATGGACTTCGGCCAGCGTTACCTCGAATATCTCAGCCGCGACGGCTCGACCGGCGGCCAGTTGCCCAAGGTCATCGCCGCCTATAACGCCGGGCCCGCGCCGATCGCGCGCTGGCAGACCGAGGTCCGCGATCAGGGCGACCCCCTGCTCTACATCGAATCGATCCCTTATTGGGAAACGCGCGGTTATGTCGGCATCGTGCTGCGCAATTACTGGATGTACGAGGCGCAGCAGGGCAAACCCTCGGTCAGCCGCGCCGCGCTCGCGCAGGGCAAATGGCCGCGCTTTCCCGACACCAAGGACCGCGTCCGCCTGACCTATGCCGGCGGGCTGACGAATGCCGATTGACGAAAGCCTCGAATTCAAGCCGGTTCGCATCGCGGTCCTGACCATCTCGGATACGCGCGGCATCGACGACGACCGCTCGGGCGACACGCTCGTCGACTTGCTGACCGGCGCTGGCCATATCCTCGCCGACCGCGCTATCATCGCCGACGAAAAATCGCTGATCGTCTCGCGCCTCCACAACTGGATCGACGATCCCGCGGTCGATGTCGTCATCACCACCGGCGGCACCGGGGTCACCGGCCGCGACGTCACGCCCGAGGCGCTGCACCAGCTCGACGGCAAGGACATTCCGGGGTTCGGCGAATTGTTCCGCTGGCTCAGCTACCAGAACATCGGCACCTCGACGATCCAGTCGCGCGCCTGCGCGGTGGTCGCGCGCGGCACCTATATCTTCGCGCTCCCCGGCTCGACCGGCGCGGTCAAGGACGCGTGGAACGGCATATTGTCGACCCAGCTGGACAGCCGCCACAAGCCCTGCAACTTCGTCGATCTGATCCCGCGGTTGACCGAATAGAGACCGTCGCCCCCGCGAAGGCGGGGGCCGCTGGCCGCCTTGCTCCTGCCTCGCTGCGTAAACCGCCAGCGGCCCCCGCCTTCGCGGGGGCGACGCACTTTTTGTTCTTTCTTTGTTCCAAGCGCCATCCTATCCTCGCCCGGTGGAATCGCCCAAGCCCCTCCCCCCAACCCCCGGCCGCGGTGCGCCGACCAATCTTCGCCCGACGCGCACCGGTTCGCTGGCACGCGAAGCCGATGGCGACTGGCTCGACGAATCCGAAACCATCGACGGCGAACCGCCACGCCTGCGCACCAGCGTAACGGTCGAACATCCCAAGACCATCATCGCGCGCAACACATCGCCGGACATCGGCTTCGACCGTTCGATCAATCCCTATCGCGGCTGCGAGCATGGCTGCATCTATTGCTTCGCGCGCCCGACCCACGCCTTCCATGACCTCTCACCCGGCCTCGATTTCGAAAGCCGCCTCTTCGCCAAACCCGATGCCGCGCAACTGCTGCGCAAGGAACTGGCGAAACGCGGCTACACCCCCGCGCCGCTGGCGATCGGCACCAACACCGATGGGTATCAGCCGATCGAGCGCGAATGGGGCGTCACCCGCGCGGTAATCGAGGTGCTGGCGGAGACGAAACATCCGCTGATCGTCACCACCAAGTCCGACCGCATCTTGCGCGACCTCGACCTGCTCGCGGGCATGGCAAGGGACGGGCTGGTGGGCGTCGCGGTGTCGGTGACCAGCCTCGACCCCGCGATCGCCCGCACGCTCGAACCGCGCGCCCCGCACCCGCGCCGCCGCCTCGCCGCGATCCGCAAGCTGATCGACGCGGGCGTGCCGACGCAGGTCAATATCTCGCCGGTCATCCCCGCGATCACCGACCATGAGATAGAGGCGATCATGGCCGCGGCGGGCGAGGCGGGCGCGATCCGTGCCTCCTACATCCTCGTCCGCCTGCCGCACGAGGTCGCGCCTTTGTTCCGCGCCTGGCTCGCCGCGCATTATCCCGATCGCGCCGACAAGGTGATGAACATGATCCGCGACATCCGCGGCGGCCGCGACAACGATCCCAAATTCGGCACGCGCATGAAGGGCACCGGCATCTGGGCCGACCTGATCCGCGCCCGCGTCAAACGCGCGGCGCGCGAACATGGCATGGACAAGAGCTTCCCCCCGATCCGCAGCGACCTGTTTAGGCCACCGGAGAGAGATGGGCAGATGGAGCTGTTCTGAAAAACCGTCGCCCCCGCGAAGGCGGGGGCCGCTGGCCGCATGGAGGAAAGGCTGATGAGAAGAGCCTATGTCTACATCATGACCAACAAGCCGTTGGGCATCCTATACATCGGCGTCACCGATAATCTGCCAGCGCGCATTTTCGCGCACCGTTCCGGCACGGGGTCCGATTTTTTGCAGGAAATGGGATTTGAACCGGCTGGTCTATGCCGAACCATTCGACCGGATCGACCAAGCCATCGTTCGGGAAAAGGCGCTGAAGAAGGGGAACCGCGTCTGGAAACTACGGCTGATTTCAGAAGCCAACCCTCATTGGGAATACCTGTTCGATACCATCAACGGTTGAGCCATTCCGCCAGCGGCCCCCGCCTTCGCGGGGGCGACGATGAGCCCTACACCCCCACCAGCGACTTCAGCTTATAATCCTTATAATCCTCGCGAAGCTGCCGCTTCAGCAGCTTGCCCGTCGCGGTATGCGGCAGTTCGTCGACGAAGATCACCTCGTCGGGCATCCACCATTTGGCGATCTTGTCGGCCAGATAGGCGGTGATGCTCGCCTCGCTCGCCTCAGCGCCGGGCTTCCTGACCACCAGCAGCACCGGCCGTTCGTCCCATTTCGGGTGATAGACCCCGACCGCCGCCGCCTCCTGCACCCCCGGCGCGCCGAGCGCGGCATTTTCGAGTTCGATCGAGCTGATCCATTCGCCGCCCGACTTTATGACGTCCTTGGCGCGGTCGGTGATCTGCATGACCCCGTCGGGGTGGATCACCGCGACATCGCCGGTGTCGAACCAGTCGTCGGCGTCGGTCGCGTCCTCGCCCGCCTTGAAATAGCGCCGGATGATCCACGGCCCGCGAATCTGCAGCCGTCCGCTCGTCTCGCCGTCGCGCGGCAGGATCCGGTCCTCGTCATCGACGATGCGCAGTTCGACCCCGAAGGGCGGGCAGCCCTGCTTGGCGACATTGTCGACCTTTTCGTCGAAGCTCATCGCGTCCCAGTTCCACGGGCGCTTGCCCATCGTGCCGATCGGCGAGGTTTCGGTCATGCCCCAGGCGTGCGCGACCTCGATCCCGTCCTTCATGAACCGCTCGATCATCGCGCGCGGGCACGCCGAGCCGCCGATGATCACGCGCGCCAGCTTGCCATAGCCGATGCCGGTCTTGTCCATATGCGCGAACATCGCGATCCACACCGTCGGCACCCCGGCGCTGTGGGTCACCCCTTCGTCGTGCATCAGGTCGCACAGCACCTGCGCATCGTTGGTCGCCGAAAAGACGAGCTTCGCCCCCACCGTCGCCGCGGCGAAAGGGATGCCCCAGCTGTTGGCGTGGAACATCGGCACGATCGGCAGCACCACGCTGCGGTTTGCCATGTCGAACACGTCGGGCTGGATTTCGGTGATCGCGTGGATGACGTTCGAGCGATGCTCGTAGATCACGCCCTTGGGATTGCCCGTCGTCCCGCTGGTATAGCAGAGTCCGACCGGATCGCCCTCGTCGAGCGCCACCCACTGGAAATTGCCGTCCTCGGCCTCGATCAGGTCGCGGTACGAGAGATAGCCGTCCTGCGCGGGCGCATCGAACAGGATGAAATGCTCGACCGTCGGCAATTGCGGGCGCAGCCGCTCGACGATCGGCCGGAACATCGCGTCGAAGAACAGCACCCTGTCCTCGGCGTGGTTGATGATATAGACCAGCTGCTCGTCGAACAGCCGCGGGTTCACCGTGTGCAGCACGCCCCCAAGGCCCGCGCTGCCGTACCAGCTGACCAGGTGATGGCCATGATTCATCGCCAGCGTCGCGATGCGATCGCCCTTGACGATACCCAGCCTGGTCATCGCGGCGGCGAAGCGGCGCGCGTCCCGGCCCACTTCGCCCCAGGTCGATCGCGTCATGCTGCCGTCGCCCCAGCGCGACACGATCTCGCGCGACGCATGTTCGCGCGCGGCATGATCGATCAGGCTGGTGACGAGTAGCGGCTGGCCCTGCATCGACATATCGGCATCCTCTTATGCTGTTTCGCGCTGGAATAGGGCGGAGGACGGCGGATATGCAAGGGGGAAGCCTAGCCGCGCACCCGAAAATCGCGCGGAGCGACCAGCGACAGCTTCGGCCCCACCGCCCCCGCGACATTTTCCAGCCGCGCGACCAGATCGGGGTCGAGCGCGAAACGCCGCCCCAGGTTGATCCGGATATCGACCCCGGTATCGGGATCGGAGGTCGTGATGACGATCGTCCCGCGCGCATCCTCGCGTTGCTCGGCGAAGCGCGCGATCTCGGCGATCGCGCTTGCCGCGTCGATCCGGCATTCGAGCTGCAACGCCGCGGTCGCCGCGATATCGGCGAGCGGCTGCGCCCCGCGCACCGTCACGCGCGGCGTCTCCTCGCCTTCGAGCAGGTCGAGCTCGACCGACAGCATCGCGCAGCCGCCGTCGACCGCCAGCGCCTCCAATATCTTGCCCGCCCCTTCGTCGAAACAGCTCGATTGGAACTGCCCGCTGCGGTCGGACAAGGTCAGGTTCAGGAAGCGGTTGCCGCGCTGCGACACGCGCGGGCGCGCGCTTTCGACCATCGCCGCCATCATCATCGGGATGCGCGTGCCCGGCGTCATCGCGACATTGGCGCAGATATCGCCATAGCTGCGCGCGCCGCGCGCGACGATGATCGCCTCGTAATTTTCGACCGGATGCGCCGAGAAATAGAAACCGAACGCCTCCTTCTCGCGCGTCATCCGCTCGGCGAGCGTCCAGGGCTCGGTCACCGGCAGTTGCAGCGCGGGAGCGATCGCGATGTCGCCGCCGAACAGCCCGCCCTGCCCCGTCGACCGCTCATGCGCCGAGCTGTTGGCGCAGGCGAGCAGCGCCTCCGCACCGGCAAAAGCGCGCGGCCGCTCGGGTTCGATCGGGTCGAACGCCCCGCCGCCCGCCAGCGCCTCGATCTGGCGCCGGTTGAGCAATTTCGGGTCGATGCGCCCGGCAAAATCGTCGAGGCTCGCAAAATCGCCATGCGCGCGGCGCTCGGCGACCAGCGCCTCCATCGCCTTTTCGCCGACGCCCTTCAGCGCACCGAGGGCATAGCGCACCGCCAGCCCCTCATCGGTCTCGCCCACGGAAAAATCGGCTTCGCTGTCGTTGATCGACGGCGGCGCGATGCCGACGTCCAGCCGCCGCATATCGTCGATGAAGATCGAGAGCTTGTCGGTCTGGTGGCTGTCGAACGACATCGACGCCGCGAAAAATTCGTGCGGATAATGCGCTTTCAACCAGGCGGTCTGATACGACAGCAGCGCATAGGCCGCGGCGTGGCTCTTGTTGAAGCCATATCCCGCGAATTTGTCGATCAAGTCGAACAGCTCGTTCGCCGCCCTGGCGTCGATGCCATTATGCTCGCCGCAGCCCTTGACGAAGGTGTCGCGCTGCGCGTCCATCTCCGCCTGCACCTTCTTGCCCATCGCGCGCCGCAGCAGGTCGGCGCCGCCGAGGCTGTAGCCGGCCAGGATCTGCGCCGCCTGCATCACCTGTTCCTGATAGACGAAAATGCCATAGGTTTCGGCGAGGATGTCCTCGAGCAGCGGATGCGGATAGGCGATCGCCTCGCGCCCGTTCTTGCGCGCGCCGAACAGCGGAATATTGTCCATCGGCCCCGGGCGATAGAGCGCGACGAGCGCGATGATGTCGCCGAAATTGGTCGGTTTCACCGCCGACAGCGTGCGCCGCATGCCTTCGGATTCCAGCTGGAACACCCCGACGGTCTCGCCGCGCTGGAGCAGTTCGTAGACGGCCGTATCGTCCCATGCGAGCGCGTCCAGATCGACGTCGATCCCGCGCAGCGCGAGCAGGCGCTTCGCCTCCTTCAGCACCGAAAGCGTCTTCAGCCCCAGAAAGTCGAACTTCACCAGCCCCGCGCTCTCGACATATTTCATGTCGAACTGGGTGACAGGCATGTCCGAGCGCGGATCGCGGTACAGCGGGACGAGCTGGTCGAGCGGGCGGTCGCCGATCACCACGCCCGCGGCATGGGTCGAGCTGTGCCGCGGCAGGCCCTCCAGCTGACGCGCCATGTCGAACAGCCGGCGCACCCCGTCGTCCTGCTTATATTCGGTCATCAGCTCGCTGACGCCGTTCAGCGCGCGTTCGAGCGTCCAGGGGTCGGTCGGATGGTTCGGCACCAGCTTCGCCAGCCGGTCGACCTGGCCATAGCTCATCTGGAGCACGCGCCCGGTGTCCTTCAGCACCGCGCGCGCCTTCAGTTTCCCGAAGGTGATGATCTGCGCGACGGTATCGCGGCCATATTTCTCCTGCACATAGCGGATCACCTCGCCGCGCCGCGTTTCGCAGAAGTCGATGTCGAAGTCGGGCATCGACACGCGCTCGGGATTGAGGAAGCGTTCGAACAGCAGACCCAGCTTGAGCGGGTCGAGGTCGGTGATCGTCAGCGCCCAGGCGACGACGCTGCCCGCGCCCGACCCGCGCCCCGGCCCCACCGGAATATCATGCGCCTTCGCCCATTTGATGAAGTCGGCAACGATCAGGAAATAACCGGGAAAGCCCATCTGGACGATGACCCCGACCTCGAAATCGAGCCGCTCGACATAGGCCTGCCGCTCTTCGGCGGAGAGATCGGCGATGAGCGCCAGCCGTTCTTCCAGCCCGGCGCGCGCATCGGCCGCCAGCTGCGCCGCCTCGCCCTCGCGGTCGCCCGCCAGGCTCGGCAGGATCGGCGCACGCTTGGGCGCCATGAAGGCGCAGCGCTGCGCGATGACGAGCGAATTGCGCATCGCCTCGGGCAGGTCGGAAAAGGCATCTTCCATCGCCTCGGCGGGCTTCAGCCAGGCCTCGGGGCTCGACACGCGCCGGTCCTCGCTCTCGACATAGGCCGATTGCGCGATGCACAGCATCGCATCATGCGCGGCGTGGAATTGCGGCTCGACGAAGGACGCCGGGTTGGTCGCGACCAGCGGCAGCGCACGCGCATAGGCCATGTCGATCAGCGCCTTTTCGGCCGCCTTCTCCGCCGCATCGCCGCGCCGCGACAATTCGATATAGAGCCGCCCGCCGAACCGCGCCTCGAGCTGCTCGACATAATCTTCCGCCGCACTCTTCTGCTCGCCCGCCAGTAATCGCACCAGCGCGCCCTCGCCGCCGCCGGTCAGGCAGATCAGGCCGTCGGTGCGCCCCGCCAGCTTGGCAAAGGTGACATGCGGGTCCTGCTCGACCGGCCGGCCGAGATGCGCCTCGGACACGAGCGCGCACAAATTGTTATAGCCCGTCTCGTCCTGCGCATAGAGCGCGATCCAGTCGATCTGCGGCGCCCCATTGGCCAGCCGCGGACCCGGCCGCGCGACGCTGAGGTAAATGCCGACGATCGGCTGGACACCGGCGGCGGTGCACGCCTCGCCGAACGCCATCGCGCCGTACAGCCCGTTGCGGTCGCAGATCGCCACCGCCGGAAAACCCCGGTCGCGCGCCGCTTTGGCGATCGCCTTGGGCTCGATCGCCCCTTCCAGCATGGTGTAGCTGGAAAAGACGCGCAGCGGGACAAAGGGGCTGTAGGCCATCGGATGACGCTATGCGGGCGCGATGATTCGGGGAAGCGAAGAGTTGGAAACGACCGTCGCGAAGCCAATAAATAGGGACAGACCCTATTTAATCGCCTCGATCGCCCCCTGTCGTCGATCCCAATCGCGGCGCTCTTGTTAAATAGGGACAGTCCCTATTTATTGGCGCCCACGCTATCCCAGCAACGCCTCAATCTCCTTGCGCAGCGCCTCGGGCTTGGTCGTCGGCGCGTGGCGCGACACGGTCTTGCCGTTGCGATCGACCAGGAATTTGGTGAAATTCCATTTGATCCCGCTGCCCAAAAGGCCGGTCTTTTCCGTCTTCAGATGCTTGAAGATCGGATCGGCCTCGTCGCCATTGACGTCGATCTTCGCCATCAGCGGGAAGGACACATCATAGGTCAGCGAACAGAAATTCGCGATTTCCTCGGCATCGCCAGGCTCCTGCGCGCCAAACTGGTTGCAGGGGAAAGCGAGGATCTCGAGCCCGCGGTCCTTATAGTCGCGGTATAATTCCTCCAGCCCCTCATATTGCGGGGTAAAGCCGCATTTCGACGCGGTGTTGACGATCAGCAGCACCTTGCCCCGATAGTCGGCCAGCGACTGCGCGCCGCCACCCGGCAATTTCGCCGAAAGGTCATAGAGTGTCATTTTGCTCTCCCCTGATGTCGATCATCGCTACTTCGTCGGCAACCCGCCCCTCGTGCAAGCGCAGCACGCGGTCCATGCGCGCCGCGAGCCGTTCGTTGTGCGTCGCGACCAGCGCCGCCGATCCATGGTCGCGGACCAGCGCGACGAACTGGTCGAACACCTTGTCGGCGGTCGCCTCGTCCAGATTGCCCGTGGGCTCGTCGGCGAGCACCAGCAGCGGCCGGTTCGCGAGCGCGCGTGCCACCGCGACGCGCTGTTGCTCGCCGCCCGACAACTTGCTCGGCTTGTGGTGCAACCGTTCGGCCAGCCCCAGCCGGGTCAGCAATTCGGCGGCGCGCGCCTCGGCCTCGGCCTGCCCGGCGCCGCGGATCAGTTGCGGCAGCACGACATTTTCGAGCGCGTTGAAATCGGGCAGCAGATGGTGGAACTGATAGACGAAGCCGATCTTCTCGCGCCGCGTCTTCGTCCGGTCGCCCTGATCGAAGCGCGTCACATCCTCGCCGTCGATCATGATCTTGCCGCCGAAGCCGCCCTCGAGCAGCCCGACCGCCTGCAGCAGGGTCGACTTGCCCGAACCCGACGGACCGAGCAGCGCCACGATCTCGCCGGGGCGCAGCCGCGCGTCGATGCCGCGCAGCACGTCGATCCGCGCCCCACCCTGCTCAAAATGGCGGGTCAATTGAACCAGTTGCAGGACATCATTCATAACGCAGCACCTGCACCGGATCGGTATTCGCCGCCTTATAGGCGGGGTAGAGCGTCGCGAGGAAGCTGGCGACGATGGTCATCAGCACCACCACCGCGATTTCGACCGGATCGGGCTTCGACGGCAATTCGGTCAGGAAGCGCACCGACGGGTCCCACAGATTCTGTCCCGACAGATAGCCGATGCCGGCCAATATCCCCTTGCGGAAGAAAAGCAGAGTAAAGCCCAGGATCAGGCCGACGACGGCGCCGCCGACGCCGATCGACACGCCGATCGCGACGAAGATGCGCAGCACCGAATCGCGCGGCGCCCCCATCGTGCGGATGATCGCGATGTCGCGCGTCTTGGCGCGCACCAGCATGATCAGCGATGACACGATGTTGAACGCCGCGACCAGGATGATCAGCGACAGGATGACGAACAGCGCCACCCTTTCGATGGACAAGGCCTCGAACAGGCTGCTGTTCATCGATCGCCAGTCGGAAACCACCGCTTTGGCGGACAATTTTTCCACCAGCGGCTCCAATATCTCGCCGACCCGGTCGGCATCCTCGGTCTGCACCTTGATCAGCCCGATCTGGTCGCCGGTGAGCAACAGCAGTTGCGCATCGGCCATCGGCATGAACACATAGGTCTTGTCGAAATCATAGACGCCGGTCGCGACGATCGCCGCGACGCGATAGCTGATCTCGCGCGGCACCGTGCCGAACGGCGTCGACCGCCCCGCAGGGTTGATGATCGTGATCTGCGACCCGACCACCGCGCCCAGATTATTCGCCAGTTCGGAGCCCAGCGCGACCTCGCCCGCCCCGTCGGTCAGCCGCGCCAGACTGCCCTCCTTGACCTCGCCCTTCAGCACCGAATTGTTGCGGATGTCGGATACCAGCATCCCGCGCACCGCCACGCCCTCGACGCGGCCGTTGAAGGTGGTGAGCAAGGGCTGCTCGATGATCGGCGTCGCCTCGGTCACCCCCGGCGTCGCGCGCACTTCCTTCAGCACGTCGCGCCAGTCGTCGATGCGCCCGCCGAAACCCTGCACCACCGCATGGCCGTTCAGGCCCACGATCTTGTCGAACAGTTCGCCGCGCACGCCGTTGACGACGCTCATCACGACGACGAGCGCCGCGACGCCCAGCGTCACCGCGATGAAGCTGAACGCCGCCGCGACGAAGATGAAACCTTCGCCGCGATGCGGCAGCAGATAACGTTTGAAGATGGTGCGCTCATAGGGACGCAGGATCATAAGGTCGGTCCCCGAAACGCGCAGGAAAGGGCGGTCATGCCGCCGCTTTAGGGGGCGGTCCGGGCGCTGGCAATGGGCGCCGTGGTCCGGAATGCATTGCGAATGATTCGCAAATTCTGTTGCCTATCGGCCACAGCCGCCGACAAAAGGGCGTCGCGAGGGCCGCCAGAGGGTGACAAGCGGCGCCCGGACGCCTAGCCCGATGACTTCTGGATCACGCGGCTAAAGGCCCGGTTTCAGGGAGTGTGGACGCTTCGCCTCGTCCACGCAAAAGGGGGATGGCGGTAGTTCGTCACAGGCGCCCGGGTCTCTCCAGAGGCCCGGGCGTTGTGATTCCGACGCGACAGCGTCGCCCCCGCGAAGGCGGGGGCCGCCGGCGGTTAAGCAGCGTTGAAGGACAAGACCGGCAGCGGCCCCCGCCTCCGCGGGGGCGACGGCTTATTTCACCCCTCACTCTCGCTGATATCCTCGAGCATGTCGGCATCGAGCACCCGCACCCGCCCCTGTTCGAGCGAGATGACCCCCGATTCTTCCCAGCTGCGCAATTGCCGGTTGATATGTTCGCGGCTCATGCCCGCGAAATTGCCGAGTTCGGTCTGCGACAGCTCGACGCGCTGCGCGGTTTCGACGTCCATCCGAATCAGGCGTTTCAGATAGCGCGCGAGCCGCGGCCCCGACGCATAGGCGCGGTCGCTTTCGATCGTCTGGTCGGCGGTGCGCAGCCGGCGCGCCAGCTGCTGCATCAGCGACCAGGCGAAATCGGGATGGCTGGCGGCGAAATCGCGCAGCGCGTTGCGCCCGAGCTGGAGCGCGCTGCCGGCGCTGGTCGCGGTGACCGACGCGGTGCGTTCGCCGCCGTCGAGCAGCGCGATCTCGCCCAGCACCGCGCCGGGCTCGGCATAGGCGAGCACGATTTCGCGCCCGTTGGCGGTCAGCATCGACACCCGCGCGCTGCCTTCGGTCAGGATCAGCAGGCCGTCGCCCGCGTCGCCCTGGCTCAATATTTCCTTGCCCTTGGCGAAATTGATCTGGACCGCGCGCCTCGCGACATCGGCCCAGTCCTGCAGCGACAGACCGGAGAAGATGCTGTCGGGGCCCTGTAATTCGGCGAGTTTCGCGTGATCCATAAGCCCCGTTTTCCCCTGTTACACCAGCCGGCTGTGCTTCACCGCCGCCTCGATGAACCCGGCGAACAGCGGGTGCGGGTCGAAGGGCTTCGACTTGAGCTCCGGATGGAATTGCACCCCAATGAACCACGGATGGTCGGGTCTTTCAACGATTTCGGGCAACATGCCGTCGGGCGACATGCCCGAGAAGACGAGGCCGCCATTTTCGAGCCGGTCGCGATAGGCGCCGTTGACCTCGTACCGGTGGCGGTGGCGCTCGCTGATGTCGTTCGCGCCATAGACCGCGGCGACATGGCTGTTCGGCGACAATTTCGCTGCATAGGCGCCCAGCCGCATCGTCCCGCCCAGATCGGCATCGGCGCCGCGCTGCTGCAGGCCCTCGGCGCTCATCCATTCGGTGATCAGGCCGACCACCGGCTCCTCGGTCTTGCCGAATTCGGTGCTCGACGCATCGGCGATGCCGCTCGTGTTCCGCGCCCCCTCGATGCACGCCATCTGCATGCCGAGGCAGATGCCGAAAAAGGGCACACCCCGTTCGCGCGCGAAACGCACGCTCGAAATCTTGCCCTCGGACCCCCGCTCGCCAAAGCCGCCGGGGACGAGAATGCCGTGCAGCGGCTCGAGATTCTCGGCAAGATTGCCGTCATTCTCGAACATCTCGGCGTCGAGCCAGCGGATGTTGACCTTGACCCGGTTCGCCATGCCGCCATGGACCAGCGCCTCGTTGAGCGACTTATAGGCGTCGGGCAGCGACACATATTTGCCGACGACGCCGATCGTGACCTCGCCCTCGGGATGCTGCTTGCGGTCCATGATGTCGTACCAGCGCGACAGGTCGGGATCGGGCGCGTCGTGGATGCCGAAATGGCGCAGCACTTCGCCATCGAGTCCTTCGCCATGATATTGCACAGGCACCGAATAGATCGAATCGGCGTCGAGCGCGGGGATCACCGATTCCTTGCGCACGTTGCAGAACTGCGCGATCTTGGCGCGCTCGCCCTCGGGCAGCGGGCGCTCGCAGCGGCACAGCAATATGTCGGGCTGGACGCCGAGCGACGCCAGTTCGCGCACGCTGTGCTGCGTCGGCTTGGTCTTCAACTCACCCGCCGCGGCGATGTAAGGAACCAGCGTGACATGGACCGACAGCGTCTTGTCGCGCCCTTCCTCGTTGCGCAGCTGACGGATCGCCTCGATGAACGGCAGGGATTCGATATCGCCGACGGTGCCGCCGATCTCGCACAGCACGAAGTCGAGATCGTCGAGTTCGGCCCGCGCGAAGGCCTTGATCGCGTCGGTGACGTGCGGGACGACCTGCACCGTCGCGCCCAGATAATCGCCGCGCCGTTCCTTGGTGATGATCTGCTGATAGATGCGGCCCGAGGTGACATTGTCGCTCTGCCGCGCCGCGACGCCGGTGAAGCGCTCATAATGGCCGAGATCGAGGTCGGTCTCGGCCCCGTCGTCGGTCACATAGACCTCGCCATGCTGATAGGGCGACATCGTGCCCGGATCGACGTTGAGATAGGGATCGAATTTCCGGATACGGACGCGATAGCCACGCGCTTGCAGCAAGGCGGCGAGGCTGGCCGCCATCAAACCTTTGCCAAGCGAGGAGACCACGCCGCCGGTGATAAAAATGAACCGCGCCATGGGAGGAAAGACTTACTCAACAGGAGGGGGACGGCGCAAGCCGTCGAATCGCACCGCTCGGAAATAATTCCGAACGGCGATGACGGGCGCTGCGGGGCGCCGCCGCCTATTTCTTGGCAGGGGCCTTGGGCTCGGCCGGCGGCGTGTCGGCCGCGGCGGCGGCCGCGGCGGCGGCGAGCGGATCGTCGCTGGGCAGCGCCTGCTGCGCCGGGGCACCCGCCGCCGGGGCCGGAGCCGGGCCGGTCAGGCTGCCGGGCGCCGCGTCGCCGGTCGCCGGCGCCGCCGATTTCGACAGCGAGGTATCGAGCGACGTGCCGCCATTGCCGCCGCGCACCGACGCCATCGCGGCCAGGATGATCGACAGGCCGACGAAGGCGGTTGCCAGGATCGTCGTCGCGCGGGTCAGGAAATCCGCGGCGCCGCGCGCCGAAAGCAGGCCCGCGGGGCTGCCGCCGACGCCCAGCCCGCCACCTTCCGACTTCTGCATCAGGATGACGCCGATCATCGCGGCCGCAACGACGGCCTGGACGACGAGCAGGAAGGTGAAGAGGTTCGACATCGATATTTCCCGGAAAAAAAGCGCAGGCCTGTCACGGCCGATCTGGCGGTGCACATAGAGAGGACGGGCGGTTTCTTCAACCCGCTAGGACCAAGCCGCAATAAAGCCCGGAACCGGCGAACCGATACGCCATCCTATGTCCGTTCGTGTCGAGCGAAGTCGAGACACGCGACCGCAAACACTGCCCAAGCGTATCTCGACTTCGCTCGATACGAACGGGGTCGGGAGTTTGCCTTAAATCGACGCCCCCGCCGCTACGATCGGCAAAAACTTCGCCGCGGTCAGGCTCGCGCCGCCGACCAGCGCGCCGTCGACATCGCCCGCGCCGAGCAGCTCGGCCGCATTGTCGCCATTGACCGACCCGCCATAGAGCAGGCGCAGCACCTCCGCCCCCGTGCCGATCCGTTCGGACAGCGCGGCGCGGATCGATCCGTGCATCGCCGCGACATCCTCGACCGTCGGGACCAACCCGGTGCCGATCGCCCAGATCGGCTCATAGGCGATGGCGAGCCGCCGCGGATCGAACGCATCGGGCAGCGAGCCGCGCACCTGCGCCAGCACATGGTCGATCGCCCCACCCGATTCGCGGATTTCGCGCGGTTCGCCGACGCACAGGATGACGTCGAGCCCGGCGGCCAGCGCCGCCTCGGCCTTCGCCTTCACATCCTGGTCGCTTTCGCCGCAGCCTTCGCGGCGCTCGCTATGCCCGACGATCGTCAGGCGCGCCCCCGCATCGGCGAGCATCGGCGCCGCGACCGACCCGGTAAAAGCGCCCGACGCCGCGCTGTGGCAATCCTGCCCGCCGACCGCCGCCCCCGGCGCCGCCGCGACCAGCGCGCCGATCAGCGTGAAGGGCGGACACAGCGCGACGTCGACCGCCGGATAGTCCGCCGCCGCGCCGAAGATCGCGCCCGCCTCGGTCGCCGCGTCCGACAGGCCGTTCATCTTCCAGTTGCCGACCACATATTTGCGCCGCGCCATCGCCATTCCCTTTGTTGTTGTTCCCTTCGCGCCGGCCCTAGCGGCGGGGGGCGCCGCAAGGCAAGACGCGGCTGCACCGTCGTCAACTCGCTTTCCCGCCTTGAAGCCGGTGCCGCTCCCGCCTAAAGCCGCACCGAAACGCGCAACCGCGCATCCTTTCGAAAGATTGCCCGTTCGATGATTACCGCGATCCGCCGCCTCTTTTCCTCCACGCTGGGCAAGGTCATCGCCCTCGCCTTCGTCGTTCTCGTCGGGGTCGCCTTCGCGCTCAGCGACGTGACCGGCACCAACAGCGGCCTCGGCGGCGGCGGGGTCGGCGCCACCAACGTCGCGCAGGTCGGCGACAAGGATATCGGCTATGTCGAACTGCGCGATCAGGTCCGCCGCGCCTTCGACCAGGCGCGCCAGCAGCAGCCCGACCTGACGATGGAGGCCTTCGTCGAAGGCGGCGGGCTCAAGCAGACGCTCGACCAGCTGATCGACGGCGCCGCGTTCAGCCAATATGCCACCGAGATCGGTCTCGGCAGCAGCAAGCGCCTCGTCGATGGTCGCATCGCCGACATTCCGGTGTTCAAGGGCGTGTCGGGCAGCTTCGATCCCACGGTGTTCAAGACCTTCCTGCAGAATAACGGTCTGACCGAAGCCCAGCTCCGCGCCGACCTCGAGCAACAGATTTTCGGCGAGCAGCTCGCCGTTCCCGTCGGCTCGATGCCGCGCGTCGCACCCGCGATGGCGGCGCCATACGCCGCGCTGCTCCTCGAACAGCGCCGCGGCCAGGCGACCTTCATTCCGGCGAGCAGCTTCGCGCCGAGCGCCGATCCGGGCGACGCGGTACTGCAGAAATATCTCGCCGATCATCGCGCGCGCTTCAGCATTCCCGAGCGCCGCGTGCTGCAATACGCCGTGTTCGACCGCAGCGTCGCGCCCGCCGCCGCGGTCACCGACAAGGAAATCGCCGACATCTACAAGGCGAACGCCGCGCGCTTCGCCGCCAGCGAGACGCGCCGCTTCACACAGGTGATCGCCCCCGACCAGGCGACCGCGAACGGCATCGCGACGAAAGTGCGCGGCGGCACCGCGCTCGCCGCCGCCGCCAAGGCCGCCGGGCTGACCGCCGGCTCGTCGGGCGACGTCACCCAGGCCGCCTATTCGGCGCAGACCAGCGCCGCCGCCGCCCGCGCCGGCTTCGCCGCCAAGCGCGGCGATGTCCTGGGCCCGACGCAGACCGGCCTCGGCTGGGCGGTCGCGCAGGTCGAGGGGATCACCGCCAAGCCCGCCAAGACGCTCGCCGACGCGACCCCCGAAATTCGCGAACAGCTTGCGCTGAACAAGGCGAACGAGGCGATCATCAACTTCTACAACAGCGTCCAGGATGCGGTGAACAGCGGCACGTCGATCGAGGAAATCGCCGAGGAGCGCAAACTCAAGCTGATCCCGACCCCGGCGATCCTGCCCAGCGGCCGCGCCCCGGCGCAACCCGCCTTCGCGATGACCCCCGACCTCGCGCCGATGGTCAGCCAGGCCTTCCAGGGCGGCGGCGAAGGCGAAACCCACCTCGCGACGCTCGTCGAGAATGAGAAATTCGCCGTCTATGCGGTCAAGTCGGTCGTCGCGGCGGCCCCCCCGCCCTTCGCGCAGATCCGCGGCGACCTGCTCGGCGACTGGAAACTGGCGCAGGGGCAGAAGCTCGCCCGCGACAAGGCGCGCGCCATCGTCAAGGCGGTCGAGGGCAAACAAAGCTTCGCCGACGCCGTCCGCGCCGCCGGGCCGAACATCGGCAGCGTCCAGACGATCGGCGGCTCGCGCGCCGAACTCGGCGCCGGCGGCCAGCGCATCCCGCCCGAACTGGCCCTGCTCTTCTCGATGGCGCAGGGCAGCGTCAAGACGCTCGAAATCCCCGGCAATCGCGGCTGGATGGTGATCGCGCTGGGTGAGGTCAAGCGCCCCGACGCCAAGGATATCGAGCCCGCGCGCGTGACCGCGATCGCCGGTCCGCTCGGCCCCGCCTTCGGCAACGAACTGGTCGCCCAGATGATGCAGGAGGCGCGCAAGCGCGTCGGCGTCACCCTCAACCAGAAACTGATCGACCAGCTGCGCGACGAACTGACCGGCAACGCCCCGGTCGTCGAATAGGGGTGGCGATCGAAGGGAGGGCCGCGGCGCTTTTGGCGCTGGCGCAGGGGCGCGGCGCGGTGGTCTGGCAGCGGCTGATCGCCGACGTCGAAACCCCGGTGTCGGCGGCGCTCAAGCTGATCGAGCCGGGACGCGGCGACTGGGTGCTCGAATCGGTCGAAAGCGGCGAGACGCGCGGACGCTACAGCCTGCTCGGCCTCGACCCCGATCTGCTGTTCGAGGTGCGCGGCGACGCCGCGCGCATCAACCGCGACTGGCAGCGCGACCGCGATGGCTTCGCCCCGCTCGAAACCCCCGCGCTCCAGGCTTTGCGCGACCTCGTCGCCGAATGCCGCTTCGACGTGCCCGACGCGCTGCCCAAGGCGCTGGCGACGCTCGTCGGCTTCTTCGCCTATGAAACCATCGGGCTGGTCGAGCGCATTCCGCGCGCGCCCGGCGCCGGGCTCGGCCTGCCCGACATGGTGTTCGTGCGCCCGACGGTGATCCTCGTCTTCGACCGCCTCGCCGACGAATTGTTCCTGATCGCGCCGATCTGGCCCGACGACGACGTCCCGATCGACCGCGCGATCGACGCCGCGGAGGAACGGCTCGACAGCATCGCCGCGCGCCTCGCGGCCGGCAATGTCCACGCCGCGCGCGCGGCCACGCTCACCGATCCGGCGACGGTCACCGCGAACCCGGCGACCAGCCCCGCCGATTTCGCAAAAATGGTCGCGGCGGCGAAGGACTATATCGCCGCGGGCGATATCTTTCAGGTCGTGCTGTCACAGCGCTTCTCGACCCCGTTCGACCTGCCGCCCTTCGATCTTTACCGCGCGCTCCGCCGCATCAACCCCTCGCCCTTCCTCTATTTCCTCGACCTGCCCGGCTTCGCCATCATCGGTTCGTCGCCCGAGATTTTGGTGCGCGTGCGCGACGGCGAGATCACCATCCGCCCGATCGCCGGCACCCGCCCGCGCGGGCGAACCAGCGCCGAGGACGCCCATAACCGCGAAAGCCTGCTCGCCGATCCCAAGGAACGCGCCGAACATCTTATGCTGCTCGACCTCGGCCGCAACGACGTCGGCCGCGCGGCGGTGGGCGGCAGCGTGACGGTGACCGACAGCTATACGGTCGAATTCTACAGCCATGTCATGCACATCGTGTCGAACGTCATCGGCCGCATCGCGCCGGGCAAGGACGCGATCGACGCGCTGTTCGCGGGCTTTCCGGCGGGCACGGTCAGCGGCGCTCCGAAAGTGCGCGCCTGCCAGATCATCGCCGAGCTCGAGGGTGACGCGCGCGGACCCTATGCCGGCGGCGTCGGCTATTTCGCCCCCGACGGCAATATGGACAGCTGCATCGTGCTGCGCACCGCGATCGTCAAGGACGGCGAGATGCACGTCCAGGCCGGCGCCGGCATCGTCGCCGACAGCGACCCCGCCTACGAACAGCGCGAATGCGAGGCCAAGGCCGGCGCCTTGTTCGCGGCGGCGCGCGAGGCGGTAAGATTGGCGGGCATGCCGGGGTATGGGCAGTGAGCGCCGGCACCATTTGATCCGTCCGATAGGGTGCAGCCGGGCGGCGACCTATCGCGATCATCCCATCTTTCGTCATCCCGGACTTGATCCGGGATCCATGGCCTACCCCTTCGACGAACGAGGCGCCGAACGAGAAGTCCGGCCATGGATGCTGAAACAAGTTCAGCATGACGAGGATTTAAGGCAGCTCACGACCGGTTGCTGTCGTTCCATTCCCGTCACCCCGGGCTCGACCCGGGGCCTGCCTTGCCTTTGAACCGGCGCCGAAAGAAAGTAGGCGGGTCCCGGGTCAAGCCCGGGATGACGATGGCATAAGCGTCCACCCCATCACCCCAACGCAGACATCGCCGAAACCCTCGTCAATCTCGCGACGCAGAGGACTTATCACCGCTCCGCAAACGCGCTAGCCTCATCCCATGCTGAAATTCATCGCCCCCCTCGCCCTGCTCCTCACAGCCGCCACTCCCGCCCACGCCCAGGTCGAAGGCGCCACCGAAGCCGATGCGATCCTCCAGGATTTCACCTTCGCGACGGGCGAAAAACTGCCCGAGCTCAAGCTCCACTACACGACGCTCGGCACGCCGCGGCGCGACAAGGCGGGTAACGTCACCAACGCGGTGATGATCCTCCACGGCACCGGCGGCACCGGCAAGCAATTCTTCCAGCCTCAGTTCGCAAACGAGCTCTACGGCCCCGGCCAGCCCCTCGACACGAGCAAATATTACGTCATCCTGCCCGACAATATCGGCCATGGCGGCTCGTCGAAGCCCAGCGACGGCCTCCGCATGAAATTTCCGCGCTACGACTATGCCGACATGGTCGCGGCGCAGCACCGGCTGCTCACCGAAAAGCTCGGCGTCAAAAGGCTGAAGCTCATCCTCGGCACCTCGATGGGGTGCATGCACGCCTTCGTCTGGGGCGAGACATATCCGGGTTTCGCCGAGCGCCTCGCCCCCTTCGCCTGCCTGCCGGTCGAGATCGCGGGGCAGAACCGGCTGTGGCGCACGCTGTCGATCGACGCGATCAAGGCCGATCCCGCGTGGAACGACGGCAATTACAGTGCCCCACCCGCCGCAGGCCTGCGCACCGCCGCGACGCTCAGCCTGATCGCGGGCGCCAATCCCTATGCGCTGCAGGCGCAATATCCGACCCGCGCGGCCGCCGAGACATATAAGGATGAGGCGTTCGCGCGCGTCTATGGTCGCAACGATGCCAACGACACCATCTATCAGCTCGAAAGCTCGCGCACCTACAATCCCTGGGCCGACCTCGAAAAGATCACCGTGCCGGTGCTGTGGATCAACAGCGCCGACGATTTCATCAACCCGCCGCTCTACGGCATCACCGAAAAGGCGGCGCCGCGCATGAAGCGCGCGACATTCATCCTCATCCCGGCCAGCCCCGAAACCAAGGGCCATGGCACCCACACCTGGGCGAAATTCTGGAAGGACGATCTCGCCAAGCTGATGGCGGAACAGCCATGAAGGCCTTTGTCCTCACCCGCTATGGCGGCCCCGACGCCACCGAACTGCGCGACGTCCCCGCGCCGACGCCCGGCCCCGGCGACATCCTCGTCCGCGTCCATGCCGCAGGGCTGAACCCGGTCGATTTCAAGATCCGCGACGGCAAGCTGAAGGTCGTCCAGGGCTATGAAATGCCCGTCGTGATGGGCAACGAGTTCGCCGGGGTGGTCGAGGAATGCGGCGCCGGCGTCACCGCCTTCGCGCCCGGCGACCGCATCTATGCGCGCGTGCCCAAGGATCGCATGGGTGCCTTCGCCGAACTCGCCGTCGTCCCCGCCGATCACGCGGCGCTGCTGCCCGCCGGACTCGATTTCACCGTCGCCGCGGGCGTCCCGCTCGCGGGGCTGACCGCGCTGCAGGCGCTGCGCGACGAATTGCGGCTCGAACCCGGCAACCGCGTCTTCATTCCCGGCGGCGCCGGCGGGGTCGGCACCTTCGCGATCCAGCTCGCAAAATGGCTCGGCGCAGAGGTCACCACCACCGCCTCGCCGCGCGGCCGCGCCCTCGTCGAGCGGCTCGGCGCCGACCGCATCGTCGATTACACGACTCAGGATTTCGTGGGCGAAGTCCGGGGCATGGACGGCGCCTTCGACCTGATCGGCGGCGACACGCTCGACAAATGCTTCGCCGTGGTCAAACCCGGCGCGACGGTCGTCTCGGTCGCGGGCATGCCCGAACCGCTCACCGCGACCAAGGACCTCGGCCGCGGCCCGCTGCTTGCTGCGCTCTTCTGGTTCGCCAGCTTCGGCATCCGCGCCCAGGCGCGCAAGCATGGCGCCACCTATCGCTATCTCTTCATGCACCCAAGCGGCGCCGAACTCGCCGAACTGGCGGCGCTGATCGAGCAAAAGGCGCTCGAACCCGTGATCGACCGCGTCTTTCCCTTCGCCGATATCGCCGATGCGATCGCCTATCTCGAATCGGGCCGCGCCAAGGGCAAGATCGTCGTGCGGATGGTCGAATAGGCGGCGCAAAGCCCGCCTTGCACGCCGGCAAGCTTCTATCCCTTCCCCCCCTCCCGCAAAATCGCTACCGCCCCATCCCATGATCCTCGTCATCGACAATTACGACAGCTTCACCTTCAACCTCGTTCATTATCTGATCGAGCTGGGCGCCGAGGTGCGCGTCGAACGCAACGACGCGCTGACCGCGGCCCAGGCGCTCGCCGCCGGAGCCGAGGCGATCCTCATCTCGCCCGGACCGTGCACCCCCAATGAAGCGGGGATCAGCCTCGACCTTGTCGCCGCCTGCGCCGATGCGGCGCGGCCCTTGCTCGGCGTCTGCCTCGGACATCAGGCGATCGGCCAGCATTTCGGCGGCACGGTCCAGCGCGGCCATCTGATGCACGGCAAGACCTCGCCCGTGTGCCACGACGGCAGCGGGCTGTTCACCGGCCTGCCCTCGCCGCTCACCGCGACGCGCTATCACAGCCTCGAGGTCGTCGACATTCCCGCCAGCCTCATCATCAACGCCACCAGCGACGATGGCGCGGTGATGGGCTTCCGCCACGCCGAACTGCCGATCCACGGGGTGCAATTCCACCCCGAAAGCATCGCCACCGACCATGGCCATGCCATGCTCGCCAATTTCATGGCCGCCGCCGGCCTCCCGGTTCGCGAGCGCACCGCCGCATGAGCCGCTTCGGCCCGCTTCCCGACCCCGCGCATCTGCTCGATCATGACGAGGCGGCGCAGGCCTTCGCCGCCATTCTCGACGCGCGCACCAGCGACGAGGAAATCGCCGCATTCCTCGTCGCGCTCGCCGATCGCGGCGAGACGACGGTCGAAATCGCCGCTGCGGCGCAGGCGCTGCGCGACCGGATGATCCCCATCGCTGCTCCCGCCGGCGCGATCGACGTCTGCGGGACCGGCGGCGACGGCCACCATACGCTCAACGTCTCGACCGCGGTCGCAATCGTCGTGGCAGCGTGTGAAGTTCCGGTCGCAAAGAACGGAAATCGCGCCGCTTCGTCCAAATCGGGGGCGGCCGATACGCTCGAAATGCTGGGGCTCGACATGGAGCGCGCCGGGCGCCTCGCCGAAGCGACGCTCGCCGATCTCGGCATCTGCTTCCTGTTCGCCGCCAACCATCATCCGGCGATGAAGCGTATTCAGCCGATCCGCACCCGGCTCGCCCGCCGCACCGTATTCAACCTGATGGGGCCGCTCGCCAATCCCGCGCATGTCACGCGCCAGCTGATCGGCATCGCGCGCCCCGGCTATGTCCCCATTTATGCCGAGGCGCTGTACCGGCTCGGCACCGAGCATTCGCGTGTCGTTTCGGGTGACGAGGGAATCGACGAACTCTCGCTCGCGGGCGGCAACGAGGTCGCGGTGGTCAACGCCGAGGGGGTGTTCATGCAGCGCAGCCAGGCGAGCGATGCCGGCCTGCCCACCCATCCGATTTCGGCGATCCGCGGCGGCGATGCGGCCGATAATGCGAAGGCGCTGCGCGAACTGCTCCAGGGCGCACCCGGCGCCTATCGCGACGCCGTGCTCTACAACGCCGCCGAGGCGCTGGTGATCGCGGGCGCGGCCGAAAACTTGGTCGATGGCGTCGAAGAAGCGGCCGAAGCGATCGACAAGGGGCTCGCCAACGCGCTGCTCGACTGCTGGATCGCCTATAAATGAACAAGCTGACCCAAATCCTCGCGACCAAGGCCGAGGAGGTCGCCGAGCGCCGCCAGTCGCGCAGCATCGCCGATCTCGACGCGATCGACGCCGGGCCGGTGCGCGGCTTCGCCGCCGCCTTGCAGGCAAAGATCGACGCGGGCCGCTTCGCGCTGATCGCCGAAATCAAGAAAGCTTCGCCGTCCAAGGGCCTGATTCGCGAAGATTTCAATCCCGCCGATCATGCCCGCGCTTATGAAGCCGGCGGCGCGGCCTGCCTCTCGGTGCTCACCGACGCGCCTTGGTTTCAGGGCCATGAGGAATTCCTCATCGCCGCCCGCACCGCCTGCGCTCTGCCCGTGCTGCGCAAGGATTTCATGATCGACCCCTGGCAGGTCGCCGAAGCGCGTTCGATCGGCGCCGACGCGATATTGGTCATCGTTGCGGCGCTGGAAGACGGCGAGATGCGGGACATCGAGGCCGCGGCGATCGAACGCGGCATGGACGTCCTCGTCGAGGTTCATGACGAAGCCGAGCTGAGCCGCGCACTGACCGCGCTCCAGTCGCGCCTGATCGGCGTCAACAACCGCGACCTCAGGACGTTCCAGACCGACCTCGCGGTCACCGAACGCCTCGCCAGGCTCGTCCCGCCGGGCACGCTGCTGGTCGGCGAAAGCGGGATCGCCACCCACGCCGACTGCCGGCGCCTCGCGCGAAGCGGCGTGAATACCTTCCTCGTCGGCGAAAGCCTGATGCGACAGGACGATGTTGCGGCGGCGACGATGGCTTTGCTCGAGGGATAACGGCCGCTTTGGGGCGGATTGCAGATCCTCCCCTATTTCCGCTTGTGTCGAGCGAAGTCGAGACGCGCTTGGGGAGCGTGTCGTGGGCAGTGGGGACACCCGTGGGGGGCGCCAGCCGTCGGGGGTGGCGCCATAGCGCGACCCCCCCGGGGGTTTTATGTGTGGTGAAAAGC
>JAEULK010000012.1 GCA_016793775.1 Sphingopyxis sp. | reverse complement strand
TAGTAGCCTATGGGAGGCCGGGTGGGGGAGCGGGCCGGTGCCGCAAGAAAGAGAGCTTACTGCCCGGCGGCGAAGAAACCGATCAGCACGAGCAGGATGATCGTGATCGCCTGCCACTTCACGCGCGCCATCATCATCTTGTTCTGCATCACCTGATTTTCGTGGACCGTTCCCTCCATCGCGGCGCGGTGGCCTTGCGAGAAATAGAAGAGTCCGCGCGCGAGCGAGAAGAGGACGAAACCAGCCGCCACGACGACGCCGATGATGAGCAGGATGTTCATGCCCTCTATCTAGGGCATTCGCAGCGAATATCCAGTGGGAAGCCGGTCGCCGAGCAGATCGGCGGCGAGGACCGGCCCGTCGGTGCCGGCATCGCGCAGCATCGCGAGCGATGCGGCGGCGTCGCGCTTGGCGAGCCGCTTGCCGTCGGCGCCGCAGACAAGGGCGTGGTGGCGATAGAGCGGAGTCGGCAGCCCGAGCAACGCCTGGATCAACCGGTGGACGTCGGTCGAGGCGATCAGGTCGGCGCCGCGCACGATTTGCGTCACGCCCATCGCAGCGTCGTCCAGGGTGCTGGCGAGATGATAGCTGGCGGGGGCGTCCTTGCGCGCGAGCACGACATCGCCATGGACGCGGGGGTTGGCGATCTGCGTCCCCTGCCCCTGCTCCTCCCAATGCAGGTCGCCCGCGATGGCGGAGGCATGCTGCATGTCGAGCCGCCAGCAATGCGGTTCCTTGGCGCGGCGGGCCCGTTCGGTTTCACCCAGGTGCCGACAGGTACCGGGGTAGATCGCGCCGCCTGAAGAATTTGGCGGACCATGCGGCGCGGCGAGGCTCGCGGCGATATCGGCGCGGGTGCAGAAGCAGGGATAGACGAGCCCGCGGGCGCCGAGATCGTCGAGCGCCGCCTGATAGCTGGCCAGCCGCCCCGACTGGCGGACGGGTTCGCCGTCCCAGCCGATGCCGAGCCAGGCGAGGTCGGCGAGTGACGCCGCGAGATATTCCTCGCGCGAGCGACTGCCGTCGATATCGTCGATGCGCAGGACGAAGCGCCCGCCCGCGCGGCGTGCGGCGTCGAAGGCGAGCAGCGCGCTATAGGCGTGACCGAGGTGGAGCTCGCCGGTCGGGCTGGGCGCGAAACGGGTCAGCATGGGGGCAATTTCGAATCCATATGCTGTGGGACTTGTCCGCAAGCCTTCCCATATCTTGCGGCAGATGCCCCCTTGACGCCAGAATCTGATAAGGCATGTAATGCCAGTGTCACTTGGGGAAGGCAGTGGCGCGCCAACCCGGACAAAAAAGGGGGCAGCGTCCAAAAGCCATGTTTCATCCCGATCTCGCTCGGCATCCCGACAGCTGTCCCGCCCTAGTTTTGAACGCCGACTATACGCCGCTCAGCTATTACCCGCTCAGCCTGTGGCCTTGGCAGACCGCGGTCAAGGCGGTGTTCCTCGACCGGGTGACCATCGTCGAGAATTACGAGCGCGAAATCCATTCGCCGACGCGCACGATGCCGATCCCGAGCGTGATCGCGCTGCGCCAATATGTGAAGCCGTCGCAATATCCGGCCTTCACGCGCTTCAACCTGTTCCTGCGCGATCGCTTCGCGTGCCAATATTGCGGGTCGGGCAAGGATTTGACCTTCGACCATGTCGTGCCGCGCCGACTCGGCGGGCGCACGACGTGGGAGAATGTCACCACCGCCTGCGCGCCGTGCAACCTCAAGAAGGGCGGGCGCACCCCGCAGCAGGCGCATATGCCGATCCACCGCCAGCCCTGGCGCCCGACAAGCTGGCAGTTGCAGGACAATGGCCGCTGCTTCCCGCCGGGCTATCTGCACACCAGCTGGATCGACTGGCTCTATTGGGACGTCGAGCTGGATGGGTAGACGTAGGCACCCTTCCCGTTTTTTCGTCATTCCCGCAACGGCGGGAATCCGGCTTTCTTCTATCCTTCTTTAGTGCCTTCGTGCCTTTGTGTGATAAAAAGAAATCTCACACAAAGGCACGAAGGCACAAAGAGTAAGCTCGATTCCCGGCTTTGCTGGAATGAAGAGAAATAGGAGATGGTCATGCTTCGTTTCGCTGCGGCGCTGTTGATCGCCCTGCCCCTCGCTTCGTGCGCGATGACCGGCGAGGATAGCGGCGAGGCTGCGAACCAGTGGGTGACGGTCAGCGGCAGCATCGCCTATCGCGAGCGCATCGCGCTGCCCGAGGACGCGCAGATCGAGGTGCGCGTCGACGACGTCAGCCTCGCCGATGCGCCGTCGAAGACCATCGCGCGCCAGGCCTTTGCCGCCGACGGGCAGCAGGTGCCGATTAGCTTCCTGATCCGTTTCGACCGCAGCGCGATCGAACCGCGGCACAGCTATGCGGTGGCGGCGCGGATCACGGGTGCCGACGGGCGGCTGATGTTCATCACCGACACGCGGCACAGCCTTGATGTCGGCGCCGGGTCGGAGGTCGATATGGGGACGCTCAATCTGGTGAAGACGCGCTAGCAGTCGATATCGACCGGTACGTTCATTTCCTTGAGCATCTGCTCGATGCCCGCATAATCGAATTCCCATTCCTCATCGTCGCCAAGCGACCAGCCCGCCGGCGTCATATCGACGCCCCGGCAGCAATAGCAGACCGCCAACTCGCCGATTTGCTTTCCAGCGGCGTCATAATAGCGAAAAAAATGGTGGGGGATAAAGCAGCCCGCGATGGCGTTATTCTCGAACTCCTCGCGCGTCATCCGATATCTGAACACCGACCGGTCAAGCTGCGCGCGTTGTTTTGCTGTGAGCAAAATACCGTCGCCATCTTTCATGAGTTCGGCGACACGCGCAGGGCTATCTTGGCTCCGACCTTCGACGAAAAGGCGAACTTCGACCGCCTCCGGCGCAACGATCATTGGCTGGCGTTGGCCCGGCTTCAATTCGGCAGTCGCCGACACGAGTCCGGAGGGACCGGAGTTCGGCGCTTGCAAGCCAGCACCAAGAGCCACGGCAATCGCAACCAGCAAGGCGACCGAGACTGCGATAATGGTATTGCTTCGTTTCATGGCGCCCTCCTCCCATTGCGCCGACGGATCATGCGCTCGATGGTCAGGCGATCATTACAAATATCGGCGCGCATAGCTATGCTCGGCTCCCGCGCCGCTTGACGTAACGTCTGCTGCGGTGCAGCAAGCCGGCTCATGGGCCCTCCGATCCAGATCTCGCAAAATCCCGACATCCGCTATCTTGGGCGGATATTGGGGGATGTTATTCGCGCCTATGGCGGCGAGAAATTGTTTCGCCAGACCGAATATATTCGCTCGGTCAGCGTCGATCGGCATCGCGGTCTCGACGGCGCCGAGGCGATCGACACCGGTCTCGATGCGCTGAGCCTCGACGACACCATCGCCTTCGTGCGCGGTTTCATGCTCTTCTCGATGCTCGCCAACCTCGCCGAGGACCGGCAGGGGGTGGCGGCGGAGCCCGAGGCGACGGTCGCGGCGGCGCTGGCGCGGTTGAAGGAGGACGGCATCGACGCGGATGCCATCGCGCAACTGATGAGCGCGGCGCTGGTCGCGCCGGTGCTGACCGCGCACCCGACCGAGGTGCGGCGCAAGTCGATGCTCGACCACAAGAACCGCATCGCCGAGCTGATGCTGCTGCGCGACGCGGGCGCCGAGGAGACCCCCGAGGGCGATATCGTCGAGGATGCGATAAGGCGGCAGATCGTGCTGTTGTGGCAGACGCGGCCGCTGCGCATGGAGAAATTGTTCGTCGCCGACGAGATCGACAATGCGCTGACCTATCTGCGCGACGTCTTCCTGCCGGTGGTGCCCAAGCTTTATGCGCGCTGGGAAAAGGAGCTGGGGCAGCGTCCCGCGAGCTTCCTGCGCGTCGGCAGCTGGATCGGCGGCGACCGCGACGGCAACCCCTTCGTCACCGCCGAGACGCTGCGCCAAGCGACCAGCCGCAACGCCGCGGCGGTGCTGGGCCATTATATCGACGCGGTGCACGCGCTCGGCGCCGAGCTGTCGGTGTCGGCGGGACTCGCGCCCGTCCCCGAAGCCGTCGAGGCGCTGGCCGAGGCGAGCGGCGACAATGCGCCGAGCCGCCGCGACGAACCCTATCGCCGCGCCTTGTCGGGGCTCTATGCGCGGCTGACCGCGACCTATGCGACGATCACCGGCAAGGCGGCGCCGCGCCCGTCGGCGCTGAAGGGGGCGCCCTATGCCACGCCCGCCGAATTCCGCCGCGATCTTGTCACGCTGGCCAACGGGCTGGCGGCGAGCGGCGAGGGCCAGCTCGCCGGGGTCGGCGCGCTCGGGCGGCTGATCCGCGCGGTCGAGGTGTTCGGCTTCCACTTGGCGACGCTCGACATGCGCCAGAACAGCGCGGTGCACGAGCGCGTGATCGCCGAGGTACTGCGCGTCGCGGGGGTGTGCGACGATTATGCGGCGCTCGATGAAGAAGCGCGCGTCGCGCTGCTGACCGCCGAGCTGGCGAGCGACCGGCCGCTCGCGGTGGCGTGGCACGAGTGGAGCGAGGAGAGTGCGGGCGAGCTCGCGATCGTCCGCGCCGCCGCCGACGTGCGGATGCGGCTGGGGCCCGACGCGATCTGCCAGTGGATCATCTCGATGGCGCAGACGCTGTCGGACCTGCTCGAAGTGCATGTGCTCGCGCGCGAGGCGGGGCTGTGGCGGAGCGGCGACGCGGCGGGCAAGAGCAATTTGATGGTCGTGCCCCTGTTCGAGACGATCGCCGACCTCGTGCATGCGCCGGCGATCATGGCGCGTTATTTCGCGATGCCCGAGATCGGCCCGCAGGTCGCCGTGCGCGGGCATCAGGAAGTGATGATCGGCTATTCCGATTCGAACAAGGACGGCGGCTATCTCACCTCGACCTGGGGGCTGCACCAGGCGTCGCAGGCACTGACCCCGGTCTTCGCCGCGGCGGGTCCGTCGATGCAATTGTTCCACGGCCGCGGCGGCGCGGTCGGACGCGGCGGCGGCAGCGCCTTTGCCGCGATCCGCGCCCAGCCTGCGGGCACGGTGCAGGGGCGCATCCGCATCACCGAGCAGGGCGAGGTGATCGGCGCGAAATATGGCACCGCAGACAGCGCGGCGACGAACCTCGAATCGATGGTGTCGGCGAGCCTGCTCGCCAGCCTCGAGCCCGAGGCGCTGGGCGCGGCCGACTGCGTACGTTATTCCGCGGCGATGGATGCGCTGTCGGACCGCGCCTTCGCCGCCTATCGCGGGTTGGTCTACGACACGCCGGCGTTCAAGGATTTCTTCCGCGCGATGACGCCGATCGCCGAGATCGCGACGCTGAAGATCGGGTCGCGCCCGTCGAGCCGCACCAAGTCGACCGCGATCGAGGATCTGCGTGCGATCCCCTGGGTGTTCAGCTGGGCGCAGTCGCGCACGATGCTGCCCGGCTGGTACGGCACGGGCGAGGCCTTTGCGGGGTTCGCCGATAAGGCGCTGCTCAAGGATATGGCGGCTAGCTGGCCCTTCTTCGCCGCCCTGCTCGGCAATATGGAGATGGTGCTCGCCAAGTCCGACATGGGGATAGCGGCGCGCTATGCGGGGCTGGCGGGCCATGTCGAGGGGCATGGCGCGATCTTCGCGCGGATCAGGGACGGGTGGAACCGCGCGCACGACGGACTGCTCGAGATCACCGGCCAGACGCGGTTGCTCGACAAGAGTCCCGCGCTCGAGGCGTCGATCCGGCTGCGCCTGCCCTATATCGAACCGCTCAACCTGCTCCAGATCGAGTTGATGAAGCGGCATCGCGCGGGCGAGACCGACGCAAGGATCGCCGAGGGCATCCAACTGACGATCAACGCGATCGCGACGGCGCTCAGGAATAGCGGGTAGACCGAACCCACCCTAACCCGCTGGTGTCGAGCGAAGTCGAGACACGCCACCACGGCGCCCCCGGGTCCCGCCTTCGCTCGACACGAACGGAGGTTGGGCGGGTTGTCGCCCTAGCTCTTCGTAATCAAGACCTCGCCCTTGCTGTTCGCGCCGTCGGGGCCGAACTTGATCGTGAAATCGCTGCCGTCCTTGTCCTTGCCCGCGAGCGTGTCGCCGGTGCGCGAAATCTTGACGCCCTGTTTCGCGAATTCGCCGGCCATCCAGTCGGCGGCCTTGGCGGGGGCGGCGGGCGAGTTGAAACCGAGCTTGACCACCGCCTTGTCGGCGCCGTCCTTGTCGCTGGCATCGACGTTGACCGTCGTCACCTGGCTGCCCGGATAGAGCTTGACCCCGTCGATGTCGAAATCGCCGGTGACGTCGAAATCGACGAAGTCGGGCACGTCGATGTCGATATCGACGCCGTCGCCGCCGATCTTGACCTTGCCGCCGCCGTCCTTGCCCGACGTGATCTTCACGCCGCCTTGTTCGTCGCCGGCGTTGATCGAGATTTCGGGACCGGTCTTGGCCTTCTCTTCCTGCCCGCAGGCGGCGAGGAGCATCAGCGGCGGGATCAGATAAGCGAAGCGCATGGGCTTTCTCCTTGGTGCGTTATTTGGATAATACACCTTGGAGGGGGCCGAGTCAAATGCCTCGTCACCCCGGACTTGGTCCGGGGCCTGCCTGTCTTGAAGAAAAAGGCGGGTCCCGGGTCAAGCCCGGGATGACGATGATTGCCAAGACGGTCTTACGCGTCGATGCTGGTCTTCAGGTCGCCGTGGACCAGCCCGCCGTCGACCGCGATCGTATCGCCGACGACATAGTCGCCCGCCTTCGACGCGAGGAAGATCGCGGCGCCCGCCATATCCTCGGACACGCCGATGCGCTTCACCGGGATGCTCTTGGCCACCGCATCGCCATGGTCGCGCGCGGCCTTGTTCATCTCCGACTGGAAGGCGCCCGGCGCGATCGCGGTGACGATGATATTGTCGGTGACCAGCCGCGCCGCGAGGCGCTTCGTAAGATAAAGGATCGCCGCCTTCGACGCGTGATAGCTGTAGGTTTCCCACGGATTGAGGCGGAGGCCATCGATCGAGCCGATGTTGATGATCTTCGCGGGGCGTTCGGGAGTGCCCGCCGCCTTGAGCAGCCCGTGCAGCGCCTGCGTCAGGAAGAAGGGCGATTTGACGTTGATGTCCATCACCTTGTCCCAGCCCGCCTCGGGGAAGCCCTCGAATGGCTCGCCCCACGCGGCGCCGGCGTTGTTGACGAGGATGTCGAGCCGTTCCTCGCGCGCTTCGAGTTCCTTGGCGAGCGCGCGGCAGCCTTCGACGGTCGCGAGGTCCACGGGAAGCCCGATGACCTTGCCCGGATAGCGCGTCTCGAAATCGGCGACGGCTTCCGCGACCTGTGCGGTCTTGCGCGCCGAGATATAGACGCGCGCGGCGCCCGCCGCGAGATAGCCCTCGACGATCATCTTGCCGATGCCGCGCGAGCCGCCGGTGACGAGCGCGATGCGGCCGTCGAGGCCGAACATGTCATTGAGGTTCATTTGATTTCTCCTGCGGCTCAGTAGCCGTTCATCCGGGCGACCTGGTCGATGTGATAATGCACATCGCCCATATACTCCGCGAGCGCGCGGTCGCGCTTCATATAGAGGCCGATGTCATATTCGTCGGTCATGCCGATGCCGCCGTGCATCTGCACCCCCTCGCGCACCGCGAGATTGGCGGCGCGGCCAGCCTTGGCCTTGGCGACCGAGACCATCAGCTTCGCGCCCTCGCTGCCCCGATCGAGCAGTTCCTGCGCCTTCATCACCGTGGCGCGCGCGACTTCCATCTCGCCATAGAGATGCGCGGCGCGGTGCTGGAGCCCCTGGAACTCGCCGATCAGCTTGCCGAACTGCTTGCGCTCCTTGAGGTAGGTGACGGTCCTATCCATCGCGCCCTGCCCGACGCCGACCATTTCGGCGGCGGCCCCGGTGCGCGTCGCCGCGAGCAGTGCGTCGAGAATCTCGCCGCCCGCATCGACCTCGCCGATCACCGCGTCGGCATCGACCTCGACGCCGTCGAAGGTCACATGGCTCGCCAGCGAGGAATCGACGAGGCGGCGCGGGTCGGCGGTGACGCCCTTGGCATCCCTGGGCACGGCAAAGAGCGTGATGCCGCCGTCGGTCTTCGCCGCGACGATGCTCATGTCGGCGACATGGCCGTGGAGCACGAAGCTCTTCTTGCCGTCGAGGCGGAAGCCGTTGCCGCTGCGCGTCGCGCTGGTGGCGATGCGCTCGGGGCGGTGCTTGGCGCCCTCGTCGATCGCGAGCGCGACGATCGCTTCTCCGCTGGCGATCGCGGGGAGCCAGCGCTCGGCCTGCGTCCCGCCGGCCTTGGCGAGCGCGGCAACCGCGCCGACGCTGGTCGACAGGAAGGGCGACGGGGTCAGGTTGCGGCCGATTTCCTCGAGCACGATACCCGCTTCCATATGCCCCATGCCGAGGCCCCCGTGGGCCTCGGGCACGAGCATGCCGGGCAGGCCCATTTCGGTGAACTGCGCCCAGAGGTCGCGCGAGAAGCCGGTGGCGTCGGCGCTGTCGCGGAGCTTTCGCAGGTGAGAAACCGGGGCCTGTTCGGCCACGAAGGGGGCAACGCTGTCCTTGAGCATCGCCTGGTCGTCATTGTGATACAGCGGCATATTTTGTTTCTCCAATTCCCCTCCCGCTTGCGGGAGGGGTTAGGGGAGGGCTTGTTGGGCACCCCCACTGAAATCGACAGGCCCTCCCCCGACCCCTCCCGCTTGCGGGAGGGGAGAAGGCCTCAAGCCCCCGGCAAATCCAATATCCGCTTGGCGATGACGTTGAGCATGACTTCGCTCGTCCCGCCTTCGATCGAATTGGCCTTGGTGCGCAGCCAGCCGCGCGCCCGCGCGCCGCCCTTGGTCTCTTCGCTGTCCCATTCGAGCGCTTCGCTGCCGCCGCCCGACATGACGAGTTCGTGGCGCCGCTTGTTGAGCTCGGTCCCGACATATTTCATCATGTTCGACGAGGCGGGATGCGCGCGGCCGGTCTTCCACATGTCCATGAAACGCTCGCCCATCGCGCGGTACGCAAAGACATCGACGTCGAACGCCGCCATTTCGGCGCGCAATATCGGATCGTCGAGTTCGCCGGCCGCATTCTTGCCAAAGGATTTCGCGAAGGCCCCGCCGATGCTGACCATGTCGCCGCCCGCGCCGCCGCCCGAGATCATCTCGCGTTCGTGGCCGAGCAGATATTTGGCGACGTCCCAGCCGCGATTGATTTCGCCGATGAACTGCGTCTTCGGCACCTCGACATCGTCGAAGAAGGTTTCGCAGAAAGGGCTGTTGCCGCTGATCAAGAGGATCGGCTTGGTCGTGACACCCTTGCTCGCCATGTCGAAGAGCATGAAGGTGATGCCCTGATATTTGTTCGCCTTGTCGGTGCGGACGAGGCAGAAGATCCAGTCGGCCTTGTCGGCGTAGCTGGTCCAGATCTTCGAGCCGTTGACGACCCAGTGATCGCCCTTGTCCTCGCCGAAGGTCTGCAAGGATACGAGGTCGCTGCCCGAGCCGGGTTCGCTATAACCCTGGCACCAGCGGATTTCGCCGCGCGCGATCGGGTTCAGATACTGGATCTTCTGCTCCTCGGTCCCGAATTGCAGCAGCGCGGGGCCGAGCATCCAGATGCCGAAGCTGTCGAGCGGCGAGCGCGCATTGATGCGCTTCATTTCCTGCTTGAAGACCTTGGTCTGCTCGGGGGTCAGCCCGGCGCCGCCATAGGGCTTGGGCCAGTCGGGCACGGTGTAGCCCTTGGCGACGCAGGCTTCGAGCCACGCCTTCTGGGCGTCGTTCTGGAACACCCAATTGCGCCCGCCCCAGCAGACGTCGCCTTCCTCGCGGATGGGTTCGCGCATTTCGGCGGGGCAGTTCGCCTCCAGCCAGCCGCGCACTTCGGCGCGAAAAGCGTCCAGATCGCTCATCTTTCAGGCTCCTCTTCCTGCCCCAAATCTAGGAGCAGTCGCCTGCTTTACGCAAGCGTCAACTTGGGAAGGCCGACCTGCCGTTACGGCGCCGTAGCGTCGGATTGCGGCCCGTTGACGCGCTTTCCCACGCGCCTAAGCTGAGTGGCAAAAGAAAACGGGAGCTCAAGGATATGCGATTCGCAGGCAAGGTCGCCGTGGTCACCGGCGCGGCATCTGGCATCGGCAAGGCCGCAGTGCTCAAACTCGCCGGCGAGGGCGCGCATGTATTCGCCGCCGATATCGACGAAGCGGGAGGCCAGGCCCTTGCCGCCGCATCGAACGGCAAGATCGATTTCATCCGCTGCGACGTGACCAAGCCCTCCGATATCGAGGCGCTGATGGATGCTGCGGCTGCGAAAGCCGGCGGCATCGACATCGTCTTCAACAATGCGGCGGCGGGCGGCGACCGCGCCCCGATCGACGAGATCAGCCCCGAAGGCTGGGACCGGACGATGGACCTGGTGCTGAAGTCGGTCGCGATGGGCATCCGCTATGCGTCGCCGCATATGAAGGGCCGCAAGGGGGCGTCGATCGTCAACACCGCGAGCGTCGCGGCGCTCGGCGCGGGCTATTCGCCGATCGCCTATGCCGTGGCGAAGGCGGGCGTGCTGCACCTGTCGAAGGTCGCCGCGACCGACCTCGCCCAATATGGCATCCGCGTGAACGCGATCTGCCCCGGCTTCATCAACACCAATATCTTCACCGCCTCGCTCGAGGTGCCCGACGAGAATAAGGACATGGCTAAGGCGATCATCGCGGGGATGAGCGCGCAGGCGCAGCCGGTGGCGCGCGGCGGCCAGCCCGAGGATATCGCCAATGCGGTCGCCTATCTCGCCAGCGAGGAGTCGAGCTTCATGACCGGCACCCATATGCTGGTCGATGGCGGGCTGACGATCGGCCAGCGCCACGCCTGGGACAAGGAATCGCCGGGGATGTTCGACGCGCTCGTCGCGATGGAGGAGGCGGCCAAGGCGGGAGCGCCGGCGTGACCGCCGCCCTTTCGGCACCGCTACCGCCGATCGAAAAACTGCCGCTTCGTATCAAGCTGGGCAATGGCTTCGGCTCGGTCGCCTATGGCGTCAAGGACAATGGCTTCGCGACGCTGTTGATGCTCTTCTACAACCAGGTGCTCGGGCTCGACGCAAAGCTCGTCGGCTTCATCCTGCTCATCGCGCTGCTGCTCGATGCGATCGTCGATCCGCTGGTTGGTTACTGGGGCGACAAGACCCACAGCCGCTGGGGCAAACGCCATCCGTGGATGTATGCCGCGATCCTGCCGATGGCCGCGGCGTGGATGATGCTGTGGCATCCCCCGCTTGCCGCGTCGGGCTGGCTCTACGGTTATCTGCTGCTGTTCGCCTTCCTGATGCGCGCCGCGGTGTCCTGTTACGAGATCCCGGCACTCTCGGTCGTCCCCGGCCTGACCAGCGACTATGACGAACGCACCTCGCTGACGCGCTGGCGCTTCGTGTTCGGCTGGGCCGGCGGCCTCCTGATGCTGACGCTGGCGTTCGCGGTGTATCTGGTGCCGTCCGAAAAATATCCGGTCGGGCAGCTCAATGTCGATGGCTATCAGCTTTACGGCTGGACCGGCGCGGCGCTGATGATCGTCGCGACGAGCGTTTCGGCGATCACCACCCACCGCCGCATCGCGCGGCTCGACAGCAGCCCCCCGACGCACCTGCCGTTGGGCGCGACGATGCGCAAGATCGGCCGGACGCTGGGCAATAGCGCCTTTCTGATCCTGCTCGCCAGCTCGCTTTTCGCTTATGTGAACCAGGGCATGACCTTCTCGGCGACCACCTATATGCTGAGCTATTATTGGGAAATGCCGCAGGCGGGCTTCCTCGCCTATTCGGTGACCCTGTTCATCGGGGTCGTCGGCGCGTTCCTGATCGTCGGGTTGCTGCAGAAGCGCATCGAAAAGCGGACGGGCGCCGTGGGCGCAGGGATCGCCGCGTTGCTGCTTGCGCTTTCTCCCTACGCGCTTCGATATGTCGGCGCCTTTCCCGTCAACCATGACCCCGCGCTGATCCCGGCACTGTTCGCGCTCGTCACCCTTTCCAATGCCTGCGCCGTCGCGTCGATGATGCTCGGGCAGTCGATGGCGGCCGATATCATCGAGGCGTCGCAGGAGAAAACCGGTGAGCGGTCCGAAGGGCTGTTCTTCTCGGCCTATTTCTTCGTCCAGAAATGCGCGACCGGGGTCGGGCTGTTCCTGACCGGCGTGATCATCAGCGCCGCGGGCATTCCGGCGCAGGCCGAGCCGGGGAAAATTGCGCAGACCATCCTCGACGATTTTGCGATCTACTATCTGCTCATCCTGGTCGGATTTTCGGTCGCCAGCATCGCGTTCATCGCGCGCTTCCCGATTTCGCGATCCGATCATGAGGCGCGCGTCGCGGCGATGGCGGCGGCGGCCGCGGAGGCAGCGCGGCCGCATCCGTAACGGAAAAATGCGCGGCGCGGCGAAAGGGTGTAATTTTCGGGCCGCAGGGCTTGGCAAGCGGGGCCGAATCGGTCCATGGGCTTACGTAAACGTAAAGGGAAGGATGCACAGATGGATTTCGACCTCACCGAACGGCAGCAATATTGGCAGGGCCGCGTGCGCGAGTTCATCGAGCGCAAGGTCCGCCCCGCGGTGCCGACCTATTATGAGCAGGATGCCGCCGGCGACCGCTGGAAAGTCATCCAGATCGTCGAGGATCTGAAGGCCGAGGCGAAGGCCGCAGGCATCTGGAACCTGTTCATGCCGCCGCGCAGCGGCGCGCACCACCATGTCGACGAGACGTTCGAGTTCGAGGGCCCGGGCCTGACCAATCTCGAATATGCGCTGTGCGCCGAGGAAATGGGCCGCGTCGGTTTCGCGAGCGAGGTGTTCAACTGCTCGGCGCCCGACACCGGAAACATGGAAGTGTTCCACCGTTACGGCACGCGCGCGCAGAAAGAGAAATATCTCGGCCGCCTGATGAACGGCGAGATCCGTTCGGCCTTCCTGATGACCGAGCCCGCGGTCGCCTCATCCGACGCGACCAATATCGAGACGCGGATCGAGCGCGACGGCGACGACTATGTCATCAACGGCACCAAATGGTGGTCGTCGGGCGCGGGCGATCCGCGCTGCGAGATCGCGATCGTGATGGGCAAGACCGACTTTGCCGCGAAGCGCCATGCGCAGCAGTCGATGGTGCTGATGCCGCTCGACGCGCCGGGCGTGACCATCAAGCGCCACCTGCCCGTCTTCGGCTATGACGACGCGCCGCACGGCCATATGGAAATCGAGCTGAAGGACGTTCGCGTCAATGCCGAGGAAGCGATGCTGCTGGGCGAGGGCCGCGGCTTCGAGATCGCGCAGGGCCGCCTCGGGCCGGGCCGCATCCATCACTGCATGCGCACGATCGGCGTTGCCGAGGAAGCGATTTCGAAGATGGCGAAGCGGCTCCAGTCGCGCGTCGCCTTTGGCAAGAAGATCGCCGAATACAGCATCTGGGAACATCGCCTGGCGCGCGCGCGCATCGACATCGAGATGACGCGCCTGCTCTGCCTCAAGGCCGCCGACATGATGGACAAGGTCGGCAACAAGGCGGCCGCGGCCGAAATCGCGATGATCAAGGTACAGGCGCCGAACATGGCGCTGTCGATCATCGACGACGCGATCCAGGCGCATGGCGCCGGCGGCGTGTCGGAGGATTTCGGGCTGGCCAAGGCCTATGCGCACCAGCGCACCTTGCGCCTGGCCGACGGTCCCGACGAGGTCCACGAACGCGCGATCGCGCGGATCGAGTTCGCCAAGCACAGCGACGCCGCCGCGCCTGAATTCTCGTCGGGCGACATCGGCGTTTCGCGTTAAGGCATATCCCAAACCCGTTCGTGTCGAGCGAAGTCGAGACACGTTGGGACAGAACGGTTCTCGACTTCGCTCGAACCGAACGGAGATGGAAAATTGACCAAAGCCGCCATCCTGATCGAAGCCGGCCAGCCGCTGTCGATCGAAACCGTCCAGATCGCCGATTGCGGCCCGCACGAGGTGCGCATCCGCACCGCGGCGTGCGGCCTGTGCCATTCGGACCTGCATTTCATTGAAGGCACCTATCCGCACCCCCTGCCCGCGATTCCGGGACATGAGGCGGCGGGGATCGTCGAGGCGGTCGGCAGCGAGGTGCGCATGGTCAAGGTCGGCGACGCGGTCGTCACCTGCCTCAGCGCCTTCTGCGGCCATTGCGAATTCTGCGTCAGCGGCCGCATGTCGCTGTGCATGGGCGGCGACACCCGCCGCGCACCGGGGCAGCCGCCGCGCATCACGCGCCCCGACGGCAGCATCGTCAACCAGATGCTCAACCTTTCGGCCTTTGCCGAGACGATGCTGGTCCACGAACATGCGTGCGTGCGCATCGACCCCGACATGCCGCTCGACCGCGCCGCGGTCATCGGCTGCGCGGTGACCACCGGCGCGGGGACGATCTTCAACGCGTGCAAGGTGACCCCGGGCGAGACGGTCGCGGTCGTCGGCTGCGGCGGCGTGGGCCTCGCCACGATCAACGCCGCGAAGATCGCCGGCGCGGGGCGCATCATCGCCGCCGACCCGGTTCCCGAAAAGCGCGCCTTGGCGATCAAGCTGGGCGCGACCGACGTTGTCGACGCGCTCGCCGACGATGCCGCGAAACAGATCCTCGAACTCTCGAAGGGCGGCGTCGACCATGCGATCGAGGCCGTGGGCCGTCCGGCCTCGGCCAGCCTCGCGGTCGCCTCGCTGCGCCGCGGCGGCACCGCGACGATCCTCGGCATGATGCCCTTGTCGGAAAAGGTCGGCCTCAGCGCGATGGACCTGCTCAGCGGCAAGAAATTGCAGGGCGCGATCATGGGGGGCAATCGCTTCCCCGTCGATATCCCGCGCCTCGTCGATTTCTACCTGCGCGGGCTGCTCGACCTCGACAGCATCGTCGCCGAAACCATCCCGCTCGCGCAGATCAACGACGGCTTCGACAAGATGAAGAAAGGCGATGCCGCGCGGTCGGTGATCGTGTTCGACCAATGACGCTCGACGCGCAAAAGGCCTTTAGCGGCACCGTCGCCCCCGAGGGCGCCGACGTCCTCGACGAGGCGAAGCTGACCGCGTGGATGGAAGCGCATGTCGAGGGCTTCGAGGGTCCGCTGACGCAGGGCAAGTTCTCCGGCGGCCAGTCGAACCCGACCTACAAGATTTCGGCGCCGTCGGGTAATTATGTGCTGCGGCGCAAGCCCTATGGTCCGTTGCTGCCCTCGGCCCACGCCGTCGACCGCGAATATAAGGTGCAGGCGGGGCTGTATAAGACGGGCTTCCCCGTCGCGCGCCAATATGGCCTGTGCACCGACGACAGCGTCGTCGGCAGCTGGTTCTATGTGATGGGCATGGTCGATGGCCAGACGATCTGGGACGGCGCGATGCCGGGATCGACGCCGGAGAACCGCCGCGCGACATACGACGCGATGATCGACACGCTCGCCGCGCTGCACAGCGTCGATGTCGAGGCCGCCGGCCTGTCGGATTTTGGCAAGCCCGGCAATTATTTCGGCCGCCAGGTCGATCGCTGGACCAAACAATATCGCCTGTCCGAAACCGAGACGATGGACGAGATGGAGCAGCTGATTAGCTGGCTGCCCGCGACCTTGCCCGAGCAGACGCGCACCAGCGTCGTCCATGGCGATTACCGCATCGACAATATGATCTTTGCCAAGGACCGGCCGCAAGTGCTCGCGGTGCTCGACTGGGAGCTGTCGACGCTCGGCGATCCGCTCGCCGACTTTACTTATGTCGCGATGGCGTGGGTCACCGAGAATGGCGGGCGATCGGGGGTCGAGGATCTCGACCGCAAGGCGCTGGGCATTCCCGAATTGGACGAGATGGTCGAGCGTTACTGCGCGGCCACCGGCCGCGCCGGCGTGCCGGACATGAACTGGTATTTCGCGTACAACTTCTTCCGCCTCGCGGGGATCATCCAGGGGATCAAGAAGCGCGTGATCGACGGCACCGCCTCGTCGCAGCATGCGCGCGACATGTCCGAACGCGTCCGCCCGCTCGCCGAAAAGGCGTGGGATTTCGCGAAGAAGGCCGGCGCATGAACCTGTTCGACATGACGGGACAGGTCGCGCTGATCACCGGATCGTCGCGCGGCATCGGCAAGGCGATCGCCGAAGCCATGGCTTATCATGGCGCGAAGGTGGTGATTTCGAGCCGCAAGCAGGACGCGTGCGACGCGGTCGCCGCCGAGATCAATAGGGCCTATGGCGAAGGCACCGCGGTCGCCATCGCCGCCAACATCTCGTCGAAGGAAGGCTTGCAGAACCTCGTCGACGAGACGGTGGCGGCCTTTGGCCCCATTACCGCGCTCGTCTGCAACGCCGCGTCGAACCCCTATTATGGGCCGTCCGAGGGCATCAGCGACGACCAGTTCCGCAAGATCATGGAGAATAACATCCTGTCGAACCATTGGCTGGCGCATATGTGTGCGCCCGCGATGCTCGCGGCGGGCAAGGGGTCGATCACCATCATCAGCTCGATCGGCGGTCTCAAAGGCTCGTCGATCCTCGGCGCCTATGCGATTTCCAAGGCCGCCGACATGCAGATGGCGCGCAACCTGGCCGACGAATTCGGACCCAAGGGCGTGCGCGTCAATTGCATCGCGCCGGGGCTGATCAAGACCGATTTCGCCCGGGCGCTGTGGGAAAATCCCGACAATCTGGAAGTCTCGACGCGGCGCTCGTCGCTGCGCCGGATCGGCGAGCCCGAGGAAATCGCGGGGGCCGCGGTGTTCCTCGCCAGCCGCGCCGGCGGCTTCACCACCGGCCAGACGATCGTCATCGACGGCGGCAACACTTCGAGCGGAGGATAAAATGGGCGCATTGGACGGCAAGGTCGCGATCATCACCGGGGCCGGATCGGGCATCGGCCGCGCGAGCGCGCTGCGCTTCGCCGCCGAGGGCGCGAAGCTGGTGCTCGGCGACAAGACCGCCGCGGTGCACGAGACCGCCAAGGCGGTGCAGGACGCGGGCGGCGAGGCCGTGGCGCTGGAAATCGACGCGGGCGTCGAAGGCGATGTCGCGAAACTCGTCGCGACCGCGCAGGACAGCTATGGCGCGCTCGATATCGCCTTCGCCAACGCCGGGATCATCGGCGACATGGGCGGCATCTTCGACTTCGACCCCGCCGCCTGGGCCGAGACGCTGCGCGTCAACCTGATCGGCCCCGCGCTGATGGTGAAGCATGCCGGCAAGGCGATGGTCGATCAGGGCCGCGGCGGGGCGATCGTTCTCACCGCCAGCGTCGCGGGGATCAATTCGGGCGCGGGTCCGGGCGCTTACTCCGCGTCGAAGGCGGGCGTCATCAACCTCGCCAAGACCGCCGCGCAGCAGCTGACCACCAGCGGCGTGCGCGTCAACGCCATCTGTCCGGGGCTGACCGAGACCGGCATGACCAAGCCGACCTTCGACTATGCCAAGGCCAAGGAGGTCACGCACAAGCTGGGGCAACTCAATCCGCTGAAGCGCGCGGCGCAGCCCGAGGAGCTCGCCAATGTCGCGCTGTTCCTCGCCAGCGACCAGGCGAGCTATGTCAACGGACAGGCGATCGCGGTCGACGGCGGGCTCACCAGCTCGCACCCGGTGACGCGCCAGCTCTTGGGCCAGACCTCGCACTGAGGAGAGACGACATGCGGTATCGGCAGCTTGGCGACAGCGGGATCGAAGTTTCGGCGATCTGTCTGGGCAGCTGGCTCACTTATGGGGTCGGGGTCGACGACAGCGCCGGGCGCGCCTGCGTCGACGCGGCCTTCGATGTCGGCATCAACTTCATCGATACGTCGAACATCTATGGTCGCGGCGCCGCCGAAAGCTTCCTCGGCGACGTGCTGAAGGACCGCGCGCGCGACTCCTACGTGCTCGCAACCAAGCTTTTCTTTCCGATGACCGACACCGACAAGGGGCTGTCGGCCGCGCAGGTCGCGAAGCAGATCGACGCGAGCCTGGCGCGGCTCCGAACCGACTATGTCGACCTCTACCAATGCCACCGCTACGACCCCGACACCCCGCTCGAGGAGACGATGGAAGCGCTGTCCGAAGTCGTGCGCAGCGGCAAGGCGCGCGCGATCGGCTTTTCCGAATGGTCGCCCGAGCAGATCGAGACGGCGGTCGCGCTCGCGCCGCCCCACGTCAAATTCGTGTCGAGCCAGCCGCAATACAGCCTGCTCTATCGGCGCGCCGAGGCGAAGGTGATCCCGATCAGTATCGCGAACGGCATCGGCCAGATCGTCTGGTCGCCGCTCGCGATGGGCGTGCTCAGCGGCAAATATGCCCCCGGCGCGGCGCCGCCCGCCGGCACCCGCGCCGCGGGCGACGATGCGGCGTTCATGAAGCTCTATATGACCGATCCGGTGCTCGAAGCGGTGCAGACGCTGCAACCGGTCGCCGACAAGGCGGGCTGTACGATGGCGCAGCTTGCGATCGCCTGGGTGCTCGCGCAGCCGGGCATCACCAGCGCGATCGTCGGCGCGAGCCGCCCCGAGCAGCTGCGCGAGACTGCGAAGGCGGCCGACCTGGCGATCGACCCGGCGCTGCTCGCCGAGGCGGCCGCCATCCTCGAAGGGGTTCGTATTTCGTGAGTGAGGGTTTCGACAAGGCGCGGCTCGACCGCATCCCAGCCTTTCTGCAGGCCAAATATGTCGGCCCCGGCCGCCTGCCGCACGCCGCCACGCTCGTGTCGCGGCGCGGCGAGGTGGTGCACCAGTCGGTCGTCGGCGAGGGACGCCCCGGCGAGGCGCTGAAAGAGGATGCGATCTTCCGCATCGCGAGCATGACCAAGCCGATCACCAGCATCGCCTTCATGATGCTGGTCGAGGAGGGCAAGGTCGCGCTCGGCGATCCGCTCACCAGATTTTGCCCAGAGTTCAAGGACACCGGCGTCTTCGTCGCGGGAGGCGGCAACATCCCCTTCGTCACGCGTCCGCCATCGCAACCGATCCGCATGGTCGACCTGCTGCGCCACACCGCGGGCCTGACCTATGGCTTCCAGGAGCGCACCCCCGTCGATGCCGCCTATCGCAAGGCGCGGATCGACGATTTCGACGCCGATTATACGATGGACGGCTTCATCGAAGGCCTGGCGAAAATCCCGCTGCAGTTCGACCCCGGCGCGCACTGGAATTATTCGATGGCGACCGACGTGCTCGGCGCGGTCATCGAACGCATCGAAGGCAAACCCTTTGCCGAGGTCCTGCAGGAGCGCATCTTCGGTCCGCTCGCCATGGTCGATACCGGGTTCAAGGTGCCCGCCGACCAGCAGCGCCGGCTGACCGATTGCTATATGTTCGACCCGCAGGCGAAGATGAAGATCTTCGACAATGGTGCCACGAGCCGCTGGGCCAAGAACCGCACGCTGCATTCGGGCGGCGGCGGACTGGTCTCGACACTCGCCGATTATCATCGCTTCTGCCTGATGCTGCTCGGCGGCGGGCAACTGGACGGCGTGCGGATCGTCAGCCGCAAGACGCTGGCGCTGATGACGGCGAACCATCTCGGCGGAGGCGGCGACCTCGTCCAGCATAGCGTCGGCATCTTTTCCGAAGCCGAAAATGCCGGGGTCGGCTTCGGACTCGGCTTCGCGGTGACCGAGCAGCCGGCGCAGACGCTGACCCCCGGATCGGCCGGCGATTATTATTGGGGCGGCATGTTCTCGACCGGTTTCTTCGTCGATCCGGTCGAGCAAATCTGCATGGTCTTCATGACCCAGCTGATGCCCTCCTCCACCTATCCCGTGCGGCGCGAGGTCAAGACTCTGATCCACGCCGCGCTCGACGATTGAGACGCTAACCCAACCTCCGTTCGTGTCGAGCGAAGTCGAGACACGCCGAGCCCAGCGCAAGACGCTTCTCGACTTCGCTCGAAGCGAACGGAAAGAGATTTAAGGAGCCTGAAATGTCCGAAGAAACCCCGAACAGCGTCACGCTGGAAAAGGACGGCAATGTCGCCGTCGTCGTCGTCAACAACCCGCCGGTCAACGCGCTGAGCTGGCACGTCCGCGAGGGCCTCGCCAATCATTTCGCGACCGCGCTCGCCGACGACAGCGTCGAGGCGATCGTGCTGCGCTGCGACGGCAGCACCTTCATCGCCGGCGCCGACATCAGCGAATTCGGCAAGGCCCCGCGCGGCCCCGACTTCAACGCGGTGCTGGGCAGCATCGAGCAAGCGACCAAACCCGTCGTCGCCGCGATCCACGGCACGGCGCTCGGCGGCGGACTCGAAACCGCGCTCGTCTGCCATTACCGCGTTGCCGTCCCGTCGGCGAAGCTCGGCGTGCCCGAGGTCAAGCTCGGCCTGCTGCCCGGCGCCGGCGGCACCCAGCGCCTGCCGCGCGTCGTGGGCGTCGAAGCCGCGGCGACGATGGTGTCGTCCGGCGATCCGCTGCCCGCATCGAAAGCCAAGGACCTCGGCCTCGTCGACGCGCTCGCGGGCGAGGGCAGCCTTGCCGCCGACGCGATCGCCTTTGCGCGCGCGAAGATCGCCGACGGCCCGCGCCCGACACGCGAACGCCCGGTGTTCGGCGACGTGGGCATCATCGAGCAGCTCAAGACCGCCAACGCCAAAAAGTGGCGCGGGTTCGACGCGCCCTATGCCAACCTCGCCTGCGTCGAGGCGGCGACGCGGCTGCCCTTCGACGAGGGCCTCGCCTTCGAGCGGCAGGAATTCATGAAGCTGATGTTCGGCAGCCAGTCGGCGGCGCAGCGCCACATCTTCTTCGCCGAGCGCCAGGCCGCGAAGATCGACGGGCTGCCCAAGGACATCGCGCTGCGCGACGTGAAAAAGGTCGGCGTGATCGGCGCCGGCACGATGGGCGGCGGCATCAGCATGAACTTCCTCCAGAAGGGCATCCCCGTCACCATCGTCGAGATGCAGCAGGAGGCGCTCGACCGCGGCACCGGGGTGATCCGCAAGAATTATGAGGCGAGCGCCGCCAAGGGGCGCTTCAAACCCGAGCAGGTCGAGCAGATGATGGGCATCCTGACGCCGACGCTCAACATCGAGGATCTGGCCGACTGCGACCTGATCATCGAGGCGGTCTATGAGAATATGGACGTGAAGAAGGAAATCTTCGCGAAGCTCGACACGATCGCCAAGCCCGGCGCGATCCTCGCGTCGAACACCTCCTATCTCGACATCGACGAGATCGCGACCGCGACGAGCCGCCCCGGCGACGTGCTCGGCATGCACTTCTTCTCGCCCGCCAATGTGATGAAGCTGCTCGAAGTCGTGCGCGGCGAGAAGACCGCGCCCGATGCGCTGGCGACCGCGATGGCGATCGGCAAGAAGATCGGCAAGGTGGCGGTCGTCGCGGGCGTGTGCGACGGCTTCATCGGCAACCGCATGCTGAAGCCGCGCCAGGTCGAGGCGATGAACCTCCTCATGGAAGGCGCGACGCCGCAGCAGATCGACAAGGTCCATGTCGATTTCGGCATGCCGATGGGCCCGTTCCAGATGAGCGACCTCGCCGGCGTCGATATCGGCTGGCACCGCGACCCGACGCGCATCGAAAGCATCCGCGACGCGCTCGCCGCCAAGGGGCGCTGGGGGCAGAAGACCGGCAAGGGCTTTTACGACTATGACGAGAAGCGCAATCCGTCGCCCAGCGCCGAAGTCGCCGAAATCATCGAGGACTTCCGCCAGCAGTCGAACAAGGCGAAGCGCGAGATCAGCGATCAGGAGATCATCGAGCGCACGCTGTATCCGATGGTCAACGAAGGCGCGCTGATCCTCGCCGAAGGCAAGGCACAGCGCGCGTCGGACATCGATGTCGTGTGGATCTATGGCTATGGCTGGCCGGTCTATCGCGGCGGCCCGATGTTCTGGGCGGGGCTGGAGGGCACCGACAAGATCGTCGCGGCGCTGGAGAAGCACGGCTTTGCCGTCGCGCCTTTGCTCAAGGAAAAGGCCGAGGCGAAGAGCGGGTTCTAAGCCGCATCTCGGCAAGAAACAGCAGGCCGCCTGTCCCATCACGGGGCGGGCGGCCTTGTTTTTGACGATGCCCTGCGACGCGGCGGTCTCTGCGGGGCGATTCAAGGTTAAAGCCGTGGCAACCGCTGCCGTTAGGGCAGAGCATGAACGCCATGTCGCTGCTCGCCCTCCTGCTGCTCACCGGAAGCACCGCCGCCTCGGCGCCGGTCGCGGCGCCGCAGGCGAGCGCGGTGGGCACCGCGCGGGCGCGGATCATCGCGCCGGCCGAGGTGCGGCGGGTCGACGGGCGGCTGGAGGTTCGCACCGGCGATCGCGAGGCGCCGACGCAGGTCCATCGGGGCGAGCGGAAGGACGGCGGCGAGACCGCGGATTTCTATTGAAAGAACGTCGCCCCCGCGGAGGCGGGGGCCGCTGGCCATCTTAATCGGCGACGCTGTACAAACCGATGACGGCCCCCGCCTTCGCGAGGGCAACGATTATTTCTGCAGCGTCTGGATGATCGCCGAAAAGTCGCGCCCGTCCTTGTCGGCCTCGACGAACGCCTCATACAGCTCACGCGCCTTCGACCCCATCGGCACGTCGGCGTCGACGCTCGCCGCCGCCTCCATCGCGAGGCGGAGGTCCTTGAGCATCAGCGCCGCGGCGAACCCGCCGGCATAGCCATTGTCGGCGGGGGTGACCGGACCGACGCCGGGCAGCGGCGCATAGCTGGTCAGCGACCAGCATTGCCCCGACGACACGCTGGCGATGTCGAAGAATTTTTGCGGGTCAAGCCCGAGTTTCTGCGCGAGCGCGAGCGTTTCGCAGGTCGCGATCATCGAGGCGCCGAGCAGCATGTTGTTGCAGATCTTCGCGCCCTGCCCCGCGCCCGCGTCGCCGGCGTGGATCACCGCCTTGCCCATCGCGGCGAGGATCGGTTCGGCGCGGGCGAAGCCCTCGTCGGTGCCGCCGACCATGAAGGTCAAGGTGCCCGCATTGGCGGCGGCGATGCCGCCCGACACCGGCGCGTCGACGGCGACGAGATCATATGAAGCGGCATTCGCAACATTGATCCGAGCCGTTTCAACGTCGATCGTAGAGCAGTCGAGTAGAAGGGTCCCCGGTTCCGCCGTCCCAAACACCGACTCTTCATATACTTGGGTGACATGCTTTCCGGCTGGCAACATCGTTACCACGGCATCCGCTCCATGAACGGCAAAGTTCGCAGCCTTGGCAGCTATGCAGCCGGCCTCGACCGCGCGCGCAAGCGCCTCTTCGCTGAGGTCGAAGGCGCGGACCTCATGCCCCGCCTTTGCGAGGTTCGCGGCCATGCCGCCACCCATATTGCCGAGTCCGATGAAGGCGATTTTCATGTCAGCGACCCTTCCACACGCCTTCGCGCTTTTCGATGAAGGCGGCCATGCCTTCGGCCTTGTCCTCGGTCGCGGCGAGGATCTGGAACAGGCGGCGTTCGTAGATCAGGCCCTGGTCGAGCGAGGTCTCGAACGCGGCGTTGACCATGTCCTTGTTCACCATCGCGGCCATCGGCGGCATCGACGCGATGAGTGAGGCGGTCTTCACCGCCTCGTCGACCAGCGTTTCATGCGAGACGACGCGCGCCACGAGGCCCGAACGCTCGGCTTCGGCGGCGTCCATCATCCGGCCGGTGAGGCACATTTCCATCGCCTTCGCCTTGCCGACCGCGCGCGTCAGCCGCTGCGACCCGCCCATGCCCGGCGCGACGCCGAGCTTGATTTCGGGCTGGCCGAATTTCGCCTTTTCGCTGGCGATGATGAAGTCGGCCATCATCGCAAGCTCGCAGCCGCCACCGAGCGCGAAGCCATTGACCGCGGCGATCCACGGCTTGCGCACCTTCTTCACGAAGTCGCTCGTCCATTTCGAGAAAAAATCCTCGAGGTAGAAATCGGCCGCCGGCTTGTCGGCCATTTCCTTGATGTCGGCGCCCGCGGCAAAGGCCTTGTCGCCCGAACCGGTGAGCACGGCGCAGCGCTGGCTGTCGTCAGCTTCGAAGGCGGCGAACGCCGCGATCAGATCGCCCAGCACGCCCGAATTGAGCGCGTTCAATGCCTGCGGGCGGTTGAGGGTGACGAGCGTGACGGCGCCGCGCTGTTCGACGAGGAGGGTTTCGTAGGTCATTCGGTTATCTCCGGATTTTCGTCATGCCGGACTTGATCCGGCATCCCGCTTTGCGACGTTTAAGCAGCGGGACCCCGGATCAAGTCCGGGGTGACGAGGTTAAGCGAGGGGTTTCCATTCTTCCTGTTCCGGCAACGGAGCGAAGATTGCGGCGATCAGGTCGTCGCCCACGCCCTCGGCCGTCGCCGGATTCCATTGCGGCTTATTGTCCTTTTCGACGATCACCGCGCGCACGCCCTCGGCGAAGTCGGGGCGGGTTAGCACGCGGCTGCCGATGCGATATTCTTGTCTCATGTTCGCGGCGAAATCGGGCAGGCTCAGGCTGTCGGCGAGCTGGTGCAGCGCGACCTTGCAGGTCTGGGGCGACTTGGTGCGCAGCGCCGCAAGTTCCTTCGCGGCCCATTCACCGGGGTCGGCTTCGAGCGCGGCGAGGATATCCTCGAGCCTGTCCGACGCGAAGAGCCGGTTGATGTCGGCGATATGCGACAGGATCTTCGCCTCGGGCGGGGTGGCCGACAATTCGCCGAGGATGCCGCCGATGCGGTCGGGGTGCTCGGCGATGCGCGCCTTGGCTTCGGTCAGCTTGTCCGCCGGGAGATAATGGGTCGCGAGGCCGAGCGCCAAACATTCGGACCCGTCGAGCCGCGCGCCGGTGAGCGCGAGATAGGGACCGACGCGGCCTTCGAGCCGCGAGAGATACCAGCCGCCGCCGACGTCGGGGAAGAGGCCGATGCCGGTTTCGGGCATGGCGAGCCGGGTATTCTCGGTCGCGACGCGATATTTTGCCGGCAGCGAAATGCCGACCCCGCCGCCCATGGTGATGCCGTCCATGAAGGCGACCACGGGCTTGGCATAGGTGAAGAGCAGATGGTTGAGCTGATATTCGTCGTGGAAGAAGCGGCGGCCCGAAACGCCGTCGTCGGTCAGCGCCGAATTGCGCAGGAAGGCGATGTCGCCCCCGGCGCAGAAGCCGCGCCCCTCGCTATGGTCGAGCAGCACCGCCTGTACTGCGGCGTCGTTTTTCCACGCGACGAGTGCGTCGGTCATGGCATGCACCATGTCGAGGTTGAGCGCATGGATCGCCTTGGGGCGGTTGAGCGACAGGCGGCCCGCGCCGCCCTCGGTCGAAATGAGAATATCTTCGGTCATTCACCCTCACAAACCTTCTCCCATTGGGAGAAGGATATCGAAGCCTTGCCGCCGAAGGCGGTTAGGCGGAGTTGGATGAGGGGATCCGCCGTCGCTTTCGCCCGCGAGCTTTGAACCCCTCACCCAGCTACGACTAGCCAGCAAGCTGGCAAGTCTGCGCAACCCTCTCCCGACGGGAGAGGGGAATATACTACTGGCGCAGCAGGTCCCGTCCGACGATCATCCGCATCACCTGGTTGGTGCCTTCGAGGATCGAATGGACGCGCAGGTCGCGCCAGAAACGCTCGATCGGATAATCGCGCAGATAACCGTAGCCGCCGAACAATTGCAGCGCGTCATTGACGATCTTGCTGCCGTTGTCGGTCGCGAGCCGTTTCGCCATCGCCGAGAAGCGCGATTTGTCGGGGGCGTTCGCCGTCACCTTGGCCGCGGCGAGATAGAGCAAGGCGCGGGACGCCTCCAGATCCGTCGCCATGTCGGCGAGCATGAACTGGGTGTTCTGGAAATCGGCGATCGGTTGGCCGAACTGCTGGCGATCCTTGCTATAGGCGATCGCCTCGTCGAGGCAGCGCTGCGCGCCGCCCAAGGAGCAGGCGCCGATGTTGAGGCGGCCGCCGTCGAGCCCCGCCATCGCAAAGCGGAAGCCGTCGCCCTCGGCGCCGACGAGATTCTCGACCGGCACGCGGCAATCCTCGAAGATCACCTGCGCGGTCGGCGAGGCGTTCCAGCCGAGCTTTTTCTCGGGCGCGCCGAAGCTCAATCCCGGCGTGTCCTTTTCGATGACGAGGCAGCTGATCCCCTTCGACTTTTCCTCCGAGGTGCGGACCATACAGACATAGATGTCGTTATAGCCCGCGCCCGAGATGAACTGCTTCGTGCCGTTCAGCACATAATGGTCGCCGTCGCGCTTCGCGGTCGTCTTGAGCGCCGCGGCGTCCGAGCCCGAGCCGGGTTCGGTCAGGCAATAGCTCGCGATCTTCTCCATGCTGACGAGCTCGGGCAGGAAGCGCGCCTTGATCTCGGCGCCGCCGAAGCGGTCGATCATCCAGGTCGCCATATTGTGGATCGAGACATAGGCGCTGGTCGCGGGGCAGCCATAGGCCATCGCCTCCATGATCAGCGCCGCCTCCATCCGGCCAAGCCCGATGCCGCCCGATTCCTCGGCCACGTAAATGGCGCCGAAGCCCAGCTCGCCCGCGGCCTTCCACACCTCGACGGGATAATGGCTTTTCTCGTCCCATTCGGCGGCGAAGGGCGTGATGCGATCGGCGGTGAACTTGCGTGCCATGTCCTGGATGGCGAGCTGGTCGTCGGTAAGCTGGAACTGGTCGGTCATGCGGTCTTCTCGATTAAAATGGCTTCGGCTTCGATTTCGACTTTCCACTCGGGGCGGATCAGCGCCGGGATGACGAGCATCGTCGAGGCCGGGCGGATATTGCCGAACATCGCGCCATGCGCGCGGCCGACGAGATCGGCGTCGGCGGGGTCGGTGATATACATGCGCGTCCGCACGACATCGGCGGGCGAGCCGCCGAGCGCGGCGAGCGATTCGGCAATGATCGTCAGGCAGCGAGTAGCCTGTGCCCCGGCATCGCCCGGAGTCGAGCTGCCATCTGGTTCGATCGGCGCACAACCGGCGACGTCGATACGATCCCCGATGCGCACCGCGCGGCTGTAGCCGTAGATCGGCTCGAACGGCGACGCCGAACTATGGTTGCGACGCCCCCCCGTCGCCGCGCTCGCGTCAGCCACAGCTGACCCGTTCGATCTTCATTGCGCCGTCGTAGGACACGGTGAGCCGGTCGGGGCGGAAATCCATCGTCACCGCCATGCCCGGGGCGACCCAGCGCAGGGTGCGCGCGCCGGTCGCGCGGAGCAAAGCGGCGCCGGTTTCGGCGCTCGCGGTCCGGCCGACGAAGCTTTGCCCGGCGTCGCCGTTGCACGCCGCCTCGGCGGGCGGCGGCGGCGGCGCGGGGTCGGCGCCGCCGCCCATCGTCGAGCAGGCGGCGAGCGGCAGCAGCGCGGCGGCGATCAAAATCGGGCGAATGTCCATCATCAGTCTCCCTATCGAGGCATCAGCTACAGCGCGTATAGCGCATCGCATTGGCCGCGGCACCCTCGCCATAGTCGCGGCGGACCAGCGTCTTGCCGCCGTCCGCGATGCTCAGCACCATCAGCCGGTCCCAGTCCATGCCCTCGCCGCTGAATTTATAGTCGGCGGCGATACGGTTCGCGCTGCGCTCGCGCACCCGCGCCAGTTCGCCATGCGATTCGTGGAAGCGCAGGTTCGCGGCGTCGATCACCAGCGCGGTGAGGTCGGTGCCCGGGCGCTTCGGGCAATCGCTCGCATCGATCGCCCAGCGCCCCTGGATCGCGGCGGGAATCGCCTCGTCGCCGCTGCCGATGCCCGGCTCGGGCGCGGCGGGCGGCTTGACGGCCGGGTCGGGTTTATAGTCCTCAGTGGGCGCCGATGCGGGCACAGCGGGCGTCGGGGCGAGCGCGGGATCGGTCGCAGGCGCGACGCTCGCCTTTTCCTCGGGCGCGGGCGGCGCCTTGTCCTCGCCGCCGCCGCACCCGGCGAGCAGCAACAGCGCCGTAGGCATCGTCCATCGCATCATCGTCTTTCTCCTTCGTGGGGAGAAATGTTCGACACGGCGCACGGGTTGCTCCATCAGCCCATCGTCGGGATGACGAAGGCGTTGCCGCCGTCGGGCGACCCGTCGGGCCAGCGTGCGGTGATCGTCTTGACCTTGGTCCAGAATTTGACGCCTTCCATGCCGTGCTGGTTGGTGTCTCCGAACGCCGACCGCTTCCAGCCGCCGAAGCTGTGATAGGCGACGGGCACCGGGATCGGCACATTGATGCCGACCATGCCCACGTTGACGCGGGCGGCGAATTCGCGCGCCGCATGACCGTTGCGCGTGAAGATCGCGACGCCGTTGCCGTACTGGTGCTTCGACGGCAGCGACAGCGCGGTTTCGAAATCGGGCGCGCGGACGATTTGCAGCACGGGGCCGAAAATCTCTTCCTTGTACGATTCCATGTCGGTGGTGACATGGTCGAACAAGGTCGGGCCGATGAAGAAGCCCTTTTCGTGGCCCTGCAGCGAGAAGCCGCGGCCATCGACGACGAGTTCGGCGCCCTCGTCGGCGCATTTCTGGATCCAGCCTTCGACCTTTTCCTTGTGCGCCTGCGTCACCACGGGGCCGTAATGCGCCTCGGCATCGGTCGACACGCCCACTCTGAGAGCCTCAATCGCGGGGATCAGCTTGGCCTTCAGCCTCTCGGCGGTCTCGTCGCCGACGGGGACCACCACAGGAAGCGCCATGCAGCGTTCGCCCGCCGAGCCGAAGGCGGCGCCGGCGAGGTCGTTCACCACCTGGTCGAGATCGGCGTCGGGCATGACGATGCCGTGATTCTTCGCGCCGCCCATCGCCTGCACGCGCTTCCCGTTGGCGACGCCGCGATTGTAGACATAATGGGCGATGTCCGACGAGCCGACGAAGCTGACCGCGCCGATGTCGGGATGGTCGAGGATCGCGTCGACCATTTCCTTGTCGCCATGCACGACCTGGCAGATGCCCGCGGGCAGCCCGGCTTCGAGGAAGAGTTCGGCGAGGCGCACCGGAACGCTGGGGTCGCGCTCGCTGGGCTTGATAAGGAAGGCGTTGCCGGTCGCGATCGCGACCCCGGACATCCACAGCGGGATCATCGCGGGGAAGTTGAACGGGGTGATGCCCGCGCCGATGCCGATCGGCTGGCGCATCGAATAGACGTCGATGCCGGGGCCCGCACCCTGCGTATATTCGCCTTTCAGCACATGCGGGATGCCGCAGCAGAATTCGATGACTTCGAGGCCGCGCTGGATGTCGCCCTTCGAATCGGCGATCACCTTGCCATGTTCGCTCGACAGCAGGTGCGCGAGTTCGTCCATATTGGCTTCGACGAGGCGCTTGAATTCGAACATCACGCGCGCGCGGCGCTGCGGGTTGGTCGCGGCCCAGGCGGGCTGCGCGGCCTTTGCCGCGGCGACCGCCTTTTCGAGGAGCGCGGCGTCGCCGAGTGCGACCTCGGCCTGCACGCCGCCGCTGTTGGGGTCGAACACCGGGCTGCTACGTCCGCCGCCACCGGCACCGCCGACGATGAGATGGTCGATCTGTCGCATGCTTGAGTCTCCCGAAATCACTGCCGCTGCCTCAGCCGAGTTGCGGGACGATTGCAAGGGATAGACTTGCAGCACGATGCTGCATATTTGCAGGCCATGGACTGGGACAAGCTGCAATATTTCCTGACCGTCGCGCAGCAGGGCACGCTCGCGCGCGCCGGGCAAGCGTTGCAGGTCGATGCGACGACGGTCAGCCGCCAGCTGAGCGCGCTCGAAGCGATGTTGCAACAGACCCTGTTCGAACGCGCGCCGGGCGGTTTCCTTTTGACGGCGGCCGGCCGCGCGCTCGTCCCCCATGCCGAGGCGATGGCGGCGGCGGCGGCGCGCATCCGCTCGGCCGAGGGCGACGGCGCGGCGCTGTCGGGGCAACTCCGCGTCAGCGTGTCCGAAGGATTCGGCAACAGCTTCATCGCGCCGCGGCTCGCGGGGTTCGTCGCCGCGCATCCCGAGCTCGAGATCGACCTCGTCGCCTCGTCGGGCTTCCTCAACCCCTCGCGGCGCGAGGCCGATATGGCGGTGCTGCTCGCTCGCCCCCGGAAAGGCCCGCTGATTACGCGCAAATTGTCCGACTACAGCCTCGGTCTCTATGCGCCCGCGAATCGCACCGACTGGCAGGAAGCGGTCGCCGCGACGCCGCTGTCGCGCGCTGGGGTGCCGGTGATCGGCTATGTTCCCGACATCCTTTACGCGCCCGAACTCGACTATCTGGGCGAGATCGAGCCTGGCTTGCGCGCCGGGGTGCGTTCCTCCTCGATCCTCGCGCAGCGGCGGATGATCGCGGGCGGCGCCGGGGTCGGCGTGCTTCCCTGCTTCCTCGCCGCGGGCGACCCCGCGCTGGTGCGCGTGCGCCCCGCACAGGCGATCGCGCGCGCCTTCTGGCTCGCGCTCCACCGCGACGTCGCGCCGCAACCGCGCATCCGCGCCTTCATAGACTGGCTCGACGGCGAGGTGCGCGAGAGCCGGGGGGTGTTCGTTCCGGGGTGACCGGACTCTTCATCTCCCCGCCTTCCCCTTAGTCGTCATCCCCGCGAAGGCGGGGATTCAGCTTTTTTAAGATGAGGTAGCGTGCCGTCACTGCCCCACTTTGTGCCTTCGTGCCTTTGTGTGAGATTTCATTTTTCTCACACAAAGGCACGAAGGCACAAAGAAGGAATAAGCTGGATCCCCGCCTTCGCGGGGATGACGGGGATGACGGGGATGACGGGGATGATGAAGCCCTGACTCGTCTTGACAAGCGCAGCCTCAAAAGCGCTAATAGAACAAATCAGAAACATTATGCCCCACGAGTCGCATCCTTCTATCGCCGGCCTGCGCCGACGTCTCGCCCGGATCACCGGCGAGGCCGAACCGCGTGGGGCAGTCGCGGGGCGGCTGGCGAGCGGCCATGCGGGGTTCGATGCCGCGCTCGGGGGCGGACTCGCAAAGGGGCGACTGCACGAGTTTTTCGCCGCCGACGCGCTCGATGCGACCAGCGCCGCCGCCTTTGCCGCGCTGCTCGCGTTGCGTGGGTCGGAGGACAGGCCTTTGGTGTGGCTGCGCACCGCCGATGCCGGTCGGCGCGGCGGGCATATCTATGCCCCCGGCATCGCCGAGCTCGGCGGCGATCCCGACCGGCTGCTGCTGATCGAGGCGCCCGATCCCAAATTGCTGCTCGCCTGCGCCAATGACGCGATTCGCTGCGCCGGGTCGGGGGCGGTGATCGTCGAAAGCTGGGGCCGCTGGCCGGCGCTCGACCTCACCGCCGGCCGCCGCCTCGCGCTCGGCGCGCGCGATGAGGGCACCACATTGCTGATGCTGCGCCTCGCCGCCGCGCCGAGCCCGAGCGTCGCCGAAACGCGCTGGAGCGTCGCCGCCGCGCCGTCGCGCGCGCTCGAAGCCAATGCGCCGGGCGCGCCCGCCTTCGACCTCGAGCTGCTGCGCCGGCGCGGCGGCGCGGCGGGCGGGCGCTGGCAAATGGAATGGAACCATGACGAACATGTCTTTGGGCCAAAGGTCGACGAAGCGGCGCTATCTGGCGCTGTTCTTCCCGTGGCTGCCCGCCGAGCGACTCTGCCGCACGGCGCCGCGGCCGCCTGACGCCCCGCTCGTCTTCGCCGAGAAGCAGCGCGGCGCGCTTCACCTGGCGAGCGTCGATCGCGCCGCACAGGCGGTCGGGCTCGCCCCCGGCATGCCGCTCGCCGACGCGCGCGCGCGGGTGCCCGAGCTGCTGGTCGTCACCCACGACCCGGTCGCCGACGCCGCCTGGCTCGACCGGCTCGCGCTCGGGTGCAACCGTTACACGCCGCTGGTCGCGATCGACGCCCCCGACGGGCTGATCCTCGACATCGCGGGGACCGATCATCTGCTGGGCGGCGAGGCGGCATTGATCGACGATCTGGAGATGCGCCTGTCGCGCCTCGGGATGAGCGTGCGCATCGCGCTCGGCCCGACCGCCGACGCCGCCCGCGCGCTCGCGCGCTACCAGACGCGCCCCGCCCCCGACGAGGATCAGGCGGTGCGCCGCCTGCCCGTCGCGGCGCTCGAACTCGAAGCCGAGGCGACGACCGCGCTGGTGCGCGCCGGATTGAAGACGATCGGCGATCTCGCCAGCCGCCCGATGGCGAATATCGCCGCGCGCTTCGGCGCCGGCGCCGCAAATGCGCTGCGCCGCATCCTCGGCGATGCGCCGAGCCCGCTCGACCCGCGTATCGCGCCGCCGCCGGTCGCGACCGAACGCCGCTTCGCCGAACCGCTCGGCAGCAGCGCGCACGCGACCAGGATACTCGCCGAACTGGTGGGCGAGGCGATGAAGGCGCTCGGCGAGCGCGGCAAGGGCGGGCGCCATTTCCGCGCGACCTTCTTACGCAGCGACGGCCTCGCGCGCGGCATCGAGATCGAGACCGGGCATCCGACGCGCGATACCGCGCTCGTCATGCGCCTGTTCGCCGAGCGGATGGACGGGCTCGCCGACCCGCTCGATCCCGGTTTCGGCTTCGACATGATCCGCCTCGCGGTGCCGCGGCTCGAAGCGATGGGCGCGACGCAATTGAAGCTCGAAGGCGGCGCGACGCGCAACGCGCAAATGGACGAACTCGTCGACCGGATGACGACGCGGCTCGGGCGCGGGCGGGTGCGGCGGTTGCTCGCCGCCGACACGCATATCCCCGAACAGGCGCAGCTCGCGCTGCCCGCGATCGACGCGCCGCCGCCCGAACCCTGGCAGGCGCCCGAACCCGGCGAGCCGCCGACGCGCCCCTTCCACCTCTTCGACCCGCCGCAGCCGATCGAGGTGATCGCCGAGGTCCCCGACGGCCCGCCGCACCAGTTCCGTTGGCGCCGCGCCACCCATGCGGTGCGCCGCTACGAAGGCCCCGAACGGATCGCCGCCGAATGGTGGCGCCGCCGCGACAACGCCGGGCTGACGCGCGATTATTACCGCGTCGAGGATGCGCAGGGCCGCCGCTTCTGGCTGTTCCGCCACGGGCTCTACGACGAAAAGCCCGACCCGCGCTGGTATATCCACGGGGTGTTCGCGTGAGCGATGCGCCCGCCTTTGCCGAACTGGTCGCGGCCACGAATTACAGCTTCCTGCGCGGCGCGTCGCACCCCGCCGACATGGTCGCGCGCGCGCTCGACCTCGGCCTGAGCGGCATCGGCATCGCCGACCGCAACAGCGTTGCCGGGGTGGTGCGCGCGTGGGCGTTTCTGAAGGAGTTGCAAGTCAAGGCGCCCGACAGCGTCGCCCATTTCCGGCTGGTCGTCGGCGCGCGGCTGGTCTTCGCCGACGGCACCCCCGACATCGTCGCCTATCCGGTCAGCCGCCACGGCTGGGGCCGGCTGACGCGGCTGCTGTCGATCGGAAACCTGCGCGCAAAAAAGGGCGACTGCACCCTTTATCTGGACGATCTGCTGGAGCATTGCGACGACCTGTTGCTGATCGCGATGGAAGGCGACGAGGCAGTGCTTCGCACCCTCAAGCGCAAACGACCGAAATCGGTGTGGCTGGCCGCCACCATGCCGCAATCGGGCGCGGATGCCCGCCGTCTGGCCGAGCTGCAGCGGCTGTCGGCGGCCACCGGTGTCCCGCTGCTTGCCACCAATGACGCGCTTTACGCGGCCCCCGCGCAGCGCCCGCTGCACGATATCATCACCTGCATTCGCGAAGGAAAGACGGTGCGGAAAGCCGGCAAGCTGCTCCGCGCCAATGGCGAACGCCATCTGAAGGCGCCGGCCGAAATGAAGCGGTTGTTCGACGGCTATCCCAAGGCGATCGAGCAAAGCGCCAAGCTGCTCGCGCGCATCGATTTCGATCTTGAGGACCTGCGCTATGAATATCCGCACGAACCGGTTCCGCCCGGCTGGAAGCCGTTCAACTATCTTCATCATCTGGTGAAGACCGCGGCGGAGAAGCGGTACGGACCCCCCCTCACCCCCAAGATTCGCAAGCTGATCGGCAACGAACTTCGCCTGATCAGGCGCCGGAATTACGTCTATTATTTCCTGACCGTCCACGAACTCGTTCGCTTTGCCCGCGACCAAAAGCCTCCCATCCTGTGCCAAGGCCGGGGTTCGGCCGCCAATTCGATCGTCTGCTTTCTGCTCGGGGTCACCTCGGTCGATCCCGACGAGCATAAACTGCTTTTCTCGCGCTTCGTGTCGGCCGAGCGTGACGAGCCCCCCGACATCGACGTCGATTTCGAGCATGAGCGGCGCGAGGAAGTGATCCAGTATATCTATGGTCGCTACACGCGCGACCGCGCCGCGATCGCCGCGACCGTCATCCATTACCGCCCGCGCAGCACGATCCGCGAGGTCGGCAAGGCGCTGGGCCTCAGCGAAGACGTCACCGCACGCCTTGCCGACACGAGTTGGGGAAACTGGGGCGATGAAGTCCCCATCGAGCGATTGGTCCAGGCCGGACTCGATCCGCACAATGGCGAGATCGAGCGGCTGCACCGCTTGGTCGGCGAGTTGCTGGAGGCGCCGCGCCATCTGTCGCAGCATGTCGGCGGCTTCGTGCTGACGCAGGGTCGGCTCGACGAGCTGGTGCCGATCCATAATGCCGCGATGGAAGATCGTACCTTCATCGAATGGGACAAGGACGACATCGACGCGCTCGGCCTGATGAAGGTCGATGTGCTCGCGCTCGGCATGCTGACCTGCATCCGCAAATGCTACGACCTGATGCGCGAGCACGGCCTTGGCGACCATACGCTGGAACTCGACATCGATTCCAGGGACCCCGCCGTCTACGACATGCTGTGCAAGGGCGACAGCATCGGGGTCTTTCAGGTCGAAAGCCGCGCACAGATCAACATGCTGCCGCGCCTGCGGCCGCGCAAACTCTACGATCTGGTCGTGCAGGTCGCGATCGTCCGCCCGGGTCCGATCGAGGGGGACATGGTGCACCCCTATCTGCGCCGCCGGAACAACGAGGAGGCGGTAGAATATCCGTCGCCAGATCCGGAATATCCTCAGGACGAGCTCGTCGATGTATTGGGTGATACTTATGGCGTCCCCCTGTTCCAAGAGCAGGCAATGAAACTCGCTATCGTCGCCGCGGGTTTTACGCCCGAAGAAGCGAATGGTCTCCGCCGCGCGATGGCGACCTTTCGCAACGTCGGCACGATCGACAATTTTCGCGAGAAGATGGTCGGCGGCATGATGCGCCGCGGCTATGAAAAGGCGTTCGCCGAGCGCTGCTTCAAGCAGATCGAGGGGTTCGGCAGCTATGGCTTTCCCGAAAGCCACGCCCAGTCCTTCGCGCGGCTCGTCTATGTCTCGTCGTGGATCAAGCATTATCATCCCGCCGTCTTTTGTTGCGGGTTGCTCAATTCGCAGCCGATGGGCTTCTACGCCCCAGCCCAGCTGGTCCGCGACGCGCAGGGGCATGGGGTCGAGGTGCGGGAGGTCGATGTCGATTTCAGCACATGGGACAACAGCCTCGAACGGCGCGACGACGGCGCGCTCGCGCTACGGCTCGGCTTTCGGCAGGTCGACGGGTTTCGCGAGGCATGGGCGGAACAGATCGTCGCTGCCCGCACCACCCCCTTCGCCAGCGTCGAGGAACTCGCGCGGCGCGCGAACCTGCCGTCGCGCGCGCTGCGGCTGCTCGCCGAGGCCGATGCGTGCAATTCGATGGGGCTCGAACGGCGCCCGGCTTTGTGGGACGCGCGGCGGGTGCGGCAGGGGGTGTTGCCTTTGTTCGGCGCCGCCGAGGCGAACGAACTCGGCGCCGAGGATGACGCCAAGCTGCCGCCCACCCCGCTGGTCGAGCATGTGCTGACCGATTACCAGACGACGCGATTGTCGCTGAAGGGCCATCCGATGGTGTTCCTGCGCGACGCTTTCGAACGCGAGGGCCTGTTGAGCGCCGCCGGGGTCGCGGCGGCGAAAAACGGATCGCTCGTCCGCACCGCCGGAGTCGTGCTGATCCGCCAGCGGCCGGGCAAGGGCAATGCGGTCTTCATCACGATCGAGGACGAGAGCGGGGTCGTCAACATCCTGCTGTGGGCGCGCCTGATGGAGCGTTATCGTCGTGCCGTCATGGCGTCGCGGTTGATGGAGGTCGCGGGCGAAATCCAGCGCAGCAAGGAGGGCGTGGTCCATCTGATGGCGAACCGCATCATCGACCGTACCGCGATGCTCGACACGCTCGGCGACGGGCACAAGGTGCGGCCGCCCGACCTGCTGCGCGCCGATGTCGTCGCCAATCCGCAGCCGCCGCGCGGCTATCGCCACGGCCACCCACGCGACGTCCGCATCCTGCCCAAATCGCGAGACTTCCATTGAACCGCGCGGGAGTTCCTTCAGCAAGTAAGCGCCGCCGCGAACAGGCAGCGGAAGCGCTCGGTGCATTCGGCGACATCGGCGTCGCTGCCGGCAAAATCGTCGACCATCATGATCGTGCGCACCACCCCGACCCCCATCAGGATCGCGAGCAGCATGTTCGCCCGCAGTTCGGCCTGTTCGCCGCCGATGAGTTCGGTCAGCGGGCCGAGCACATCGAGATGGACAAGATCGCGGATGATCTCGCTCGCCTTGGGCGACGAGGCCGAGCGGAGCATGATGATGAACATCTCCATCCGCTGCTCGCGGTCTTCGTCGGCATCGTCGATGACGAGCCTCGCCAGATAGCCGGGAAGTTCGGCGACGCTCTTCGGTTCGCGAAACACCTTGGGCTTGTCCTCGTGCGAGACGACCTCGCGGAACAGCCCTTCCTTGCCGCCGAAATAGCGGCTGATCAGCGCGACATCGACCCCGGCGGCGCCGGCGATATCGCGCAGCCCGACGCTGTCGTAACTCTCACGCAGGAAGCGCTGGTGTGCCGCTGCCAGGATCGCGGCGCGGGTCGCGACAGCGTCGCGTTTCTTGATTACGGTCTCTCTCTCCATGGACCGACCATATCGATGCCGAAAACTAAATCAACACCTGTTGACTTGAACGCTGACGCAGATTAATCGGCAGGGTCTGACATCGCGCGGCGCCTCCCCCCTCCCTGTCGCGCGGTGTCGGACCGCCCTGGACAAGAAAAGATACAAGAACATGACCTTGCGCCCGCGCCTCGCGTTTTCGCTGCTCGCCTCGCTGACTCTCGCCGCCTGTTCGGGCGGCGACGAGGCGCAGGGCGGTCCGCCGCAATTGCCGGTCACCGCCGCCCCGCCATTGGTCCGCGAGATCACCGAATGGGACGATTATGTCGGCCGATTCGAAGCGATCGACAGCGTCGAGGTGCGCCCGCGCGCCTCGGGCTATCTGCAGCGCAGCCATTTCACCGACGGCCAATATGTCCGCGCCGGGCAATTGCTCTTTTCCATCGACGCGCGCCCGGCCCAGGCCGCCCTCGACCAGGCGCGCGCGCAGCTCGCCCGCGCGGCGGCGACGCTCGCCAATGCGCGTACCGAACTCGCGCGCAGCGAAACCCTCGCCAAGTCGCAGGCGGCCAGCCAGGAAGAGGTCGAACAGCGCCGCGCCGCCGTCCGCACGGGCGAGGCCGATGTCGCCGCCGCCAATGCCGCGATACGCGCCGCCGCGCTCAACGTCGGCTTCACCCGTGTCGTCGCCCCGATCTCGGGCCGCGTGTCGCAGCGGCTGGTCGATCCCGGCAATGCCGTGACCGCCGACCAGACGGTCCTGACCACGGTCGTGTCGACCAGCCCCATTCATTTCAGCTTCCAGGGGTCCGAGGCGAGCCTGCTCGATTATGAGCGGCGCGGCGACACGTTGCAAAATGCCCCCGTCCGCATCAAGCTGCAGGGCGGCGAAGACTACAGCATCAACGGCCGCATCGATTTCGTCGACAATGCGCTGTCGAACGGGTCGGGCACGATCACCGTGCGCGCGGTCGTCCAGAATCCCGATGGCGCGCTGCGCCCGGGGCTGTTCGGCCAACTTCAGCTCGCCGCCGCGGCGCCGCGTCCGGCCTTCCTGCTCCCCGACACCGCGATCGTCACCGACGGTCCGCGCCGCGTCGTCTATGTCATCGGCCCCAAGGATGTCGTGCAGGCGCGCCCGGTCACGCTGGGCCCCGTCGTGGGCAAATTGCAGGTGATCAAGAGCGGGGTCACCGCCAAGGACCGCATCATCGTCGGCGGCATCCAGCGCGCGATGCCGGGCAAGCCCGCCAAGGTGCAGGCGGGGACGATCGCGCCCGACGGCAAGGTGCTGACCCCGAAAGCAGCGCCCAAGGCAAAGGGTGAAAGCCAAGGGGCCGCGAAGTGAATTTCAGCCGCTTCTTCGTCGACCGCCCGATCTTCGCGGCGGTCATCGCGATCTTCATCACGCTGATCGGCGCCTTCGCTTACCCGCAGCTGCCGCTCGCCCAATATCCCGAGATCGCGCCGCCGACGATCAGCATCACCGCCGCCTATCCCGGCGCCTCGTCCGAGACGATCGCCGAGACGGTCGCCGCGACGCTGGAGCAGGAGATCAACGGCGTCGAGGACATGCTCTATCTGCAATCCTCATCGACGCAGGGGCAGGCGCAGATCACCGTCACTTTCCAGCCGGGCACCGACCTCGATGCCGCGCAGGTGCTGGTGCAGAACCGCGTCGCGCTCGCCGAACCGCGCCTGCCCCAACAGGTGCGCCAGATCGGCGTGCAGGTGAACAAGCAGGAATCGGGCTTCCTGATGATCGTCGCGCTGACCTCGACCGATCCCGCTATCGACGTCGATTATGTCGGCAATTATGCGAACTCGACGCTGCGCGACCGGCTGCTGCGCCTCGACGGCATCGGCGGGGTGCAGATTTTCGGCGGCGGTTTCTATTCGATGCGGATCTGGATCGATCCCGACAAGGCCGCGGCGCGCAACCTGACCGCACCCGAAATCGTCGCCGCGCTGCAAAGCCAGAATGTCCAGGTCGCCGGCGGTTCGGTCGGCGCGCCGCCCTATGGCAAGGGCAATCCCGCCTTCGAACTGCCGGTACAAGTCCCCGGCCGCCTCGTCAGCCCCGAACAATTCGCCAATGTCGTGATCAAGACCGACACCGCCAACGGCGCGATCACGCGGATCAAGGACATCGGCCGCGTCGAACTCGGCGCACAGGATTATGGCATCCGCGGTCGCTTCGATGGCCGGCAGGGCGTCGGCATGGCGGTGATCCAGCAGCCGGGCGCCAATGCGCTCAACGCCGCCAACCTGGTGCTGAAAGAGGTCGAGGCGGCGTCGAAGGACTTCCCGCCGGGGGTCAGCTACTCGATCCCCTACAACCCGACCGAATATGTCGAGGCATCGGTGACCGCGGTACAGGAGACGCTGGTCGAGGCGATCTTTCTCGTCGTGCTCGTCGTGCTCGTTTTCCTCCAGACCTGGCGTGCCGCGATCATCCCGATCGTCGCGATCCCGGTGGCGCTCGTGGGTACCTTCGCGGTCCAGCTCGCGCTCGGTTTCTCGATCAACTCGCTCTCTTTGTTCGCGCTGGTGCTCGCGGTCGGCATCGTCGTCGACGATGCGATCGTCGTCGTCGAGGCGGTCGAGAAGCATATCCGCGAGGGGCTGTCCCCGCGCGAAGCCGCGCACCGCACGATGGACGAGGTGTCGGGCGCGCTGATCGCGATCGGGCTGGTGCTCGTCGCGGTGTTCGTTCCGACCGCCTTCGTCCCCGGCATCCCCGGCATCTTTTACCAGCAGTTCGCGGTGACGATCGCCGCAGCGACGGTTTTCTCCTTGCTCACCTCGCTGACGCTGTCGCCCGCGATGGCAGCGCTGCTGCTGAAACCGCATGAGGAGCATCCCGCGCCGCCGAAGAACCGCGTCGCGCGCTTCTTCCGCACCGCCGCCGACAAGTTCAACAGCGGCTTCGACAAGCTATCCGACCGCTACGGTCGCACCACCGCCTCGCTGGTGCGCAAGACGCCGGTGATGCTCGCCATTTATGCCGTGCTGCTCGCCGCGACCGGCTGGCGGCTCGTCGATACCCCGACGGGCTTCATCCCCGACCAGGATCAGGGCGTCCTGATCGGCGTCGTCCAACTGCCCCCCGGCGCCTCGCTCGACCGCACCAGCGAAGTGCTCGAACGCGCGCAGAAGGAAGTCGCCAAGGTCGAGGGCGTCAACAATATCGCGACCTTCGCGGGGCTCGACGGGTCGAGCTTCTCCAGCGCCTCGAACGCCGGGACGATGTTCGTCCGCCTCAAGGATTGGGACGAACGCGGCAGCAAGCTTTCCGCCGCGGCGCTGTCGCAGCAATTGTCGGGCGTGCTCGCGAACGCGCTGCCCGAGGCGCAGGCGTTCGTCATCGCGCCGCCCGCTGTACAGGGACTGGGCAACGGTAACGGCTTTGCGATGATGCTGCAGGCGCGGGACGGCCAGAGCTACAGGGAGCTCGAACAGGTTACCGGCGCGATGATGGGCGGCGCGGCGCAGATGAAGGATGTGCAACAGGTCTATTCGACATTCAACACGGGCAGCCCGCGCATCTTCGCCGATGTCGACCGCGACAAGGCGCAGATCCTCGGCGTCGACCCGAGCCAGGTCTATTCGGCGCTCGGCACCTATCTCGCATCGACCTATGTCAACGATTTCAACTTCCTCGGCCGCACTTTCCGCGTCACCGCCCAGGCCGAACCGACCTCGCGCGCCAGCATCGAGGACGTCGGGCGGCTGCAGGTGCGCTCGACCTCGGGCGAGATGGTGCCGCTGTCGTCGGTCGCCACCTTCCGCAACGACAGCGGCCCGACGCGCGTGGTGCGCTACAATCTCTTCCCCGCGGTCGAGCTGCAGGGACAGGCGGCGCCGGGGGTCTCGTCGGGCACGGCGCTGATCGCGATGGAGGGTCTCGCCGACAAGACGCTGCCCGCCGGCTTCGCCTATGAATGGACCGGCCTCGCCTATCAGCAAAAGGCGGCGGGAAGCAGTTCGGTGCTGATCTTCCTGCTCGCGGTGGTGTTCGTCTTTCTCGTGCTTGCGGCGCAATATGAATCGCTGCCGCTGCCGCTCGCGGTGATCCTGATCGTGCCGATGTGCATCCTCGCCGCGATGCTCGGGGTGAACCTGCGCGGCATGGACAATAATATCCTGACGCAGGTCGGCCTGGTCGTGCTGATCGCGCTCGCCGCGAAGAACGCGATCCTGATCGTCGAATTCGCCAAGCAGGGCGAGGAAGAGGACGGGATGAACAAATATGACGCCGCGGTCCATGCCGCGCGCTCGCGCCTGCGCCCGATCCTGATGACCAGCTTCGCCTTCATCTTCGGCGTCATCCCGCTCGCGACCGCCTCGGGGCCGGGGCAGGAAATGCGCCAGTCGCTCGGCACCGCGGTGACCTTCGGCATGATCGGCGTGACGATCTTCGGGCTGATCTTCACCCCGCTCTTCTATGTCCTTTGCCGCCGCCTCGGCGACCGCGCGAACCGCTGGTTCCGCCGCAATAAAAAGGGCGACCAGCCGGTGGAGACTTTCTGATGACCCGCACCCTCCTCCTCGCCGCGGCGAGCGTGCTCGCGCTGTCGGGCTGCACCGTGGGTCCGCGCTATGTCTCGCCGGTTCCCGCCGCGCCGTCGCAATCGCCTTTCCTCGAGGCCAAGTCGCCGGCGTTCAGCGGCGAGCAGCCCCCAGGTCCGTGGTGGAGCCTGTTCGGCGATCCTTTGCTCGACGATCTGGTGCAGCAGGCGCTGACCGCCAACACCGATTTGCGCGTCGCCGCCGCCAATCTGGCGCAGGCGCGTGCGGTGCTGCGCGAGCAGCGCGCCGGGCGCCTGCCGACCACCACGATCACCGCTAACGGCACCTATGCCCGCCAGCCGCTCGTCGGCGCGAGCGAGGATATTCCCGGCGCCAGCGCGTTCGAGGGCGAGAATTACGACGTCGGGCTCGACGTCAGCTACCAGATCGACCTGTTCGGCCGCGTCGGCAGCGCAATCCGCGCCGCACGCGCCGACGCCGATGCGGTGCAGGCGGCGTTCGACCTGACGCGCATCACCGTCGCCGCCGAAACGACCCGCGCCTATACCGACGTCTGTTCGTTCAATCGCCGGATCGCGGTCGCCGAAGAGACTTTGCGCATCCAGCAGCAGACCTTCGACCTCTCGCGCCGGCTGTTCGAGGGCGGGCGCACGACGCGGCTCGAAACCGGGCAGGCGGGGGCGCTGCTCGAACAGACGCGCGCGACGATCCCGACGCTGACCGCGCAGCGCGCCGCCGCGCTCTATCGCCTCGCTGTCCTGACCGGCAAGCCGCCGGCCGAGGCGCCGCAGGCGGTGCTAGCGTGCATGGCGCCGCCCGAGCTGAACCGCCCGATCCCGATCGGCGACGGCGCTTCGCTGCTCGCACGCCGCCCCGACATCCGCCGCGCCGAACGCCAGCTTGCCGCCGCCGCAGCGCGGGTCAATGTCGCGACCGCCGACCTGTATCCCAGCATCAGCCTCGGCGGATCGGTCGGTTCGACCGCGAGCTCGATTTCGGGGCTCGGCACCTCCGACGGTTTCCGCTTCTCGCTCGGGCCGCTGATCTCGTGGAACTTCCCCAATATGGAGGTCGCGCGCGCGCGGCTGAAGCAGGCCGAGGCGGGTGCCGACGGGGCGCTCGCGACCTTCGACGGCACCTGGCTGACCGCGCTGCAGGAAAGCGAAAGCGCGCTCGCCAACTATGCCGGCGAACTCGACCGGCTCGCGGCGCTGCGCCGTGCGGCTGCCGAAGCCGGCGACGCCGCGCGCATCGCGCGGCTGCGCTATCAGGCGGGGCGCGAGAATTTCCAGATCGTACTCGACGCCGAACGCACATTGGCGGCGATCAACGCGAGCATCGCCCAGTCCGACCAGGCGCGCGCGACCAACCTCGTCGCGCTGTTCCTGGCGCTCGGCGGCGGCTGGCAGGACCCCGCCGCCTAGGGCGCTCGACCCGCGATCTTCGCCCGCACGGCTTCGGCCTGCGCCATGATATTCGCAACCAGCTCGGCGCAGGTCGGGATGTCGTGGATCAGCGCCTGGCTCTGGCCGCTGGTCCAGATGCCGCCGTCGACGTCGCCGTCGCGCAGCACATTTTCGCGCCCGCGCACGCCCGCCATCAGGTGGCGCACGTCGTCGAAGGTTTTCGTCGGGTCGCGCTGGATCTCGGCGACCTCGACCGATACCGCGTTCTTCGCAACGCGCGCGGTGTTGCGCAGGGTGCGGCCGACGAGCACCGTGTCGAGTTCCGACGCATCGACGATGCGCTGCTTTACATTCTGGTGGATGACTGCCTCGACCGTCGCGCAGAAGCGCGTGCCCATGTTCACTGCATCGGCGCCAAGCGCCAGCGCCGCAATGATGCTGCGTCCGTCGGCCATGCCGCCCGAGGCGATGATCGGCACATCGGGCAACGCATCGACCGTCGCGGGCAGCAGCACGACCAGCCCGACATCATCCTCGCCCGGGTGGCCCGCGCATTCGAAGCCGTCGATGCTGATCATATCGACGCCCTTCTTCACCGCCGACACCGAGTGACGCACCGAAGTGCATTTGTGGATGACGGTGACGCCCGCTTCCTTGAAGCGCGGCAGGTGATCGGTCGGGGCGCGGCCCGCGGTCTCGACGATCGTGATCCCGCTCGCGATGATCGCCTCGCGATATTCGTCATAGGGGATGGGGTTGATCGACGGCAGCAGGGTCAGGTTCACGCCGAAGGGCTTGTCGGTGAGTTTGCGCGTCGCTTCGATCTCGTCGAACAAGGCCTGGCCGGTCGGATACATATGCGCGGTAATGAAGCCCAGGGCGCCGGCATTGGCGACCGCCGCGACCAGCGGGCCGTAACCCACGCCGGTCATGCCACCCATGATGATCGGGGTCTCGATGCCGAATTTTTCGGTGATGCGCGTCTTGATTGCCACGGCGGCTTCCTCCCATCGTTTCGTTGCGCAGGCCTTGGCGCGGCAATGCGCGGCGATCAAGCCGCTAAATGCGATAGGCAAGCGCGCGCCGCTGAGGCAGGATGCGCCATCGGCTGGGCAGCGGGAGACGGGGAATGACGGGGAAGCAGCGGTTCGCACGGTCGCTCCTGCTGGTCGCGAGCGGGCTTGCCCTGACCGCCGCCAGCGCCGAACCCGCTTATGACGTGGTGATCCGCGGCGGCACGATCTACGACGGCTCGGGCGCCGCGTCGATCACGGGCGACGTCGCGATCAAGGACGACCGCATCGTCGCGGTCGGCAAGGTCGCCGGCAAGGGCCGCAGCGAAGTTTCGGCGAACGGCATGGCGGTCGCGCCGGGCTTCATCAACATGCTGAGCTGGGCGACCGAATCGCTGATCGCCGACCCGCGCAGCCAGAGCGACATCCGCCAGGGCGTGACGCTCGAGGTGATGGGCGAAGGCTGGTCGATGGGCCCGATGAACGCCACGATGAAAGCACAGGAAACCGAGCGTCAGGGCGACATCAAATATGCGATCGAATGGACCAGCCTCGGCGACTATCTCTCCTATCTCGAAAGGCGCGGAATCGCGGCCAATGTCGCGAGCTTCGTCGGGGCCGCGACGGTGCGTATCCACGAATTGGGCGAAGGCGATGTCGATCCGACCCCCGAGCAGCTGACCCGCATGCGCGCGCTGGTGCGGCAGGCGATGGACGAAGGCGCGCTCGGGGTCGGCAGCTCGATCATCTATGCCCCCGGCTCCTATGCCGAGACCGACGAGCTCGTCGCGCTGACCGGCGAAGCCGCGAAATGCGGCGGCATGTATATCAGCCATATGCGCTCCGAGGGCGACCGACTGGAGGAGGCGGTCGACGAACTCATCGAGATTTCGCGCCGTTCGGGCGCGCCCGCCGAAATCTACCATCTCAAAATGGCGGGGCGCGACAATTGGGGGAAACTCGATTCGGTGGTGAAGAAGATCGAGGCCGCGCGCGCCGCGGGGCAGCGCATCACCACCGACATGTACACCTACACCGCCGGCGCCACCGGGCTCGACGCAGCGATGCCGACCTGGGTACAGGCGGGCGGGCTCGAAGCCTGGATCGAGCGGCTGAAGGATCCCGCGACCCGCAAGCGCGTGGCCGCCGAGATGCAGAAGCCCGGCAGCGACTGGGAAAATCTCTATTATGGCGCGGGCGCCGACAAGATGATCCTGTCGGGCTTCAAGAATGAAAAGCTCAAGCCGCTCACCGGCAAGACGCTGGCCGAAGTTGCGGCGATGCGCGGAAAGTCGCCCGAAGAGACCGCGATGGACCTCGTCGTCGAGGATGGCTCGCGTGTCGGCACCGTCTATTTCCTGATGTCCGAGGACAATGTGCGCAAGCAGGTCCAGCTGCCATGGATGAGCTTCGGATCCGACGCCGCTTCGCAATCGGCCGAGGGCGTCTTCCTGCAATCGGGCGCGCACCCGCGCACCTATGGCAATTTCGCACGCCTGCTCGGCCGCTACGTCCGCGACGAGAAGCTGATTTCGCTCGAACAGGCGGTGTACCGCCTCACCACCTTGCCCGCGACCAACCTGGGGCTTGCCGAGCGCGGCGCGCTGAAGCCCGGCTATTATGCCGATGTCGTGATCTTCGATCCGGCGACCATCGCCGACCGCGCCACCTTCGAAAATCCGCACCATTATGCGGTCGGGGTGCGCGACGTCTTCGTCAACGGCGTCGCCGCGCTGAAGGACGGCGAACCAACCGGCGCCACCCCCGGCCGCGCGGTGCGCGGCGCGGGCTATGGCAAATGCCGCTGACTGGCAGGCGCGCCTGAACCGATAGAGCGCACCGCCTGGCCTTCGCGGCGCAGAGCTAAAGACGCCAATCACTGGCACGGCGGCAGGCGCAATTTCGCGCGGCTCCGTGGCCAAAGATGTATTCATCTTTTCCGGCTTCGTGCAAAAACTCCACAAAATAAGCGCAGTTTATCAGCGACATTCGCCAAAATCTCTTTCCTGCCGCAAAAAGTGTATCCATTTATGTTTGACATCGCTACCTTGGGTCGATAGCTCGAACCCTGAAACACTAGCATGCAACAATGATTCGCATGCGAAAAATGGGAGGGTGGGATGATCTTGGGTGCGCGCGCGCTTTGCCTGTCGGCAAGCCTATTCGCTTTGACAGCCCCTGCCGTCGTGCAGGCGCAGGAGGCCGGGACGGAGACTGAGGGCGGTATCGCCGAAATCATCGTCACCGCCCAGAAACGCGACGAGAATCTGCAAAAGACGCCCGCCGCGGTGACCGCGGTCAGCGGCGACCTGCTCGTCGCCTCGGGGATCAAGGATCTGAGCGCGGCGCAGGAAATCGTCCCCGGCGCGCGCTTCCACCAGGAGGGCAATACGACGCAGGTCTTCCTGCGCGGCATCGGATCCAACCTCGACTTCGCCAATGTCGAGCCGTCGGTGTCGTTCAACTTCAACGGCGTGAATATCCCGCGCGAGGCGACGAGCGTCCCGCTCTACGACATCGAACGCTTCGAGGTCCTGCCGGGGCCGCAGGGCACGCTTTATGGCCGCAGCGCGATCGGCGGCACCGTCAACGTCGCCTTCAAGCGGCCCGAGTTCGAAAATGGCGGCAACGCGACGCTCGAGGTCGGCAATTACGACCTGATCCACGGCACGCTCGTCGGCAACGTCATGCTGTCCGAACAGGTCGCGCTGCGGATCGGCGTCGATTACGGCTATCGCGACGGCTATATGGAGACGGGGTCGGACTCGCAGGACGATATCTCGGGTCGCATCGGCCTGCTCTACGACAACAACGACGGGCTCAGCCTCTATTGGTGGGGCAATACCACCCACAAGAACGGCAATACCCCGAACCTGGTGAACAAGGGATCGCGGCTGGTCGTCGACGCGAGCGGCAATCCGGTGCGCGGCCCGGGCGGCCAGTTGCAGTTCGTCTATGACGAGAACGCCTTCCTGCGCGACCGGCCGTGGGACGATCTGCGCCCCGGCGTCCTCGCCGAAACCGCGCCCTTCGGCCAGCCGACCCCCTCGACGCAGAATTACGAAAATTACGCGACGGGCCTCCAGATCGACGCCGACCTCAGCGACACCATCTCGCTGACCAACATCACCGGCTATGTCTATCTCGATGCCGAGACCGAGGTTTACTGGCTCGGCGTGCTGCCCGCCTACAAGCTCGATCAATATCGCATGCTCAGCAACGAACTGCGCATCTCGGGCGACGGCGACAGGCTGAAATGGCTCGTCGGCCTGTTCGCCTATCGCAACAAGGGCGTCGGCCAGGGCATCGTCGGCACCGCGGTCGGCCCGGGCGGCCCCGCGATCCCCGGCACCCCCTTCCCCTTCTTCTCGTCGAATGTGCAGAGCAATATCATGAAGGGCGGCGCGATCTTCGGCCAAGCGACCTACAGCATCAGCGACGTCTTCCGCGTCACCGTCGGCGGGCGGTACGGCATCGACAACAAGAAGGCGCGCGGCATCGCGCTCGACGACCAGGTCTCGCAATATACGTTCGACAAGACCTTCCGCCGTTTCGATTACAAATTCGGGGTCGAATATGACCTCGCCGACCGGGTGATGCTCTATGCCACCTACCAGACCGGCTATCAGCCGGGCACCTTCAACGAGGTCGTCGATCTGCCCGGCCGCCCCAATCTGGTGAAGACCGGCAAGATGAAGGGCATATCGGGCGGCTTCAAGGCGCGCTTCCTCGACAACCGGTTGCAGATCAACAATGAGGCGTTTTTCTACGTCTATACCGATCTCGCGATCCAGGCCTATGATGCGAGCAAGCTGTACAACGAGATTTTCAACGCCGGGAAGGTCGAGATTCCGGGCAACCAGCTCGACATCCTCTTCCAGCCGAACCCCGACACCAAGCTGAACCTGTCGATCAGCTACGTCCGTGCGCGCAACAAGGATTTCGTCACCCCGACCGGCCAGAATTACAACGGCCTCGCCGGGCCTTATGCGGCCGACTGGACGATCGGCGGCGGCATCAGCCAGGATGTCCAGATCGGCAGCGGTTATCTGCGCGCTGCGGCCGACGCGCGCTACGAAAGCGAATGGTTCGCCGACTTCATCCACAATCCGGGCACGCGGCAGAAACCCTACGCCAAGGTCAATGCGTCGCTCACCTATTATGGCGAGGACGAGCGCTGGAACATCGGCATCTGGGGCAAGAATCTGACCAACGAGGCGGTTATCGCGGCCACCGCGGCGGCGGGCATCCCGGGTCCGGCGACCGCCTATCTCTCCGCGCCGCGTACCTTCGGCCTGCGCGCCGGGTTCAACTTCTGACCATGGCGGGTGCGCTATCCGGCAAGGTCGCGATCGTCACCGGCGCGGCCGGCGGCATCGGCCACGACGCGAGCCTGGTGCTGGCGCGTGCCGGCGCGCGCCTGGTCCTGACCGATGTCGCCGTGGATGCGGGTGAAGCGGCGGCACAGGCGGTGCGCGGCGAAGGCGGCGACGCCCTCTTCGTCGCCGCCGATCTCGCGAGCGAAGCCGATGTCGCGGCGCTGGTGGACAGGACGGTCGCGCATTACGGACGGCTCGACGGCGCCTTCAACAATGCCGGGGTCGAGCAGCGGAACAAGCCGATCGACGAACTCAGCCTCGACGAGTGGAACCGCGCGATCGCGATCGACCTCACCGCGGTATTCCTGTGCATCAAATATCAGGTGCGCGCGATGCTCGCCTCGGGCGGCGGCGCGATCGTCAACACCGCCTCCTCGCTCGGCCAGGTCGCGATCCCCGGAGCGTCCGAATATATCGCCGCCAAACACGGCGTCGTCGGGCTGACCCGCGCGGCGGGGGCGGACTATGGCGCGCGCGGCGTGCGCGTGAACGCGGTGCTGCCCGGTATCATCGAGACGCCGATGATTTCGCGCCTGTCGACCGATCCCGACTTCTCCGCCATGTTCGACCGGCTGCGCGCTCGCCATCCGATCGGCCGCTTCGGCCAGCCGTCGGAAGTGGGCGAGGCAGTCGCCTGGCTGCTGTCCGACGCCGCCTCTTTCATGAATGGCGCCGCGATCGCCGTCGATGGCGGATATCTCTCGGTCTGAAAGGAAGCGCACCCCCATGTACACCCTCTCCCACGCGATCCCGGTCAATCCCGCCGGTGCCGAACCCGCGCTGACCGCCGCGCAGGTCTGGCGCGGGCTGGAGTTGAAAGCCGAAAATGCGATGCCCTTCGTCGACGGCATGACCCAGTGCGACGTCGACAGCCGCGACGGCAATGTCCTGACCCGCACGATCACCTTCCGCGGCACCCAGCACCGCGAGAAGATCACCCTGTTCGCGCCGGTGAAGGTCCAGTTCGAGCGGCTCGACGGCACCGGCTGGATCGACAATGTCATCAGCGAGAGCGAAGGCGGCCTGCTGCTGACCTTCACCTTCGGCATCACTTTCCCCGGCATCGCGGAGGACAGCCCCGAGGAGCAGGCGCAAGGTGACACTATGCGCGGCGCCTATACCGGCGCGGTCGCGGCGACGCTCAGCCGCGTGCGCCAGATGGTCCGCGACGGAGAGCTGGCATGAGCGGCCCCGCGCATGCCGAAGAAGACTGGGCCGGCGCCTTTTTCCGCGACGCCGACACGCTGGAACTGCCGCGACTGATGCGCTGGTTCGGGCCCGACATCGACCTGCGCCTCGCCAATGTGCCGCCGATCGCGGGGCGCGAGGCGGTCGAGGCGACCTTCGCCGATTTCTGGTCGGGGATCGCGGGCATGCGCCATGTCCGCGACCAGCTGGTGGTCGATGGCGACACCGCATTCCAGGGCAGCCGGGTCACCTACACCCGCCCCGACGGGCGCGACGTGACGATGCCCGTCGCCAGCCATTTGCGCCGCGACGCCGCGGGCACGCTCGACCGTCTGTGGATCTACATCGACCTGGGGCCGCTCTATGCCGACTGACAATCCGATCACCACGCGCCTCAAGGGCAAGGCCTGCATCGTCACCGGCGCCGGCGGCAGCATCGGGCGCGCGGCGTGCCTGCGTCTCGCAGCGGAAGGGGCGCATGTCGTCGGCACCGACCTGATGGCGGCGGGCGCCGAGGAAACCCTCGCGCTCGTCACAGCGGCGGGCGGATCGATGATCTCGGTCCACCCCGCCGACCTCACCGACCGCGCCCAATGCGACCGCGTCGTCGCGGCGGCCGTCGAGGCGTTCGGCGGCGTCGACATGCTCTTCAATAATGGCGCGATGGCCTATTTCGCGTGGATCGAGGACATGGACGCCGCGACCTGGAGCAAAACGCTCAACGAGGAACTCGATATCGTCTTCCACATGACCCAGGCCGCGTGGGAAGAACTCAAAAGGCGCCGTGGCAATATCGTCAACACCGCCTCGCTCTCGGCCTGGGCGGGGATCGAGCGGCTGCCGGGGCTCGCGCATGCAGCGGCCAAGGGCGGCGTGCTCGCGATGACGCGCCATCTCGCGATGGAGGGTCGCCTGCACGGGGTACGCGCGAACAGCGTCTCGCCCGGCACGATCGAGACCAACCAGACGCGCTTCATCCTCGAAGACTCCGAATGGTGCCGCGTCCAGCTGGGCCGCGCGATGATGAACCGCATGGGCCAGCCCGAGGAGGTCGCCAATGTCGTCGCCTTCCTCGCGAGCGACGACGCCTCTTATGTCACCGGCGCCGACATCGCGGTCGACGGCGGCGTGCGGGCCTGGTGAGGGAGGAGAGACGATGAAACACGCCTGGGTACTCGACCGCTTCGCCGCCGTCGATCGCAAGGATATCGATGGCTTTATCGACATGCTGAGCGCGGATCATCATTTCATCTTCGGCGCCCGCCCGCCGGTCGTCGGCAAGGAGGATGCGCGCACGGTCGTCAATCATTTCTGGACGATGATCGGGCGGCTCCGTCACAATATCTGGCGCGTCCGCGAGGCCGGCGACATCGTCTATGTCGAGGCGCTGATCGAATATGAACGGCTCGACGGCAAGGTCGTGCTCGTCCCCTGCTGCGACGTGTTGCGCCACAACGACCGCAAACTCGTCGAGCAGCGCGCCTATCTCGACCAGACCGCGATCTTCGCCGACCTGTCCTCGGGCGAGCATCCGTACAGGGATCGCTGGATCGACGACATCCCCGCCGCGCGCGCCGCGCTCGGCCTCGCCCCCGAACCGGAGCTCGCATGATGGACGTCGAAAAGGAAATGCGCCGCCTGCTCGACGAGGAAGCGGTGAAGAAGATCATCCTGCGTTTCGGCCGCGCGCTCGATACCGGCGACTGGCCCGCTTATCGCAGCTGCTTTACCGACCGGCTGCTCGTCGATTTCGAGCGGTTGACGGGCAGCCCGCGCATCCTGGTCGACGCCGGCGAGTGGACGCGCTTCGCCGACCTGATCCTGACCCCGGTGCGGCGTCATCACAGCTATTTCAACTTTCACATCGACGTCGACGGCGATGCGGCATCGGCGGTCTGGTATTTCACCGCGCGCCACTGGAAGGCGACCGACATGGGATCGTCGGTCTATAACCAGCACGGCTGGTACGATGGCCATTTCGTGCGCCAGGGCGACGTGTGGAAGATGAGCTACGTCAAGCACGACTTCCAGTGGGTCGAGGGCAACAACGCGCTGTTCGACATGGCCGAGCCCGCGCTCGCGGCGCAGATGGGCCGCGTTTTCAGTCCCGAAAACGTCGCCGCGGGCGCGGCGGTCGCCGTCTGATGCCGATCATCACCGCCTCGATCCTCGCCGGTCGCACCGCCGATCAGAAACGCGCGCTGATCCGCGAACTCGCCGAAGGCGCGCAGCGCGCGCTCGGCGTCCGAGAGGAGCAGGTGCGCGTGATCATCACCGAAGTGCCGCCCGAGCATTGGGGCGTCGGAACCAAGAGCAAAGCCGATCTGGAAGGACAAGCATGACGAGCCTCTATCGCCTGGCCGTTATCCGAACCGCCGACGGTCCGTTGGCTATCGCCGAACAGGGCGGCCGCATGGCGCCGCTGCATGCTCTGCTGGGCGAAACCGATCCGCGCACCGACCTCGGCCCGCTTCTGGCCGACTGGCCGGCTACCTCGGCACGGATCGACGCCGCAGTCGAAGCGGGCGGCGCGGCTTTTGCGGGCGGGATCGATGCGGCGAGCGCGATCTTCGCCCTGCCCTTCGCCAATCCCGGCGCCTTGATGTGCATCGGTGCCAATTATCACGACCATGTCGCCGAAATGCCGGTACCGATGACCCCCGAATATCCCTATGCCTTCGTCAAGCCGACGCACAACACCATCTGCGCCAGCGGCGACGGCGTCGAAGCGCCGCAGGGCGTCGCGATGATGGACTGGGAGGCCGAACTCGCCGCCGTGATCGGTACCGCGGCCAAGCATGTCGGCGAGGACGACGCGCTGTCGCATGTCGCGGGCTATATCAATTTCAACGACCTGTCGGCGCGCGACTGGGTCGCCTCGCGCCCCGCGATCGGGGTCGACTGGGTGCGGCACAAGGCGCATGACGGCTTCGCGCCGATCGGCCCCTATTTCGTCCCCGCCCGTTTCGTTGCCGATCCCCAGGACCTGCCGATCCGGCTGAGCGTCAACGGCGTCGTCAAGCAGGACAGCAACACCGGCCAGATGATCCATGGTCTGAAACCGATTATCCGCCACCTGTCGTCGATCATGACGCTGCGCCCCGGCGATATTATCGCGACCGGCACCCCCGCGGGGGTCGGCCATGGCCGCAAGCCGCCCGAATATCTGAAGCCCGGCGACGAAATCCGTATGGAAATCGGTCCGCTTGGCGAACTTGTGACGCCCATCCTATAATGCGGAACCTGGCCCGTTCCCGAGGACTATCATGACGCAATCGCTCGCCGAAATCCTGAAACCGATCGACCGCGACAGCGACGGCAGCGGCCGCAGCGCCGCGATCGAAGTCTTTGACGTTCTGGAATCCTATATCCTGAACGGCACGCTGAAACCCGGCACGATCGTGTCGCAGGTCGCGATCGCCGATGCGTTGCAGGTCAGCCGCACGCCGGTGCGCGAGGCAATGCGCATGCTGCAGGAAGGCGGCCTGCTGACCGGCGAACCCAATTACCGCAGCCGCGTCGTCGAATTCGATCCGGTCGATATCGATGCGCTCTACGCCAAACGCATCGTGCTCGAGGCGCTCGGCGTCGCGATGACGGTCAAGCGGCTGGGCAAGGACGGCCTGCTGCGGCTCGAGGGCGTGGTGAAATCGCTCGAAAGCCCGATGGCGCATGAGGATTTCGCCGAATGGCAGCGCCTGCACCGCCAGTTCCACCGCAGCATCGTCGCCGAGGCGGGCGCGACGATGATCGCCGACCTCGAACAGCTCGAAAAGCGCAGCGAACGGTACCAGTCGGCGTACAAAGGCGCGCACCTGCCCGGCTGGTGGCAGCGCGGCGAGGCCGAGCATCGCGAATTGTTCGAAGCCATAGCGAGCGGCGACGCGGCGCAGGCCGGCGAACTGGCGGCGCGGCATTTGGCGCGTACCGCGCTCGAACTGCTCGCCGCGCTCGCCCCCGAATATGATTCGAGCCGCGTGCGCGACAGCCTGCGATTCGCCGGCGCGGGCGCGAAAGGCGTCTGATGGCCGACGCGGCGACCTCCGAACGGATCGGCGCGGCCGCCCCGGCGCTGCGCGATCTGCGCAATTTCGTCGGCGGTCGCTTCGTCGACGGCGGGCGCCCCTTCGCGGTCGTCGATCCCGCCACCGGCCGCCAGCATGCGACGGCCTATGAAGCCGACGCCGCGATCGTCGATGCCGCGGTCGCCGCCGCCCGCGCCGCGCTCGAAGGCCCGTGGGGAAGGCTGACGCTTGCGCAGCGCCGCGCGCTGCTGATGAAGGTCGCCGACGGCATCGAGGCGCGCTTCGACGAATTTCTCGCCGCCGAAATCGCCGACACCGGCAAGCCGCACGGCCTCGCCTCGCACCTCGACATTCCGCGCGGCGCCGCCAATTTCCGCGTCTTCGCCGACGTCATCGCGGCGCTGCCGACCGAGAGTTTCGAATTCGACACCCCCGATGGCGGCAAGGCGATCAACTATGCCATCCGCCGCCCGCTCGGCGTCGTCGGGGTGATCAGCCCGTGGAACCTGCCGCTGCTGCTGATGACCTGGAAAGTGGCCCCCGCACTCGCCTGCGGCAACGCGGTGATCGTCAAGCCGTCGGAGGAGACGCCCTCGACCGCGACCTTGCTCGGCGAGGTGATGGCCGAGGCGGGGGTGCCCGAGGGCGTCTATAATGTCGTCCACGGTTTCGGGCCGGATTCGGCGGGCGAAATGCTTGTGAGCCATCCCGGCGTCCGCGCGATCACCTTCACCGGCGAAACCCGCACCGGCAGCGCAATCATGCGGGGCGCCGCGCCGCATGTGAAGGCGCTGTCGTTCGAACTGGGCGGCAAAAATGCCGCGATCGTCTTTTCCGACGCCGACATCGATGCTGCGGTCGCCGGCCTGTCGCGCGCGGTGTTCCTCAACACCGGGCAGGTCTGCCTCGCACCCGAGCGTATCTATGTCGAACGCCCCGTCCTCGACGCCTTCGTCGCAGGGATGAAAGCCAAGGCCGAGACGTTGAAGCCCGGCCTCCCGAACGACGCCGGAGTCGATTGCGGCCCCCTGATCTCTGCCGAGCATCAAGGCAAGGTGCTCGATTATTACCGCCTCGCCGAGCAAGAAGGCGCGACCGTCGTCACCGGCGGCGGCGTCCCCGCGCTGGACGGCGAGGCGGCGGGCGGCTTCTTCGTCGAACCGACGCTGTGGACCGGCCTGCCGCACGACGCGCGCGTCTGCCGCGAGGAAATCTTCGGCCCCTGCGCGGCGATCATCCCGTTCGACAGCGAAGAGGAAGCGATCCGCCTCGCCAACGACTCCCCCTATGGCCTCGCCGCCTCGACCTGGACCCGCGACCTGTCGCGCGGCCACCGCGTCGCCGCGGCGATGGCGGTCGGCATCTCCTGGGTGAACAGCTGGTTCCTGCGCGACCTGCGCACGCCTTTCGGCGGCGCCAAGCTGTCGGGCATCGGCCGCGAAGGCGGCGCGCATTCGATCAACTTCTATTCGGAACCGACGAACATCTGCATCAAATTATGATCGGGAGAGCATGATGGCCGAGGCCAGTACGACGAGCAAAGGCGCCCTCAAGACGCGTTTCTATTCGCACGCGACGCTCGAATGTTTCGACATCGCGAGGACGCGCGCCTTCTTCGAGGAGTTTCTGGGTTTCGACACGGTGCAGATGGCCGACGTCTCCTTCTGGGCGCGGATGGGCGGCGATCAGGTGATCGTCGTCGTGAAAAGCCCGACGGGCAAGAAGGCCGACATGCCCTTCCTCAACCACAATGGCCTCGACGTCGCGACCGACGCCGAGGTCGATGCGGCGTGGGAGATCGTCCAGCGCGACAAGGAGAAATGGGGCATCCAGAAGGTCACCAAGCCGATGGTCCAGCACGGCACCTATTGTTTCTACATGACCGACCTCGACGGCAATATGTGGGAAATTCTCTCGAACCCCGAGGGCGGCTACAGCTGGGGTTTCGAGCGCGGCGACCAGAGTGGCAAGGGCCATATGGCGCGCGACTATGCGCGGCCGACGACCGGCTGAAGACGATGGGCGCCGACCTTCACGATATCCGCTATGTTCGCATCGGCTGCGAGGATCTCGACACCAGCATCGCCTTCGCAACCGACATCCTCGGCCTCGAACTGGTGGAGCGCGACGCCAACGCCGCCTATCTGCGCGGCGACGATCGCGATCATAATATCTGTTACACGCGCGGGCGCGAGAGCGGGCAGGCGACCGGCTGGGAGGTCGAAAGCATGGAGGCGCTCGACGCCGCCGCCGCCGCGCTCGAAGCCGAGGGCGTTCGCATCCGCGCCGGCACCAGCGCCGAACGCGACCAGCGCCGCGTCCGCGGCCTCGTCATCGTCACCGACCCGACCGGCAATATGATCGAGCTGGTCGCACGGCCCAATGCCTGCGGCCGCCGCTATTACGGAACGCGCGATGCGGGGATCAACGCCTTCAGCCATGTCGGACTGCGCACGACCAACGCCCCCGCCGACGAAGCCTTCTGGACCGGCCATATGGGCGCGAAGGTCAGCGACTGGATCGGCGACGCGGCGCTGATCCGCATCAACGAAGTGCATCACAATGTCGCGCTCTTTCCGTCGAGCTACGCCGGCATCCAGCACGTCAATTTCCAGGTGGACACGCAAGACGACATCATGCGCAGCTTCTATTTCCTGCAGCAGCGCAATGTGCGGATCGTCTTCGGCCCCGGACGCCACCCGACCTCGGGCGCGCGCTTCCTCTATTTCCAGGGTCCCGACGACATCATCTACGAATATAGCTGCGGCGTCCGATCGATCACCGCCGAGGACGAAAAGAGCTACGTCCCGCGCTCCTTCCCCTTCGAGCCGTCGAGCTTCTGCATGTGGGGGTCGAAGCCCGACATTCCCGAGTTCGATACGACGCGTGGCTGACCCCGCGCGACAAGTGCGGCTCGCCGCGCGCGCGATGGCGCGCCACGGGCTGGCGCATGCCTATGGCCATGTCTCGACGCGGTTGTCGGCGACGCATTTCCTCGTCAGCGCCGCGCAGCCGCTCGGCACGCTCGCACCGGGGCAGGCCGGCGTCGAAGTGCCGCTCGACGGCGAGCTCTCGCCCGGCGCGCTGCCCGAGGTGCGGATCCACCGCGAAATCTATCGCAACCGGCCCGAGGTCGGCGGCATCTGCCGCTTCCAGTCGCCCGCCGTGATCGCGCTGTCGGCGCTCGGCGAAACGCCGCGCGTGCGCCACGGCCTCGGCGCCTATTTCGCGCCGCAGCCGCCGCTCTGGCCCGGCGTCGCGCTCGTCCGCGACGACGACAGCGCGCGCGCGGTCGTCGCGATGATGGGCGATGCCGCCGCGATCGTCCTCTCCGGAAATGGTGCGGTGACCGCGGGAGCATCGATCGAGGACGCTGCCGCGCTCGCCTTCTTCCTCGAGGATGCCGCGCGCATCGAGCTCGCGCTGCTTCCCGCCACCGCGGCGGGCCGTAGCGCACGCGAATATACGCCCGAAGAAGCCGCAGCCCGCGCCGTCCGCGCGGGTGGGCTCTTCGAACGCATGTGGCACTATGTCTGCCACGGCGACCCCGAATTTGACGGAGACAGAGAATGAATATCGCCGCCATCGCCGAACGGCTCGACACCGCGATGCGCGACGCGCGCGCCGTGCCGCAACTGACCGAGCCGTTGAGTCTCGACCAGGCCTATGCGGTGCAGGCCGCGTCGCTCGCGCGGCGTTATGCGCGGGGCGAACGGCGCGTCGGGGTCAAGATGGGCTTCACCAGCCTCGCCAAGATGGAGCAGATGGGGATCGGCGAGGTGATCTGGGGGCGACTGACCGACGCGATGCAGGTCGCCGACGATGGCTCGGTCCCGTTCGCTCGCTTCGTCCACCCGCGTATCGAACCCGAGATCGCCTTCCTCCTCGCCGCCGACCTGCCGGGCGAGATCGGCGAGGCCGAAGCCCATGCCGCGCTCGCCGGCATCGCCCCCGCGCTCGAACTGATCGACAGCCGTTACGAAAATTTCCGCTTTTCGCTGAGCGACGTCGTCGCCGACAACAGCAGCTCGTCGGCCTTCGTGGTCGGGCCGTGGCAGACGCCCTTTGCCGACCTCGCGGAGCTGGATTTCACCATGGCGATCGACGACGAAGCAAAGCAGACCGGGTCGAGTGCGGCAATCCTCGGTGACCCGATCCGCTCGCTGGTCCGCGCCGCGCGGCTCGCGGCGGCGGCGGGCGAACCGCTGAAGGCGGGCGATATCGTGATGGCGGGCGGCGCGACGGCGGCCGAGGCGCTGTCACCGGGCAATCGCGTCACGCTCGACGTCGCGCGGCTGGGCAGCGTATCGGTGACGATCGCCTAGGCCGACAGCAGCCAGGCCCGCGCTTCGCCCACATCGGCAAAGGCCGCGCGGCCCGCCTTGGCGTCGAGCCGCCGCATCTGCAGCGTCAGCAGCGCCGATTCGGCGACGATAGCGATCCGGTCCTCGGCGTCATAGATCGCGCCCGTCGCTTCGCGGAGGCGGTCGAATATCTCGCGCGACTGGACGCTGCTCGCGCGCAGGTCGACAAGCACCCGCGCGATGCCGTGACGCACGCGCGCCGCATCGACCGCCGCCTTCAGGTCGCCGAAATGGCCCTCAAGATCGGCGGGCGACCAGAAGCCGCTGGCGACGACGCTGACGATGCCCTGCTCGTCGGTCCCGATCGCGAAGGGACCTGCCACCTCAAAAGCTGCCCGGATAGAGGCCGCCGTCCATCAGGATGTTCTGCCCGGTCAGATAACCCGCATGACGGCTGCACAGAAAGGCGCACATCGCCCCCATCTCGTCGGGATCGCCGACCCGGCCCGCGACGGCGTTGCCGGTGAGATGCTTGGTGATTTCCTTCGAGTTGCGCAGGCGCCGGGTGTCGAAGGGGCCGGGGAGGAGGTTGTTGATCGTCACGCCCTTGCCCGAATATTGCGGGACGAGCCCGAAGACGAAGTTGGTCAGCGCCGCGCGGGTCGCATTCGACAGGCCGATCACCGGGATCGGGACGCGCACCGCCGACGAGGTGATGTTGACGATCCGCCCGAAACCGCGCGCCGCCATATCGTCGGTGGTCAGCTTGATCAGTTCGACCGCCGCGAGCAGATTCTGGTCGATCGCCGCGATCCACACGTCGCGGTCCCAGTCGCGATAATCGCCGGGCGGCGGCCCGCCGGCATTGTTGACCAATATGTCGACCTCGCCCGCGGCGGCGACCAACGCGCTGCGTACATCGGGGTCGGTGACGCTGCCGACGACCGTCGTCACCGCGACATCGGGCGCGTGCGCGCGGATTTCGGCGGCGGCTTCCTCCAGCGTCTCGGCCGTGCGCGCGTTGATCACGACATCGACACCCTCGCCCGCCAGCGCCTTGGCGCAGGCGCGGCCCAAGCCGCTGCTCGCCGCGCACACGATCGCGGTGCGTCCCTTGATACCCAGATCCACGTCTGCCTCTCCCGGCCTATTGTTTCAGCATGTCGAGCGCGACGTCGACGATCATATCCTCCTGCCCGCCGACCATCTTGCGCCGGCCAAGTTCGACGAGGATCGCGCGCGTGTCGAGTCCATGGTCCGCCGCGGCTTTCTCCGCATGGCGCAGGAAGCTCGAATAGACCCCGGCATATCCCAATGTCAGCGTCTCGCGATCGACGCGGACGGGGCGATCCTGCAACGGACGCACCAGTTCCTCGGCGGCGTCCATCAGGGCGAACAGGTCGCAGCCATGGTTCCAGCCTGCGACGTCGGCCGCGGCGATGAAGACCTCCAGCGGCGCATTCCCCGCCCCCGCGCCCATCCCGGCGAGGCTCGCGTCGACCCGGACCGCGCCATTCTGCACCGCGACGATGCTGTTCGCGACGCCGAGGCTGAGATTGTGGTGCGCATGGACCCCGCGCTGCGTCTCGGGTTTCAGCACGCGGTCATAGGCTTGCAGCCGCGCGGCATATTGGTCCATCGTCATCGCCCCGCCGCTGTCGGTGACATAGACGCAATGTGCGCCATAATCTTCCATCAGCTTCGCTTGGCTCGCGAGCGGCTCGGGCTCGGACATATGGCTCATCATCAGAAAGCCCGAGACGTCCATGCCGAGGTTCCGCGCCGCCTCGATATGCTGCTTCGACACGTCGGCTTCGGTGCAATGCGTTGCGATCCGCACCGAACGGACGCCGAGGTCGTAAGCGCGCTTCAAATCATGCACGGTCCCGATGCCCGGCAGCAGCAAGGTGGTGAGGATGCTATGCTCCAGAACCTCGGCGACCGCACCGATCCAGTCCCAGTCGGTATGGGCGCCGAAGCCGTAATTGAAGCTCGACCCCTGCAGCCCGTCGCCGTGCGCGACCTCGATGGCATCGACCTTCGCCTTGTCCAGCACCTTGGCGATAGCCTTCACATGATCGAGGCCATATTGGTGGCGGATCGCGTGCATGCCGTCGCGCAGCGTGACATCCTGGATATAGAGCTTGGTCGTGGTGGGGTCGAAGCTCATGCCGCGATCTCCTGCTTCATGCGGAGCGCGATCTTCTCGGCGGTCTTCAGCGCCGCCGAGGTCATGATGTCGAGATTGCCGGCATAGGCGGGCAGATAATGTGCCGCCCCCTCGACTTCGAGGAATACGCTGACCTTGAGGCCGGTGAAGCTGCCACCCATCTCGGGGATGCGCAGCGGGGCGTTGCCGCCGATGCTCTCGAACTGCACGGCCTGCTTGAGGCGGTATCCCGGCACATAGGTCTGAACCTCGGCGACCATGTCTTCGACGCTTTTCGAGATCGCCGCGCGGTCTCCGTCGTCGCAGAGGCAATAGACGGTGTCGCGCATGATCAGCGGCGGTTCGGCGGGATTGAGGATGATGATCGCCTTGCCGCGCGTCGCGCCGCCTACTTCCACGATCGCCTCGCTCGTCGTCTCGGTGAACTCGTCGATATTGGCGCGCGTGCCGGGACCGGCGCTTTTGGACGCGATGGACGCCACTATTTCTCCATAATGCACCTTTGCGACGCGGTTCACCGCCGCGACGATCGGGATCGTCGCCTGCCCGCCGCAGGTCACCATATTGACGTTCGCGGCGTCGAGGTTCGCATCGCCGTTGACCGGCGGGATGGTATAGGGCCCGATCGCCGCCGGGGTCAGGTCGACGACGCGCTTGCCATGACCGATCAGCACCTCGCTATGCCTTTTATGTACGCCCGCCGACGTCGCATCGAAGACGATGGCGATATCGGCGAAACCCGGCATCGCGACGAGCCCGTCGAGCCCATCGGCGGTGATCGGCACGCCCAACCGCTCGGCGCGCTTGAGCCCGTCGCTCGCGGGATCGATGCCGACGAAGGCGCCCATCTCCAGCACTTCGGACAGGCGCATGATCTTGATCATCAGGTCGGTCCCGATATTGCCCGATCCGATGATCGCGACTTTGGTCTTCGCCATCGTCTCAGCCCTTATAGATGAAACTGCAGGCGCCGATGCCGGCGACCTTGGCATGGACATGATCGCCCGGACTCAGGGCGGCCATCGGCCCCAAGGCCCCGGCCAGCAGGATATCGCCCGCCTTCAGCGGTTCGCCGCGCGCCGCGAGCGTGCGGGCAAGCCAGGCGGCGGCATTCAGGGGATTGCCGAGCGCGGCGGCGCCGACGCCCGTCGATACGGTCTCGCCGTTGAAGCGCATTTCCATCGCCGCGCCTTCGAGGTCGAGCCCAGCGAGGGGCTTGCCGTCGCGCGCGAGCACGAAGAAGGCCGACGAGCCATTGTCCGCCACCGTATCGGCGAAGCTGATCTTCCAGTCCGCGATGCGGCTGTCGACGATCTCGATCGCGGCATGAACGCTGGCGACCGCCGCCGCGACCTGCTCGACCGATGTATCGGCATCGGGCAGGTCGGTCCCCAGCACGAAAGCGATCTCTGCCTCGGCCTTGGGCTGCAGGGTCTTCGCCGGGTCGAGCGCGCCGCCGTCGGCGATGCGCATATCGTCGAACAGAACGCCAAAGTCGGGTTGATCGACGCCGAGTTGGGTTTGCACCGCCTTGGCCGTCAGTCCAGCCTTGCGCCCGACGATCCGGCGGCCCGCCGCTTCCCAGAAGCGCGTGTTGATCGTCTGCACCGCATAGGCGCCGTCGGCGTCGGTCGGGTCGAGCCCGTCGCGCAGCGGGGGCACGGCCCCGGCGTCATAGGCCGCGCGCAGGCGAAGCGCGAGATCGTCGTGGCTGACCGTCATTCCAACATCCTCCCAATAGCGCCACCCTAGGCGATCGGCTTTTGACCCGATAGATGCGGTCCGCTATGTCCGCTCACATTATGAGCGATTCTAACATGCAAGGCTCGCAATCGGCGGCGCGGACGCTGGCGCTGCTCGAGGCGGTGACACTGGACGGCGGGCGCACGCCTGCGGCCGAGCTGATCGTCCGCGCCGGACTCGCCCCCGCCACGGGGCGGCGGTTGCTGGCCCTGCTCGTCGAACGGAAGCTCATCATGCGAATCGCACGCGGCCGCTATGCCGGGGGGGAAAGGCTGCGCCAGCTCGCGGCGCGGGTCAGCCCGCATGCGCGGCTGATCGAGATCGCCCGCCCGCTGCTGCGGCGGCTGGCGCAGGCCGAACGCGCGACCGCCTATCTGGGCGTGTTCGAGGGCGAGATGGTGACCTATCTGGTCAAGGAAGGCATGCAGACCGGCTTCACGCGCGAGCAGATACAGCTCGAGGCCTATTGCACCGGCATCGGCAAGGTCCTGCTCGCGCAGCTCGTCGAGAGCCGCCTCAACGCCTATCTGGCCGCGCCGCTCGTCCCGCTGACCGAAAGGACGATCACCGATCCGGCGGCGCTCCGCAGCGAACTCGGCGCGACGCGCGCGCGGGGCTATGCGATCGACGATCGCGAAATGGCCGACGACCTCGGCTGCATCGCGGTCCCGCTCGATCATCTGCGCGGCAGCGATTATGCGATCTCGCTGTCGGGCTCGCCCACCCGCTTCAATCCGGGCAACGCGGCGGACATCGCGGCGCGGCTGCGCGGTACGGCCGAGGCGATCAGCCGCCAGCTGGGGCATTGAGCCCGCGCGCATTGGTCCAGCTCGCCTCGACCAGCGCGGCCAGCACATCGACCTCCCCGGCGTCGCGCGGCGCATAGAGCATCACCGTGTCGGGCGAAACCGTCGGCTGCCCCGCCAGCGGATGCGCCTCGGCCCAGCCCGCCGCGATCGCCGCCCCGCGCAGGGGTTCGGGCAGGATGACGTGCAGGCTGCAATCATCCTCCAGATGCACATGCGCGAACTCGTCGCCGAGCAGGAAAGCGTTGCCATTGGCGCAGCGGACCGCGGGGTCGAGGTAGAAGCCCACCGAACCCGGCGGCGCGCGCAGGCTGTGGCCGAGCTTCACATGATCGAGCATCGCCAACCGCTCGATCAGCTGCCCCGCGAGCGTCCGCGCGCCGGGGACGATCTGGTCGAGCTGGCTGTGCGGCGCGCAGGGGATCGTGCGCGGCCGCACGCCCGCACGCGGTGGCAATGTCTTTGCCAGGCTCATATTCATACTCGCCCCCCGACCCGCTGTTGACTCCATGCAGCGAATATAACATGCTAGCATACAAGTTATCAATGGGAGAGCGATCATGGATCAATTTGCCGTCTGGGCGACGATGGAGGCCCGCGAAGGGAAGGAAGACGCGGCGCGCGCCTTTCTGGTCGAGGCCGCGCGCCGGCTCGAAAGCGAGCCCGGCACCACCAGCTTTCGCGCGATGCAGATCGGGGAGCGCGACTTTGCGATCTTCAACAGCTTCGCTGACGAAGCCGCGCTGCAGGCGCATGTGACGGGCCCGACCGCGGCCTGGGTGCAGGCGCAGAATCCCGACCTGTTCACCGCGCCCTATGCGATCACCCGCTGCCAGGTCTTCGCCGCGAAGCGCATCGGCGCCGACGCCGCATGACGACGGAGGGCGACTGCGAGATACTCGTCGTCGGCGCCGGCCCCACCGGGCTGATGGCGGCGAACCTGCTCGCCCGCTCGGGCGTGCGTGTGCGCATCGTCGAGCGGCGGGCCGAGGCGACGCGCGAATCGCGCGCCTTCGCGGTGCAGGCGCGCAGCCTGGAACTCTTGCAGGCGATGGGCCTTGCCGAGCGCTTCGTCGAACGCGGGGTGATCGCGCGCTCGGTCAATATCCATGTGAAGGGCAAATTCGCGGGCGGGCTCGACTTCACCCGCGCCGAGACGGGCGACACCCCCTTCCCCGTCATCCTGATGATCCCGCAGTCGGAGAGTGAGGCGCTGCTCGCCGCCGATCTCGAAGCGCTCGGGGTCACGATCGAGCGCGGGGTCGACTGCACCGGCTTCACGATGGACGCGGAGGGCGTCAACGCAGCCCTGGCGCATGACGACGGTCGCACCGAAAATCTGCGCTGCGCCTATATCGTCGGGGGCGACGGATCGCGCAGCGTCGTGCGCGCCGGCGCGGGCATCGGCTGGGACGGCGAATTGCTGCCGCAACGCTTCCTGCTCGCCGACTGCCGCGTCGACTGGCCGCTCGACCATGACAATTTCCGCGTTTTCCTGAACGGGCCGCTGATCGGGCTGTTCCTGCCGCTGAAGGGCAGCGCATGCTCACGCGTGATGGCCACCGATATGTCGGGCAGCTTCGGCGACGAGGACGGCAGCACCCCCGCCCCGCTCGACCTCGCCGAAATGGAGGCGGGGCTGGCCGCCGCGATCGACCTGCCGGTCAAGCTCAGCGACCCCGTCTGGGTCACCCGCTACCGCGCGCACCATCGCTTCGTCGATCGTTATGGCAAAGGCCGCGCCTTCGTCGCGGGCGACGCCGCGCATATCCACTCGCCCGCCGGCGGCCAGGGGATGAACACCGGGCTGCAGGACGCCGCCAACCTCGCGTGGAAACTCGCGGCGGTGCTGCGCGGCGCCGACGCCGCGCTGCTGGACAGCTATGGCGGCGAGCGCCTGCCGGTCGGCGAAGCGGTGGTGAAGCGCACCGGCCGGCTGTTCGCGGCGGCGGCGGGGCAGGCCGGGTTCAAGGCGAGGATGCGCGATCGCCTGCTGCCGATCATCCTCCCCTTCATCTCGAAGAAAAAGCCGTTTCAGACCAACGCCTTCAAGGGCGCGTCGCAGCGCGGTATCGCCTATCCCGCCGATGGCCGGCTGGTCCCCGCCGATAGCGCCGGCGGCAAGGGGCCGAAGCCCGGCGAGCGCGCGCCGGACGCGCCATGGCCCGGCGACGGGACGCTCTATGAAGCGCTCGCCGGTTATCGCTTCACCCTGCTCGCGCTCTCGCTCGACCCCGCGGACGACGACAGCGGCCCCGCGCTGGCTGGCCTTCAGGATGCGCTGACGACATTCGACCCGCGCGCCGAGCCGGTGGTCATCGACGCGATCCCCGCCGATGCGCCGCTCGCCACGCGCTATGGCCTTGGCGCCGGACGCCGCCGGATGCTCTATATCATCCGCCCCGACGGCTATGTCGGCTGGCGCGGGGCGGGATGGGACGTCGCCGCCGCCGCGCGCTGGATCGCGTCGCTCGGCACCGCCGGTGGCTGAGCGGCTGCGCTGGCTCGGCGCGGCGCTGCTCGCTTTCGCCGCGCCCGCGGCATCGGCCGAACCCGAAACCCCGCCGCTGCGCATCGTCATCCTCGGGTCGGGCACCCCGGTCCCCAGCCGGACGCAGGCAGGAACCGCGATCCTGGTCCAGGCGGGCGCCGACAATCTGCTCTTCGATTGCGGGCGCGGCTGCACGACGCGTCTGGCGCAATATGATCCGGCGCTGCTGCCGCGCATCGACCGGCTGTTCCTGACCCATCTCCACAGCGACCATGTCGTCGGCATCCCCGACCTGTGGCTCAACGGCTGGACGCAGGGCCGTGCGGAATCGCTGCGCGTCTGGGGGCCGAAGGGCAGCGGTGCGATGATGGCCGGGCTGCGCAAGGCCTTTGCCGCCGACATCGGCTATCGCCGCGCCGACGGCATCCCGGCGAGCGACGTCGGCATCGCGCCCGCGGTGACGACGGTGCGCGGCGACGGGGTGATCTATCGCAAGGGCGACCTGAGCGTCACCGCCTTCGCGGTCGAGCATGGCGACATCCCCGCCTTCGGCTATCGCATCGACCGCGGCGATGTGTCGGTGCTGATCTCGGGCGATACCGCCGCGACGCCGCAGCTCGCACGCTACGGCCGCGGCGTCGATGTCGCGCTGATCGAAGTCGCCTCGCCGCCGATGACCGCCTATGTCCGGCGCAGCTTTTCGGCCGCCCAGGCGCAAAAGATCCTTGCACTCCACCTCGGCGCCGAAGACGCCGGCGACGCGCTCGCCGACATGAAACCGGGCCTCGCGCTCTATTATCACAGCGTCGCCGGCGAAGCCGCCGACGCCGCGCTGCTCGCCGCGACGCGCACACGCTATGGCGGACGCGTGGCGGTCGGGCGGGACCTGATGGCGATCGCGGTCTATCCCGGCCGCGTGGTGGTCGATCCGCCGGATTGAGGGCGGCGGTTTTGGGGAGGAGAGCGGACGGTGCCGATCCTCCCCAAAGGGGGAGGGGGACCACCCGAAGGGTGGTG
>JAEULK010000058.1 GCA_016793775.1 Sphingopyxis sp. | reverse complement strand
AACGGAAAATGCGCTTCGATCCGGCGCATCTGCGACTCGCTCAGCAACAACAGATCACTCATGGCTGCACCTCCTGCAACCTTGAATCACCCTGCCAACCGTCGCGCAAACAATTTAATAGGTCCTGAGCCTAGTCGCAGCTAGGGCCGATCGACATTCAGAAGATGACGTGCCGAAAATGGTGGTTTTCCGTGACCCGGAGCGCAGCGTACTTAAAGTACGTGAGCACCGGAAGCGCGGAAAGCCGCCATTTGCAGGCCGTCAGGGCTGAATGTCGATCGGCCCTAGGGGTGGGTCCGCGGCCAAAAAGAACGCCTGCGGCGACCCCCCCCTAACCCCTCCCAGAAGAAGGGAGGGGAATAGCCTTCACCCCACCAGACACCGGCACCGCACCACCATCTCGTGCCGCCATCCGCCATCCTTGGCAAAGCCGAACCGCGTCCGCACCACCCGCGCCCCGACGATCCGCCAGCCCCCGGTATCGCCGCGCAGCCCCGGCACCAAGGCCTCGACCCGCGCCGCCGCCGCATCGCCAGCCGCCTCGCCCGCGCCGACCAGGGTCAGCACCAGCCGCACCTCGCGTCCCGCGACATCCTTGGTCCCCCAATCGCTGCCCTCGGCTGCGCCGACGCTGAGATAGGGCGCGCTCGCCCGCGCCGGCACGCCGTCGAACACGCCGTGCACCAGCGCCGCCAGCGCGGCATCGCCCGCCAGCAGCGCCAGCGCCGCGGCGCGCAGCGCCTGTTCGGCGCTCATCGCCGCACGTCCGCACCCAGGCCGATCCGCCGCCACGGCTGCCACAGCGCCGCGATGATCGCCGGCACCTCGCCCCCATCTTTTCCATCGTCGTCGCGCGCGCCGTGCAGATGCTGGATCATCCGTGCCACGCCCTGGCGGATCGCCTCGGGCACGCCATTCGCCTCCGCCGCCAGCCCGGCGCGATACACGACGCGCAGCCGCTGCGCATCGCCGGGATCGTCGACCCACAGCCGCGCCATGCCGTCGCGGTCGATCGCGACGCGCCAGGCCTCCGCGCCCAGCGGCGCCTCCTCCTCGCCGACCAGCCCCGTCACCGCCTCGATCGCGACCACCGGCCTTTTGGCCAGCACGATCGCCCCGGCGCGCGGCGGCACCTCCTCGGTCACCGTCCGCGCGATCAGCATCTGCCCGGTAAAGGCCTCGCACAAATCCACCGCGCTGCGGATCAGCCCCGCAACCACCGCATCGTCCTGGGGTCCGCCCAGCCGCAGCCACGCCTTCGCCTCGGCAACGCCAACCGGCGCCGCGCCCTTGTCGATTCCGACGATCATCAGCGTTCCTCCACCCGCACGGTCAACGACCGCTCATCGATCTGCCCGTCGCTCAGCGTCACCCGGTTGGTGACGCGATAGACGCCCCCCGCAATGCCGCCCTCCAGCGTCGCGGCGCAGCGCAGCAGATCATGGCTCGCGCCCGACACCGCGACACCGCCCGCCACCTCGGGTTCGACCGCCCAGCTCGCTTCGACGATCACCTGCTCATCGACATAGGCATCGCCCCAATCGACCGCATAATCGACCCGCGCCCCCGGATCCTTGATCACCAGGCTCATATCGCTCGCTCCTCCCGTGCATCCCGCCGCACCCGCACCGCGCGTTCGCCGCGCTGCGATCCCGCACGCGTCCCATGCTCCGCTCCGCGCACCGCGCCCACGCGCGGCCCCGGATATTCGCTCGCCAGGTCGCGCACGCCCGTGTCGCCGACCGCCGCCGCGCCCAGCGCCCGCCTGCCGATCATGCCGCCACCTCGCTCGCCAGCCCGGCGATCAGGAACAAAGCCAGTTGGTCGCCGCGCACTCCAAAGCGGTCGTGCCACACCCCGTCCGCATCGACCCAGCGGTCGAAGCACAAAAAGGCATAAGGCGTGTTCCCCGGCTGCCCCGCGCCATCGATCGGATCGACCAGCCCTTCGTCGGCCATGATGTCCCACACCGCCTGCGCCCGCACCCCGAAGTGCCGCCGCGCCCCATCGGCGCCCTTCGCCGCGATCGCATCGTGCCACTGAAAAAACCCCAGCTCGCCCAATATCCGCCGCGCTGCGCGGAGCTCCGCCGCGCTCGCCGCGCCGCGCCACTGTTTCTCGCGCGCGTCCGATGTGTTGATCGTCCCTGTCGCTGCATAGACGGTCGACCAGCGAAAGCCGCTCATCCCCAGCGTCTGCAAATTGTCGGCGCCGGGACGAAACCGCCCCGCCGTGTCGAGCACCGCCGACCGGTCGAGCAGCGCCGCGTTCGACACGCTGAACTTCAGGTCGGTTTGTCCGCCATGCGTCGCCGGCATCGTCGCCGCGATCTGCGCGCGCACCCCCGCGCCGCTTACCGAGCCGTCGCTGCTGCGGAAATTGATCGCGGCAAAGGCGGCGTTGGCGGTCCAGCCCGCGGTGCCCGCCTGCGTATCCGCGATCTCGACCACCACCGGCGCGCTGCCGTCGACTGCCGAACTGGCCTTGACCACCAGCCGCTGCCCCGGCGTCTCGTCGCCGATCCCCAGATTGCCCGCACAGACGAAACCGCCGCCGCTCCGCTGATGCACCAGCGCCGTCGCCGGCGCATTCACCCAGCCGCTGCCGCGCCGCAGCGTTACACTGTCGGTCGCATCGACCGACGTCGCCGCGCCATGCCCGGTCGAGATCGGCTGCTTGCCCGCGATTGCGCCGTCATGCGCGGCAATGGCCGCCTGCGCCGCGCCGATCGCGACGCCCTGCGCCGCGATCGTCACCCCCGCCACGCTCAGTCCCGCGCCATTGGCCGCGATGCCCGCATTGGCCGCGGCCAGCGCGACATCGGTCGCCGTCAGCCACCCCGCGCCGACGGTCAGCGCGACCGTCTTCACCCCCGAAGAAAAGCCGACGGGCGCCCCGCCGTTCGACGAAGCCGCGACGGCGCCGCGCACCAGCCGCCCCTCGCCATCCAGCGACCCGGTTCCGACCTCCCACTCCCCCGCATGCCGCACCCCGGCGATGCTATAGTAAAAGCTCGCACCCCCGGGCACGACATCGGCAAAGCGCCGATGCCCCGCCACCGCGCCGCTCAGGGCAAAAGGTCCCGTGCCCGTCGCGCCGCTCGTCTCGCGCACCAGGTCGGCAAAAAACAACGTCGGCATGGTCGAGCCGTCCTTTCGTCAGGATGGGAAACAGGGGCCGGATCGCGCGAACGGTCTAGACATTAGCGGATCTCCCCTCCGGCCTGCGGGAGGGGAGAAGGTCGGCGCTACCGATCCGATAGGAAAAATAGGCGCCCGGCCCGTCACCGAAAGGGAAAGTGACCATGACCGGGCGCCGCATCGCGCGCCAGATCAGCTGGCGGCGAATTTCATCAGCTTGATCGATTCCGAATTGATGATCGCACCGCCCACGCGCTTGGTTGCATAAAAATGCACAAAGGGCTTGTTGCTGAACGGATCGCGCAGGATGCGCGTCTCGCCGCGGTCCGCGATCAGATAACCGGCGCGGAAATTGCCGAAGGCGATCGACAGGCTGTTCGCCCCCACCGCCGGCATATCCTCGGCCTCGACCACCGGATAACCGAGCAGGGTCGCCGCCTGCCCCTCGACCAGCCCCGGCTGCCACAGGAAGGCGCCGTCGCTCGTCTTGAACTTGCGGATTCGCGCCAGCGTGTCGCTGTTCATCACCCAGGCCGCACCCTGCCGGTACGGCGCGCGCAGGCTGTGCACCAGCTCGACCAGCTTGTCCTGCGGGTTCGACGCCGCGAACGCCCCCGCCGCGCCCGACGCCAGATATTGCAGCGTCCCGAACGCGCGGGTGCCATCGACCTCGTTGGTCGTCGCATAATCGAGGAAGCCCTTGGGCCGGCTCGTGCCATTGCCGCTCACGAAGGCCGCGCCCTCGGCCACCGCGAACTCGCGGGCGATCTCGTCGGCCAGCCAGCTTTCGACATCGAACATCGCATCGTCGAGCATCGCCTGGCTCGCCGCCGGATTGGCATAAAGCTCGCCGCTGGGCGGCGCGATTTCGGCAAAGCTGCGCGTCCCCGTCTCGGGCCGCGCCGCGGTCTCGCCGACCCAGCCCGCGCCCGTCGCCCCGGTCGCGACCAGCTTGCGATAACCGCTCGTCCCCGTCTGCACGACGGTCGCGATGCTGCGGATCGGCGACAGCGACTTCAGCATCGCCGCGATCGACCCGTCAATCTCGCGTGGCACCGCATAGCCGCCCTCGGCGCCCGACGCCCCCGACAGGCTCTTCATCTCGACGCCCGCGTCGATGCCCCGACGCAGGTACCGTTCGACAAAGGCATCGCGCGCCGGATCGGCCGCCTTCGCTCCGTCGAGCGGCAGCCGCGCCGCCGCGACCGCCTGTGCATGGACCTGCGCCTTCAGCGCCGCGACCGAGGCTTTCAAATCATCGACCGCCTCCGCCGCCAACACCGCATCGAACGCGCCGTCCAGCGCATCGGCCTTCACTTCGATATCCAACTCCATGCCCGTCACTCCTTCACCAGATTCACCGCAATCACCCGCGCCAGCGCCTGCATCGGCGCCGCCACCAAACTCACTTCGGCAAGGTCGAGCCCCAGCAGCTCGCGCGGATTGCTCCCGCGCGCCGCCGTCACCCGATAGCCAAAGGACAATCCGGTCAGCGCCCCGCGCGCGACCAGCGCCGCCGCGGTCGGATGCGTCACCCGCGCCACCACCCGCAGCCCGCGCTGATCCTCCGCCAAAGTCTCGATCGTGCCGACCACGGCGCCCGGCCGATGCTGCCACAACAAGGGCACCGCCCGCCCCGCCGCCAGGCTCGCCGCGAACGCCCCCGCCCGCACCACATCGCCCCCGCGATCGACGCGGTCGAACACCGACGCATAGCCCGCGAATCGCAATAAATAGGGACAGTCCCTATTTATTGGCGCGAACGGCTCGGGGGGCGGAGCCGGCGCGATTAAATGGGGACTGTCCCTATTTATTGACCCCCTCACCGCAGCAACCCCGGCAACCCCATCTTCACCGCCAGCCCGACGACCAGCAACGCCAGCAGTCCGCGCACCGCCCAGTCGACCGCCGCCTTCCACGCGCTCGTCTTGGCGTCGCGCCACGCCCCCAGCAGTTGTCGCAGATCGACCATGTCGTCGCGCGCCGCCGCGTCGGACAAGCCCAACCGCGCCAGCGCCCGCCGCGCCCCCAGTTCGCTCGCCTCCTCGATCAACGCGCGCAGCACCGCCGCATCCGCAGGCGCACCCGTCCCCGCCAGCACGACCAGCCGCGCCAGCGCCTCATCCTCATCCATAGCATGATCTCCCGTCGCCCCCGCGAAGGCGGGGGCCGCTGACAACCCGGCGCTGCGCCGATCGCGTCCCTCGCCTACGCGGGGGCGACGCTTCAAAGCCCCAGCAACGCCCGCTTTTCCTCGCCCGTCAGCCAGTCCGCCGCCGACACCTCGCGCCACAGCATCATCCGCTCCTCGGTCAGCGCCGGCACCTTATTGAGGTCCACCGCCAGCGCCGCATCGGGAAACCACCCGCGCAGCCCCTGCGCGATGCCGCCCAGGATCTTCCCCGCCAGCGGCAGCACCGTCAGCCGCCACAGCGCCCGGTTCGCCTCCTTGTAATTGGCGTAGGTCGCATCCCCCGGCAGCCCGAGCAGCATCGGCGGCACCCCGAACGCCACCGCGATCTCGCGCGCCGCGCTATGCTTCAGTTCCAGGAAATCCATGTCCGCCGGCGACAGGCTCAGCGCCTGCCACTTCAGCCCGCCCTCCAGCAGCAACGGCCGCCCCGCATTCGCCCCGCCCGTAAAACCCTCGGCCAGTTCCTCGCGCAGCCGCTCGACCTGCTCGGCCGACAGCGGCACGCCCTTCTCGCCCGGATCATGGACCAGCGCCCCCGACGGCCGCGCCGCATTGTCCAGCAGCGCGCGGTTCCACCCCGTCGCCGCGTTATGCGCCGCGATCGCCGCCGCCGCCGCGCCCAGGCATCCCGCGCCATAATGATCGTCCAGCGGATGCGCCGCCTTCAGATGCACGACAGCGGTACGCCCCGCGCCGTCCTCCGCCGCCAGCACCGCCGCGCTGCCCCCCGCCTTGTAGCGATAGGCGACCGGCCACCCCCGCGCATCGGCCTCGACCGTCACCCGCTCGGGGCGCAGCGCAAACAGCTCCGCCGGCGCCCCCGCCCCATCGGCCAGGATCTGTACATAGCCATTGCCGTGCAGCAGCAACTGCGCCGCCAGCGTCTCGATCAACCCCTGGCCGCCCGACGTCGCCGCCACCAGCGCCGCCAGCGCCGGATCGCTCGCCTCCAGCGGCGCGCCGCCGACCGCCTCGGCGACCAGCCGCACCGACCGCTGGACGATCGGATTTTCCAGATAGCCCGCGCGCACCTGCGCCTCGAACGACAGCGGCGCCGGCGCCGACCAGCTCCCATAAACCCGCGACAAAGCGGGCCGCGTCGCGGACGACGCGGCCTTGCGGCCAAACCAGTTCATAAAATTCTCCCACAAGATCCTCCCCGGCACGGGGAGGGGGACCATCCGAAGGATGGTGGAGGGGCACCGGCGGTTTGCACCTCTACCCGAAAATGCGCGCAGAGACGCCGAGGCCGCACAGAACCGGTTCACGCGGAGACGCGGAGCCGCAGAGAAGAACAAGGCGGCAAAGCCGCCAATTCCCTTTCTCTGCGCCCTCTGCGCGAAAAATCTCTTTCTCTTCTTTTCTTCTCCGCGTCTCCGCGCCTCCGCGTGAGCTAGATCCTCGTCACCCCCGGCCCCGCCACGCCAACCCCGCGCAGCAACTCCGCCAAGGCCCACACGCAAGCATCCGCCCGATCCGGCGACCGCCCCGGCCCCGCATAACCCCCGCCGACCTGCAACCCGCACAGCTCGTCTTCCAACGCCGCGAACACCCCCGCGTGCACCACCTGCCCGCGCTCATAGGCGAGCGCCACCGGCTCCGCGCGCCGCGCCTTGCCGACGCTCGCATGCACCGCCTTCACCGGCAGGGCGATCGCGGCCGCGCGCAGCGTGCCCGCGACCATCTCGCCGCCCATATTGCTCTCGGCCACCACCCGGTCGGCGCCCCAGCGCGCCGCCGCCGCCGCGACCGCCTGCGCCCAGCGCGCGGGCGAGGCCTTTTCGACGCTCGCATCCTCGATCACCGCCAGCCGCCCATCGCGCAGCAAGGCCGCCACCACGATCCCGCACGCATCGCCCTCCGACGTCGCCGGCGGATCGACCCCGATCACCACGCGCACCGGCTTGCCGACCGCATCGGCATCGACGCGGGCTCCCTCGATCAGCGCCCGCGTCCACAGCGCGCCCTCGACATCCTCCAGCATTTCGCCGCCCAGTTCCTGCCGCCCCAGCCGCGTCCCGCCGTAACTCGCCAGCATCGCCTCGACGAAGCTTGCCGGCAGATACGGATTCTCGCCGGTGCGCCCATAGGTGGGCAGCATCCCCGGTGCCGCCAGCACCCGCCGCATCGCATCATTGGTCCGCGGCGTCGTCGTCACCACGACGCGCGGGCGCTCGCCCAGCCGCATGCCCAGCATCAGATTGTCCCACGCCGCGGTCCCGCGCCGCCATTTCGCCAGTTCGTCGCACCAGGCCGCATGATGCTCGGGCCCGCGCAATTCCTCGCCGGCCTCCGCCGAATAGAGCGTCGCCACCGCCCCGCTGTCGAAAATCAGCTCGCGCCGCCCCGGCGCCCAGCGCACCGCCTCATGGTCGCGCTTCACCGCGATCAGCCCGCTCGGCCCCTCGATCATCACCCGCTGCCCGTCGGCGATCGTCGCCGCGACCAGCGCGATCCGCGCCCCCGGCACGGCGCGCGCGACCTGGCTCACCCATTCGGCGCCTGCGCGCGTCTTGCCGAACCCGCGCCCCGCCTGGATCAGCCAGATGCGCCAGTCGCCCGCGGGTTCGCGCTGCCCGTCATTCTGCTGGCCATACCAGCGCCGCGCCAGCTCGCTCAGCTGCGCCGCGGTCATGCCTTGCATCACCCATCGCAGTTCCTTGGGGGTCAACCCCGATAGCTGCGCAAAGACGATCTCCGACCAGGCGGTCAGCCGCTGCGGCGTCCAGTCCTTGACCGCCCGCGCCTTGGGCGCGCGCCACCGCCGCTTCACGCGCCCCCGCGCGGTTGGGGCGGCGGTTGGGGCAGGGCCACCGCCGACCCGTCGCGATGGCGCAGCAACCGCCGCCGCTTCACCATCCGGATGCGCTGGATCACGATCGCATCGACCTCCTGCTGCGTCGCGGCCTGCCGCGCCATGGGGCGCAGCCGCCGCGCCGTGCCGCCCTCGACGCTCGCGCGATGCTGGCGCAGCACCGCCATCGCCTCGGCGACGCTCATCTTCTCGACCGGCTGCCGCGCCTCGTCGGCGGCGTCGAGCGTCAGCCCCTCGACCGCCTCGATCGCCCGGCGCAGCAACGCCATCTCCAGCCTTTCATATCCCAGCATCAGCGCCGCCTGCCATTGCTCGGCGAACAGCGGATCGCGCTGGCGCAGCCGGTACACCCCGCCCGACCCCATCCCCGCCGCCTTGCGCGCGCGCTCGACGTTACAGCTCTCGGCCAGCTCCTCCAGAAACGCCTTGCGCCGCGCCATCGTCCACCCGTTCGCGCGCGGCTTGCGCCGCTGCAACGGCCCCACCGGCCCGGCCCCGATCTCATCCTCCATACCCACCTCGCCCCAAAAGCAAACGGGCCGCAAAGCCCCTCCCCTCGGAAGAGCCCCCGGCCCGACTCGCAATTCCGCATGATGCGATCTATGTGCCAGATCAGCGTTACGATGTCAACATATTTTTACCTATTTGGTTATTAATTAGCCAGCGACTGGCTTCGACGTCATCTTGCAGCCGACGGTCCCTCCTCATAGGGTCCCAAAAACCGCACGCCATTGAAATGAATCATATGGGTGGGGGAGTCGGCAACCCAGACTTCTGATTCCCATGCAATCTCTCCCAGGTACCGGGCCATGACAGCCCGGGTGGGAAAAGCGGTGACGTAAACCAATCCTGCCGTTGACCCCGTGAACAGCGTCATCAATTCATTGTGGCGCTTTCCATCGACAGGGCCATGGCTGGTGACCGCTTCGATCAATAGCAACCAGTTTCTCTCGGCGTCATAAATCACCACATCGGGCATCTTGCCATGATTATCGATCATCACGCCCAGCGTTTTCAGCTGCTCACGATCGAAGAAACCCATCTTCTCACCGGTATCGCCCGCATAGATCAGGCTGCCGCCGGGTACGAAACGCTGCAAGAACTCCTCGACAACCGCACGGATCAGAGTGCTATGCTCGCCGGGGCTCAGTCGTAGTTCGGCCCCATAGGGAAGCCTGACGGGCACTCGTTCCATTTCGCGCTCGCGAGCATATCGGGCGGTCAACGTTTTTATATTGGCTTGGTAAGCCGTCAACCGCTTGGCCCAGCCAGCTTGGCCATAGGTTCTTAGTAGAGCGAGCGCATGTGGCGAGACTTGGTAGGCCGCGCGCGGGCTATTGACCGCCCGCCCCGGCTCGTCCGGATTGTATAACGCGATGCCTGCCAGGACGAACTGGTGCATCGTCTGCCGGCGGAACGTTTCACGGGTGTTCGGCTTATAGTCCCTGCCATATTCGACTCTGATCCAGTGCATGATGGGCGTGATGCCGATTAGCGGTGAGCCAGCACCCTTCCAGTCCATTTCCGGTGTCAAATCCAGCAAGGCTAGAAGCGTGAGTGCAGAACGGTCATTCTGCTGGGCACGCGGCAGGCCGAGATCGACCAGGATTTGGAGTGCATCGGCAATATGTTTGTGATCGATCAAAGGCCATTCACCCGTTCGTCGACTTCATCCTGCGAAACGCTGCGACCCTTGGCCCATTGCCCCAACGCGATCAACGTATCGATGCTCGGGTATCGCATCATGCGAAGATCCGTCGCATTGACCTGCGTATGGCCATTGAAGCGACGAAAATAGGTATCGACGGCCTTGGCGCCCAAATAGGTCGCAAGGCCATGCGCCAAATCCTCTGAAATGGGCTGACGCTTTGAATGAAAAACATTGAGGTGGTTTTCGATGCCAATCCTCTCTGTCGGCAAGCGCGAGGGATCTATCACGTTAGCGACGATCCTCCGGCGCTCCTCTTTCGAAGAAAATCGGCGCACTACAGTATAAAAGCCGTTCGGATAGAGCCATTTGCGTGTTGCCATCGTATCGCGAATGGCGTTGGCCTTCTTGAACCCTGCCTGCGGCCATTCCAGGCCCAGGCTATTGAAATGACCAGGGTAAAGCAAAGGCACCGTCTCATGGTCGGGTTCCGCCCGCAGGTCGTTCTTCATTCGGAAATCGACAATTGGGCCGGTGGAAACGGATAAGCCGAGGTCCGCGAGACTATGGCCGAAGCTGGCACGTTCGAGCACTTGTTCGTCGCTTCCAGTCGGGATGTGAATGAATCGATTCCGATCGTCGGGGAACACGATGCGCTCAAAGGCATAGGCCTTTTCATCATAATCCTGAAAGCTATCGTCGCGCGACGTGGAGACTGTAACCGCTCCCTGCTCGCCTCCACGCACAATTTTGAGGATGATGTTCTCTTGCAGAACGCCATCATTCTTGAACGCTTTATTGCGCGCTTCGAACAAATGAATATGTCGGATCGCGGCCCGACCCAAGATGAAACGGCGGAAAGGCTCATAATATGGGCCGTTACAGAAGCTCCGAGGGACGATCGCCACCAGTTCTCCACCCTGTTCGAGCAACTCTAGCGCCAACCCAACAAAGCCCGTGTACAAATTGACGGTTTCCAGGCCGGCGGCGCGAAGCAATGCACGGTGCTTCGAACCACTACCGATCTTCTTATAGGGGGGGTTCAAAATGGCGTGAGTATAGCGCGCGCCCTGACCAAGGCAGATGCTCTTGGCAGCCTCCTCGACGAAATCGCCCACGACCAATTGCACCTCGACTTTGGTCCGCGCACAAATCTCGGCAAGGGCCGTGCGAAGCGACGGAACAATTTCCTCGTCGAATTCATGGGCCGTGCCGCAAACAGGGTATTCCCCGGGAAATTCCTGCAGGCGCTCGAAGAAAGCCGCAATCAAAGCCCCTTGACCCGCCCCCGCATCCAACAATCGGACGCCGCCAAATTTCGGCGGGTCAAACAAGGAGGACATGAAATCAGCAACGCTCTTTGGCGTCATGAATTGCCCAAGCTGCGATTTGCGTTCCCTTGGCGTAACTAGTTCAGGCTTTAATGGCTCGCCGCTGCCGTCCGAAACAGATCCATCAATTCGATCATTCGCAAGAATGGGCGAAAAATCGGCCATTATTGCCAGCGATCGAAGCACGCGATCGGGAGCCATGACCTCACCATTCTCCCAACGAAAAACGGTGTCTAACGATTCGCGAAATTCTGAAGCGACGTCTGCCAACTCGAGTCCGCTTCGCTGACGCAGTTGGCAGAATTTTTGTGTCACGGCATAGCCTCAAGCATGAAAAATCGCAGCTTACAACGTCTAGCAGGGGATCAAATAGAGAACAAGGCAATCCCGCCAGCTTGGTTCTTATATCCCCATATTGCTTTGGAATGCCGTGTACACCTGCAACTCGACGTTGCGCGATTTGGCCATGAAATCCGGCGGCGTCATCGGCCCGCGCTATGGCGCCGGATATCGCTGGCTATCCCTCGCCGCGCCAATACGCCCCTCAATACCGCTCCGGCACATACATCTCCGGCGGGATCTCGCGGCGCGCATAATCGTCGTGCCGCACCCGTTCGGGCAGCACCACCTCGGGCTTTTCCACCTCCTGATACGGGATCTGTTCCAGCAGATGCGCGATGCAGTTCAGCCGCGCCTTTTTCTTGTCGACCGCCTCGACCAGCCACCAGGGCGCCTCGGCGATATGCGTGCGCTCCAGCATGATCTCCTTGGCGCGCGTATAATCCTCCCAGCGGCGGCGCGATTCGACGTCCATCGGCGACAATTTCCATTGTTTCAGCGGGTCGTGAATCCGCATCTGGAACCGGAACTGCTGCTCGTCGTCGGTGATCGAAAACCAGTATTTCAGCAGGATGATCCCCGATCGCACCAGCATGCGCTCGAACTCGGGCACCGAGCGGTAGAATTCCTCGCACTCGTCGGCGGTGCAGAATCCCATCACGCGCTCGACCCCGGCGCGGTTGTACCAGCTGCGGTCGAACAGGACGATCTCGCCCGCCGTGGGCAGATGCGCGACATAGCGCTGAAAATACCATTGGCTGCGCTCGCGCTCGCTCGGCGCGGGCAGCGCGACGACGCGGCACACACGCGGATTGAGCCGCTGGTTGATCCGTTTGATCGCCCCGCCCTTGCCCGCCGAATCGCGCCCCTCGAACAGCACCGCGACCTTCAGCCCGCTGCGCTGGACCCAGTCCCGCAGCACCACCAGCTCGTGCTGCAGGCGGAACAGCTCGCGGAAATAGATGCGCCGGTCGAGCGCCTCGCGATCCGGGTGATCGGAAAGGTCGGCAAGCAGGGCCTCGAGCCGGCTCTCGTCCACCTCCATCTCCAGCTCCTCGTCGAAGCTGTCGGCGATTTCGTCCTTTATGCGGTCGAGGTCGGAAAGGCCGTCGTCCATGATCGGGCTCCTGCAATCGCCCGAAAGCTATGGCGCCAGGATTGCCGCGATGTGACAGGACGTGGGGCGCCTCTCACCCCGCATCGTGAAAGATCACCCCCAGCACCCGCCGCCGCCCCTCGCGCACCGCGCTCACGCCGTGCCGCATCGCCACGCGGTAATCGCCGCGCGCGCCCGTCACCGGCCGCGCATTGACCGCAAAGATCACCGCATCGCCCTTGCCCAGCGGCACGACGGCGGCGCGCGACTGCATCCGCGGCCTTTGCTCGGTCAGCACGAACTCGCCGCCCGTAAAATCGGTCCCCGGCGCCGACAGCAGCACCGCCAGTTGCAACGGAAACACATGCGCGCCGTACAGGTCCTGGTGCAGGCAATTATAGTCGCCCGCACCATAGGACAGCAGCAGCGGCGTCGGCCGCGCCTGCCCCGCCGCGTGGCAGCGCGCCCGGAAGTCGGCATGGCTTTCGGGAAAGCGTACCGCCATCCCCATCCGCTCGTGCCAACGGTTGGCGATGGGCGCCAGCCGCGCATAGAGCGCCGTCCGCAGCCCCGCGACCAGCGGCGGCAAGGGATAAGCGAAATAGCGATATTCCCCCCGCCCGAACCCGTGCCGCGCCATCTGCACATGGCTGCGAAACCCCTCGGGCGCGTCGTACCGCGCCGCCATCGCGTCGCAGGCGGCCGCGTCGAGCAGCCCCGGCACCACCGCCCACCCCTCGGCATCGAGCGCGGCATAAAGCGCCGGCCAATCGATCGCGGCGAGGCGGGCGTCGATGTGTGCCAACACGGTCGTTGGCTCTGCGGGCACGGTCCCTGCGGGCACGGTCCCTGCGGGCACGGTCCCTGCGGGCATTGTCTCGCTGGTCATGTCCGCGCTATGCCGCGCCCCACCCCCATCGGCGCCCCGTTTCTTGCGCCCAAAGCCGAACGGATCGTCCGCTTATGCTATTTCGCCCGCTCGCCGCCCTGCTTCTCGCCGCCCTCGCTGCGCCCGCCGCCGCGCCCGCCGCCGCGCAAGGTGGGCCGGAAATCTCCGCGACAAACCTCACAGACACCGTGCGCGCCCTCGCCTCCGACCGGTTTCAGGGCCGCGCGCCGGGCACCGTCGGCGAGGAACGCACGATCGGCTATCTCATCGGCCGCTTGCAGGCGCTCGGGCTCGAACCCGGCGGCGCGGACGGCGGCTGGACCCAGCCGGTGCCGTTGCTGCACACCCGCCTCGGCTCGGCGACCAGGCTGCAATTCGCGCGCGCCGGCCATCATAATGTCCAGCCGCTGGTGCAGGGCGCCGACATCTATCTCTCGACGCTCCAGCCGGTCGATGTCGCGGCGGTCGCGGCGGCGCCGCTCGTCTTCGTCGGCTATGGCGTCAGTGCGCCCGAACGCGGCTGGGACGATTTCAAGGGACAGGATCTGAAGGGCAAGGTCGCGGTCTTCCTTATCAACGACCCCGATTTTGCCGCGACCGAGGACGAGCCCGTCGCGGGCAAGTTCGGCGGGCGGACGATGACCTATTACGGCCGCTGGACCTACAAGTTCGAGGAAGCCTCGCGCCGCGGCGCCATCGCCGCGCTGATCGTCCATGACGAGGCGGGGGTCGGTTACGGCTGGAACGTCGTCCGCGCGCCCGCCGGCGAAAACTACGGCCTCGTCGTACCACCCGAAAAGCGCACCTCGCTCCAACTGCAAGGCTGGATCGCCCACGACGCCGCCGACAAACTATTCGCCGATATAGGCCTCGACCTCGCGCAGCTCCGCGTCGCCGCGCGCCGCGCCGACTTCCGCCCCGTCGAACTGCGCGGCGTCACGCTGGAGGCCGAAATCCCCATCCAGCACGAGGTCGTGCAGAGCCGGAATATCCTCGCCAAAATCACCGGCACCACGCGCGCCGACGAGGTGATCCTGTACGGCGCCCATTGGGATGCTTATGGCGAAGGAAAGCCCGACGCCGAGGGTCGGATCTACCGCGCCGGCGCCAACGACGACGCCCTCGGCGTCGCGGGCCTGTTCGAGATCGCGCGCAACTTCAAGGCCGCGCCGGCCCCGGATCGCAGCCTCGTCTTCGCCTTCTGGACCGCCGAAGAGCGCGGCCTGCTCGGCTCCGAAGCCTATGCGCAAAACCCCGTCTATCCGGTCGAAAAGACCGTCGCCAACCTCGGGCTCGACATCCTCCAGACAGCGGGGCGCGCGAAGGACGTCATCCTCGTCGGCAAAGGACAAGGCAGCCTCGAGGACGACCTCGCCCGCCACGCCGCCGCGCAAGGCCGGGCGGTCAGCGTCGAGAGCCTGCCAGAACGCGGTCTGTTCTACCGCGCCGATCATTTCAGCATGGCCAGGCGCGGCGTTCCTGTGTTGCTGATGATGGGCATCGCAGGCGCCTCGGACCTCGTCGTCGGCGGTAAGACGGCAGGCCAGAAATGGGTCGATGACTATACCGGCCGCTGCTACCATCAGGCCTGCGACGCCTGGGGGTCCGACTGGAACCTTGACGGCGCGGTTCAGGATATTTCGATTTTTTACCATATAGGCAATGAACTCGCACGGTCCGAAAAATGGCCCGCGTGGAAGGACGGCAGCGAATTCAAGGCGATCCGTGACAAGAGCGCGGCGGCGCGGCGATAATTGCGTCACGACGGCACGGGTCCCGCCGGGCGGTTGACCAGCCAGCGCGAAAGGTACAGACCCTCGCCACCAGCAAAAAGGGGCACGATATCATGCACAAACTGGCCTATTTCGGTGCGAGCCTGCTCGCCTTCGCCGCGCCACTCGCCGCCGCGCAGGACACGCCCCCGCCCGCTCCTTCCGAAACCGCCCCCGCCGCCCAGCCTGCCCAACCCGCGATGTCGGCGTCGGCCAGCGGCAGCGCGCGCACCGGCCCGCAGCGCCGCTTCACCGGAGAGGATCTGTTCGACCTCGCGATCGCTTCCGATCCGCAAATCAGCCCCGATGGCCGCCGCATCGCCTATGTCCGCCGCGCCAACGACATCATGGCCGATCGCGCGGTCAACGCGATCTGGCAGATCGACACCGCGACCGGCGACGAGGTCGCGATCGCCGGCACCGATGGCGCCGCCTTCGCGCCGCGCTGGTCGCCCGATGGCAAGCGGCTTGCCTATGCCTCGACCGAGGGAGGCAGCGCGCAGCTCTGGGTGCGCTGGATGGACGGCGGCGAGCGGGTGCGGCTTACCGGCCTGCCGACCAGCCCGTCGAGCCTCGCCTGGTCGCCCGACGGCAAGACGATCGCCTACACGATGCTCGTCAAGGACGACGGTCCCAAATTCGGCAAGGCCCCCGCGAACAAGCCCGAGGGCGCCAAATGGGCCGAACCGCTGGAGGTTCGCGACCTGCTCACCTACCGCGCCGACGGCGAGGGCTATATCGAGCCCGGCTATGAGAAAATCTTTATCGTACCGGCGACCGGCGGTTCGCCGCGCCAGCTCAGCTTCGGCCCCTATCACGACGGCGGCCCCCTGAGTTGGTCGCGCGACGGCAAGACGCTCTATTTCGGCGCCAACCGCAAGCCCGACTGGGAGAATGACCCGCTCGAAAGCGAAATCTATGCGCTCGACGTCGCGAGTGGCGGCGTGGTCCGGCTCACCGACCGCAACGGCCCCGACGCCAGCCCGGTCGCTTCTCCCGACGGCAGCAAGATCGCCTGGCTGGGCTTCGACGACAATCTGCGCGCTTATGAAAATGTGCAAATCTATGTGATGAACCGCGACGGCATGGGCCGCCGCAGCCTCACCGCCAATTGGGACCATAGCGCCGACACGATCCTGTGGGACAGCGGCGGCACCGCGCTCTACGCCCAATATGACGACCATGGCGAAACCAGGGTCGCGCGCATCGGCCTCGACGGATCGGTGCGCGACGTCGCAAAAGGCCTGTCGGGCGGCGGGCTCGACCGTCCCTATACCGGCGGCAGCTTCTCGGTCTCGAACGCGGGCGCCATCGCCTTTACCGGGGGCACCGCGACGCGCCCCGCCGAGGTCCAGCTGACGAGCGGCGGCAAGACACGCATGCTGACCGACCTCAACCGCAGTTTGCGCGAGGCCAAGGCGTTCGGCGAAGTCCGCAAGATCACCGCCCCGTCAAGCCACGACGGCAAAGAGATCGAAGGGTGGCTGACCCTGCCCCCCGGCTATGTCGAAGGCACCAGGGTCCCGCTGATCCTCGAAATCCACGGCGGCCCTTTCGCCGCCTACGGACCGCATTTCGCGACCGACAACCAGCTCTACGCCGCCGCGGGTTACGCCGTGCTCTCGGCGAACCCGCGCGGCTCGACCAGCTATGGCGCGGCCTTCGCGAACGAGATCGACAAGGCCTATCCGGGCAATGACTATTTCGACCTCATCAGCATCGTCGACCGCGCCATCGCGCTCGGCATCGCCGATCCCGACGCGCTCTTCGTCACCGGCGGATCGGGCGGCGGCGTGCTCACCAGCTGGATCGTCGGCAAGACCAACCGCTTCAAGGCCGCGGTCGCGCAAAAACCGGTGATCAACTGGACCACGCAGGCGCTCACCGCCGACGGCCCCGCCTTCTTCGGCCGCTACTGGCTCGGCGCGATGCCGTGGGAAAAACCCGAACTCTTCTGGTCGCGCTCACCGCTGTCGCTCGTCGGCCAGGTCGAGACCCCCACGATGGTGATCGTCGGTGCCGAAGATTATCGCACCCCGGTCAGCGAGTCCGAGCAATATTATACCGCGCTCCGCCTCCGCGGCGTCCCCACCGCATTGATCACCGTCCCCGGCGCCGGTCACGGCAGCATCGCCGCGCGCCCCTCGCAATCGGCGGCCAAGGCGTCGGCGATCATCGCCTGGTTCGAGAAGTACAAGCAAGGCTGGACGCGCCCCGCCGCCGACTGAGCGGCGGCGCCTAAAATTTGATCTCGACCGACGGCGCGCTCCGCTGGTGCGCGCCATGATAGACCGCCTCGATATTGTTCCCGTCGGGGTCGAGCAGGAAGGCCGCATAATAGCCGGGATGATAGGGCCGCTCGCCCGGCGCGCCATGATCGGTGCCGCCCGCCGCCAGCCCCGCCTTGTAAAATCCATCGACCATCACGCGGTCCGCCGCCTGAAACGCCAGATGGTCCGCCCGGTCAGCTCGCCGGTCGCCGCCTGGCCGTCCTTCGACGACACGACCAATTCGTCGATCCAGAAATAATCCTCCGCCTCGCCGCCGATCGGCATGCCCAGCACGTTGAAGATCGCTTCGTAAAAGGCGCGGGCTCGCCTTCAGATCGGCGACCGTCAGCTGGATATGGTCGATCAACCGACCGCGATGCAACAATTGCGTTTCCATGCGTTTCGCTCCTCTTCGCGTCGGCCTGCCGCGGTTTCGGAAACCTGCACCCGCCGAAAATCGTTCCGCGCCGCCACCCACGCTCTTGCCTCGCTGATCTATACAATATATTGCGCAATATATTGTATAGATCGATTCGGAGTTCTTCTTATGACCCGCTGGCCCCTCCTGCTCACCACTGCCGCCGCGTGGCTGGCATTCCCCGCCGCCGCGAGCGAGACCCCGCTCACCCCCGCCGACAAGCGCGCCGTCGTCGAACAGCTCGGCCAGGCGCTCGAGGCCAATTATGTCTTTCCCGACAAGGCCAAGACCATCGCCGCGACCTTGCGCCGCCACCTCGACGCCGGCGATTACGACGCCGCGCCCGATCGCCGCACCCTCGCGAACGAACTCACCGACGATCTGATCGCCGCCAGCAACGACCTGCATTTTTCGGTCGGCGTCGATCCCGACTGGGTCGCCGACTATGCCGCCCAGCAGGACCCCGCCCGCGCTGCCGAGCTGCGTGAACAGGATCGCCGCGACGAGGCGCGCAGCAATTTCGGCTTCACCGGCCTGCGCTATCTCGACGGCAATATCGCCTATGTCGACCTGTCGCACTTCGCCGACCCCGAACTCGGTTACGACGCCGCCGCCGCCGCGATGCGCTTCGTCGAGAATGGCGACGCGGTGATCTACGACCTGCGCTACAACAACGGCGGCCACCTCGAAATGGCGCAGCTGCTGGCGAGCCAGCTCTTCCCCGGCGACAAGGATCAGGAGCTGTTCGATTATTACTACACCCTCGACGGCCGCCGCGTCGAACGCGGCCAGTGGGTCCTCCCCGCGCTCCCCGCCAAGCGCCTGACCGGCAAGCCCGTCTATGTCCTCACCGGCTCGACCAGCTTCTCGGCGGCCGAATGGTTCGCCTACACGCTGAAAAAGCTTGGCCGCGCGACGCTCGTCGGCGAGCGCACCGCGGGCGGCGCGCACCCGGTGGACCGCAAGCCCGTCGGCACCGACTTCTTCCTCCAGGTCCCGATCGGCCAGATCCGCGACCCCGTCGATCGCGGCGATTTCGAGGGGCAGGGCGTGACTCCCGACCATCAGGTCGCCTCCGCCGACGCGCTCGTCGCGGCGCATCGCCTTGCGCTCGCCGACCTCGCCAGGGCCGACCCTGCAAAGCAGGCCGACGCCGACTGGTTCGCCCCCATGCTCGCCCCGCGTCCGCAACCGACCCCCGCCGCGCTCAAGGCCATCGCCGGCCGCTACGAAGGCCGCCGCATCGACCTCGCCCAAGGCAAATTGCTCTACACCTGGCGCGAGCGCCTCCGCCTGACGCTCGAACCGCTCGGCGGCGACCTCCTCGCCATCGAGGGCGTGCGCGACTTCCGCTTTCGCATCGCGCGCAAAGGCGGCAAGGTCGTCGCGCTCACCCGCCTCAACCGCGACGGAACGACCCAAGATTATGCCCGCCTCGACTGAACTGGACGACATCAGCTTCCTCGGGCGCCTCAGCGAAGCGCTGAGCACGCGGATCGAGGAGCAGACGCGCGAGCTGTTCGCCGACGCCGGCATCGTCATCCCGGTCCGCTCCTGCTCCTTGCTCACCGCCTTGCGCCAGGCGGGCGAGGCGTCCGCCGCCGAGCTTGCCCGCACGCTCGGCCAGTCGCACCAGCTGGTGGTCCAGAAAAGCCCCGCGCTGCTGCGCCTCGGCCTCGTCACCCAGCACGCCGACCCCGCCGACGCGCGGCGCAAGCTGTTCCGCCTGACCGAAAAGGGGGCGGTGCAAATGGCGCTGCTAGACAGCTACACCGCCGGAATTTCGAACGTTTACGAACGTCTCTTCGTAGAGACCGGCGATACGCACGCCGTGCTGTTGAAAACGCTGCGCGCGCTCGAAGACCGCCCCCTGCGCGAGCGCGCCCGCAACTAGGTCAAAGCGCCCGAAACATCACCAGCGCATCGACGAACCCCAGCACCGGATGCGCGAACGCCCCCGGCAGCCGCCCGACGGTCTCGAACCCCAGCGACTGCCACAGCCCGACCGCGCGGGTGTTGCTCGCCACCACGAAGTTGAATTGCATCGCACGAAAGCCCCGCGCTTTCGCCGCGTCGAAGCTGTGCAGCGCCATCGCCCGCGCCACCCCGCGCCCGGTCGCCGCGGCACCGGTCATATAGCCGCAGTTCGCGACATGCGCGCCGCCCCCCGCCTGGTTGGCGCGCAGGTAATAGGTGCCGAGCACGACGCCATCCTCCTCGGCGACGAACACCGCCTTGTCTGCCCCGAACCAGTAAGCGAGCGCCGCATCCTCATCCATGTCGCGATCGAGCGTATAGGTTTCGCCTGCCCGGATCACGGGTTCGAGGATCGCCCAGATCGCGGCGCGGTCGGCGGGGGTTGCGGGGCGGATGATCATCCGACGAACGGCGCGACGACGTCATCCGTCACCCGCAGCGGTCGCCCGCTCGCCTTGTCGAGCAGCGCCCACACCGTCCGCGCCCGCACATGCACGCGTCCGTCGGCGCCGGTGAACTCCATGAACCGGTCGAACTTCGCCCCCTGCGGCTTGTCGGCAACCCACGTCCGCGCGGTCACCGTCTCGCCCGGCCCCAGCGCGCGCAGATAATCGATCTCGTGCCGCACCACGACCCAGATATAGGCGTCCTTATGGCTCTGCAGCGCTGCGGCATCCCAATGCCCCGTCGCGACCTGCTGGATCCACTGCACCCACACCGCATTGTTGACATGGCCGAGCTCGTCGATGCTCTCGGGCGTGGCGGTGAGCGAGAGGGTGAACTCTTTCATTTCGTCGCGTCTAGTCGAAGCCGAGCGGGAACCATACGCCGCGCTTGAACCAGTTGCCCATGTTCGGAACAACATGGCCCTGATCCAACTCGCTCATACTCGAAAGCGGATCGATCGATCTAACATCGGATTCGCCAAGCGCAGGCGCAGCAAGGACAAGCGCCTTCTGCTCGTCCTGCGCCGTAACACCAATGCCCAGCTTGCCCTCAACCGTGATCCAGTAGGGCCGGAGCGTCATGCCAACTCGACAGTCGTCACCATATACCCCGCCTCGCGGAGCGCCGCGACCAGGCTGTCCAAATGCTCGCGGTCGCGCGCCTCGCATTCGATGTCGGTGATCAGCCCCTTGGCGGGCAGCGTCGTGAAGATGCGCTGGTGATAGATTTCGATGATATTGACCTGTTTCTCGTCGAACAGCTTCATCACCTTGAACAGCGCGCCCGGCCGGTCCTGCAACCGGATGCGCAGCCGCGCGATCCGCCCCGACCGCGCAAGGTCGCGCAGCAGCACATTCGCCAGCAGCCGCGTGTCGATATTGCCGCCGGTCAGCACCAGCCCGACCTTGCGCCCCTTGAACTCCTCGGGATGCGCCAGCATCGCCGCCAGCCCCGCCGCGCCCGCGCCCTCGACCACGGTCTTTTCGATCTGCAAGAGCAGGCTCACCGCGCGTTCCAGATGCCGCTCGGCGACCAGCACGATATCGTCGTTGAGCTCGGCGACCAGCTTGCGCGTATAGCTGCCCGGCTCCTTCACCGCGATACCCTCGGCCAGCGTGTCGCCCTCGCACGCCATGTCGACGCCGTTCAGCTCGGCATACATCGACGGATAAAGCTCGGCCTGCACGCCGACGAGGCGCATGTCGTTCTTGATCCCGCGCGCCGCGGTGCCCATGCCGGCGAGCAGCCCGCCGCCGCCGATCGGCACGATCAGCGTATCGAGTTCGGGCACATCCTCGAGCATTTCGAGCGCGACCGTCCCCTGCCCCGCCGCGACATGCGGATGATCGAAGGGGTGGACGAAGGTCAGCCCGCGCTCGGCTTCCAGCACGCGCGCATGCGCATAGGCATCGTCGAACGTCTCGCCGTGCAGCACGATCGTCGCGCCATGGCTCGCGGTCTGCGACACCTTCACCTGCGGCGTCGTGCTCGGCATCACGATGGTGACCGGCACGCCGAGGCGCTTGCCATGATAGGCGAGGCCCTGCGCATGATTGCCCGCCGACGCCGCGATCGCGCCGCGCGCCTTCGCCTCGTCGTCGAGCAGCAGCAGCGCATTCAGCGCACCGCGCTCCTTATAGGCCGCGGTGAACTGCAGGTTCTCGAATTTCAGCCACACTTCGGCGCCGACCAGCTCGGACAAGGTCTGCGAATGGAGCGTCGGCGTGCGCACGACCGCGCCATTAATTCGCCCCGCCGCCGCGCGCACATCGTCCAATGTGATCGCCGGAAGATCGGCGGCGGCGGTCAGGGTCAGTTGATCGGTCATAACGCGGCTGGCCCTAGCCTATCTGGCGCGCCGCGCAAACCGCCGTTATGACCCCTCGCCATGAGCAACGAAAAATTGCGTATCAGCTTCCTCGGCATCGGCGTCATGGGCGGTCCGATGGCGGGCCATCTCGCCAAGGCGGGGCACGACGTCACCGTCTATAACCGCACCCGCGCCAGGTCCGACGCCTGGACCCAACTCTATGGCGGGCGGGCGGTCGCGACCCCGGCCGAGGCCGCCGACGGCGCCGATGTCGTGATCACCTGCGTCGGCAACGACGACGATCTCGGCCAGGTCGCGCTCGGCCGCGACGGGGCTTTTCGGGCGATGAAGCGTGGCGCGCTTTTCATCGACCACACCACCGTCTCGGCGCGCATCGCCCGCCAATTGTCGGTCGAGGCCGAGGAGCCCGGCCTGCTCGTCGTCGATGCCCCCGTCTCGGGCGGCGAGGCCGGCGCCCAGAACGGCACGCTGTCGATCATGTGCGGCGGCAAGAAAGCCGCGTTCGAGGCGGCGGCGCCGATCATGCAGGCCTATGCCGCGCGCATGGTCCATATCGGCGGCCCCGGCGCGGGCCAGACGACCAAGATGGTCAACCAGATCGCGATCGCCGGGGTGATCCAGGGCCTGTCCGAAGCGCTGCGTTTCGCGCAGGCCTCGCGGCTCGACACCGACAAGGTGTTCGAGGCGGTGTCGGGCGGTGCCGCGGCGAGCTGGCAGATGCTCAACCGCTGGAACACCATGGCGAAGGACGAATTCGACTTCGGCTTCGCGGTCGACTGGATGCGCAAGGACCTCGGGCTCGCGCTCGAGGAAGCCCGAGTGAATGGCGCGACCCTGCCCGTCGCCAGCCTCGTCGACCAATTCTACGCCGACGTCCAGAAACTCGGCAACGGCCGCCGCGACACCAGCTCGCTGGTGACGAGGCTGGCGAAGTGAGGCGCCTGCTCCTCGCGGTCGCCGCGCTCGCCCTCGCTGTCCCCGCCCATGCCGACACGCTCGTCGACAATGTCAACGGCCTCACCCTCGACAAGGACGGCAAACTCGTCCGCTTCACCGGCCTACTCATCGACGGCCAGGGCAAGGTCAAGCAGTTGCTCGACCGCAAGGACAAGCGCCCCGAACGCCCCGATTTCAAGGAGGACGGCAAGGGCCGCACCCTCATTCCCGGCCTGATCGACGGACACGGCCATATCATGGGGCTGGGTTTCCAGCTCATGCTCCTCGACCTCAGCGGGACCAAATCGCTCGCCGAAGCGCAGGCGGCGATCGCCAAATATGCCGCCGACAATCCCGAAATCCCCTGGATCATCGGCTTCGGCTGGAATCAGGAGAAATGGAGCCTCGGCCGCTTCCCGACCGCCGCCGATCTCGACGCGGTGGTGCCGAACCGCGCGGTGTGGCTCGAGCGCGTCGACGGCCATGCCGGCTGGGCGAACAGCGCCGCGATCGCCGCGGCCAAGGTCACCGCGACGACCAAATCGCCCGAGGGCGGGCGTATCGAGATGGCGGGCGGCAAACCCGCCGGGGTATTCGTCGATGCCGCCATGGGCCTGATCGATCAGGCCAAGCCCAAGCCGCTGGCGCGCGATCTCGACCGCGCCTTCCTGCTCGCGCAGCAGAAACTGCTCGAACAGGGGATCACCGCGATCGCCGACATGGGCACGACGATCGCCGAATGGCAAAGCTATCGCCGCGCCGGCGACAAGAAACAGCTCGCGATCCGGATCATGAGCTATGGCGGCGATATCGACAATATGACGCTGATAGCGGGCGGCGAACCCACCCCCTGGCTCTACGACGATCGCCTGCGCATGGTCGGGGTGAAGCTCTATCTCGACGGCGCACTCGGCTCGCGCGGCGCCTGGCTCAAGGCGCCCTATAGCGACGCGGCGGGGCAGAAGGGCTTGCCCCTGCTCACCCCGGCGCAGCTCCGCAACAAGATGGTGCGCGCCTCGATGGACAAGTTTCAGGTCGCGATCCACGCGATCGGCGACGCCGCCAATGCCGAAGCGCTCGACGCGATCACCGACCTCAACGCCGACCTGCCGGGCGAGCGCCGCTGGCGCATCGAACATGCGCAAATCATCGATCCCGCCGACATCCCCCGCTTCGCGCAACTGAAGGTCATCGCCTCGATGCAGCCGATCCATCAGCCGTCGGACCGGCTGATGGCCGAAGCGCGGCTCGGACCCGACCGGCTGAAGGGCGCCTATGCCTGGCGCAGCCTGCAAGCCGCCGGCGCCCGCCTCGCCTTCGGCTCCGACGTGCCTGTCGAAAGCGCCAATCCCTTCCCCGGCATCGCCGCCGCCATCTCGCGCACCGATGCCGCGGGCCAGCCCTTCGGCGGCTGGCGCCCCGAGGAGGCGGTGAACCGCGAAACCGCGCTCGACGGCTTCACCCGCACCGCGGCCTTTGCGGGCTTTGCGGAGGACCGGATCGGCACGTTGATGCCCGGGATGCGCGCCGACTTCCTGATCGTCGATAGCGACCCGATGCTCGCCAGCCCCGACGAGATTCGCCGCATGGTCCCGCTCGAAACCTGGATCGGCGGCTATCGTTATTACAAGAAGGGCGGCTGACCCGATGGGGGCCACCCGCCTGATCCCGCGCCGCGTCGCCAAGCCCTGGGGCCGCGACGATATCGGCCCGCTTTTCGACGCGGGCGGCGAACGGATCGGCGAGATCTGGTTCGAGCTGCCCGCCGGCTCGCCCGAGCCCGCTTTGCTCGTCAAATATCTCTTCACCTCCGAAGCGCTGTCGGTGCAGGTCCACCCCGACGACGCGCAGGCGCATGCCATCGGCGCGCGGCAAGGCAAGGAAGAGGCCTGGCTGATCCTCGACGCCGCCGACGACGCCGTCATCGGCCTCGGCCTCGAACAGCGCGTCTCGCCCGACCGGCTCCGCGCCGCGGCGCTCGACGGCAGCATCGAGGACCTCATCGACTGGAAGCCCATCGCCCCCGGCGATCATTTCCACGTCACCCCCGGCACGATCCATGCGATCGGCGGCGGCCTGTCGCTGATCGAGGTCCAGCAATATGCCGACATCACCTATCGCCTCTACGACTATGGCCGCCCGCGAGAGCTGCATTTGGACGAAGCGATGACCTGCGCCGAGGCCGGCCCCTATCTGACCGCGAACCTGCGGACACCGATCGCGGTCGGCATCGACCGCCTCGTCACCGGCCCCAAATTCGCGCTGGTCGACGCGCATAGTGAAAATTTCGCCGCGCTCCCCGATATTGGCGCTACCGGCCCAGTCTGGTTTATCCCCGTCGACGGCAGCGGCGCCATCGGTGCCGCAGCATGGCAACCCGGCGAATGCTGGCTCCTGAGCGACGCCGCCGGTCTCGCCACGCTCGGCGGCAACGGCCGCGCCCTGATCGCCTGGTCGACGGGAGGACCCACGACATGACCACCCGCCGCACCCTCCTCGCGAGCCTTGCCGCGCTCCCCGTCGCCACCGCCGCCGCGGCGGCCGAGCGCAAGGAGCGACAATCGAAGAAGCGCAAGGCCGCCAGGCCGACCGTCCAGCATATCGACGTCGCGGTGATCGGCGCCGGGGTCTTCGGCGCCTGGACCGCCTGGCACCTGCTGCGTGCCGGCAAGTCGGTGCGCCTGTTCGACGCCTATGGCGCGGGCCATGTCCGATCCTCGTCGGGCGGCGAGAGCCGCGTCATCCGCATGGGGTACGGCGCCGACAGCATCTATTCGGACATGGCGCGCGAATCGCTCGGCCTCTGGAAAACCCTCTCCGACAGCGCCAGCGCCCCGATCTTCCACAACACCGGCGTGCTCTGGTTCGCACCATCGGGCGACGCCTACACCCAGCAGTCGCTCGCCTGGCTCCAGGCGAACCGCGTCGGCCACGAACATGGCGACGTGACCTGGCTCCAGAACAAATACCGCCAGATCCAATTCTACCAGGGCGAGACCGGCATCCTCGAGACCGAGACCGGCGCGCTGATCGCGGGCCGCGGCGTGCAGGAAGTGATCGCCGACGCGCAGATCGCGGTCGAACCCGTGGTCATGCCCGCCCCCCTCCTGTCGAAGAAGATCCAGCGCCACACGCTCCCCGACGGCGGCACCGCCGACCATCTCGTCTATGCCTGCGGCCCCTGGCTCGCCGAGCTTTTCCCGCAGCATCTGATGGGCAAGATCGTCGCGACGCGGCAGGAGGTCTATCATTTCGGCGCCGCGCAGGGGGACACGCGCTTCGCCCCGCCGAACCTGCCGGTCTGGGCCGATTTCAACAACGGCCGCATCGTCTATGGCATCCCCGACCTCGAAGGCGCGGGGTTCAAGATCGCGATCGACGTCCATGGGCCGGTGGTCGACCCCGACACCCAGGATCGCGCGCTCACCGCCGCGGGCATCGCCGAAGCCCGCGCCTATGTCGCGCGCCGCTTCCCCGCCCTCGCCACCGCACCGCTGATCGGCGGGCGCGTCTGCCAATATGAGAACAGCTCGAACGGCGACTATCTGATCGACCGCTTCCCCGGCCAGCCGCATGTCTGGCTCGTCGGCGGCGGATCGGGCCATGGCTTCAAGAACGGCCCCGCGGTCGGCAAACGCGTCGCCGCGCATATTCTCGACCCGAACCTCCCCGTCGAACCGCGGTTCAGCTTCGCGAGCAAGGGCACCGTCGCGGCGCGCACGGTGTTCTGATGCCCGGCACGAACCTCAATTCCCGTTCGTGTCGAGCGAAGTCGAGACACGCTGAGTTCGTGCACGGCCTCGCGTGTCTCGACGTCGCTCGACACCAGCAGAAACATAAGAAGTGAAACTCACCGACTGCCACAATATCGACGATTTCCGCGCGCTCGCGAAGCGCCGCCTGCCCTGGCCGGTGTTCGACTATATCGACGGCGCCGCCGACGACGAGGTAACGCGCCGCCGCAACCGCGCCGCCTTCGACGATTGCGACCTCGTCCCGCGCGTGCTTGCAGGCGTGCAGAGCATCGACATGCGCACCACCCTGTTCGGGCGCGAGATGGCGATGCCGCTCTTCCTCTCGCCGACCGCGCTCCAGCGCCTGTTCCACTGGCAGGGCGAGCGCGCCGTGCTGCGCGCCGCCGCCCGTGCCGGAACCGTCGCCGGCATCTCCAGCCTCGCCACGATCAGCCTTGCGGAAGCCGGCGCGCTCACCGACGGGCCCAAGCTGTTCCAGCTCTATGTCCATCACGACGAGGGCCTCAACCAGGCGATGCTCGACGCCGCGCGCAACGCGCAATTCGACGCGGTCGCGCTCACCGTCGACACGATCGTCGGCGGCAACCGCGAACGCTGCCTGCGCTCGGGCTTCACCTCGCCGCCGCGCTTCACGCCGGGCAATATGCTGAGCTATGCGATCAAGCCCGGCTGGGGGCTGAACTATGTCCTCCGCGAAAAATTCAGCCTGCCCAATCTGGCTACCCATGTCTCCGAAGGGTCGAGCGTCCCCAAATCGGTCGCCGAATATTTCACCTCGATGCTCGACCAGAGCCTGGACTGGAGCCGCGCCGAGGCGATACGCAAAAAATGGGACGGCCCCTTCTGCCTCAAGGGCATCGTCGCGGTCGAGGATGCCAAGCGCGCCGTCGATATCGGCGCCACGGCGATCATGGTCTCGAACCACGGCGGGCGCCAGCTCGACGGCAGCCGCGCGCCCTTCGACGCGCTCGCCGAAATCGTCGATGCGGTGGGCGACCGGATCGAGGTCATCTGCGACGGCGGTATCACTCGCGGCACCCATGTGCTCAAAGCCCTGTCGGTCGGCGCAAAAGCCTGTTCGGGCGGGCGCCTCTACCTCTACGCCCTCGCCGCCGCGGGCGAGGAAGGCGTCACCCGCGCCATCGCCCTGCTCCGCGCCGAAATCGAGCGCGGCATGAAATTGATGGGCGCCAAGAGCCTCGCCGACCTCGGCCCCGCCAACCTGCGCTGGCGCTAGGTCGCCATCGCCAGCAAGGTCGCAATACGGTCGGCTTCCTCGGCGGGCTTGTCGCGGCGGATGCGCGAAATGCGCGGAAAGCGCATCGCGAGCCCCGACTTGTGGCGCTTCGACGCATGGATCGAATCGAACGCCACCTCCAGCACCAGCGACTTCTCGACCTCGCGCACCGGCCCGAAGCGGTTCAGCGTGTTGTCGCGGACAAACTTGTCGAGCCATTTCAGCTCCTCGTCGGTGAAACCCGAATAGGCCTTGCCGACCGGCAGCAGCTCGCCCGTCTCGCTCCAGCAGCCGAAGGTATAATCCGAATAAAAGCTCGCGCGGCGGCCGTTGCCGCGCTGCGCATACATCATGACGCAATCGGCGGTCAGCGGGTCGCGTTTCCATTTGTACCACAGCCCGGCGCGGCGGCCCGCCACATAGGGCGCATCGCGACGCTTGAGCATCACCCCCTCGATCGCCGCGTCGCGCGCGCCGGCGCGGCGCTCGGTAAGGTCGTCGAAGTCGGTCGCGTCGATCAGCTGCGACAGGTCGAAATGGCTGTCGGCGAGGCGCGGCACGAACGCCTCCAGCCTGGCGCGCCGCTCGCTCCACGGCAAACCGCGCAGATCCTCGCCATCGACCCCGAGTAGGTCATAGACGCGCACGAAGGCCGGGTAATCGGCGAGCATCTTCCTCGACACGACCTTGCGCCCCAACCGCTGCTGCAACGCATTGAAGCTCGCCGCCTCCCCGCCCTGTGCGTCGCCGCGCACGAGCAGTTCGCCGTCGATCACCGCATCCTGGTCGAAGGCCGTCACCAACTCGGGAAACGCCCCGCTGATCTCCTCGCCGCCGCGGCTGTAGATGCGCGTCTCGCCGCCGCCCCCCTTTCCACTGCGCACGATCTGCACGCGGATGCCGTCCCATTTCCATTCGGCGGCATAATCGGCGAGGTCGATGCTCTCCTCCTCCAGCGGATGCGCGAGCATGAAGGGGCGGAAGAAGGCGACGTCGGCGAGGTCGGGCCGCTCCGCCCGCCCCTCGCCCCAGGCGAAGAGCGGCGCATAGGGCGGCGGGATCGCGTGCCACAGCTCCTCGACATCGTCGACGGGCACGTCGAACGCCAAAGCGAAGGCCTGTTTCGCGAGCCGCGCCGACACCCCGACGCGCATCCCGCCGAGCGCGAGCTTGAGCAAGGCATAGCGCCCGTCGGCGTCGAGCCGGTCGAGCAGCGACGCGACGATGGCGGGGGCGTCGCTGCGGGTGGCGGAAGCCAGCGCATCGACCGCCTGGCTGACGCTGAGGTCGTCCTTCGCCCCCGCCGCATCGGGCCACAGCAGCGCCGCGGTCTCCGCCGTATCGCCGACGAAATGCCGCGACAGCCGGAACAAGTCCTCGTCGACCCGCGTCGCCAGCAGCGTTCGCACCGTCCCCGCCTTTACCGCCGGAAAATCGAGGCTCTCGGTCAGCGCGGCGATCGCCCAGCCGCGGTCGGGATCGGGGGTGTGCTTCAAATAATCGACGATCAGCGCGAGCTTGCTATTGCGCGAGCGCGTGTAGATCAGCCGGTCGATCAGGGCCGCGAAGCGCTTCACGATTCCTCCTCCAGGTCGCGGCCCACCAGATGCAGCGCGCGCGCCTTACGCTGATGCAGTTCGCACCAGCGCAGCAGCCCGTCCTCGCTGCCGTGGGTGATCCACGTCTCCTTCGGGTTCACGTCGATTATCGTCGCGGTCAGTTCGTCCCAGTCGGCATGGTCCGAAATGACCAGCGGCAGTTCGACCATCCGCTGCCGCGCCCGCTGGCGCACGCGCATCCAGCCCGACGCCATCGCGGTGACCGGATCGGGCAGCCGCCGCGACCAGCGATCGTTCAGGGCCGAGGGCGGCGCCAGCACGATCTGCCCCGCCATCTCGGCCTTGTCGGTCTCTGAAACCAGCCGCAATTCGCCAAGGTCGATGCCATGCACGGCGTAGAGGTTGCACATCTTCTCGAGCGCGCCGTGGATATAGATCGGCGCATCCCACCCCGCCTCGCGCAGCTCCGCAATAACGCGCTGCGCCTTGCCCAGCGCATAGGCCCCGACGAGCACCGAGCGCTGGGGTTCCGCCCGCACCGCGCCGATCAGCTTGGCGATCTCGCCCTCGGTCGGCGGGTGGCGGAACACCGGCAGGCCGAAGGTCGCCTCGGTGACGAAGATGTCGCACGGCACCACCGCGAAGCGCGCGCACGTCGGGTCGGCGCGGCGCTTGTAATCGCCGGTAACGACGATCCTTTCGCCGGCATATTCCATCAGGATCTGCGCGCTGCCCAGCACATGGCCTGCGGGATGGAAGCTGAAACGCACCCCGCCGCGCTCGAAACCTTCGCCATAGGGAAAGGCCGCATTGTGGCTCGCCTCGGCGTCGACGCCATAGCGCAGCGCCATGATCGCCAGCGTTTCGGGGGTGGCGAACACCGACCCATGGCCGCTGCGCGCATGGTCGGCATGGCCGTGGGTGACGGCGGCGCGTTCGACGGGGCGCGAGGGGTCGATCCACACATCGGCGGGCTTCACATAAATGCCGCTCGGATGCGGTTCGATCCAGGTCCTGGCCTTCGCCATCAGGCCGCGAGCTTTCGCGCGCGCGCCAGGTCGGCGACGAAAGCCGCCCGCTCCTCTGCCGCACGATCCCGGTCGGGCAGGCGCAGCAGGAAGGAGGGGTGGATCGTCGCGACCAATTTTGTGCCCCCCGCCAATTCGTGCACCTGCCCGCGCATCGACTTGATGCTCGCGCTCTTTCCCGTCACCCCGCGCAAAGCGCTCGCGCCCAGCGTGACGATCAAATCGGGCTGCACCAGCGCGCGCTCCTTGTCGAGCCACCAGCGGCAGATGTCGATCTCGCCCGCGGTGGGGTTCTGGTGCAGCCGGCGCTTGCCGCGCGGCTCGAACTTGAAATGCTTGACCGCGTTGGTCAGGAACAGCCGCCGCCGGTCGAGCCCCGCTTCGTCGAGCGCCGCGTCCAGCACCTGCCCCGCCGGCCCGACAAACGGGCGGCCCTGCAGATCCTCCCGATCGCCCGGCTGTTCGCCGACGACCATGATCCGCGCCGCCGCCGGTCCCTCGCCCGCCACCGCCTGCGTCGCATTGCAGTGGAGCGGGCAGCGCGTGCACTGCCCCACCGCACGCGCGACGGCGCCGAGCGAGGTCAGCTCGTCTTCGAGAAGCAGGTCGTCAGCCACGCGCGTGCGCCATTTCTCCGTTCGCGGGTTCGCAGCCGAAACGGCGGCCGCGCGCATCCGTTCCACGCGCGCGCGCGCTCCCGCGAGCAACGGCGCGATATCCTGCGCTTCGGGCAGATTGTGCCAATATTTCTTCGGCATCTCGGCGCGCATCGCGTCGATCTTGACCCGCGCGGGGTTGAAGATCGCGCCATAATAGGTGCGCCACTGGTCCTCGACGACATCGCTCTCGGGCACCTCGCCGCGCGTGCCGCCGGGGCCGTAGCTCAGCGTCTCGTCGTGCCAGATGGCGCGTGCGTCGGGGGTGAGTATCGCCCAATCCATGCCGTAGAAGCGGCGCTGGAAGAAGGGCGCGGTGAGGCGCAAAATGCGGTGGTCGGGCTCGAACCACGCGGCGAAACTTTCGCGCCCCGCCGCTTCGCCCAGCCGCCGGAAGCGCACGAAGGCGTGCATCTTGTGAATGTCGCGGCGGATCGCCTTGTCGGTCTTGCGCAGCCAGTCGACGTCGGCATCGGTCGTCCGCGCCAGCAACTGCCGCTCGCGCGCGGCGCGCCAGACGAGGCGATAGAGCCGCGCGGGTATTTCGGCGCCGCGATGACAGATCACCCGGTCCGCCATCGCCAGCAATTCGCGCGGCAGCGTCACCGCGCCCGCCGCATCCACCGGCGCCTCATCGCCGAACAGCGACGCGCCTTCCTCGCCGCCGCGCCAGCTCACATCCTCGGGCGCCACCCCGCCGGCGAGCAGCGCGCGCGCCACCCCGCGCCATTCGGCGAAATCGCCCGGCCGTTCCAGCACCACTTCCTTCATAGAACGGGCCTCACAGGGCGAGCGCCAGCTGCTCCGCCGGCGGCGCAAAGCGCGCGCGCAGGTCGGCGCTGTCGGTGAGCTTCCCCGGCCGCCAGTCGAGCGTCACGATGAACGGCAGGACCTTCTTCACCGACGCCGTCAGCTTGGCCAGATCGCCCAGCCGCAGCTTGCCGGTGCGCCGCACCGCGACGATCCGGTCGACCGCGCGCGTGCCCAATCCCGGCACGCGCAGCAGCAATTCGCGCGGGGCGCGGTTGATATCGACGGGAAAGATGTCGCGCCGCATCAGCGCCCAGGCGAGCTTGGGATCGATCGCGAGGTCGAGCATGCCCCCGCTCGCCCCCTCCATGATCTCTTGCGGCGCGAAGCCATAGAAGCGCAGCAGCCAATCGGCCTGGTACAACCGATGCTCGCGCATCAAAGGCGGGCGCACCGGCGGCAGCGCGCTGCTCGCGTCGGGGATCGGGCTGTACGCCGAATAATAGACGCGGCGCAGGTGATAGCCCGAATAGAGATTGTCCGCGGTCGCCAATATGTCGTCGTCGCGCGCCGCGTCGGCGCCGACGATCATCTGCGTTGACTGCCCCGCAGGCGCGAAGCGCGGCGGCTTCGCCTTGCCGATCAGCCTGTTTTTGGCGGCGTCGATCGCATCTTCGGCGCCGACGCGCACCGACGCCATCGTCTTGCGGATCGTCGCGGGCTTCTTCTCCGGCGCGAAGCTCTCCAGCCCCGCCTTGGTCGGCAGCTCGACATTGGTCGACAGGCGATCGGCATAGAGCCCCGCGAGCGCGACCAGCGCGGGGTCGGCGCCCGCGATCGTCTTGAGATGGATATAGCCCTGGAAAAGATGCTCCTCGCGCAGGATGCGCGCGACCTCGACGAGCTGCTCCATCGTATAATCTTCCGATCGGATGATCCCCGAGGAAAGGAACAGCCCCTCGATATAGTTGCGCTTGTAGAAATCGAGCGTCAGCGCGACGACATCCTGCGGGCTGAAACGCGCGCGTTCGACATTGCTCGACGCGCGGTTGATGCAGAAGCGGCAGTCATAGACGCAGAAATTGGTGAGCAGGATTTTCAGCAGCGAGATGCAGCGCCCGTCGGGCGCATAGCTGTGGCAGATGCCCATGCCCTCGGTCGATCCGATCCCCTTCGTACCTGTGGAATCGCGCTTCACCGTCCCCGACGAGGCGCAGGACGCATCATATTTGGCAGCGTCCGCCAGCACCGCGAGCTTCTGGAGAATCGTCTTGCTGCTCATACCGACCGGCATAGCATGCGGAACAAAAAAAGAACAAACCTAGGTTAGCCGCTCCGCCCCAACCGCATCCGGAACGCGTCGAGGTGAAAATAAGCGGGGTCGAAATCGCACATCGCCGCCAGCGCATCGGCGTCGAGGAAACGGATCCACTGCCGGTTCATCTCGATATAGCCCTCGCGCACCAGCCGCCGCAGCACCCTATTGGTGTGGATCGGGGTCAGCCCCAGCGTGTCGGCGATCTGCGTCTGTGTCATCGGCAACCGCATCGCGTCGCCGTTCGCCAGATTGACGATCTGCGCGCGGCGATGGAGTTCGAGCAGCAGATGCCCGATCCGCTCCTGCGCGCTCTGCCGCCCGTTGCGCACGATCTGTTCGCGCAGGAACGCCTCCTCCTGGACCTGGGTCCACCAGAAGGCCATGGTCAATGCTCCCGATCCCGACATCACATCGCGCACCGCCTGCGGCGGAATCGCATAGGCCGACCCGGCGGTGATCGCGAGCACGCTATGGTCGGCCTCGGCCGCGACCAGCACCTGCAGGTCGAAGATATCGCCTGGCAGCAATATGTTGAGGATTTGGCGGCGCCCGTCCTCCAGTTCCTTGTAGCGTGCGGCCCAGCCGTCGCGCATCACCAGCACCGCGTCCATCGGCTCGCCCGCGCTGACGATTTCCTGCCCCGCGGCAAAGCTTCGCACCTTGCTGCCGAGCGCGAGCAGCTTGGCCCGCTCGGCGTCGCCGATTTCGCTGTAGAAGGACAAGCGCGCGACCAGCGCTTCCAATGCCATGTTCAAGGCCCCCGCCTCTTCTATTACGCCTCTCGCCACTTCGCCGGAAGCGTGATCGTGCAGACCAGACCGCCCGGCTCCCAGCGCCGCTCGATCGTCCCGCCCAGATTGTTACGCACGCTGCGCTCCATCAGCAAGGTACCAAAGCTCGTCCGCTCCGGGGGGCCCTCGACCGGCGCGCCGCCGCTTTCGGTCCAGACCAGCTCGAACCGGCGGTCGGCCTCGCCTTCGGCATCCTGCGTCCAATGCACCCCGACCTGCCCGGTCTCGCTCGCGAGCGCGCCATGCTTGACCGCGTTGGTCGCCAGTTCGTTGAACAGCAAGGCCATCGCGACCACGGCATTTTCGGGCAGCTCCAGGTCGGGACCCGACCAGATGACGCGCGGAAAGGCCGCCTCGACCTCGCGCATCAGCGCGTGCATCGACCCGGTCAGGAAATTGGCGCCGAGCAGGACATTCTGCGCGCGGTTGAGTGCGTCGAGCCGGCTGCTGATCCGGTCGACATAGTCATCGACGTCGGTCGCGGCGTGGCGGGTCAGCGAGATGATCGCACCCACCGTCGCGAACAGGTTGCGCATCCGGTGGTGCAGCTCGCGCATCAATATCGTGTCATTGTCGCGCCGGTTGCGCTGTTCGGTGATGTCGATGCTGACCCCGGTCAGCAGCGCGTCGTTCGAGCGCACGTCCCAGTCGCCGCGGATCGACAGCCAGCGGATGCCGCGCTCGGGGTGCAGGATGCGATGCTCGACCGCATAGGGCGTGCCGTTCGCCATCGAATCCTCGAGCACCGCGCGCACCAGCGCATGATCTTCGGGATGGATACGCTCGAATGCCTGTTCCGCGGTGGCGAGCGCGCTCTCGTAATCGGCACCCCACAGCTCGGCGACCGCACCGTGCCAGCGCAGCTTGTCGGTGCGCGGGTCGAGCTGCCAGGTCGCCACCCCCGAAAAATCCAGCGCGCGTTCGAGCATATGGCCCGCAGCGTCGCGCTCGATACTGATCCGGCGAAGGTCGGCCTCGGCCATGATGATCGCCGCGAAATCCTCAAGCCGTTCGATTTCGGCGGGGGTCAGCGGCGGGCGCGGCTTGCGGTCGATGACGCACAAGGTACCCAGCACGACCTCATTATAGGCGCGCAGCGGAACCCCGGCGTAGAAGCGGATGTCGGGGGCCCCGGTAACCAGCGGATTGTCGCGAAAACGCGGATCGGCCAAGGCATCGGTCACGACCATCGGCTTGTTCGCGGCGACCACGAACTGACAGAAGCTGATATCGCGCGGCGTCTCGGCGACGTCGAGACCCACCGCCGATTTGAACCATTGCCGGCAATCGTCGATCAAAGAAACAAGCACGATGGGCGCGTCGAACAGATCGGCGACGAGCTTGGTCACCCGGTCGAATGCCGGTTCGGGCGCGGTGTCCAGGATGCGATATTCGCGCAGCGTGCGCAGCCGCCGGTCTTCGTCGTGCGCCAGGTCCCGATCCCCACCGTCCGCCAAGCCTGCCCCCCTGTCATCCCCCGGCGTCATCACGCCATATCCCGGGGTCGCTGTGCCATGATTCGGTCCTTAAACAAACAGGGTGACCAGACGAAGCGAAAGAAGGCGAAAGCCAATCCCCCGCGCCGCGGCCCAACAGCGTCCCAGCCCTGTTACGCATCGCGTGCGAACAAGTTGCGCAGATTCCGACTCCGCCACCGGAACCCGATCGCTCGCCTGCGCGTATTGGTTTTTCCAGAGGGAGGTATCTGCATGAGCTTGGGCGAAGAAATCCGCGGACATCTGCCGTTCCTGCGTCGCTATGCGCGCGCGCTGACCGGCAGCCAGCAGCATGGCGACAATTTCGTGCATACCATGCTGGAGGTGATCGTCGCCGCGCCCGACGAATTCCGGACCGACGACGGCATCCGCATCGACCTCTACCGCACCTTCCACCGCATCTGGGAAAGCGCCTTCATCGAGGATGGCGAGGCCGACGACGAAACCGCCTTCGTGCGCGCCGCGACCCGCCGCCTGTCGCGCCTGACCCCGCTCGGCCGCCAGATTCTGCTGCTCACCGCGCTCGAAGGCTTTTCCAACGAGGAAGCATCGCTGATCACCGGCACCGACGATGCGACCGTCGCAATCCTGCTCGGCGAGGCGGTCGAGGATCTCGAACGCGAATCGCGCACCTCGGTGCTGATCATCGAGGACGAGCCGCTGATCGCGATGGACCTCGAACAGATCGTCCGCGATCTCGGCCACGAAGTCGCCGGGGTCGCGACCACCCATGCGGACGCCGTCGCCGCGTTCGCGAACAGCGATGCCGGACTGGTGCTCGCCGACATCCAGCTCGCCGACGGCTCCTCGGGGATCGACGCGGTGCAGGACATATTGGCGATCGCCCCGGTGCCGGCGATCTTCATCACCGCCTTCCCCGAAAAGCTGCTCACCGGCAATCGCGTCGAGCCGACCTTCCTGATCTCGAAGCCGTTCCGCGAAAACACGGTGCGCGCGGCGATCAGCCAGAGCCTGCTCTTCACGCCGCAACTGGCCGCCTGATCTTCTCCCCTCCCGCTTGCGGGAGGGGAACATAGGCTACCCCCCGCTCGGCCCGTTCGAGGTCAGGCTGTCGACATCGTCCATGATGCTGCGGAACACCTCGCTCGCGGGCAGCGCGTCGCCGCTGCGGCGCGGCATCTGGCCGCCCTCCAATATATCGTGCAATGCGGTGCGCGCGCGCGACACGCGGCTCTTCATCGTCCCCACCGCGCAGCCACAGATCGCCGCCGCCTCCTCATAGGACAACTGCCCGGCACCGATCAGCACCAGCGCCTCGCGCTGGTCGATGGGCAGCATCAACAGCCCACGCTGGACGTCGCCCAGATGCAGGCTGTCGTCCTGGTCGTCGGGCGCGACGAGCAGGCGCTCGGCGGCGATCTCGTCATAATCGGCGGTGAATTTCTTGCGCCGCATCTGCGACAGGAAACAGTTGCGCAGGATCACGAACGCCCAGCT
>JAEULK010000050.1 GCA_016793775.1 Sphingopyxis sp. | reverse complement strand
TGTCGTTATTCGGGGCAAGAGTGTTGCTCTGTGATCACGCTCATAGACGGAAATGCATCACTTCGTCGATGCCAAGCAAAAGGCCGCTTGCACGAGGGAGAGGTGAGAGTCATGTCGCCGATGAAGGGAGTTGTCATGCTGTTCGCGTCCCGCCCGTCGTGCATCAAGCGGCTGCTGGTCATCGAGGATGACCCGCTGGTCGCGTTCGACAATGAGCGGACGCTGAAACACAGCGGCTACACCGTCGTCGCTTCGGTCGATTCGGGCGAGGCGGCGGTCGCACTGATGGCGACCGAGACGATCGATGCGTTGGTCCTCGATCTCGGCCTTGCGGGCGACATGACCGGGCGCGAGGTCGCCCGGCTCGCGCGCGACCGCGGCATCGCGGTGCTGCTGGTCACCGGCCAATGCCCCGAGGATGCCAGCGAAATCGCGCTCGCTTGTCTCCACAAGCCGCACAGCGCCTCGGCGCTTGTCGCCGCGCTGAAGGCGCTCGAGGCGATGAGCTGCAAGAACGAGGCGCCGCGCAAGGTGACCGGCCTCCAGACCTATTGGCGGCCCGAGGCAGCGTAAGCCGCACGGTTCGGCGCAGCGCCGCCAAATAGTCGCTTCCAATTTGACGCCGGGGCTTTAGGCCCTTGTTTCAGGGAACAAGAGCCGCCGCCGCGCGGCCCCGGGGAGCGTCGCATGTCGGTCGATTATATTCGTTTTATCATCTTCGCGGGGATTCTCGTCGGGCTGGTCGTCGTCGCGCTGTCGATCCCGGCCTTCCGCCCCTATCTGCGCAAGAACCCGATGGTCGCCTTCCTGCTCGGCATTTCGAGCGGCTTCCCGCTGACCCTGCTGGTCGCGACGATGACCTTCTGGCTGGCCAAGGTGAAGATCGACACCGCGACGATAGGCTTCGCGGTCGCGCTCGGCATCCCTTACACGCTCAAATTCCTCTGGGCGCCGCTGGTCGACAAGCTGCCGCTACCGTTCCTGACCAGGACCTTCGGCCAGCGCCGCAGCTGGCTCTTCTTCATTCAGGCTTTGCTGTTCGTGTCGGTCTGGCAATTGGGCGCCAGCGATCCGAAACCCGGCGACCTCTGGCCCTTCGCTTTGTGGGCGCTGATCACGGCTTTTCTATCGGCGACGCAGGATATCGTCATCGACGCCTATCGCATCGAGATCCTCGAGGAGGACGAGTTCGCGCACGGCACTGCGAGCAATCAGTTTGGCTATCGCACCGGCAATCTCATCGCGGGCGCCGGCACCATCTATTTCGCTTCGGCCGAGGGGTTGGGGCTCGGCTGGGCCACCGCCTATGGCCTCACCGCCTTCTGCATCGTCCCCGCCATCATCGGCGCCTTGTGGGTCGGCCCCGGCAAGTTCGTCGACCGCTTTGAAAACGCCGCGGGCATGAAGCCCGGCCAATGGCTGACCGAGGCGGTGGTCAACCCGTTCCGCGAATTCCTGACCCGCCACGGCGCTTTCCTGATCCTTGGCTTCGTGCTCGTGTACAAGGTCGGCGACGCGATGGGGCAGGTGATGCTCGGGCCGATGATCGTCGATCTGGGCTTTGCCGACCTCGATTATATATCCGCGAACAAGCTGTGGGGTTTCGGCGCGCTGATCGTCGGATCGGCGCTCGGCGCGCCCTTCCTGCTGTGGCTCGGCATGGGCCGCGCGCTGCTGATCTCGGGGCTGATGATGATGTTCTCGAACATCATGTTCATGATCCTTGCCGCGACCGGCAGCCATTACTGGATGATGGTCGCGGCGATCGTGACCGAGAATATGACCAGCGGCATTGGCCTCACCGTCTTCGCCACCTATCTCTCGGGTCTCTCGAACATCGCCTATACCGCGACGCAATTCGCGCTGCTGTCGTCCTTCGCGGGCGTGGGGCGGACTTTCATGGCGGGTCCCGCCGGTATCGTCGCCGAAAAGCTCGGCTGGGTTGGTTTCTGGAGCTTCACCGTCGTCGCCGCGATCCCCGGCATGCTGCTGCTGTGGATGCTGTGGAGCAAGGGCTATGTCGTCGATGGCGTCCGCCAGACCGAGGCGGTCGACGAGCGGCAATTGCGCCAGCCCGTCGGCGCGCGGCGCATCGTCGGTTTCGCGCTGATCGTCGCGGGCCTTGTCGGCGTGCTGCTGTGGCAGCCACTCGAACTCGATAACCTCATCCTCGCTATGTCCATTGCCGTCTTCGCCGTCGGCGTCGGCCTGGCCTGGAAGGGCAAGGACCGCGTACCCGCCTGATGCTCTGGATATTCGCCACCATCGCGCTGCAGATCGCCTGCATCGTCCATGTCTTCCGCACCGGGCGCAACACCGCCTGGATCATGGCGATCGCCTTCCTGCCGATGATCGGCATGCTCGCCTATTTCATCGTCGAGATCATGCCGAACCTGTCGCGCGACCGGCGGGTCAAGCAGGTCAAGGCGAACATCGCCGACAGCATGGACCCCGACCGCCATGTGCGCGACGCCCGCGACGCGCTCGAATTCAGCGACACGGTCGGCAATCGGCTGGCCTTCGGCGACGCGCTGATGGCGCGCGAGCGTTACGAGCAGGCGCTCTACCAGTTTCGCGAGGCCCAGCGGGTGTCGCCGCACAACGACCGGGCGATCGGCATGCGCATAGCCGAGGCGGCCTATGAAGCCGGGCTGTCGGACGACGCGCTCGCGGCGCTCGACGGGCTGCCCGAGACCAATTCGGCGTCGGAGCGCGACCGCCGCGACCTGCTGCGCGCCAAGGTGGCCGAGATCGACGGGCGCAGCGCCGATGCGCTGGCGCTCTATCGCGGCATCGTCGATCGCGTGCCGGGCGACGAGGTCCGCTGCCGCATCGCCGCGCTGCTGATCGCCGCCGGCGACAGGGCGGGCGCGCGGACGGTGCTGAAAGAGGTCGAAATCCGCAAAAGGCGCACCCCGCCCGCGATGCTGAAGGCCAACGCCGATATGTACGACTGGGCGAAACGGATGCTCGCCGAACTGGGGTAGGGCGGCGAGCGATCCTCCCCGTTCCGGGGAGGATCGCTATCTAAACCGGCATCTCGCCATTGGCTGCCAGCACCACCCCCGCCAGATACAGCGACCCGCAGATCAGCACCTCGCCCGGCGCCCGCTGGGCCGCGATATGGCGCAGCGCAGCCGCAACATCGTCGCACGGCTGCACATCGACGATGCCCAAATCGCGCTCTACCCAATGGCACAAATCCCTGGGATCATGATGCTCATGCCCCGGGATCGGCACCGCCTGGAACGACGCGATCCGGTCGGCAAAGGGCCGCAGGAACCCCATCGCATCCTTGTTGCTGAGCAGCCCGCAAACGATGTGCAGCGGCGCCTTGCCAGCCAGCGCACGCCCCAGCGCCGCCCCCGCGTCGGGATTATGCCCCCCGTCGAGCCAGACCGTGCTACCGGCGGGGACAAGCCGCGTCAGCGGTCCGTCGCCGAGCCGCTGCATCCGTCCCGGCCAGAAAGCCGCCGCCACCCCCTCCGCGACCTCCGCCTCGCTCGGGCGCGGGTGCGGCGCGATGTTGAGCATCGCGATCGCCAGCCCCGCGTTGCGCTGCTGGTGGGCGCCGGCCATGCGCGTTCGCAGCGGACGGTCGATCGAGCCGAGGGTCGATTGCCAGCGAAAGCCGCCGGTCGCGGGGACGATTTTCCAGTCTTCGTCTTCGGAAAAGAGCGTGCCGCCGACCTCGGCCGCGCGCTGCTTGATGATGTCCATCAGCGGTGCCGGATAGGCGAGCGTCGCCAGTGCCGCCCCGCACTTGAAGATACCGGCCTTTTCCCATGCGATTCGCACCGCCGGCTCATCGGGCGTCCCCGCCTCGGGCGCGAGCAGGAAGCCCTCATGGTCGATCCCGAGCGAAGCGATCCCGCACACCGCGGGCGCCGGAATGACATTGGTCGCATCGAGCCGTCCGCCTAGCCCGACCTCGACGATACAATCGTCCGCGGGATGGCGCGCAAAGGCGAGGAAGGCGGCGGCGGTGGTGATTTCGAAAAAGCTCGCCTGCAAATCCTGCGCCACATCGAGCACTTCCGCGAGCAGCGCCGCGAGCGCCGCATCCTCGATCAGCGTCCCCGCAATCCGGATTCGCTCGTTGAAGCGCACCAGATGCGGGCTGGTATAGCAATGCACGCGCCGCCCCTGCGCCTCAAGGATCGCGCGCAGATAGGCGCAGGTCGATCCCTTGCCGTTGGTCCCCGCGACATGGAAGGTCCGCGGAAGGCTGTTCTGCGGATTACCCAGCCGAGCGCAAAGCTCGGCGATCCGCTCGAGCCCCAGCACGTCGCGCCCCGGCGACAGCGCCGCGAGCCGGTCGAGCTGCGCCTGCACGGCGGGGTCGGAACTGAAAGCGTGGTCGGGCATCTTTTCCTCCCCTCCCTGGAAGGGAGGGGCTGGGGGTGGGGGCGCGGCAAAGCCACGCGGCTACGTCGAGGTCGAAATCGTCGATCGGGGCATCGAGCCCCGACCGCCGAGACCCACCCCTAACCCCTCCCTTGCAGGGAGGGGAATATCTAAGCCGCCTTCTCCGGCGCCAGATAGCTGATCAGCCGCCCCAGCGTCGCGGGCAATTCCTTCCGGTGCACCACCATGTCGATCATCCCGTGATCGAGCAGATATTCGGCGCGCTGGAAGCCTTCGGGCAATTTCTCGCGGATCGTATTCTCGATCACGCGCTGCCCCGCAAAGCCGATCAGTGCCTTGGGTTCGCTGATCTGCACGTCGCCCAGCATCGCATAGCTCGCGGTCACCCCGCCCGTCGTGGGATCGGTGAGCAGCACAATGTAAGGAAGCCCCGCGCGGCGCAGCCGCGCCAGCGCCACCGTCGCGCGCGGCATCTGCATCAGCGACAGCGTGCCTTCCTGCATGCGCGCGCCGCCCGCTGCGGTGATCGCCACATAAGGCGCGCCGCGCTTGATCGCTTCCTCGACCCCGGCGACGAAGGCTTCGCCGACCGCGACCCCCATCGACCCGCCCATGAAGGCGAAATCCTGCACGCCGATCACTGCCGGATGCCCGCCGATCCGCCCGAAGGCGTTCTGATAGGCGTCGCGGTCGCCGGTTTGCGCGCGCGCGGCCTTGATGCGGTCGGTATATTTCTTGGTGTCCTTGAACTTCAGCGGGTCCTCGGGCGCCGCAGGGGCGGCCAGAATCTCGTGCAGCCCGCCGTCGAACAGCTGCAAGAACCGCTCGCTCGCGCCGATACGGTCATGATGGTCGCAGCGCGGGCAGACGTTCAGATTGTCCTGCCATTCCTTGACGAACACCATCTGCTGGCATTCGCGGCACTTGTGCCAGAGGTTGTCGGCGGTATCGCGCTTGGCCGCGAAGGGCAGAGCGTTGCGGACGCGTTCGAGCCAGCTCATGCGGCGATCTCCTTTGCGCCATGGATAGCATCGGCGAGCGAACGGGTGAAGGCCTCGACGTGCGGCGCGGCCGCATCGCCATGCTCGGCGATGATGTCGATGAAGGCCGAACCGACGACGACGCCGTCGGCGACCCTGGCGATCTGGGCGGCCTGTTTGGGGGTGCGCACCCCGAAACCCACCGCAACGGGCAGGTCGGTCGCAGCCTTGAGCCGCGCGACGGCCTCCTCGATGCTAGCCTGCGCCGCCTGCTGCAGCCCGGTGATCCCCGCGACGCTGACATAATAGAGGAACCCACCCGCGCCTTCGAGCGCCGCGGGCAACCGCGCCGGATCGGTCGTTGGCGTCGCGAGGCGGATCAAATCGACCCCCGCCGTGCGCAAGCTCGGTCCCAGTTCGGCATCCTCTTCGGAAGGAATATCGACGCAGATGATCCCGTCGACCCCCGCCTTCGCGCATTCGGCAGCGAACCAGTCGGCCCCGCGCACCGTCATCGGGTTGGCATAACCCATCAGCACCAGCGGAACCTCGGCATGCCGCGCGCGGAAGGCCGCCGCCATCGCGAAGATGTCGGCTGTCGTCGTCCCCTTGGCGAGGCTGCGCAGATTTGCTGCCTGGATCGCGGGCCCATCGGCCATCGGATCGGTGAACGGCATGCCCAGTTCGATCACATCGGCACCCCCAGCGACCAGCGCATCGAGGTTCGCGGCGGTATCGCCGTCGCCCGCGGTTATGAAGGCGATCAGCGCGGTGCGCGGCTTGGCGAAGGTGGCGGCGAATCGGGTCATTTGACGAACTTTCGTGCGGACCTCATCGCGGTACCTATCAAAAAAGGCGAGCAAATCGCCGCCCAGACGATGGCGCTACGAACCGATGCATTTCCAAACCAGATGAACATGAGGGCGACAGTCGCAAAGGCCGCGTAAACACAGATCAGGCTGACCAAAAATTGCCGCCGATTGAAAACGCTCACAGCTCCACCCCCAGCGCCTCGGCCACGGTGAAGATATCCTTGTCCCCGCGCCCCGAGCAATTGACGATGATGATCTTGTCCTTGCCCAGCGTCGGCGCGATGCGCTCGGCGGCGGCGATCGCGTGCGCGCTCTCCAGCGCTGGGATGATCCCCTCCAGCTGGGTCAGCTTCTGGAAGCTCGCCAGCGCCTCGGCATCGGTCACGGGTTCGTAGCGGACGCGGCCGATGTCGTGCAGCCAGCTATGCTCGGGCCCGATCCCCGGATAGTCGAGCCCCGCCGAGATGCTGTGCGCTTCGGTGATCTGGCCGTCCTCGTCCTGCAGCAGGTACGTCTTGTTGCCATGCAATATGCCCGGCCGCCCGCCCGCGAGGCTGGCGGCATGCTTGCCGTCCAGCCCTTCGCCAGCCGCCTCGACCCCGACGATCTCGACGCCCGCGTCGTCGAGGAAGGGATGGAACAGCCCGATCGCGTTCGACCCGCCGCCGACCGGCGCGATCAGCATGTCGGGCAGGCGGCCCTCGGCCTCCAAAATCTGCGCCTTCGCTTCGTCGCCGATCACCGACTGGAAATCGCGCACCAGCTCAGGGTAGGGATGCGGCCCCGCGACGGTGCCGATGATGTAGAAAGTGTCGTGGACGTTCGCGACCCAATGACGCAGCGCCTCATTCATCGCGTCCTTCAGCGTCTTGGCGCCGCTCTCGACCGCGACCACTTCGGCGCCCAGCAATTTCATGCGGAACACGTTGGGCTGTTGCCGCGCGACATCGACCGCGCCCATGAAGATGGTGCAGGGCAGGCCGAACAGCGCGGCGACGGTCGCGGTCGCGACGCCGTGCTGCCCCGCGCCGGTCTCGGCGATGATCTTTTGCTTGCCCATCCGCTTCGCGAGCAGGATCTGGCCGATGCAATTGTTGATCTTGTGCGCGCCGGTGTGGTTCAGATCCTCGCGTTTCAGATAGATTTTCCCGCCGCCGAGATGGTCGGTCAGCCGCCGGGCGAGCCACAGCGGACTGGGGCGACCCACATAATTTTTGAGCAAATCGTCGAATTCGGCCTTGAACGCCGGATCGGCCTGCGCGCGGCGATATTCGCGCTCGAGGTCGAGAATCAGCGGCATCAGCGTCTCGGCGACATAGCGGCCGCCGAACTGGCCGAAATGGCCGCGGTCGTCGGGGCCGGTGCGCAGGCTGTTGGGCAAGGTCTGGGAAGCAGTCATGGTCGTTTCCATCGGCAAAAGGATTAGGCGCTCGCGAAGAGACGGGGTCTCAGGCGATCAGCGCCATCGTTTCCCGATGCGCAAGACAGAGGACGACAGGGTCAACATGCGGCGACCGCTTTAAGGAAAGCGGCGATCTTGTCCACATCCGTGACGCCCGGCGCGCTTTCAACCCCCGAGGAGACGTCGACCAGCGGCGCGCCGGTCGCGCTTAGCGCGTCGCAGACGTTCGCCGCGTTCAGCCCGCCCGCGATACCCCAGTCGATGCGGTGCCGGTGCCCGACCAGCAGCGACCAGTCGAAGCGCGTGCCCGTGCCCCCCGGCATCGCCTGTGCCGGCGCATCATAGAGCAGCCGGTCGGCGACGCCTTCATATTGCAGCGAGCGCGTCAGCGTTCCGGCATCCTTCAGGCCGACCGCCTTCCAAGCCTCGGTCTTCGTGTTGGTCCTGACCGCGTTGATCCATTCGGGCGTTTCATTGCCATGAAACTGGATGATGTCGGGCTTCACCGCGCTCCACGCCGCGCCGGTGACCTGCGGCCCCGCATCGACCAGCAGCAGCGCGACCTTGACGCGGCCCTCGGCATATTTGCGAAGCTGGGCGGCGGTGTTCAGGTCGATGTAGCGCGGGCTCGGCGCATAATGGTTGAGCCCGATATGCGTCGCGCCATGCGCGATCGCGGCGTCGATTTCGGCCCTGGTCTTGAGGCCGCAGATTTTGACGAGAGGGGGCATATTCAATCCAACATCCGTTCGTGTCGAGCGAAGTCGAGACACGCTGGGGACCGCCTTGCTTCACGTGTCTTGAAGACGCTCGACACGAAGGGGAAGAGGGGTGGAAGCCTAAAGCGTCGCCTCGATCTCGCGCGCTGCGAGGTCGGGGTCCGCCGACTGGCTGATCGGGCGTCCGACCACCAGGATCGATGCGCCGTCGCTCATCGCCTGCGCCGGGGTGACGACGCGCTTCTGGTCGCCGGCCTTGCCGTTCGCGGGGCGCACGCCGGGAACGACGAAGAAGCCGCCGGGCCACGCCTTGTGCGCGGCCTTCACCTCCTGTCCCGAGCACACGATCCCGTCGCAGCCCGATTCGCGCGCCAGCGCGGCGAGGCGCACGACCTGGTCGTGCGGGGTGCCGCCGACGCCGATATCGCCCAAGTCCGGCGCGTCGAGGCTGGTCAGCACCGTCACCGCGATCACTTTGGTGTGCGTTCCCGCCGCCGCCTTGGCTTCCTCGAGCATTGCGCGGCCGCCCGCAGCGTGGACGGTCAGGATCGCGGGTTCGAGCGGCCGCAGCGCCTGGATCGCCTTTGCCACCGTGTTCGGAATGTCGTGCAGCTTCAGATCGAGGAAGATCGGCAGGCCCAGCTTGGCCATCTCGTGCACCCCGTGATGCCCGTTGGCGCAGAAGAATTCGAGCCCCAGCTTCAGCCCGCCGACATGCCGCCGCACCTTCTGCGCCAGCGTCAGCGCGGCGTCGAGATGCAGGGTGTCGATCGCGAGATAGAGCGGCGAGGTCATGGCTTGTCCGTCGGGAAAAGGTCGGTCGGGGTGGGCGAGGGGGCGGGATCGACCACGGCGGCGGCGGGCACCGCGACCGGCTCGGCGGGGCGGTTCGCCATCGCGCGCAGGTCCGCAAGCTGGCGCTCGCTATGGTCGAGCCGGCGCTTCAGCGACCAGCGCGCGGCGCGCAACGCGATCCACAAGGGCACGCTGCCGATCAGGAAGGCGGCGAGGATCAGCACGGGCAGCTTGGTGTCGAGCACCGATCCCGGCCAGATGGTGACGGTGATCGGGATCCAGTTCGCCATCGCAAAGATGACCAGCACCGCGGTAAGCAGCACCCAGATGACCGTCCGAACAATTCCCACGCGGCTTGCTCCTGTTGTTGGCGACTTGGCCGGAGCCTAGGCGAGTTCGGCGCGCGATTCCAGAGGGGGCGGGGCTTTTGATCCTCCCCACGCGAAGCGATGGGGAGGGGGACCGCCGCGAAGCGGTGGTGGAGGGGGCGCGGCACAGCGCTGGCCTTCGACGTCGCCAACCCCTCCGTCAGCGCTTCGCGCTGCCACCTCCCCATGGCTGCGCCAAGGGGAGGATCTTTCCTTTACTCCCCGAACACCCGCGCAAAAATCGTGTCGACATGCTTCAGATGATAATCGAGGTCGAACAGCGCCGTGAGCTGCTCGGCCGATAGCCGCGCCGTCACTTCGGCGTCGCCCTTCAGCAGTTCGAGCAGCGACAGCGCGCCGTCGCTTTCCCACACCCTCATCGCGTTGCGCTGGACCAGCACATAGCTTTCCTCGCGGCTCGCCCCCGCCTGCGTCAGCGCCAGCAGCACGCGCTGCGAGTGCACCAGCCCGCCCATGCGGTCGAGATTTTTCTGCATCCGCGCAGGGTAGACGAGCAATTTGTCGACCACGCCGGTCAGCCGCGCCAAGGCGAAATCCAGCGTGATCGTCGCGTCGGGGCCGATGAAGCGCTCGACCGACGAATGGCTGATGTCGCGCTCGTGCCACAGCGCGACATTCTCCATCGCGGGGATCGCGGCGCTGCGCACCATGCGCGCGAGGCCGGTGAGGTTCTCGGTCAGCACCGGGTTGCGCTTGTGCGGCATCGCCGACGAACCCTTCTGCCCCGGCGAGAAATATTCCTCGGCCTCCAGCACCTCGGTGCGCTGCAGATGGCGCACTTCCACCGCCAGCCGCTCGATCGACGACGCGATCACGCCCAGCGTTGCAAAGAACATCGCATGCCGGTCGCGCGGGATCACCTGCGTCGATACCGGCTCGACCGAAAGGCCCAGCTTCGCCGCGACATGCTCCTCGACGCGCGGGTCGATATTGGCGAAGGTCCCGACCGCCCCCGAAATCGCGCAGGTCGCGATATCGGCACGCGCCGCGACCAGCCGCGCCTTGCAGCGGTCGAATTCGGCGTAAGCTTCCGCCATCTTGAGCCCGAAGGTCACCGGCTCGGCGTGGATGCCATGGCTGCGCCCGATCGTCGGGGTCAGCTTGTGCTCGTACGCGCGCTTCCTGATCGCCGCCAGCAGCGCCTCGAGGTCGGCGAGCAAGATGTCCGCGGCCTGCGTCAGCTGCACCGCCAGGCAGGTGTCGAGCACGTCGCTCGATGTCATTCCCTGGTGCATGAAGCGCGCCTGCTCGCCGACATTTTCGGCGACCCAGGTCAGAAAGGCGATGACGTCGTGCTTGGTCACCGCCTCGATCGCGTCGATCGCTTCGACGTCGATCGCCGGGTTCGTCGCCCACCAGTCCCATAGCGCCTTCGCCGCGTCCCTGGGCACCACGCCCAGATCGGCGAGCGCGTCGGTGGCATGCGCCTCGATCTCGAACCAGATGCGGAAACGGTTCTCGGCCGCCCAGATCGCGGTCATCTCGGGCCGGGCGTAACGCGGAACCATGGTCTTTCCCTCCTTCAGGATCAATCTGTCGTGGAATCGGCGCGATAACGCGACGGGCCGCGCCCTAGCAGGGACGAGCCGCATCGCCAATCGTCACACCGATGCAACTTTCATATTTCGGCCACGGTTGATCCCATGCCCCTTCAGGAACCAGCGACGCGCAAGGCGAAGCGTCGCTATAAACAGGAGAACTACCATGTTGAAGACCATGCTTTTGATCGGCGCCGCCGCCATCAGTTTCCCGGCGCTGGCGCAGAACACGGCCCCGACCGATGGGTCGGCCACCCCCCCGGCATCGACCGAACCGGCCGCGCCCGTGACCGAACCGGTGACCCCGGGTCCGGAATCGGCGCAGCCCGCGCCGGCCCCCGAGGCCGCATCGCCGACCCCGGCACCCGATGCTTCGGCGACCCCGCCCGCCTCGACCGAGCCCGCTCCGGCCCCCGCGCCGAGCGAATCGGCAGCGGCGCAGCCCGCACCGGCTGGCACCGCCGCCACGGCGACCCAGGTCGCGCAGATCGTCGATAAGGAATTCCCGACCTATGACGCCGATTCGAGCGCCGAGCTCAGCGAAGTCGAATTCGGGACCTGGATGAAGAAGCTGCGCACCGCCAGCGAGCCGACCGTCGATGTCGAATCGGCCGAGGTGAAGACCTGGATCGGTCAGGCCTATGGCGCCGCCGATGCCGACAAGAACGGCACCGTCAGCAAGACCGAGCTCACGAGCTTCCTGTCGAAAGGCGCGTAAGCGCCCCTGACTGGGTGGTGAAGCCGTCGGAGAAATCCGGCGGCTTCATCGCGTTTGGGGGAGGACCATATTAAATCAACCCCATCCCCCGCATGCTGCGATAATCCCCGCCGCCGATGATGATATGGTCGTGGAGCTGGATCCCCAGCTTGCCCGCCGCCGCGGCGATATCGCGGGTGATCGCGATATCCTGCCGGCTCGGCTCGGGCACCCCGCTCGGGTGATTGTGGACGAGGATGATCGCCGCCGCGCCCAGTTCGAGCGCGCGCTTGACGACCTCGCGGACATAGATCGCCGACTGGTCGATCGATCCCTCGCTCGCCAGTTCGTCGCGGATCAGCATGTTGCGCGTGTTGAGATAGAGGACGCGCACGCGCTCGATATCCTGCGGCCCCATGTCGGCGCGCAGATAGTCGAGCAAGGCGTCCCAACTCGACAGCAGCGACTGGCCGGCGATTTCACCCCTCAGCATCCGCAAATTGGCCGCCTGGACGATCTTGAGCGCCGCGATCGCGCCGTCGCCCAGGCCGTCGACGCGGCGCAGCGCTTCGGGCTCGGCTGCGATCAGCTTCGCCAGGCTGCCGAACTCCTTCAGCAGCGCCTTGGCCAGCGGCTTGGTATCGCGGCGCGGGATGGCGAGCGCGAGCAGATATTCGACCAGTTCATAATCGGCGAGCGCCTCGCCGCCGCTGTCGAGCAGCCGTGCGCGCAGTCGCGCGCGATGCCCTGCATGATCCGGTGCGACCCCCATAGGCACCGAATAGCAGCTTGTGACCCGTACTCAACGTCCATAAGGTTCCTCGCCTATGGCAACGTCCTGTCTTTTGGAGCCAATTGCGCCATTTCGGCGTTATCTTGCGGCACAGGGCGGACCCGCCGGGGCGCATAAGGACCGAACGACAGCGCCATGACCGATAATGTCGAAACCGCCAGACAGGTCCGCCGCCGCCGCCGCGTCAAGAAGCGCTGGCTGACCGGCGGCGCGCTCGCGGTGCTGGTTGGCGGGCTGTGGCTGGCGCGCGAGCCGATTGCCGACAAATTCGTGCGCGAACAGCTCGAATCCTATGGCGTCCCCGCAACCTATACGATCGACAAGATCGGCTTTCGCACCGAGCGCATCTCGAACGTTGTCATCGGCGATCCGAAACGCCCCGACCTCACTGCTCGTACCGTCGAAATCGCGCTCGGCTATGGCTGGAGCGGCCCTTACGTCTCGACGATCACGGCCGATGGCGTCCGCCTCTACGGACGCTTTCAGGACGGGCGCCTGTCGCTCGGCGCGCTCGACAAGTTCCGCGATCCGACCAGCACCGATCCCTTCGCCTTGCCCGACCTGTCCGCCGTCCTCACCGACGCCCGCGCCCGTGTCGAGACGCCGTGGGGCAATGTCGGCGCGGCGCTGAATGGGCGCGGCCATCTGCAGCGCAATTTCGTCGGCACACTGGCCCTCGTCGCGCCACAGGTGACGGCGGCGGGATGCACGGGGCAGGCGCTCAGCTTCTATGGCCCGCTGACCGTGCGCGACCTGCAGCCGCGTCTCGAAGGCGCGCTGCGCGGGCGCGATCTAAGCTGCGCCGACGGCAGGGTCACCGCGGGCTCGCCGCAAATCGCGCTCGACGTGACGCTGGGCAAGGATTTGACGAGTTGGGACGGCAAGGGCGACGCCGCGCTCGCATCGCTCGCCGCAGGTCCCGTCCGCGCCGGGCGCGTCGCTTTGCTCGCGGGTTTCAAGGGCAATGCCGAAAAGACCGCGCTGACCTTCGATGGCGAAGCACTGCGCCTCACCGGTCCCGATTTCGCAGCGAACCGCGTCGATATCGATGCCAGCGGGGAAGTCGGCAGGGCCGCGCCGCAGCTCACCGGCAATCTCAGCTTCGCGCGCGCCGCCGCCAGCGCGGGACTCCGCCAGCGCATCGCCGCCAGCGCTCAGGGCCTCGACGGCACGCCCATCGGCCCGCTGGCCAAAAAGGCGACTGCGGCGGCGGCGGCAATGCTCGCCGACCTGTCGGGCAAGACCCGCTTCGCGCTCGCCGGAGAGGGCGGCACCGCGCGCCTCGAACTCATCGCGCCCGACCTGGTCGGCGAAAGCGGCGCGCGCCTCTCGGCCCGCGACGACAGCCGCATCGCCTATCTGTTCGCCGCCGCGCGCCCTGCCTTTCTCGTCCAGGGCCAGTGGGAATTCGGCGGCGGCGGCCTGCCCGAAGGCACACTCGACCTCGATCGCCGCGCCGACGGCAGCATCAGCGGCCTCGCGCGCGTCGAACCCTATGGCGCCGAGGGGTCGCGTCTTGCGCTCCAGCCGGTCCGCTTCTCGAGCGCCCCCGGCGCGCTGTCGCGCTTCGCGACCGTCGTCGAGCTGACCGGCCCGCTCGCGGGCGGGCGCGTCGAGCGGCTGCGCGTGCCGATCAACGGCGTGCTTGCCCCCACCGGCGCGCTGGCGCTGAACGGCGGGTGCAGCCGCGTCGCCGCCGACCGTATCGAGGTCAGCGGCTTCCGCCTCGCCGCCCCCGCGCTCGACCTGTGCAGCCGCCCCGGCCAGCCCCTGCTCGCCGCAGGACCCGACGGCCTCCGCGGCCAGATCCGCATCCCGCGCGTCGCGCTGCGCGGCACCAGCGGCTCGTCGCCCTTCGCCTTCGATTCCGGCGCGGGCGACATCGACCTCGCGACGCTGCGCTGGTCGCTGGCCGCTCCCGACGTCCGGCTGGGGCAGGGCGACAGCGTCACCCGCTTCCGCGCCCAGCGCATCACCGGCGCATCCACGCGCACCGGCCTCGCGGGCCAGCTCAGCGGCGCCGCCGGCCGGATCGGGGCCGTGCCGCTCGACATGAGCGAGATCGACGGCCGCTGGACCTTCGTAAACGGCGCGCTCGACCTCGACGGCGCGCTCGTGCTGACCGACGCCTTGCCCGAAGCCGAAGCGCGCTTCTTCCCGCTGATCAGCAACGACGCGCATCTGCGCTTCGCCGACGGGCGGATCGACGCCACCGCGGGCTTTGCCGAGCGGCGCAGCGGCGCGCATGTGCTCGACACCGTGATTCGCCATGATCTGGCCGGCGGCACCGGCTCGGCGGACCTCAAGGTCCCCGAATTGCGCTTCACCGAGAATTTCCAGCCCGAACAACTCACCCGGCTCGCGCTCGGCGTCATCGCCAATGTCGATGGATCGGTCGTCGGCGACGGGCGGATCGACTGGACCCCCGCCGGCGTGACCAGCCGCGGCACCTTCGCCACCGCCAATATGAACCTCGCCGCCGCCTTCGGCCCCGTCACCGGCGCGACCACGACCCTGACCTTCGACGACCTGATCGGCCTGCATTCGGCACCGAATCAGACGATCAAGCTCGCCGAACTGAACCCCGGCATTCCGGTGGTCGATGGCGAGATCGAATATCAGTTGCTCGGCGACAATCGGGTGCGAATCCAGGGCGGCAGCTGGCCCTTCGCGGGCGGCAAGCTCGAACTGCACCCGACGACGCTCAACTTCAACGCCGACCAGCCGCGCCGCCTGACCTTCGACCTCGTCGGGGTCGATGCGGCGATCTTCCTCCAGAATTTCGGCTTCGAGAATATCAATGCCACCGGCAAGTTCGATGGCACCTTGCCGGTCGAATTCGATGGGTTGGGCGGGCGGATCGTGAATGGCCGCATCGACGCGCGCGATGGCGGCGGCACGCTCGCCTATGTCGGCGAGCTCACCAACCGCGACCTCGGCGCGATGGCGAATTTCGCCTTCGGCGCGCTGCGCAGCCTCAAATATGACGACCTCACCATCGTCCTCAACGGCGACCTCGATGGCGAGATGGTCACCGACATCCGTTTCGGCGGCATCGGGCAGGGCGAGGGCGCGACGCAGAATTTCATCACCCGCCAGGTCGCCAAGCTGCCCTTCGTCTTCAACATCAAGATCCAGGCCCCGTTCCGCCAGTTGATAACCTCGGCGAAGGGGCTTTATGATCCGACGGTCTATATCGAACAGAATCTGCCCGCGCTGATGCAGGCGCAGCAGGATGCCGAAGCAGCCGCCGCCGCGAAAAATTCCTCCGTTCAGCCTCCAGCAAGCGAGCCCGTGCAATGAAGACGACAAGAGATGAAGCGAGGAGGCGGACCATCGGCGGTCGCTTGGCGGGATTGATGATCGCGGTCGCGGGCCTTTCGGGCTGCGTCCAGATCGAAACGCCGGACAAGCCGATCGAAATCAACCTGAACATCAACATCAAGCAGGAAATCGTGTACAGGCTTGATGGGGACGCCAAGAAGCTGATCGAACAGAATAGCGAGATATTCTGACAGGGAATTGAGATTATGAGCATGACGATGTGGAAACCGACCGGACTTGCGATGGCCGCTATCGCTGCGACCGCCGCCGTGGCGCTGATGGTGCCTGCGGCGATGGCGCAGCGCGACCCCGCTTATGAGGCCGCCCGCGCCGCGGGGCAGGTCGGCGAACAGCCCGACGGCTATCTCGGCTATGCCTCGACGCCGACCCCGGCGGTGCGCGCGATCGTCGACGACATCAACATCAAGCGCAAGGCCGCCTATACCAGCGGCGCGCCGGGCGGCAGCACGGTCGAACAATTCGCCTTCGTCACCGGCTGCAACCTGATCAACAAGACCAGGCCGGGCGAGAAATATATGGCGCCCGACCGCAGCTGGAAGACCCGCGACGCCGGTGCACCTGTGCGCGACAGCCGCTGCCCGTAACCGAACCGAACGACAAGGGTGCCCGCGGGCACCACATGCCGCCGCGCCCCTAAACGCGGCGGCATTTTTGTTTGGGGGCGGTGACCCGGCCTTTTTGGATGTGGGAACAAGCTTTTCCCCTCCCTTTTTGGGAGGGGAATGGCTTAAAGCCACCCCAAAACCGCCATTCGGCACCCACGCCGACATCTTCGCGCCTTGGCGCCTTTGTGTGACATGGAATCAAAGCCGCCCGAGCCGCTGGCCCATCGGCGACGGGAGAACGCCCCATGGAAGCAAAAGTCCGCAAGAAGGCACAAAGTCATAAAGCAGCCGAACAAAGCGACACAACCCGACTCCGCTCCGCCATTTTGTGCACCCGCGCACAAGCATTGACTTAATGTTGCGTCATTCCTAAACGGACCGCGCCTTAGGGGTCCCCCGATTTTTCGGGCCTTTTTTCGCAGGCAGAATCGGGGATTTCCCCGTCTGTTTCAGGAGGATGGCGGAAATGACGGGGAACGGCAGCGATCCGGAACCAGCTTCGGAGGATTCGCGCCTGGTCTCGCTCGAAGAGCGATTGGACCGGGCCGAAGCCGCAGAAGCAAAACGGACCGCGGTGAACGCCGGGCCGGAGACCGATGCCAATTACAAGCTCGGGAACCGCGTCCTGGCCGAATTGCTGGGCGGCATCGGTGGCGGCGCACTGGTCGGTTGGACGATCGACCATTTCGCCGGCACCGCACCCTGGGGCCTGTTGGTGGTGCTGTTCCTCGGAGTGGCGGTCGCCTTCAGGAATATATTTCGGATTGCGAATATCCGGCCTGCTAAGTCTGACGAAGCTGGGCCGGATTGATGGAAATTTAGGCGAGGTATCGCGTGGCGGATCAAGGCAAAGTGGACCCGATGCACCAGTTCGAGGTGCAGAAGATGTTCGACATGTTCCATGTCGGGGGTCATGAGGTTGCTTTCACGACGAGTGCGATGTGGATGATCGTCGCCGGCCTGCTGTTGTGGGTATTCATGATCGGCGGCATGAAGCGCCAGCTCGTCCCCGGTCGCTGGCAGGTCGCGGTGGAGGGCTTCACCGGCTTCATCTCGAGCATGATGAACGCGAATATCGGCCCAGAAGGGCGCAAATATACGCCGTACGTCTTCTCGCTCTTCATGTTCATCCTGATGCTCAACGTCATCGGCCTCGCGCCGCTCGGCCTCTTCGGCATCCACCCCTTCACCGTGACGAGCCACTTCACCATCACCGGTTTCCTCGCGATCCTCAGCTTCGCGATCGTGCTGATCGTCGGTTTCTGGCGCCACGGCCTCCACTTCTTCTCGCTCTTCGTCCCGCACGGCACCCCCTGGTGGCTGCTGTGGCTGATCCCGGTGATCGAGCTCGTGTCGTTCATGGTCCGCCCGTTCAGCCTCGCGCTGCGTCTGTTCGTTGCGATGACCGCCGGTCACGTGCTGATGAAGGTGTTCGCCTCCTTCATCATCGACGGCCTCGCCGCCAGCCCGGTGATCGGCCTCGGCGTCGGCATCCCCAGCATGGCGCTGATGGTCGGCATCAGCGGCCTCGAACTGCTCGTCGCGGGCATCCAGGCCTATGTCTTCGCATTGCTCACGTCGCTCTATCTGAACGACGCGATCAACCTGCACTGATTTTCAACCGCTTACCCTACGTTTTTCCAAGGAGTTTATACAATGGACGTTCAAGCAGCTTCGCTCATCGGCGCCGGTCTGGCCGCCATCGGTGCCGGTATGGCCGCCATCGGCGTGGGCAATGTCTTCGGCAGCTTCCTCGAAAGCGCGCTGCGCAACCCGGCAGCCGCCGACGGCCAGCAGGGCCGCCTGTTCATCGGCTTCGCGGCCGCCGAACTTCTGGGTCTGCTGTCGTTCCTGATCGCGATCCTGCTGTACCTCAAGGCAGCCTGATTTCGTCGGCGGGGTGGGCGCCTCGGCGTCCGCCCCGCGACCGCTTTCCTCTTTGTTCGTTGAGATAGTCCATGCCTCAGATCAGCCAATTCGCTGAAAACTGGTATGCCGCATCGCAGATTTTCTGGGTGCTGCTGACCTTCGGCTTCGTTTTCTTCGTCATCGGTCGCGGGATGCTGCCGAAGATCGAGGCGACGGTGGACGCGCGCGACCGCAAGGTCGCCGACGATCTCGCCGCGGCCAAGGCGGCGCATGCCGCTGCGGATGCGCTCGAGGAAAGCTATCGCCAGCAAAGCGACGCCAGCCGCGCCGCGGCGCAGAAGGCGGTATCGGACGCCAAGGACAAGGCCGCGAAGGACGCCGAAAAGCGTCTTGCCAAGGTCGATGCCGAACTGGCGGACAAGCTCGCCGCCGCCGAGGCCGATGTGTCGGCGGCGCGCAAGTCGGCGATGGCCGAAATCGAATCGGTTGCGGCCGAAGCGGCAAGCGACCTCGTCGCCAAGCTGTCGGGCGTGAAGGTCGGTGCGGCGGACGCCAAATCGGCGGTGAAGGCGGTGCTCCATGGCTGATATGCTGATGATCTTTTCCGAAGCCGCGGGCGAGACCTATGTCGAGCCGGCATCCTTCGGTTTCATCGACGCGACCGTGTGGGTGTCGATCGCCATGGCGATTTTCATCGCCATCCTGCTGTGGAAGAAGGTGCCGGCGCTGGTTGCGGGCATGCTCGACAACAAGATCGCCGAGATTTCGAAGCAGCTGAAGGAAGCCGAGCAACTCCGCCTCGACGCCGAATCGCTGAAGGCCGAATATCAGGCGAAGCTGACCGCCGCCGCCAAGGAAGCCGACGAGATGCGCGCCCGCGCCGACGCCGAGGCCGAGACGCTGGTGACCAAGGCCAAGGCCGACGCCACCGCGCTGATCGCGCGCCGCAAGCAGATGGCCGAAGACCGCATCGCTGCGGCCGAAGCCGGTGCGCTCGCCGACGTCCGCGCGGCGACCGCCAAGGCGGCGACCGACGCCGCGGCGAAGCTGATCGCCGACAAGCATGATGCCAAGGCCGACAAGGCGCTGGTCGATCAGGCGATTGCGGGCGTTGCCAGGGGCTGAGCATTCGGCATGGCTGGATAACAAGGCGCCCGCAGATTTCTGCGGGCGTTTTGCTGTGTCAGCTGCCCGGCGCAATCGAGGATGGGCGCGGCGGCGGCCCTCTTCGGACTCCCGGAGGTGGGGCGACATGTTTGAACTGCTCGCAGCGTCCCTGAAGCGAAGCATCGACCTCGCCGCCGACAAGGACAAGCAAGCGGATGGCGAATGTCTCCCGATCAAGCTCGTAAACGATCTCGAATCCGTCGCCATCGGGCGCGGGGGTAATGTCTTCGCCAATAATGATCATTTGCTTCGAGAGTTTGACGGTGTGGCGATGGATGTCATCGCTATCGTAAATCCACGCCCGGCTCAGACCTGGTCCAACGAGTAGCGTGAATTTCTCGCCGCCGGGCCGGCCTTTCATGACACAGGCATAAGCGTCGAGCGACGGTGGAGTCGCCGCATCGGGCGCCAGAAACATCGCGGCCAGCATCAGGCTTTTCAAGCTGAATATCCTCCAGCAAACAGCGGGATCAGAACCGGATCATGATCCGCCGCGCCAACGCCGGTGAAATGCTGTGGACGAACTGCAATATCTTCACCATCCCCGCGTTGACCTCGCTTTTTCCTGTACGGATGCCGCGGACAATCTCGGCGGCGCAGTCGTGCGCGCTCATCTTCTTGCCGCCGCGCCCAGCGGTCATGTTGGTTTCGACCACCGGCGGCAGCGCCTCGATGACATGGACCTTGCTGTCCTTCAGCAGGTGACGGATCGCCTGAGTGTAGCTGCGCAGCCCCGCCTTGGTGGCGCAATAGATCGACCCGCCGGCGCGCGGCGCGATCGCCAGCCCCGAGGTGACGTTGACGATCGCCGCCTCGGGCTGCGCCCGCAGCGTGGGGAGCAGGCGGGTGCACAGCGCGATCGGCGCGTCGAGATTGGTGCGGATGCAATGCGCCGCGCTGTCGAGCGTATCGGCCTTGTCGAGGTCATATTCGCTGCCCACCCCGGCATTGTTGACCAGGATGGCGAGCGGCTTGCCGGCAAGTCCCGCCAGCACCGCCTCGACCCCCGCCGCGGTCGACAGGTCGCCGGCGATGGTGCCGAAGCCCAGCGCCGACATCGCCTGCAATTTTTCCGCCGAGCGCCCGGTGACGATCACCTCGGCGCCCGATCCCTGCAATTGCAGCGCGATCTCGCGCCCGATGCCGTCGCTGCCGCCGGTGACCAGCGCGAGCGTCCCTCTTATCTCCATCCGACCCCTCCGATGACTGTTTTACGTGCCGCACTATGGCGGCTCGCATCGTCCTCGCCTACAGGCTAAATCATGGCCCGCCCGAACGCTCCCGACCGATTCAACGAAGAAAAAGCCACCTATGTGATCCGCGGCGGCGACGGGGAGGGCGATCAGCCCGACCTCGAACGCGGGGCCGAGGCGATCCGCAATGTCGTGAAGAAGCTGCCGACGCGCCCCGGCGTGTACCGCATGCTCGATGCGCGCGGCGACGTGCTCTATGTCGGAAAGGCGCGCGCGCTCAAGAACCGGGTGACCAACTACACCCAGGTCGCGCGCCTGCCGCAGCGGCTCCAACGCATGGTGTCGCAGACGCGGGCGATGGAGATCGTCACCACGACGAGCGAGGCCGAGGCGCTGTTGCTCGAGGCCCAGCTGATCAAGCGGTACCGCCCGCCGTACAATGTGCTGCTGCGCGACGACAAAAGCTTTCCCTTCATCCTGCTGCGCATGGATCATAAATTCCCGCGGGTGCAGAAGCATCGCGGCGCGCGGCGCGCCAAGGGGCGCTATTATGGGCCGTTCGCCAGCGCGGGATCGGTGAACCAGACGCTCAATGCGCTGCAAAAGACCTTCCTGCTGCGCAGTTGCACCGACAGTTTTTTCGCCAACCGCTCGCGACCCTGCCTGCTGTACCAGATCAAGCGGTGCAGCGCGCCGTGCGTCGACCGCATCTCGACAGAGGATTATGCCCGGCTCGTCGGGGATGCGCAGGATTTCCTCGAAGGGCGCTCGATCGCGGTCCAGAAAAGGCTGGGCGACGCGATGACGCAGGCCGCCGAGGCCATGGATTTCGAGACCGCGGCGATCGTGCGCGACCGGCTGAAGGCGCTGACCTTCATCCAGGGCAGCCAGTCGGTCCATGCCGACGGGTTGGGCGATGCCGACGTGTTCGCGCTGGCGGCGAAGGGCGGGCAGCTGTGCATCGCGGGCTTCTTCATCCGCGGCGGGCAGAATTGGGGGCATCGCAGCTTCTTTCCGGCGCATATATCGGGCGTGCCGGAGGCAGAGGTGATGGCGAGCTTCCTGATGCAATTCTACGAAGGCGTGCCGCCGCCGAAGCTGATCCTCGTCGATCGCGAGCCCGAGGAATGTGCCTTGCTCACCGAGGCGCTCGGCGCGCTGGGCGAACGCAAGGTCGAGATCAGCGTGCCGCAGCGCGGCAACCGGCGGCGCTTGCTGGAGCAGGCGGTGCGCAACGCGGGCGAGGAACTCGACCGGCGGCTCGCCGAGAGCAGCAGCCAGGCAAAGCTAGGGCGCGAGCTGGCCGACCTGTTCGACCTCGACAACCCGCCGCAGCGGATCGAGATCTATGACAACAGCCATATCCAGGGCACCAATGCGCTTGGCGCGATGGTCGTCGCGGGACCCGAGGGCTGGATCAAGGGCGCCTATCGCAAGTTCAACATCAAGCGCGCCGAAACGCAGCCGGGCGACGATTTCGCAATGATGGCGGAGGTGTTTCAGCGCCGCTTCGCCCGCGCGATCGAGGAGGATCCCGAGCGGACCAAGGGCGAATGGCCCGATCTGGTGCTGATCGACGGGGGCAAGGGACAGGTGTCGGCGGCGGGCGCGGTGCTCGCCGAACTGGGGATCGACGATCTGACGTATATCGGTGTGGCGAAAGGACCCGACCGCAATGCCGGACGCGAGACCTTCTATCATCCCGATGGGCGCGAATTCACCCTGCCGCCGAACAATGCGGTGCTCTTCTATATCCAGCGGCTGCGCGACGAGGCACACCGCTTCGCGATCGGGGCGCATCGGGCAAAGCGCGCCAAGGCGATGGGGTCGTCGCCGCTCGACGAGGTGCCGGGCATCGGCCCGGCGCGCAAGAAGGCGCTGCTGATGCATTTCGGCACAGGCCGCGCGGTGCGCGGCGCCAGCCTGGAGGACCTGCGGAAGGCGCCGGGGGTCAGCGCGGCGGTGGCGCAGGCGGTTTATGACTTCTACCATGCAGGACGGTGAGGAGAGAGGTGCGATGGATTTTGGCGCGATGATGCCGCTGGCGGGCACTTTGGGGGTTACGATCCACGAGGGGACGAGCGAGCGTGTCGCGGGCAAGCTGCCGGTGCGGGCTGAAATCTGCACTGCGGGGAATATCGTCCACGGCGGGGCGATCATGGCTTTTGCCGACTGTCTCGGCGCGGTCGGCGCGTTCCTGACTCTGCCCGAAGGCGCCAGCGGGACGACGACGATCGAGAGCAAGACCAATTTTCTAGGCGGCGGGCCGGTCGGGTCGGTGCTGGTCGGTGAAGCGACGCCGGTGAAGATCGGCAAGCGGGTGTCGGTGTGGCAGACGCGCATTCGCACCGAGGAGGGCGCCGATGTCGCTCTGGTGACGCAGACGCAGATGGTGCTTTGGCCAGCCTGAGCGCCGAGGCGATCGTCTGTGGGGTGCGCGCGCATGGCGAGCATGGCGCGATCCTGCGCGCCTTGACCCAAGAGGCCGGGCTGGTCGCGGGTTATGTGCGCGGCGGGCGCTCACGGCGGCTGAGGCCGATCCTGATGCCGGGCAATCTGGTCGCGCTCGAACTGCGAGCACGGACCGAGGAGCAGTTGGCGGGGGCGACGGCGGAATTACTCGCGAGCCGGGCCCCGCTGCTGGCGGAACCCTTGCCCGCGGCGGCGATCGACTGGGTGACGAGCGCAACGGCCGCCATCCTCCCCGACAGCCAGCCCTATCCGGCACTCTATGCGGCGCTGTCGGGCCTGCTCGATGCGATCGGCGTGGCGCCATCGGCACGCCAATGGGCCGCGGCACTTGCGCGTTACGAGCTGTTGCTTTTGGCCGAACTCGGGTTCGGGCTCGATCTAGACGAGTGTGTGGTCACGGGGTCGCGAAACCATCTGGCTTTCGTCAGCCCGAAGTCGGGCGGGGCCGTAAGTGTCGAGGCGGCGGTCGGTTACGAGGAGCGCCTGCTCCGCCTGCCGGCCTTTCTGCTCGGCGCGGGAGCGGTCGAGTCGATGGAGGACGTGCTCGACGGGCTGGCGATCACCGGCCATTTCCTGGACCGCGACCTGATTGAGGGGCGCAACCGCGACTTGCTGTGCGTTAGGGAAAGATTGCTGGATCGGCTGGGCAGGGCGGTTGCGTGACGCTTCGCCGCTGTCTAAGCGGCTCGCGAGAGACGAAAGGGCGAAGCGTTGCAGATCCTCTTGCTGGCCGGAGACGGTATCGGTCCCGAGATCATGGTCGAGGCGGAAAAAATACTCGCCGCGCTCGCGCTTCCGGTGACGCTCGACCGCGCGCTCGTCGGCGGCGCGGCCTATGAGGCGACCGGCCACCCGCTGCCGCCCGAGACGCTTGCCAAGGCCAAGGCCAGCGATGCCATCCTGTTCGGTGCGGTCGGCGATCCGCGTTTCGACAATGTCGAACGCCACCTGCGACCCGAGCAGGCGATTCTGGGGGTGCGCTCCGAACTCGGCCTGTTCGCCAACCTTCGGCCCGCCAAGCTGTTCGCTGGCCTTGAGGATAGCTCTGCATTGCGGCCCGAGGTCGCGTCGGCGATCGACCTGCTGATCGTCCGCGAACTCAACGGCGACGTCTATTTCGGCGAGAAGGGCACGCGTACGACGGCCAGCGGCGAGCGCGAGGGTTATGACATCATGGCGTACAGCGAAAGCGAAGTACGGCGCATCGCGCATGTTGCTTTAAAGGCAGCACAAGGGCGCAAGGGGCGGCTCTGTTCGGTCGATAAGGCGAACGTGCTGGAAACCTCGCAGCTGTGGCGCGATGTCGTGATCGAGGTGGCGGCCGACTATCCCGACGTGACGCTCAGCCATATGTATGTCGACAATGCCGCGATGCAGCTGGTGCGCAATCCTGGGCAGTTCGACGTCGTCGTCACCGGCAATCTGTTCGGCGATATCCTGTCCGACCAGGCATCGATGTGCGTCGGATCGATCGGGCTGCTCGCCTCGGCGTCGCTCAGCGAGGGCAAGCAGGGGCTGTACGAGCCGATCCACGGCAGCGCCCCCGACATTGCCGGCAAGGGCATCGCCAACCCGCTGGCGATGATCTTGTCACTGGCGATGCTGCTGCGCCATTCGGGCGGCGACGAAGCGAGCGCGGCGCGGATCGAGGCAGCCGTGGCCAAGGTGCTGGCCGATGGTTGCCGCAGCGCTGATCTCGGCGGAACCCTGGGCACGGTCGCGCTCGGCGACGCGGTCGTTGCGGCGCTGAAGAACTAGAGTACGGATAGATGCGATGAAAAAAGATACCGGCCTCGACCGCAGAATAACCCGCCAATGGCACCCGGCCACGCAGGCGGTGCGCGGCGGCACCTGGCGCAGCGAGCATGGCGAGACCTCGGAGGCGCTCTTCCTCAGCTCGGGCTATACCTATGACGACGCCGAGACCGTCGCGGCGCGATTTGCCGGCGAAGAACAGGGCATGACCTATTCGCGCCTGCAGAACCCGACGGTGGCTATGCTCGAGGAGCGGATCGCGCTGATGGAAGGCGCCGAGGCGTGCCGGGCCCAGGCCACGGGCATGGCGGCGATGACCACCGCGCTGCTGTGCCAATTGTCGGCGGGCGACCATATCGTCGCGGCAAAGGCGGCGTTCGGGTCGTGCCGCTGGCTCGTCGATCAGCTCTGCCCGCGCTTCGGGATCGAAACGACGGTCATCGACGGGCGCGACAACGACGCCTGGGAAAAGGCGATCAAGCCGAACACCAAGGTATTCTTCTTTGAAACCCCCGCCAACCCGACGATGGATATCGTCGATATGAAGCATGTGTGCGGCCTTGCGAAAGCGCATGGCATCACCAGCGTCGTCGACAATGCGTTCGCGACCAGCGTGCTGCAACGCCCGCTCGATTTCGGCGCCGATGTCGTCGCTTATTCGGCGACCAAGCTGATGGACGGGCAGGGCAGGGTGCTCGCCGGCGCGGTGTGCGGCACTGAAAAGTTCATCAATGACGTGCTGCTGCCCTTTCAGCGCAACACCGGGCCGAACCTGTCGCCCTTCAATGCCTGGGTCGTGCTGAAGGGGCTCGAAACGCTCGACCTGCGCGCGCGGCGCCAGTCCGAAAATGCGCTCGCGGTCGGCAAGTTCGTCGAAAAGCGGGTGCCAAAGATCCTGCATCCGGGCCTCGCCAGCCACCCGCAGCATAATCTGGCGATGAGCCAGATGGAGGCGTGCGGACCGATCTTTTCCTTCATCCTCGAAGGCCGCGAGCAGGCGATGGCGATGCTTAACGCGCTCGAACTGGTCGATATCTCGAACAATATCGGCGATTCGCGTAGCTTGTGCTGCCATCCCGCCTCGACGACGCACTACAGCGTCAGCGCCGAGGCGCGTGCCGACATGGGGGTGGTCGAGGGCATGCTGCGGATCAATATCGGACTGGAGGATTCGCGCGACCTGATCGCCGATCTGGACCAGGCATTGACCAAGGTCGGGCTTTAGGCGAACTTGCGGCGGTGATGATCGACTCCTTCTTTCCCCATGCCGAGACGACGGGTTCGATCACCGTGCGCGTTGCCGTGAGCTATTTGCCCGAACAATCGCACCCCTCGCTCAGCCGCTGGTTCTGGGCCTATCATGTGCGGATCGAAAATCATGGCGAACAGATGGTGCAGCTGATCAGCCGCCACTGGCGCATCGTCGACGGCCATGGCCAGGTCAGCGAGGTCGAGGGCGAAGGCGTGGTCGGCGAACAGCCGATCATCGCGCCCGGCGCTGCGTTCGACTATGTATCGGGGTGCCCATTGCCGACGCCGGAAGGGTCGATGATCGGCAGCTATGACCTGGAGGTCGAGGACGGCGCGCATTTGCTCGTCGCGATCCCGCACTTCCCGCTGACGATGCCCGCGACCGCGCCATGAAACGCACCCATTTACCGCTCAACGCGCTGCGCGTGTTCGATGCAGCGGCCCGCCACCTGAGCTTCACGCGCGCCGCCGACGAACTGGCGGTGACCCCCGCCGCGGTAGGGCAACAGATCCGCGCGCTCGAGGATATGCTGGGGGTCGTCCTGTTCCGCCGCACGCCCAAGGGGCTGGAACTGACGGGCGAGGCCGAGGCAGGGTTGGATGCGCTGCGCCACGGTTTCCTGCAGTTCGAGGAATCGGTGCGCGCGATGCAGGCGGGGCAATCGTCGCAATCGCTGACCATCGCCGCGCCGCGCGACCTGACCGCCAAATGGCTGGCGCCGCGGCTTGCGCGCTACAGCCAGCAGGCCCCCGATGTGCGCTTCACCCTGGTGTCGGCCGATGGCGGGATTGATTTTACCGAAGCGAACCTCGACCTCGCGATCTTCTGGACCGACGGCGCGGGCGACCATGAGGGGATCGCATTGGCCGAAGCGATGATGGTCACTGTCGCGGGACCCGGAAGCGAAAGCGACACGCGGATCGCCTGGCCCGGTTGCCCGGTCGAGGATGGCGAACCCGCCCTGCGGCTAGGCGACGCGGGCCTCGCGATCGACGCCGCCGCCAACGGGCTGGGGCAGGCCAATGTTCCCGCGATGCTCGCCGAGGCCGATATCGCGTCGGGCCGCGTGCGGCTGGTTCGCGAAGCCTTCGCCGTGAAGCGCGGCTACTGGCTTGTCGCGCCGACCCCGCAGTGGCGGCAGGCGAAGGTCAAGGCGCTGGTCGCGGCGTTGACGGCGGCCTGAGGCCTATTTGGCCGCCAGCGCCAGCAACCGCGTGACCAGGCCGACCATCTTGTCGGTTTCGACCGCGGCATCGGCATTGTTCCAGCTCATCGTGACCACAAACCATTTGGCGTCGCTCTTGCGCTGGCCGAGCAGGCTCATCGACAGCACGCCGAGTTCGGAGCCGCCTTTGTAGCCGAGATAGGACCAGTCGGTGCCCGCGGCGGGGCCGACGCCGTTGTTGATCGCCATCACCGACATCGCCGTGTCCGACTTGCGCGCCCGCAGGTCGATGAAGGCGCGCGCGATGTCGTCGGGGCTGGCGAACCATTCCAGACTGTCGATGAAGCGCGGCGCGCCGCCGAAGCTGACGCCATCGACATTGGCCAGGATCAGGCGGTCCTTGTCGGCATCGAGCAGCTTGCGCTGCGCCTTGTCGTTCGCAGCGATGAAGGCGGCGCGTTCGGCGGTGAAATTATTGCCTTTCAGCGCAAAGGCTTCAACGGTCGTCAGGAACGGGATGTTGCGCGACGGATCGCTGTGCCCCGCGGCCGTCATCCGCGCCTCGATCCTCTCGCGGCCGAGCAGGTGGATCAGCGTGTCGGTCGCGCCATTGTCGCTGACCGAAATCATCCAGTTGGCGAGCGTTTGCAGCGTGACCGGCATGTCCTTGGGCCAGTTGGCGGTTCCCGCCGACGAGAAGCTGGCGTGCGACAGCGGCACGACGTCGGACCATTTCCGTTGCCCGGCCGCCACCTGTGCCGCCAATTCGTCGAGAATATAGAGTTTGAAGGTCGAGCCGATCGCGAATTGGCGGTCGGGGCGGGCAGCGGCAAGCGGTTTGAAGCCGTTGCCCTCGACCTCCGCGACGAGGAATCCGGTGCTACCCGGCAGCGCGCCGATCTCGGTGGCGACCTTGTCGAAACTGTCGCCGCTGACCGCAAAGCCCGTGACGCGCAGGCCGAACACTTTTTGGTCGGCCGCGGCGGTCACGTCGAGCAATATCGTCGCGACGCCGCGCTCGAAGCGCAGGAGCACGATGCCCGAGCGCCCGTCGGTCGAGGTCGCCTTTTCGACGGCCACCGGCTGGCCATATTGCGCGACCAGGCTGGTATTCACCGCCCTGAACTGCGCCTCGGGCAGCACCGCCTGAAAGCTGGCGTCGAAATAGTCGCCGAACGCGATCTTGCCGGTCAGGAGATCGACCAGCTGGGCGGCACGGCGGTCGAAGGCCGTGGCCGCCGCGGCGGCGGTTTCGGGTGTCTGCTGCGCCGTAGCGGCGGCGCCGGGGAAGAGCATCGCGGCGGCGAGTAGCGTAGCATGAAGGGGCTTCATTCGGTATCTCCTGTCGTGGCCGCGCGGTCGATCTGGGCGCGGAGCAGGGCGGCGGCGCGGCGGGTCGCACAAGTCGGCAGAGGCGATCATTCGTAGATGAGCATCGTTTATCCAAGATACCCCGACGATGTGACCCACTGCACGCCGGCGGGCCGCTCGATCAGATTTTTGTCGACCCGATACGTCATCGTTTCAGAGTTGGAATCATATCCCAAAACCGTAACGGATGCGTCGCCGTAGGAAAGTGCGACCGGATATGATTTGCTGCTGATCCTGCGATTGCTGTCGAACGATTTGCGTTTCTTCGTCTCGCCGACCCGAATCGCTTCAGACGGAAAAAGGTGAAGTCGAGCCAGATCGAGTTCGGCGCCATCATTCGCCTTTGACGGAGACGCTCCGAATGTAGCCGCCAGCATCAAAACTGCGAGGGATCCCGTGCGATAGAGTGTCGTCGAAGCAGGGCGTGAGCGATCGTCAGGCATCGATCGCTGCCTCGTCGAGGCTCGCGGCATTGGCTTGGATGAACTGGAAACGATGCTCGGGATGCTTGCCCATCAGCCGGTCGACGAGGTCCTTCACCAGATGCCGCTCCTCATATTCCTGCGGCAGCGTGACGCGCAGCATCGAGCGCGTCGCTGGGTCCATTGTCGTTTCTTTCAACTGGTTGGGGTTCATTTCTCCCAAGCCTTTGAAGCGGCCGACCTCGACCTTCTTGCCCTTGAACAGCGTCGCTTCGATCTCGGCGCGATGCGCGTCGTCGCGGGCATAGGCCGAGGTGCTGCCAGCGGTCAGGCGATAGAGCGGCGGCTGCGCGAGATAGACATGCCCATTGCGGACGATGTCGGGCATTTCCTGAAAAAAGAAGGTCATCAGCAAGGTCGCGATATGCGCGCCGTCGACGTCGGCGTCGGTCATGATGACGATCTTTTCGTAGCGCAGCCGGTCGGAATCGCAGTCCTTGCGCATCCCGCAGCCGAGCGCGAGCGCGAGGTCGGCGATCTCGGTGTTGGCGCGGATCTTGTCGGCGCTGGCGCTGGCGACGTTCAAAATCTTGCCGCGGATCGGCAGGATCGCCTGCGTCTTGCGGTCGCGCGCCTGCTTGGCGCTGCCGCCGGCGCTGTCGCCTTCGACGATGAACAATTCGGTGCCCTCGGGCCCGTCATTGGCGCAGTCGGTAAGTTTTCCGGGCAGGCGCAGCTTGCGCCCGCTGGTGGCGGTCTTACGCTTGACCTCGCGCTCGGCCTTGCGCTTGAGGCGTTCGTCCATGCGTTCGAGGATCAGGCCGAGCAGCGCGCGGCCGCGGTCCATATTGTCCGACAGGAAATGATCGAAATGGTCGCGCACCGCATTTTCGGTGAGGCGCGCGGCCTCGGGACTGGAGAGGCGGTCCTTGGTCTGGCTCTGGAACTGCGGGTCGCGGATGAAGACCGACAGCATCATCTCGCCGCCGTTGAACACGTCCTCTGCGGTGATCTGCGCCGCCTTTTTCTGCCCGATCAGCTCGCCGAAGGCGCGCAGCCCCTTGGTCAGCGCCGAGCGAAGCCCCGCCTCATGCGTGCCGCCCGCGGGCGTCGGGATGGTGTTGCAATACCAGCTGTACGATCCGTCGGACCAGAGCGGCCAGGCGATCGCCCATTCGGCGCGGCCCTGATCGTTCGGAAAATCCTGGCGCCCGATGAAGGGCTCGGCGGTCGCGCATTCGCGCGTACCGATCTGTTCCTTCAAATGATCGGCGAGGCCGCCGGGGAACTGGAAGGTCGCTTCGGCGGGCGTATCGTCGCCGATCAGTTCGGGCGCGCATTTCCAGCGGATCTCGACACCCGCGAACAGATAGGCCTTCGACCGCGCCATGCGATAGAGGCGCTGGGGTTTGAAGCGGCCATGGTCGCCGAATATCTCGGTGTCGGGAACGAAGGACACGCTGGTGCCGCGCCGGTTCGGCGTCGGCCCGAGCTCCTCGAGCCCGCCCTGCGGGGCGCCGCGCGAGAAACGCTGGCGGTACAGCAATTTGTTGCGCGCAACCTCGATCACCGTGTCGACCGACAGCGCGTTGACGACGCTGACTCCGACGCCGTGGAGGCCACCCGATGTCGCATAGGCTTTCCCCTCGAACTTGCCGCCCGAGTGGAGCATGGTCATGATGACTTCCAGCGCCGACTTGCCGGGGAATTTGGGATGCGGGTCGACCGGCATGCCGCGGCCGTTGTCGACGACGGTCAGGCGGTTCCCGGCGTCGAGGGTGATTTCGATGCGGCTCGCGTGCCCCGCGACCGCCTCGTCCATGCTGTTGTCGATCACTTCGGCGGCAAGGTGGTGGAGCGCGCGCTCGTCGGTGCCGCCGATATACATGCCGGGGCGGCGGCGCACCGGTTCCAGGCCTTCGAGAACCTCGATCTGCGAGGCGTTGTAGCTGTCGGTGGCGGGCGTGTTGCCGTCGAACAAATCGTGACTCATGGCCATGCTATAGGGGGCGGGGAGTCGCGGTGGCAAGGGCATCCGTGGCGCTTTCGTCCCATACTTGTCATCGGCGGGGTGCTAGACTGGATTGACGGCGGAGGAGGGGTGCCATGACCGACTATCTCGACGACGATATCGTGCTGCTGCGCCGCGACGACGGCTCGACCTGGGAACATTATTGGGGCGATGCCGTCGAGCGCGATCCGGCGGGCGATGTCGCGGGCAAGATGCGCGTGTCGATGGTCGGGCAGTTCGGCCAGGCATGGAGCGGCTTCGTCGACGCGCGGACGGCGCTGCGATCTACCCCGATCCTGCGCCTGTCGATGATCGACGTCCAGCAGGGCGACGGCATGATCATCGAAACCGCCGGCGGCCAGACGATCTTCATCGACGGCGGCGATAATAAATTGTTCGCGCGGCACGCCGCGACGCGCTTTCCGAACAGCAGCGCGGCGGCGCCGAAGATCGTCGATGCGATCATCGTCACCCATGGCGACGCCGATCATTTCGACGGGCTCACCGATATCCGCAAATCCGAAACCGACACGCGGCCCGGCAAGGCGCTGTTCCTGGCGCCGAAGCGGGTGTTCCACAACGGCCTGGTCAAGCGACCGACGACCAAGCCCGGCGGCGCGCGACGTCCCGATGCCGAGATGTTCGGCGCGAGCAAGAAGGTCGGCGGGATCAGCTTCGCGACCGAACTCGCCGACGATCCGCGCACGGTCGCCGAAATCGACCGCAACGGCCCGTTCGCCACCTGGTGCGCGACGCTCGACCATTGGGATGCGCGGACGCAGGCGGCGACCGGGGCCCCGATCGCGGTGCGGCGGATCGACCATTTGCAGGGCGACGCCTTCGATTTTCTGGCCCAGGAGGGCGTGTTCGTCGAATTGCACGGGCCGATTTCGGAGACCGTGGATGGTAGTCCGGCGCTACGCTTTTTCCGCGACCCGCCCGATGACGCCAGCCTGATGACCGGGACGGTGCCGCCGACCGGCGGATCGGTGTCGGCGTCGCATACGATCAACGGCCATTCGATCAGTTTCCGAATGCGCTATGGCAATGTCCGCTTCCTGTTGACCGGCGACCTCAATCATGAATCGATGGCGATGCTGCGGCAGGCGATGCCGCAGGCGTCCTTGACCGCCGAGATATTGAAGGTGCCGCACCATGGCGCCGCCGATTTCGAAATGGCCTATCTGCGCGAGGCGAGCTCGGTGGTGTCGCTGATCTCGTCGGGCGACGAGAGCGAGGCCAAGGAATATATCCACCCGCGCGCGACGCTGATGGCGGCGCTGGGCCAGGCATCGCGGGGCACGCCGGCGGTGATCTTCAATACCGAACTTGCCGCCTTTTTCGCCTATCGCGGCACCGTGATGCAGCCCGCGCGTGATGGCAACCCGGAACGGCGGTTCGAAGGGTTCGAACGGACCAATTTCGGCATCGTCCATATCCGCACCGACGGCGAGCGGGTTCTGGCTTTCACCCACAGCGGCAAGAAGGGGATGAACGAGGCCTATCGCTTCACCGTATCGGCGACCGGATCGATCGCCTTCGCGCCCGCCGCGATCAAAAGATCGGCGCCGAAGGCGTAGCGTCGAGCGCCGATTTCGAGACCCGTTGCGACGCACCACGCCGGCTCGCTTCATCCCGTTTTCCGAACGGGGCGGAACTTCCGCTGTGCGGGCCGGGTTCTTCCGCTGACGCAAAGTCATTCAAAAAGTGGAGTTAAATCATGAAAATCCTCTCTCTCCTCGCTGCTTCGGCGGCGGCGATCACGCTCGCCACCCCGGCCTTCGCCCAGACCGAACGCGACGCGTCGCAGGACTTTGACGGCCCCTATGTCGGCGTCACCGGCGGCTACACGGTCCAGCCGAACGACGGCCGCGAAACCTTGGTATTCGACACCAACCGCGACGGAACGTTCGGCGATACGGTCAACACGTCGGGCGGCGTGGATGCCTTTTTGCCCGGCTTCTGCGGGGGTTCGCCGACCGGCACCGCCAATCTGAACTGTCGCAACGACAAGGACGGCTTCGAATATTTCGGCAAGCTCGGTTACGACAAGCGCATGGGCAATTTCGTCGTCGGCGCGGTGCTCGAAGGCGGCCGCAGCGAAGCCAGCGACAGCGTGACGGGCTTTTCGTCGACCCCCGCCACCTATCGCTTCAACCGCTCGGCCGATTATCAGGCCAATGCGCGGCTGCGGGCGGGCTATACGCCGGGCGGCGGGGTGCTCTTCTATGCGACGGGTGGCGGCGCCTATGCGAAGCTCGACAATAGATTCTCGACCACCAACAGCGTCAACAGCTTCGCCGACAATGGCCGGACCAACGGCTGGGGCTATGTCGCGGGCGGCGGCGCCGAGGCGATGCTCACCAGGAATATCTCGCTCGGTCTCGAATATCTTTACACCGACATCCAGGACGATGATTTCGTCGTGAATGTCGGGCCGGGTACCGCACCGCCGACCAACCCCTTCTTGCTCAATGGCGGCGGCACCGACATGAAGCGGGGCGACGATAAATTTCGTACCCACAGCGTGCGCGCGAGTTTGAACTTCCGCTTCTAGATGGTTGGCAAACTGCGGAAGATTTAAGGGAGGCGCCGGACCGGCAAGCGGTTCGGCGCCTTTTCCCTATCAGGCGGTCGGTGCGGCAAAAATCGCGAAATTGCCATTGGCGCTGCTGACCAGCCGGCCCCCCTGATAGAGCCGCGCCTCGACATTGGCGATGCGCTTTCCGCTGTGGAGAACGGAGGCTTCGCAGGTCAGCAACCCTTCGACGACGCGGACATGATAGTTGAACTTGATTTCCAGCGTCGCGCACCATCGGTCGTCGGGTAGCAGGCTGGTGACCGCGCCACCCATGGCGGAATCGGCCAGGCCATAGGCGACGCCGCCATGCGCGGCGCCTTGCGGGCTGAAATGCTGCGCGGCGTTGATCTCGATCGCCATCGTGCAGCGGCCCTCGCCGCGCTCGACCATGCGGAGGCCGAGCGCGCGGGCGAAAGCGAAATCCTGCGTAAACGACCTCAAGGGACGCAGCTCAACGGACCCGCGGGCCTCCGAACGGCGGCGGCGGGGGCGGGCGGCGCGTGCCGCGCGGCAGCTGGGCCTGATAGGCGCGGCCGCAATGCTCGACGCAATAGGGGAAGCCCGGGTTCACCGCGACGCCGCAGAAGTGGAAGTCGGGCTCGCCCGGATGCCCCATCGGCCAGCGGCAGATGCGGTCGTTGAGGTCGAGCAGGGTCGTCTTGTCGGCGATCTCGGGGCTCGGCTTGGCGGGCACCAGGCGGCGCGGCGGCGCCGGCGGAATCGGAGCCTGCTGGTCGCCGGGACCCTGGCGGATAAAGCCGCCGGGGCCGATCGAGACGATGCGCGGGGCGTCGGGCTTGCGCGGCGCTTCGGCTTCGACGCCATCCTCTTCATCGCTGTCGGCTTCCGGCGCGGGCTTGGGTTCGGGGCGAACAGCCGCGACCGGGCGTGCCGGTGCGGGTGCGGCAGCGCGCGGCGCGGGCGGCGGGGCTGCGGGCTTGGGCGCGGCAGGCGCCGCGACCTTCGCGGGCTTGGCCTTCTCGGTCGCCTTCACGGGCGACGGACGCGATTTCAGGCCCAGGCGATGCGCCTTGCCGATCACCGCATTGCGGCTGACACCGCCGAGTTCGTCGGCGATCTGGCTGGCGGTCAGCCCCTTTTCCCACATATTGCGCAGCTGCTCGATGCGCTCGTCGGTCCAAGACATTCTTCAAATCCTCATCAAACCGCCATGCGGGCGGTCCGGCGGCTCCCTGAGGAACGCGGCCGTCGTTGCCCGGCTTGCGGGAAAGTCGGGGAGGCGATAGGCGAGAACGCCATGAACGACCAGCCCCAAATTTCGCGCCCCGACTCGGGCCCAGTATCGGGTGATTTCGCCGCGACCCCGCCTTTTGCGGAGCCGGGCGTTCCGCATATCCGGACGCTCAACGTGCCCGGCATGCAGGCCCTATATGTCAAAGAGGTGCGGCGCTTTTTCAAGGTGCAGCTGCAAACTATCTGGGCACCGGCGATCACGACGCTTCTTTTCCTGGTCATTTTCACCGTCGCGCTCGGCGGGGCAGGGCGGACCGTCATCGGGGTGCCCTTCGCCGATTTCGTGGCACCGGGACTGATCATGATGGCGATGCTGCAAAACAGCTTCGCAAATAGTTCCTTCTCGCTGCTCGTCGGCAAGATTCAGGGGACGATCGTCGATTATCTGATGCCGCCGCTCGCGGTCGGCGAACTCATCATCGCGCTGATCGGCGCCGCAGTGACGCGCGCGATCCTCGTCGGTTTTGCGCTGTGGCTGGCGATGCTGCTCTGGCCCGGCGTGCATATCCTGCCCGACCATTTGTGGGCGGTCGTCGCCTTCGGCGTGCTCGGCGCGTCGATGCTCGGCTTTCTGGGGCTGATCACTTCGGTATGGGCCGAGAAGTTCGACCATGCCGCCGCGGTGACCAACTTCGTCGTGACCCCGCTCGCGCTGCTGTCGGGCACCTTTTATGCGATCGACCGGCTGGCGCCGGCGTTCCAGGGCGTCGCCCACGCCAACCCCGTTTATTATGCGATCATGGGCTTTCGCTACGGCTTCATCGGCACGGTCGATTCGACGATTGCGAACCCTATCCTGACCGCGATCCTCGCGCTTGTCGGCGTCAATGTCGTGCTGGGCGTACTCACCTATCGCCTGCTCGCCTCGGGCTGGAAGCTCAAGGCGTAGCTATCCGAATCAGTGGCGGTGGATCGCGCGCAGCCTGTACCGCCCCTGTTCGAGGCCTTCGAACATCGCGTCGATCTGCGGATGGTCGACCGGGCCGCGTTCGCCGTCGGCCACCAGATTCTGCTGGCTGACATAGGCGATGTACGAGCTGTCCTCGTTTTCGGCGAGCAGGTGGTAGAAGGGCTGCTCTTTCGCCGGGCGCATGCCCTCGGGGATCGCCTCATACCATTCGTCGCTGTTCGCGAAGACCGGGTCGATGTCGAACACGACGCCGCGGAAATCGAACATGCGGTGCCGCACGATGTCGCCGGGCGCGAAGCGCGCACGGTCGATCAGCGGGGCGGCGGGCTTTTGCGCGGAGCCGGAAAATTCGGTCGGGGATTCGGGCATCATCGGTCCAATCTATGGCTATTCACGCATGTTTCAAGCCCGTTACACTCGGCTCGCCGAATTCGCTGTGACGAAGATTATAGACGGCTTCGTCGTTTGGGTTAGGTTGTTCGCGCGGCCTCCGCCTGTTCGACGTCGGATTCCGGGCCGTCCTGATTGGCAACAAGGGAAGGGCATTGCATGAACGACACACCTTTTGGCGACCCCATCCAGCCCGGTACCCCGGCGCCGGGGGTTATCGCGCGCGCCAAGGATATCATCCTCAAGCCGAAAGAGACCTGGGCGGCGATCGACGCCGAGCCCGCGACCACCCAGTCGATCTACAGGCCCTATGTGCTGGTTCTCGCGGCGATCGGCCCGATCGCGCAGTTGCTCGGCGGACAGGTCTTCGGCTATAGCCTGTTCGGCGTCACCTATCGCCCGCCGCTCGTCGGCGCGGTGCTCCAGTCGATCTTGTCCTATGGCTTGACGCTGGTCAGCATATATATTGTCGCGCTGGTCATCGACGGGCTGGCGCCGACCTTCGGCGGTCAGAAGAACCAGATCCAGGCGCTGAAGGTTTCGGCCTATTCGTGGACCGCTGCCTGGCTCGCCGGCATTTTCGGCCTGATCCCGGCGCTCGCCGTCCTGGGGGTCGTCGGCCTCTACAGCCTGTATCTGCTCTACTTGGGGCTCCCGATCCTGATGAAGGCGCCGCAGGACAAGGCGATCGGCTATACCGCCGTCGTCGTCCTCGTCGCGATCGCATTGTTCTTCGTCATCGGGCTGATCGTCGCCGCGCTCGCCGCGCCGGCGATCGTCATTCCGGGCGCCTAGCGATCGGTGCGGCCGCCCCGGAACCGTCCGGGGCGGTGCGCCACCCATCTTTGGTCGATGATGGGAAAAATGGAGGAGAGTGAGGGATTCGAACCCTCGGTACCGTTGCCGGCACTTCGCATTTCGAGTGCGACGCTTTCGACCACTCAGCCAACTCTCCTCGCTGAGGCAGACGCCCCTAGCGGCGCTCCTGCGATCTGGCAACCCCTGCGCGTGCCCGAAACCGCCATAACCGAGAGAAATCGAGTAAAGACAAGCAGTTGTCTTGCGTTTAAGGGCGCGCGCCCTCATGGTTAAGCGCTTGCTAGGCACCCGATATGCTGCCATGCTCCCGACAGGAGAGCGCGGCCTCGTGGGGGCTCGCGATTCTCCGTGCCCGGCAGGAAAGCGCCGCCATATAGGGTGGCGCCGCAGATTTCAGCTTCCTCGCGGCACAGTGGGAAAACTGCCTCGACCGAACGGCATGCGCCGATGGCCGATCGGGGCGATCATTGGGGGATATTCGATGACCAGATATATGTTGCGCGGCCTGCTCGCCGCCTTTGTGGCGATGCTCGCCATTCCGCTCGCAACGCCCGCTTCGGCGCAGGCGACGCGCACCTGGATTTCGGGCGTCGGCGACGACGCCAATCCGTGCAGCCGCACCGCGCCGTGCAAGACCTTCGCCGGTGCGATTTCGAAGACCGCCGCGGGCGGAGAGATCAACTGCCTCGATCCGGGCGGTTTCGGTGCGGTGACGATCACCAAGGCGATCTCGCTGATCTGCGAAGGCGAACTTAACGGCATCCTGGCGTCGGGCGGCAACGGCATCAACATCTCCGCAGGCGTGAACGACGTCGTGCTGCTCAGCGGTTTCGACCTTCAGGGGTTCGGTGCCGGGGTCAACGGCGTGCGCTTCAACACCGGGGCCGGCCTGCACATCCGTAATTCGGTCATCCGCGGTTTCCGCGGCGGCGGCTTTGGGATCAATTTCCAGTCGACGACGACAAGCGGTTCGTCGCTGACGCTCGAAAACGTCACGATCATCGACAACGGCGCTGCGTCGGGCGTTACCGGCGGCGTGCAGGTGCAGCCGGGCGCCGGCGTGGCGGTGAACCTCCTGATCGCCAACACCAAAATCGCCGACAACAACCGCGGCGGCATCCGCATCGACGCGAGCGCCGCGGGTTCGAGCGTCAAGGGTGCGATCTCGGGCAGTGAAATCGTCGACAGCCAGATCGGGGTCTATGCCCGCTCGGCGCCCGGCGGTGGCACGGTCAACGTCACGCTGACCGACTCGGTCGTGAGCGGTAACGGCAGCACCGGTGTGATGTCCGAAGACGCGCTGGCGACCGTCAACGCCAGCGGCAACACGATCACCCAGAATGGCAACGGCGTCCGTTCGCTGACCGGCGGCAATCTCGTCACCTTCGGCGACAATGTGGTGGTCGGCAACAACAACAACGGCAGCTTCACGGCGACTGCTACCAAGCAGTAAGCCGGGCATCAGGGTCGGCGTCGGAAGGCGCCGACCCTATGCACACCTTTCCGTTTCGACATCGGGGATGATATGACCCTTCGCATTGGCGCTCTGCTTGGCGCGGCACTTTTGTTCGCCCTGGCAGTTGGCTTTGCCGCGCCAGCATCGGCGCAGGCCACACGCACCTGGGTTTCAGGCGTCGGCGACGACCTCAATCCATGTAGCAGGACGGCGCCGTGCCGGACCTTTGCGGGGGCGCATGGCAAGACGGCCGCCGGGGGCGAGATCAATTGCCTCGATTCGGGCATGTTCGGGATGTTCACCATCACCAAGTCGATCTCGGTGATCTGCGATGACGCGCACGGCGGCATCGAGGCGGTAGAGACCGATGAGGGATATGTTCCGACCATCATCATCGATGCCGGCCCCACCGATACCGTCCTCATCAGCGGCCTGACGATTCAGGGAAATTACCGGGCCGGGCAGGGCGGTATATTGATGACCTCGGGCGGGGCACTCCATGTCCGCAATTCGACATTCTATGCGCTCGGCGACTGCGCCGTGGGCGCGCGCAACGTGGCATTGGTCACCGTCGACAATATCACGTCGGTTAATAATTTTTGCGGCGTCGGCCTGGGCGCGACAACTGCCGGAAATTTTCGCTTCGCGTTGAGCAATTTGACAATCGATAGCGCAATCCGTTTCGGAGTGGCCATCGGCACCAGCTCGCCGGCAGCGGCGATGACCGGAGTGGTGGCGAAGAGCGGGATCGTCCGAACTTCCTCGCCGACTCGCTTCGATTTTGCCCAGCATGGAATATCTGTGGATGCGCGCGCCGGTCGGATCGATCTGGAGGTCGATGACGTCGTTCTCGCCAACCATATCGTGGCAGCCATCGGCGCGCGCGGCAGCGGCGCGCAGGTCGCGGTGAAGGGCAGCAGCATCACCAACAATGTGCTGGGGATTGCCACCCAGGATGGAGCGTCGGTCGCCAGCGCCCGCGACAATATATTCGCCGGCAATCAATCGAATGGCAGCTTTACCGGCGGCGTTGTCAAGAAATAGCCATCTGCGTGCCTTGATGAGGACGCGGTAACCGTCAGCCCTCGCGCAATTTCACTTCGCTGATATGCCGCTTGCCGCCGCTGCGGTCGAGCTGGACGAAGACGTCCACCGTCGAGCGCACATAATGATGGACATCGGCGCGGTCGAGGCGGCTGCCCGATTGCAGCACGAGCAAGGTGAGCTGTTCGATCGCGCGCTCGGGGCTGTCGGCGTGGATCGTCGTCATCGACCCCGGATGGCCGCTGTTGACCGCGCGCAGGAAGGAGAAGGCCTCGGGCCCGCGCAGCTCGCCGAGGATGATGCGGTCGGGGCGCAGGCGCAGCGAGGCGCTGAGCAGATCCTCCGCCGTCGTATGCGTTTCGCCGAGCGCGCTGCGCGCCGCGAGCAGCCCGACGGCGTTCGGATGATGAATGGTGATTTCGGGCGTATCCTCGATCAATATCAGGCGCTCACGCTCGGGCACCTCGCGCAGCAGCGCGTTGAGGAAGGTCGTCTTGCCCGACGAGGTGCCGCCCGAGATCAGCACATTCTTGCGGCTCTGCACCGCGGTGCGGAGCAGCGCGGGGATATCGCCGGCATCGAGCAGGTCGTGCAATTTGCGGTCGAGATCGCTCGCGTCGCCGATGCGTCCCGACCGGGTCGCGGCAAAGGCACCGCTGCCCGCATAATCCTCGAGGCGCAGGTCGGGCGACACATGCTTGCGGATCGCCAGCACCATCGTGGCCCGCGTCGCGGGCGGCGCGACGATCTGCACGCGCGCGCCGTCGGGCATCGTCGCCGACAGCAACGGATGCTCGCGGTTGATCCCCTGGTGCGACAGCGCCGCAATCTGCCGCGCCAGCCGTTCGAGCATCTGTTCGGTCAGCGCCGGGATCTCGTGCGTCTCGATCTTGCCGCTCAGCGATTCGGCCCAGGCCTCGCCTGGGCGATTGACATAGATGTCGGTGACGTCGTCGCGCGCGAGCAAAGGCGCAAGCGGCGCGAGATAACTGCGGAAATAGACGCGGTCGTCGGGCAGGGCCGCGACATGGCCCATCTCAGCGGCGCTCCACGCCCGAAAAATCGAGGTCGCGCGCGACGAACACCGAGATGCTGGTGCCCTGCGCAACCTTCAGCGTCGGGGCGATCGTCGTGGGCTGCGGGCGCTGGGCGCCGGTGCCGCCGGGCAGGATCACGACCGGCGAATTGGTCGCGCTCGCGGCCGCATTGACGCCGATGTCGAGCACCGATTGCAGGATCGCCTCGCCGAAGCGCGAGAAGAAATGGCTGTTGACCTTGGCCTTCAGCCCGCCGCGGCCGAGCGGATCGCCCGAGGGCGAGTTCAGCGCGATCGTCGCGCCGTCGGGGCGGATCAGCCGCGTCCAGGTAATGAAGGCGCGTTTCTGGCCCTGCGTCGCTTCGGAGCGATATTCGCCGATCAGGCGGCTGCCGCGCGGGATGAGCACCCGGCTGCCGTCGAAGCTGCGCACATCGCGCGACACGACCGCGCGCGAGAAGCCCGGGCGCGAGCTGTCGAGCGGGGTCTCGAGCACGGCGGGGATCAGCGACCCTTGCACGACCGTCATCGAACGATTGGCGAGCACCCCGGCGCGCACGCGGCCCGCCTCGGGAAGCGCCCCGGCGCGCGGCGCGCCATTGCCGTCGTCCTGCGCCCCGCCTGCGGCAGCACCGGGCGCGCCGCCATCATAGACGAGCACGGGGCCGGCACCCACCGCGCGCGGCGGCGGCTGCGGCGGGTCGTAACCCGGCGGCGGTCCCTGGTTCGGTTGCGGCATATAGACGATCTGCGGCGGCGGAGGCGGCGCACCCCGCGTCGGCGCTTCGGGCTCGGGCGCCAGTGGCACCGCGAGATATTGCGGCGGCTGGGGATAATCGGGAAGCGCGAGCGGTGGCGGCGCGGCGATCGTCGCGGTTCCGGCACCCGCAACCGCGGGGGCCTCGGCATTCTGGCGCCGCGCCTCCAGCGCCACGAAAAGGATGACGGCGGCGAGCAAGGCCGCGCCGACCAGCAGCGGCGTCGGCAGCCCCTGACGCGGACGGCGGACGACGGGCGCGCTGGCGGGTTCGGGGGAGGCGGCGGTTGTGGTTTCGGTCATTTCGAGCGCGCCGGGCTGCGGCGGACGGCGCGCGCGAGCTTGCCGTCGAGCCGGAAGACGAGGCTGGGCACCACTTCGTCGATGGTCAATATGCCGTCGCGCATCATCGCATCGACCAGCACTTCCTGCCCCAATTTGTCGACCACATAAATGGCGGGCAGCAAGCCATCGTCATTCCATTGCATATAGGTGCGCTGACCGTCCTCGCTGATCGCGGCGGGGAACAATTCGCGCGTGCCGGTGAGCTTGTAGAGGCCCTGATCGACGCGCTGGTCGTCGGGCGGGGTCATCACCGGCTTCGCTTCGGGATAGGCGAAACGGACGATCTGCGCCGCGCCCGGGCCGCCATAGCCCGAGGAAGAGAGTTCGAACAAATAGGTGCGCGTGCCCGTCACCACCGTCATGTTCGTGGTGATGCCATATTGGAGCGGCTTGACGAAGATGCGGTCGCCGCGGCGGCTCGGCGATACCTGCCAGGCGCTGCTGTCGCCGACCGCGATATTCTCGATCGTCTCGTCGGCCGAGATTTCGACGGTCAGCTGATAGCCAAGCGCCGCGGTCAGCCGGACGACCTTGCCCTCCGCATAAGTCACCGACTGGATCGACGCGTCGATGCCGACCGGCTCGGGCTCGATCTGCGCCGTCGCCGGCACCGCGAACAGCGCCGCCAGCAGCAAGGGCGTCAATCGGTTCACAGCGTGACCTGTGTGCCGTTGGGAAGGACCTTGACGACGTCGCCTTTGCGCGGCGGACCCGCCGGCGGTTGCGGCAGCACTTCGTTCCCGACCGCGATCGGGGCGGCCGCTCCGCCGTTCGCTACTGCCGGACGGGTGTCGGCGGGCAGTGCGGCGGGAAGCATCTCAGCGTCGCGGCGATAGCTGACGACCTGGAAACCGAGCGGGTTGAACACCCGGTCCTCCTGCTTCATCGGCTCGCCCGTGAAACGATATTTGACCGTCGAGACCCAGCTCTGCGCCGGCTGCCAGTCGCCCGCGGCGTCGCGGCGGCGGGTGTCGAAGCGGATCAGTGCGACATTGGCGCTGATCGGCGACACGCTCTTCACCTGTGCTTCGATGACGGTGTTACGCGGATAGCGGGCGAACGGGCTGGCGGGATTGCTCGCCTGCATCAGCGCCAGATAGTCGCTGCGCGCCCTGTCGGCCGACCACAGCGCGACCTTGCGATAATCGTTCTGGACCGAATCGACGTCGTAATTCTCGCGCCCGATGACATATTGGACGAGGAAGCTTTGCGTCAGCGCGGTGTCGCCATTGACGCGCGCGGGCTCAAGTGGATTGAGCGCCTGAACATAGCCGGTGTGGCGATCGACGAGCAATGTATAGGGTTCGACCGTCTTGAGCGGCATCAGGAAGACGAGCGCCAATGCCTCGAACAGCGCGATCGCCGCCGCGACGCTGGCGACGATCCACGCCGTACGGCGCGATTTGGTCAGCTCGTCGTGCCGGTCGGCGCCCCAGCTTTCGGCGGCCTGCAGATAGTCTTCGCGGTTCTGTTTCATATCCTGCTTCATCAGCGTGTGTCCCGCCGGGTCCCGCTCGTCGAGCTGCGACCGGTGGTGCGGCGGCGCGTGGGCGCGTCGCCTCCTGTGTCGATCGGCGCGCGCTGGGTGTTGCGCGACGCCGTGGCGGCGGAGGCGGCACCGGCGACCGCGCGGGCGCGATCATGGCCGCCACCCGCATTGGCGCCGGCAGTGGCTTCGCGGCGCTGCATCGCCTCGACCGCATCGACGACCACCGCGGCGCGCGAGCGTGGATCTGCGCGCTCGGCGGGCTGGGTCAGCGGGCGCTGCCCCGCGCCAACCCCCGCGCCGCCCAGCGAAGCGGGCAGATATTGCTGCGTCCATTGCCAACTCGGCAGGCGGAGACCTGCGGCGACGTAGAAGGAAATGAGCAAGATCGCGAGGGTGACGAAGGCAAAGACGATGCCGAGCACGAGCAGTTCTGTCGCCGACCCCGCGATCGAATAGCCCGAGGCGCGCAGGTTGATCAGCGTCACGACGCGCGGCTGGACGATCGCGGTCTCGACCGCGAGGACGAGCGAACTCGCGGTGGTGCCGAGCGTCAGCCCGATCAGCCCGCGCAGCCAGCCGCCGAATATCCCGCGCGTCGCATCGAACAGCAGAAAGGCGATGAACAAGGGGCCGAGCGCGAGCAGCACGCCCGCCGCCAGCCGGGTCAGCGCGATGCTGCCGATCGCGCCGGTCAGGAAACTCATCCGCGCCGCGCCGAGCGCCTTGGTTTCATAAGTCGTGTCGGGTTCGATATTCTGGTTGTCGCTGACCCCGGCGCGGTTCCGCTCGCTGCCAACACCCCAGGCGTTGAGCGTGCGAAGCGCGCGGTCGGTTTCGGACAGGCGATCGCTGAGGGCGGCCCCGCCGCCGGTCAGCGACGCCGCGCCGCCGACGGTGGTGCCGATCTGCGCCGGCGTGTCGATCGCGACATCGTAGATCAGGGTACGAAAGGCCGGCCAACTCGTCGCGAGCGCCAGCACGATGCCGATCTTGGCGAAGATCAGCAACCCGCCGCCGAGATCGGGGCCGCGTCCGACGAACATGCGATAGCCGATCAGCGCGATGAAGATCGTCAGCATCGCGGTCAGGAACGCCATGATGCCCGAACCCGGCGCCGACAGCGCAAGGTAACCGGCATTGCCGATCGTCTGCGCATGGCATTCTATCGACGCGAGCGTTCCCGCAACGAAGCTGTCGGCCGACGAGGGCGCGCAAGTCGTGGCGTGCGCGAAGCTCATGCGACCGCCAGCAGACGCGACATCCACACGCCCGGATCATCGCCCGCGGTCTCGCGGATCTGATCGAGCAACCGTACCGTCCGCTCGCGGCCCGACAATATGGTCAGCAGGTCGCGCTCGCCCGACAGGTTGAGCCGCACGACGACGCTGTCATTGCCATGTTTGACCAGGAAGCAATGCGCATCGTCGGGCAGGGTGCGGATCAGTTGATACTCATGCTCGGTCAGCCCAAAGCCGTCCATATAGTCGGTCGCGCGCGCCTTGGGGTTCGCCATGAAGATCTGCGTCGCGACCTGCTCGATCAGCGCGCTGGCGATCTTGCTCTCCAGCGCGTCCTGCGCGCTTTGCGTTGCGAAACCGACGATTCCGTTCCTTTTGCGGATCGTCTTTTCCCAATCCTTGATCCGGCGCACGAAGACATCGTCGTCGAGCGCTTTCCAGCCTTCGTCGACGACGATGATCGTTTCCTCGCCGGTCAGCCGTTCCTCGACGCGGTGAAACAGGTACATCATCGTCGGGGTGCGCATCGCCGCATCGTCGAGGATGACGGTCATGTCGAAACCTATGGTCGGGCTGTCCATGTCGGTCAGATCCTCGACATTGTCGAACAGCCAGGCGCGTTCGCCGTCGCCCCACCAGGGGCGCAGCCGCGACCACATATCGTCGGCGCGCGGGCGGGCGCCGCCGCGGAACAGTTCGGCCACGTGGCGCAGGCGGCGGTGCGCGGGCGGCTGCGCATAGCTTGCGTCGACCGCGTCCTTGATCTGCGCCATTTCCTCGATGCTCGCGCCGCCCACGAGTTGCGCGAGCCAGTCGATCAGGAACTGGCGGTTGACCGGCGTGTCGTCGAGCTGGAGCGGGTTGAGTCCGCTGGCGATGCCGGGGCGGAGCTGGTCGTAGCGCCCGCCGATCGCGCGGATGAACAGCTCGGCGCCGCGGTCCTTGTCGAAGAAAATGATACGCGGATCGAAGCGGCGCGCCTGTGCGAGCAGGAAATTGACGACGACGGTCTTGCCTGACCCCGACGGGCCGATGACGGTGAAGTTGCCGAGGTCGCCCTGATGGAAGTTGAAATAATAAGGGCCTGCGGCGGTGGTCTCGAACACCGTGACCGCCTTGCCCCAGACATTGCCATCGGCGCGCCCCGCAGCGAAATTATGCCCGCTGGCGAGGCCGGCAAAATTGGCCGAGGAAACCATGCCGCGACGGACGATATATTTGAAATTTCCGGGAAACTGCGACCAGAAGGTTGGCTCGAGCGCGATATCCTCGCGCACCGAGATGATCCCCAGTTCGGCGAGCGACGCCTGGACGTCGGCGATATTGGCGCTGACCTCGGCCTCGGTCGCGCCATGCACCGCGATCGTCATATGATGCTCGCCGAATGCGGCGCGGCCCGCGGCGACATCGTCCTTGGCGCGCGCCAGCTGGTCGCGCAGGCTGAGCGCCTCATCCTCGGTCGAACGCATCCGGCGCAGCGCGAGGTTCATCTTGCCGAGCGCGGGCTGGCGATCGACGAAGGCGAAGCTCTGCGCCATCACCATCTCGAACGGCAGGCGCAGCAGTTCGTCGAACATGCCGGTCGCGGTCGACGCGGGATAATCCTTGATCGCGACGATGCCGACGAAGCGGCGTGCCGCATTGCCGACGGGAGCCAGCTCGATCGTCTCGGCACCGAAACTGATCCGCCGGTCGGGCAGATAGTCGCCCGCATCCTGATGCGGCGCGAGCAGACGGCGCGGTTCGCCCGAGAAAAGCTGGCCGAAAAATTCGAGAGGCTCGGAGCAGAGCCCCTGGTCGCTGTCATAGAGGCCGAGCAGTTCGGGCTGGTAGCTGCCGAGCTGCGCCATCAGCGCCTCGCGCGCGGTGTCGAGCAGGCGTAGTTCCTGCGCCACCGTCGCCTGATAATCCTGCCCGGTCGAGCCGAGCCAGCCCGAAAGCCGGTCGAGCAGTCCCATCCGCCCGGGCGCCGGGCGGCGGACGAGCGTGAGGTAGAGGTCGTTGCGATAGAGCTGCTTGATCGCGAGCCGTGCCTGCCAGCGTTCGTCGAGGCCCGCCGAAAAATCGTCGCCGAATTCGCCGTCGAGTTCGATGCTCGCCTCGCGCCGCACGACATGATGATAGAGCGCGTAGCGCGAAGATCCGATCGCCTGCAGCATCGCGTCGCGCAGCAGTTTACGGTAGTTGAGTTCGTCGCTGTCGGCGGTTTCAAACAGGATGCCGCGCAGGCGGATGACCTGCATCAACAGGCCGTCGCGCGTCTCGATCGTATGGTCATCGACATGGCGGGCATAGGGCAGATGCTTGCCCGCCGGCACCTCGCCGTCACTCGCCGCGGGGCGGGGCTTCAGGGCCGATAGGAGTTGCACTGCCAGGTCTTGAAATTGGTCACGCGCGGACAGCGGCTGACCTTGGTCAGCCAGATGTCGAAGAAGCGCGGTTCGCGCAGGCACAGCAGCGCGCCGACCAGATGGATCAGCAGCGCGCCGAACAGCGCCCAGAGCGAACGGAAAATCAGGAACAGCTCGGTCGCCGCGATCGCGTTGATCACGAAGAAGCTGTAGGTGACGCCCGCGAACATCTGCGGGCGCGTCAGCGCCACAAACAGGGGGTCGCGGTCGAGGTCGCTCATCGCCTGGTCCTAGAGCCCGCCGGAGGTCGACTGGATGCCGGCGACGATGCTCGCGGCGCCGAACAGGACGAAGCAACCGAGGATCACCGTGGCGCCATAGCGCCAGTTGATCCGCCCGGTCAGCATCAGGAAACCGACCGAGGCGACCGCGATGATCGCGACGACGGTGGCGACGGTGCCGAGCAGCGTGCCCTGCAGCCAGCGAACGGCATTGACGATCGCGCCCGAGCCTTCGGGGTCGGGCAGGGTGCTTTGGGCGTAGGCGGCCGTCGCATGGAGCAGGCCCGTCACCGAAGCCGCAATCGCCGATATTCTGGCACTCAATTTACGCAAAATCGTCCCCCCGGCCTGCGAGCCTCAGTACTCCCCAAGCCTAAATGTCTATAGGCAAAGGGCTTCGCGGCGCAAGGGTGATGCGCCGTTCACCACAACACTTCGTCGTTTCATAACGGGAGCGGGGCCGGGCGTCGAATCCCGGACCCGCGCTTCGACTTTTCAAGGCGCCGATGGCGAATCCGTTTCCCAGCCATAGGGCGCGCGCTTGCGGTTGCCCGTATCGACCTCGTTCATCGTCAGCGGATCATAGAGCCGCCCGCCGAGCATCACGCGGTGGATCTTGTCGGTGGCGCGGATATCCGCGGTCGGATCGGCGTCGAGGATCAGCAGGTCGGCCAGCTTGCCGGGTTCGAGCGAACCGACATCCTTCGCATAACCCAGGGACTGCGCCGGCATGATCGTCGCGGCGCGCAGCGCGTCGATATTGCTCCACCCGCCCCTGACAAAAGACCAAATCTCCCAATGCGCGCCGAGCCCCGATTGCTGGCCGTGCGCCCCGATCGACACGTTGCGGCCCACCGCGGCGATTTTGCCCGCTTCGCGCGCCGAATCGTCGTCGACATAATCGCCCTCGGGCGCGATGACGCGGCGCTTGTTCTGCGCGGCGAGGTCGGTCGGCGGGATATGTTTGGTCAGGATCGGATGCTCCCACACATTGGTGTGGGCGCGCCAATAGGGGTCGCCCGCAGGGCCGCCGTAGGTGACGACCAGCGTCGGCGTATAATCGACCGTCGTCTGACCCCACAGCTGCACCAGGTCCTTGTAGAAGGTGTGCAGCGGGATATTATGCTCGACGGTCGAGTTGCCGTCCTGGATCAGGGTCAGGTCCATCGTGTAGAGCGAGCCGCCCTCTGGCACGACTTCCATGCCTTCGGCCTGCGCCGCTTTCACGACCATCTGCCGCTGTTCGCGGCGCGGCTGGTTGTAGTTCTTCACGCTGTGCGCACCCTGCGCCTTCAGGCGGCGCACATGCGCGAGCGCGTCCTCATAGCTGTTGATCTCGGCATAAATGCCTGCGGCCTTGGCGCCGTAGATGATCTCGCCGGTCGAGAAGATGCGCGGCGCCAGGATGATGCCGGCGCGCTGCATTTCGGACGACGGGAAAATCTCCGAAGACCGCGACGAGGGGTTGTGGCTCGTCGTCGTGCCCATCGCCAGGTTGACGATTTCGGACCAGTTCTGCTGCGGCACCAGTTCGTCGTCGCCGTGCGCGCCATGGGCATGCGCGTCGATGAAGCCGGGGACGATGGTCTTGCCCGCCGCATCGACGGTGATCGCGCCCGCGGGCACGCTGATCGACGCCAGCGGACCCAACGCAGTAATGCGGTCGCCCTCGATCACGATCGCACCATTGTCGATGATGCCGCCGTCCTTGGCGGCCATGGTGACGATGCGTGCGCCGGTGATGACGACGGTGCCTTTGTGCTTCGCCGTCGCCTGCGTCATCGCCAGCGAGACGCCGTCGGTCGGGGGCGCGAATTTCGGCGCCTTCTCGTCCGCCGGGGCGTTGAAGAACAGGCTGGCGAGGTCGGCGCTGAACAGGGTGGCGCCGCGGCTCCAGTGGAGCTTGGTACCGCCGTTCGACCAATGCATGAAATCGGCGCCGCTGCCGCTGACCCGCGTGACCGGCAGCGCGCCGCTCTTGGTGCCGAGCGCCACATCCTGCCCACCCGGCATCAGCGGGACGACATAGGCGTCGTAATTCTGTCGGAACGCCAGCGTGCGGCCGTCGGGCGAAATCTCGTAATCGCTGACCAGTTCGCCGCTGGCGTGCGTGCGCTTGTCCTGGCCGTGGAGGTCGGTGCTGACGAGCATGCTCTTGCCATCGCCCGCGGCGACCATGAAGACGCGGTCGTTGCCGGCGCCGAATTGCGGCTTGGCGCCGTCGCTGGCGATCCGTTCGGGCGTGCCGCCCGCGGCGGCGATGCGATAGACGCCGGGGTCCTCGCTCCAGCGCGTCGAGGTCAGCCCACCGCTGCCGCGCTTTTCGAACACGATCGTCTTGCCGTCGGGCGAGAAGCGCGGTTCGGCATAATGGCCGGGATTGCCCGTCACCTTGCGCGACGCGCCACCCGCCGCCGGCGTGACATGGATTTCAGCGAGTCCGGCGTCGGTCCAGCGAACGAAGACGATCGACTTGCCGTCGCGCGACCAGCTCGGCCACAACTCCATCGCATCGTCCTTTGCCGAGGTCAGCCGGCGCGCGGTACCGCCGCTGGCGGGCTTGGTCCATAATTTGCCCAGCGTCTCGAACACCACCGTGCGGCCGTCCGGCGACACCTCGGCCCAGCGCGGCATCTTGGTCTCGAAGCTGTCGGGGGCGAGTTCGACGGTCGGGTGGGTCGCGTCGATGACCACGCGGTCGTCGTTGACGCTGAACGGGATGACGCGGGCCTCGCCGCCTGTCCCGGCAACGCGGCGCAGCTTGCCGCCGGCCCAGAAGATCACATCCTTGCTGTCGCGCGTCCACGCCATATTCGGATAGACGCCGGTGACCGCCCAGGTTTCCTGCACATCCTGATCGAGCGCGTCATAAACCTTCTTCTCGGCCCCCGAGGCGAGGTCTTTCACATAGAGCTTCGACATCGCGCCCTCGCGGCGGACGAAGGCGAGCTTCTTGCCGTCGGGCGAAGGGGTGGGGCGCACCGCGCCGCCGGCCCCCGAGGCGGCGGTGCTGACCTCGCCGTCCTCCAGATCATAGCGTTCGATATGGAACAGGTCGCCATTGCTGTCCTGCGCATATTCGAAGATCGGACCCGGCGTGACATTGCGGGTGAAGAAGACGCTCTTGCCGTCGGCCGCGAAGGTGGGTTCGCCGAGTTCCTTCTGGAGCTTTTCGCTCGACTTTTTAACGAGCGGTACGCCCGCGCCGCCCGAAACATGATACATCCACACCTCGCCGGTGCCGAGCGAACGGCCGGTGGTGAAATGCTTCTTGGCGACGATATATTGCCCGTCGGGCGACCAGCTTGGCTGGTTGAGCAAGCGGAAATCTTCCTTCGACAGCTGGACCTTGCCGCTGCCGTCGCGGTTCATAAGCCAGATATTGTCGCCGCCGCCGCGGTCCGAAACAAAGGCGATGCGGCTGCCGTCGGGCGAGAAGCGCGGCTGATGCTCATAGGCGAGACCCTCGGCGATACGCGTCGGGGTGCCGCCCTCGATCGGCATGGTGTAGATGTCGCCGAGCAGGTCGAAGGCGATCGTTCGCCCGTCGGGCGCGACGTCGACGTTCATCCAGCTGCCCTCGTCGACCGCGATCTGAACCTTGCGCGTGGTCATGCCGGGGGGCGCGTTGACGTCCCACTTCTCCTCTTTTTTCTCCTCGCCGGGTGCGGCGGCGGTTTGGGCGAAGACCGAGGTCGAGCAGGCCAACGACATGGCCAGGGCGAGAGCGAAGCGCGCCATTTTAGTTTCCCCTGTTGAAATTATGCTGCGACCATATGGCTTTGGGGCGCGAAGGCAAGCGCGCGGTTTCGACGAAGGCGCTGGCCGGCTCGACGGACGGCTGCTAGCGCAAAGCCAAAGAAGAATGGGGGAGGGTTAGGCGTGCCGCTGAAGGATGTCAGGGTGCTGGATTTCGGCCGCTATATCGCCGGTCCTTATTGCGGCGCCCTGCTCGCCGACTATGGCGCCGACGTCATCCGCATCGAGGGTCCGGCGGGCAATGAGGATCGCTTTTCGGTCCCCGTCGCCGAGGACGGCTCGGGCGCGATGTTCCTGCAGATGAACCGGAACAAGCGTTGCCTGACGCTGAAGCCCGGCAGCGACCAAGGCCGCGAGATCGTGCGCAAGCTGGTCGCGACCGCCGATGTCGTGATCGCCAATCTGCCCGATGATGCGCTCGTCAAGCTGGGGCTCGACTATCCGACGCTGGCGGCACTCAACCCGCGCATCATTTTGGCCACCGCCTCGGCCTTCGGCAACGAAGGCCCGCTGGCGCAGCATGTCGGCTTCGACGCAGTGGGACAGGCGATGTCGGGCGCGGTCCATATCGGCGGCAAGGATGGCGAACCCATGCGCGCGCAGGTCAATTATGTCGATTTCACCACCGCACTTCACTGCGCCTTCGGCGTGATGCTGGCGCTGCGCGAGCGCGAGGTGACCGGCGTCGGCCAGCGCGTGTCGGGCTCGCTGCTCGGCACCGCGCTCGCGATCACCAACGGGCTGACGATCGACCATGCGCTGAACGGCATCGACCGCGGCATGATGGGCAACCGCGCCTTCAGCTCGGCGCCGACCGATATTTTCGCGACGCAGGACGGGTGGATCATGACGCAGGTCGTGGGCAACCCGATCTTCGCACGCTGGGCGACCCTCGTCGGGAGGCCCGAGCTGGTCGAAGACCCGCGCTTCGCTGATGACATATCGCGCGGCGATCATGGCGAGGAGATCGGCGGGGTGATGCGCGACTGGTGCGCGGCGCGGACCAACGAGCAGGCGCTTGCCGAACTGGGCGCCGCAAAGGTGCCGGCGGGGCCCGTGCTCAAACCCTCCGAGGCATTGGCGCATCCCCAAGTGACCGCGACGGGACTGGTCGATGCTATGGACTATCCGGGCGGTTTCGGGCTCGCCCCAGTGGTGCGCACGCCGATCACCCTGTCGTCGAGCGCCAAAGCCGCGCCCGCCGCCGCGCCGCGGCTGGGCGAACACAGCGATGCGATCCTTTCCGAGATCGGTTACAGCGCCGACGCGATTTCGGCTTTGCGCGAGCAAAGGATTATTTGACGCCGCCCGGCTGGACGCCAGCGTACGGCATGATTAGATACCGGTCAGTACACAATCTATCGCAGGAGTTCCCCCATGAGCGACGCCACCGACTATGTTCCGCCGAAGGTCTGGACCTGGGACAAGGAAAGCGGGGGGCGTTTCGCGAACATCAACCGGCCGATCGCCGGGCCGACCCATGACAAGGAACTGCCGGTCGGCCAACATCCGCTCCAGCTCTATTCGCTCGGCACGCCCAATGGGGTGAAGGTCACCGTGCTGCTCGAGGAACTGCTCGCGGCGGGCCATGGCGGCGCGGAATATGATGCCTGGCTGATCAACATCGGCGAAGGCGACCAATTCTCCAGCGGCTATGTCGCCGCCAATCCGAACAGCAAGATCCCGGTGATGGTCGATCGCAGCGGACCCGAGCCGATCCGCATCTTCGAATCGGGCGCGATCCTGATCCATCTCGCCGAGAAATTCGGCGCCTTCCTGCCGACCGAAACCGCCGCGCGCGCCGAGGTGCTGTCGTGGTTGATGTGGCAGATGGGCAGCGCGCCTTTCCTCGGCGGCGGCTTCGGACATTTTTACGCCTATGCGCCGACCAAGCAGGAATATCCGATCAATCGCTATGCGATGGAGGTGAAGCGCCAGCTCGATGTGCTCGACCGCCGGCTGGCCGAGAGCGAGTATCTGGGCGGCGCCGACTACAGCATCGCCGACATGGCGGTCTGGCCTTGGTACGGCGCGCTGGTCAAAGGCCTCGTCTACGACGCCGGCGAATTCCTGCAGGTGCAGGAGTATAGGAATGTCCAGCGCTGGACCGACCAGATCGCCGCGCGGCCCGCGGTGAAGCGCGGCCGCATGGTCAACCGGGTGATGGGCGACCCGGCCAGCCAGCTGCGCGAACGGCACGATGCGTCGGACTTCGATTTGCGGACTCAGGACAAATTGGAACCCGCTGAAGGCAATTGAGATCGCGCGCGGCAAAGAGCCGGATATTTGCCACGACCGCCTTTGACTTTGCCAAAATTTGCGGTAGCTTTCTTCCATCAAGGGCATCGGTGGGGGGACGGCTGTGTTGCGCAGATCGGTTGGGATATCCGCGACGGCGGTGGTACTCGCTTTTTCGGGGGTGGCGAATCCAGCGGCGGCTCAGGACAATTATATCGGGCAGATTCTCCGGACGGGCTATACCTTCTGCCCCATCGGAACCGTCGCCGCCAATGGCGCCCTGCTGAGCATCGCGCAGGAAAGCACGCTGTTTAACTTGATCGGTACGACCTATGGCGGCGATGGGCAAACCACCTTCGCCGTTCCCGATTATCGCGGCCGCGTGTCGCTGCATGAGGGGCAGGGGCCGGGATTGACCAATCGGGTTCTGGGCGAGGTTGGCGGCACCGAAACCAATACGATGACGCTCGGCAACATGCCGCGGCACGAACATACGGCGTTGTTCCGCACCACGTCGCAAGCGGCCGATTCGACAAGCCCCGTCGGCAATGTCCTGGCGACAACCCCGGCGAACAAATATGCGTCGGCCGCGGTTCCGGCATCGCAGCTGATGAACCGCGATCTCGTGATCGTCGGCAGCACGGGCAGCAGCCAGCCGTGGAGCCACCTGCCGCCGACGCTGACCTTGCAATATTGCGTCGTCACGCAGGGAATCTACCCGTCGACGAATTAGGGCGCGACCGGTCCGCCGGGCGGTTGAGGGGCTTTAGGGGAGTATGGCAATGCGGCATGGACAATCATTGGCGGTGGCCGCCGCTTCGGGGCTGATGGCGTTTTCCGCCTCGCCGGCGGCGGCGCAGCAATTTTTTATGGGGTCGTTGATCGAGGTTGCCGGGACCTATTGCCCGCGCGGATTTGCCGACGCCAGCGGGCAGATTCTGTCGATCGCCCAGAATCAGGCGCTTTTCTCGCTGCTCGGCACGACCTATGGCGGCAACGGCACCACAACCTTCGCACTCCCCGATGTTCGCGGACGCATGGTGATCGGCGACGGGCAATTGCCGGGCGGCAGCTTCTATAATCAGGGACAGATCGGCGGCACGCAAACCGTGACATTGACCCTCAACACGCTGCCGGCTCACGTCCATCCGGGGTCGCTTCAGTCGGTCGCTACCGCCGGCAACGACAATAAGTCCTTTCGCAACTCCTTCGCGGTGACGCCGGACAATCAATATAAAATACCGGTCACCGGCCCGGCCTTCGACGGATCTCTGCAAGCCGAGACCGTGACCGTGCAGAAAACGGGCACCGACGGCGTGGCGTTCAACAATATGTCGCCCTTTCTGGTGACCCGCACATGCATCGCGCTGCTGGGTCTCTACCCTTCGCGTAACTGACCGGCGACGACACGATCGAATATCGAGATTTTGGAGGCGGGGTATGACAGGCAAATCAGCAATCCGGAACTTCACCATGGCTCTGGCGGCCGGCGGCTCGGCGCTGGCCTATGCCACGCCGGCTTCGGCGGACGCGACGCAAAGCTATTTGGGCGAGCTGATGCAGGTCGGCTTCAATTTCTGCCCGCTGGGCTGGGCACAGGCAGCGGGCCAGATCCTTCCGATCTCGCAAAATACCGCACTTTTTTCGCTCTTTGGCACAAACTATGGCGGCGATGGGCGAACGACCTTCGCCTTGCCGAACCTGTCGGGACGCGCCGCCAACACCCCGGGGAACGGCCCGGGGCTTTCGCCTTATTCGATCGGCGAGCAGGCTGGCAGCGAAACGACGACGCTGATCCCCGCCAACCTGCCGCCGCACGATCACCGCGCTGCGTTGCAGACGGCCAATGCGAACGCGAACAGCACCTCCGCGAACGGCAATGCGATCGGCGTGTCGTCGAACAACAGTTTCCAGTCGGGAACCACGCCCTCGGGCAATCTGATGGCGAGTTCGACGATCCAGGTGAATCCGACCGGCGGATCGCAGCCGGTGAACAACCGCCCGCCCTACATCGCGCTGAAATGGTGCGTCGCATTGCAGGGTATTTATCCACCGCGCAATTGATTGCGGAGCGGCGATACCGATGGTCGCTATAATATTGTGACCGACAGATTACAGGGGATACTCAATAATGGCCACGCCCGCAGGGGTGGGGTCATTGTTCTTTCGTGTCGGTGATGCGGCCCTTCGGCCGCAATGGTCCAATTTTTTCAAATATATATGCATCGCGGTTTGACATTCGCCGAAAACAGAATAGCGTGCGCATCACTATTTGGGCAGGGGGATGAGGCGATGGCTTTCGTTCGTAAATCGCGTTGGTATCTGACGACGGCGATCGCGGCGACCGCAGGGTTCGGGGCACCGGCGGCGGCGCAGGATTTCTATTTGGGCGAGGTCATGAAGCTCGCCAATACTTTCTGCCCGGTCGGCACGGTTCCGGCCGATGGCCGGCTGCTGTCGATTGCCAATGAGTCGGCGCTCTATGCGTTGTATGGCACCACCTATGGTGGCGACGGGGTCACCACTTTCGGTGTCCCCGACGTGCGCGGACGCTATACGATGCATACTGGAAACGGCCTCGGCCTGACGCCGCGCACTCTGGGCCAGACGGGCGGGACCGAGGCCAATACGATGACGCTCGCGACGATGCCGAAGCACGAGCATATCGCCTTGCTCAAAGCCAGCAGCGCGGCCGGCACTTCGACGACACCGGTCGGCAACGCCTTCGGCACCACGCCGGCGAACAAATATATCACCGGCACGACGCCGGCGTCGCAGCTGATGGAGCGCGGGACGATCGTCCTGGGACAGACGGGCGGCAACCAGTCCTATGATCATCGGCCGCCCTATCTGGCGATCCAATATTGCGTGCTGACGACCGGCATCTTTCCGTCGCGGAACTGACGCGTTTGAGCGGCGTCGCGGCGTAAGCGGCGCTTTGAGGGATTTCAGGGGAGTATGACGATGCGGCATACAAGGATTTTATCGCTCGGCGCGGCGAGCGCGCTCGCCGTCGCGGCTTCAACGCCGGCGGTGGCGCAGGATTATTATATCGGGCAGTTGATCGAAGTCGGCGGCACTTATTGCCCGAAGTTCTTTCAGGAAACCAACGGCCAGGTCCTCCCGATTGCCCAGAACCAGGCGTTGTTCGCGCTGCTCGGCACCACCTATGGCGGCAATGGCGTCACCACCTTTAATCTGCCCGATCTGCGCGGCCGGATGGGGATCAGCCTGGGGCAGGGGCCGGGCCTCCAGAATTATACGCAAGGGCAGATTGGGGGCAGTGAACAGGTAACGCTGACGCTCCCCAATCTTCCCATTCACAGCCACACGGGCGTTTTCGAAACTTCGACGTCGAATGCGAACGACAACAAGTCGTTCCGCAACGCCTTCGCGGTCACGGCCGACAATCAATATACGAACTCGACCAATCTCGACGTCACCATGAACAGCGAAACGATCACGGTGCAGGGGGCGGGCGATGTGACGTCGACCGTGGCGCCGATGATGTCGCCCTTCCTGGTCACGCGCTATTGCATCGCGACCGCGGGGGTTTTCCCGTCGCGCAACTGATTGCGCGCAATTGGCGGCTTTTTGATATTTGGGAGGCGTAAATGACACGCACGGGGACATTCAGGAAAATCACGATGGCGGCGCTTGCGGGCAGCAGCGCCTTCGCGCTGGCGCCGTCGGCATCGGCACAGGTCGATCCTTATGTCGGCCAGATGATTCAGGTTGGCTTCACTTTTTGCCCGCGCGGCTATGCGGCGGCGCAGGGGCAGCTTCTTGCCATTCAAACGAACCCCGCGCTGTTTTCGCTGATCGGCGTCACCTATGGCGGCAACGGCACCACGACTTTCCAGCTTCCCGACATGCGTGGCCGCATGGCGGTGAACGAGGGTTCGGGCCCTGGACTGTCGCCCTATGTTCTCGGTCAGCAGGGCGGCGCGGAAACGCATAGCTTGGCGATCGCCGAAATGCCGGGCCACACGCATCGCTCGGCGATCCAGACCGCCAACGCCGTCGCCAATAGCACCACCGCCAGCGGCGCGGCTTTCGGCATCTCGTCGAACAACAGCTACCTCAGCGGCGGCGGCGACCCGACGGGCAATCTGATGAACCAGACGATGGTTCAGGTGCAGACCGCGGGCAGTTCGGTCCCCTTTTCGGTGCGCCCCCCCTATAACACGGTGTTGTGGTGTATAGCGACGCAGGGGATTTTCCCGCCGCGCAACTGACATCGCCGGGCCGACGACTCGGCCAGGCCCTTCGCCGGGACAACCCGACAAACGCCGCGCCGCAAGGTCGCGGCTTTTGTTTTTGCAGGTTTTTCGACGTTTGGCGATGCAAAGACCGCGAAGCTGGCCCCGCCATTTGACATTGGTTAAAAAGCGGTTAGCTTTCTCACCTTCATAGGGACAGGGGGGCGAAGCCATGGCTTTCGGACGCAAATCGCGGCTTTTGATGGCGACGACGGTGCTGGCGGCGGGAACCGCCGGATTCACGGCACCTGCGGCGGCGCAGGACTATTATCTCGGGATGATCATCGAAACGCCCTATAATTTCTGTCCGCGCAATACCCTCAACGCCAATGGCGCCTTGCTATCGATCGCGCAGAATACCGCGCTCTTCTCGCTCTACGGAACCTTCTATGGCGGCAACGGGCAAACGACCTTCGCGTTGCCCGACCTGCGCGGGCGCGCACCGATCCATCCCGGACAGGGACCCGGCCTGTCGCCCTATACGACCGGGCAGGTCGGCGGCACCGAAACCAACACGATGACCGAAACCCGGATGCCGCGCCACGAGCATGTCGCGCTCGTCCAGGCATCGACCGCAGCGGGCGATTCGCCGCGCGCGTTCCGCAACGCTTTTGGCATAACCCCGGCGAACAAATATGTCAGCGGCACGACGCCCGCATCGAATTTGATGAACCGCGACACGGTGATCATCCGCAACGCGGGAGAGGGCTTGCCCTATGATCATCGCCCGCCGGCGCTGGCCATCCAATATTGCGTGGTGAGCGCGGGGATTTTTCCGCCGCGCAACTAGTTCGGTCGGGTGGATATGACGACCAGCGGATTTTGAGGGGACAGACGATGCGGCACAAAATTTCTTTCGCGCTGGCGACGGCACTGGCGACCGGGATCGCGACGCCTGCGATGGCGCAGGATTATTACCTCAGCCAGATCATTCATTTTGGCGGCAATTTCTGCCCGGCCGGCTTCGCGGACACCAGTGGGCAGATATTGTCCATCGCCCAGAATACCGCGCTCTTCTCGCTTTTGGGCACCACCTACGGCGGTAACGGTCAGACGACTTTCGCGCTGCCGGATTTCCGCGGCCGGTTGGCGATAAGCCAGGGAATGGGGCCGGGGCTTTCCCCCTATACTCTGGGCCAGGTCGGCGGCGTCGAATCGCAAACGCTGACCATCAACCAGATGCCGCAGCATGTGCACCAGGCGGTGTTCCAGACGGTCAACGTCAACGCCAACGACACCAAATCCTTCCGTAACTCGTTCGCGGTGACGCCGGACAATCAATATACGACCAACGTCGCCAGCTACAGCGGCAGCATGAATGCGCAGACGGTGACGGTACAGAAAACCGGGGGCAGCGACGCGATCCCCAATATTTCGCCGTTTCTGGTCACGCGCTATTGCATCGCGACCCAGGGCATCTTCCCGTCGCGCAGCTGATCGCGCGCAGTCGGCGGCTTTTTGATATTTTGGAGGCGGGCATGAAAAAACACGGGGCCATTCGCACTTTCACAATCGGACTTGCCGTCGGCACGGCATCGCTGTCCTGGTCGGCGCCGGTCATGGCGCAGGCGACGCAGCCCTATCTGGGTGAGATCATTTTGATGCCGACCAATTTCTGCCCGCGCGGCTATACGGCGGCGGCGGGTCAGATATTGGCGATCTCGACCAACACGGCGCTCTTCTCGCTGCTCGGCACCACCTATGGCGGCAATGGCCAGACGACCTTCGGGCTGCCCGACCTGCGCGGGCGCTCCGCCATCAACCAGGGGAGCGGGCCGGGACTGACGCCGGTCGTGCTCGGTGAACAGGTCGGCAGCGAGACGGTAACGCTGACCACCAATAACCTGTTCAAACATGATCATCGCGGTGCGATCCAGACCGCCAATGCCGCCGCCAACTCGACATCGCCGAATGGCAATGCTTTCGGCGTGTCGAGCAACAACAGCTATGAAAATGCGACCGCGCCGTCGGGCAATTTCATGGACCGCCCGATGGTTCAGGTCCAGCCGGCGGGCAACAGCCAGCCCGTTTCGAACCTGCAGCCCTATCTGGCGATTCAGGCGTGTATCGCGCTTCAGGGAATTTTCCCCTCGCGCAACTGACACGCGGCGAGCCGCATCGAATTCGGGCCGCGCCTGCAAAGGCGCGGCCCTTTTCATTCCATCCCCCGCCCCGCCCCCCGATTTCCCGTAAAATCGGACATTGCGGCGCCGATGGGCGTTCAGCAGCGGGTAATCCGATCGGATTGCGCAAAGTCAATCCGACCCAAACCATTGGATTTCCTCGATTTCCGCTCGTCCGCCCGATCGGCCTGACCGCCGTCGAAATTATGTAAATTCGGCAATTCATTTATCGCACCTCGCTGGCGCGTCCGGTTACGTCCGCCGCGCATGATCGGCGCATGACAAAGCACCCGACGCTCTTCGCCGAAAACACGCGCGCCACCGCGATGATCGAAACCGCGATCTTGCTGCCGCTGTTCCTCATGCTGCTGCTCGGCATCCTGATCTATGGCCAATATTTCCTGCTCGCGCACAGCGTGCAGCAGGCGGCGAACGATGGCGCGCGCGCTGCGATCACCGGACTCGACGCCGCCGACCGCCGCGCCGTCGCTATCCGCGCCATCGACCGCAGCATGACCGGCGTCGGCGGCTATCGTACCGAACTGCGCAGCGTGCTGGTGTCCGAAACGACCGATGCGGTCACCGTCGAGCTTGCCTATCATGTTCCCGAAACGAGCCTGTTGCGATCGACGTTCGTCCCCATGCCCGGCGATATCATCAGCGCCCGCGCGACCTTCGAACTGCCCGCCGAATGACGCGCCTGTTTCGCCTTTTCGCGCGGCTGTCCGGCGACAATCGCGCCAGCATCAGCATCGCCGCCGCCTTTGGCATGGTGATGCTGATCGGCGCCGCGGCGCTCGCGGTCGATGTCGGCTCGCTCCACCTCGACCGCCGCAAATTGCAGGGGATCGCCGATGCCGCGGCGATGGCGGCGGCGGCCAAGCCCGGCGAGGAACGCGCGGCGGCCGAACGCATCATCGCCGCCAATTGCGACTGCGGCATCGCCATCGCGTCGCTGACCCGGGGCAGCTATATCGCCGACGCTGGCGTCGCCGCCGAGCGGCGCTTCACCGCCGGCGGTGCGTCGCCCAACGCGGTGCGGATCGTGCTCACGCGAGAGCACCCTTTATTCTTCGGCCGCATCTTGACCGAGGCCGACAGCAAGACGATCAGCGCTTCGGCGACCGGGGCGCGGCGCGGTTATGCCGCCTTTTCGCTCGGGTCGCGCGTCGCGGCGGTCAACGGCGGAGTGCCCAATGCCATATTGTCGGCGCTGACCGGCAGCCAGCTCAACCTGTCGGTGATGGATTACAACGCGCTCGCCAGTGCCGACGTCGACCTGCTCAAATTTTCGGACGCGCTGCGCAGCGAGATCGGGGTCGAAGCACTGACCTTCGGCCAGACGCTCGACAGCCAGGTGACGATGCCGCAGATGCTGTCCGCACTCGCCGCCTCGGCAGATCCCGCCGTCGCGCCGCTGGTCGAGCATATGGCCGCACGCGCCAACGCGACCCAACTGGTGCCGGCATCGGCGATCGACCTGGGGCCACGGTCGTCAAGCGTGCGCGTCGATGCCGCGAACCCGGTGCGCGTCAACCTGCTCAGCCTGCTCCGCACGATGCTGATTCTCGGCTCGGCCGATCGCCAGGTTGATCTCGACCTCGTCGGCGCGCTGCCGGGCGGGAGCCAGCTCAAGCTCGCGCTGATCGTCGGCGAGCCGCCGGCAAATTCGCCGCTGATCGCGGTGACCGACGACAATCAGGTCGTCGTGCGCACCGCGCAGGTTCGCCTGCGCCTCGATGCGAAGATCTCGACGCCGGTGGCGGCAATCGAATTGCCGGTGCTTGCCGAACTCGGGTCAGCCTCGGCGCGCATCGCGTCGATCGATTGCGGCACGAACGCACCCGAAGCGGTCAAGCTCGCGGTGACGACGTCGCCTGCGTCGCTGGCGATCGGTACCGTCAGCGACAGCGACTTTCGCGACATGAACCGTCCGCTCGCTCCCAAAAAGGCCCGGGTGCTGAAGCTGCCGCTCGCCAGCGTCGATGCTCAGGCCGAGCTGGTTATGTCCGATCTGGCGGAAAAACCGGTCGCCTTTTCGCGCGACAATATCGTCGCCGGGACGGTCAAGACGGTGTCGAGCACGGGACTGGTCGCGGGGGCAACCAAGTCGCTTGCCGATCGCATGGACCTGACCGGTAATGTCCTTGGAATCGGGCTGAATCTCAACTCGTTGAAGTCGCTGGTGGCGACCACCGTCGGCGCCACCGCGCCGCTGCTCGACGGCGTCCTGCAGCAGGTCACCGGGGTGCTCGGCCTGCATGTCGGACAGGCCGATGCGCGGGTCAACGCGCTGCGCTGCGGCCAGGCCAAGCTGGTCGGCTGATCCGAAACGGAGCGAACCCGCCGGACATGCGCCGTTACATCGAAGGAACGGCAATGTTTCGGAGGATGCTATGGAAACGACCCAAGGCCATGACCGCGTATCGGCGGCCGACTTCATCCGCGGCTTCGCCAGCTGGCGCCTGCAATCGGCGCGTCGACCCGTCGTGGTGACCCATCATGGCAAGGACGCCCATGTGCTGATCTCGCTCGACGACTACCGGCGGATGGGCGGCGCGGGCGACAGCGCGCCGACCGCGGGGCGATTGCAGGATTCGCAGATATTGCTGCTCGAGTCGGTCCGCGACGGCCTGATCCTGATCGATCGCGACCGGCGGATCGCGGCGGTCAATCCGGCAGCGGCCGATCTGCTCGACGCCGCCGCGACCTCGTTGGTGGGCCAGTCGCTGGCAACGGCGCTTCCGGCGATCGAAACCAGCCTGATCTTCCACCATATCCTGCGCATGATCGACCATCGCGAGCGTTTCTCGGGCGATCTGCCGTCGCTGCTACGGCCTGGGCAGTGGCTCCACGCCGACCTCGTGCCGCTCCCCGTCGGCGGCGCGATCATCCTGCGCGACGTCAGCGAGGCGATCGCGGCGCTCGAGGCGAGCGACGCGCGGACCGCGGCGCTGCGCGCACTCGACGCCGACGGCAGCATCGGCCACGCCTGCATCTCGCTGCGCGAGGCGGTCGAATATGCCAATGATGGTCTGATGGCGATGCTAGGCGTCGGCGGCGAGGCGATCCGGCGGGTCAAATTTTCGGCGCTCCTGGCAATCGCGCGGCGCGCGCCGTTCGGCGAAGCGCTAGAGGAGGTCCTGCGCAGCGGCAGGACGGCGCGGATCGAATCCGACCTTGTCGCGCGCGACGGCACGGCGAAGCCGGTAACGCTATCGATTGCCGAGCGGCGCAACGCCTATTTCAGTGATGGAGCAGTGGTGCTGGTGACGCCAAGGGCGTTGCCGAATGCGGCAGGGTGATCCGCATCATTTCGTCGTTAAGTTTTTGACTTCAAGAAATTTTACTCTAGCTTCCCATTCGTGTGATCGGGGGGATATGGGTGATGATTGACAAGAAGAAGGGCCTGTTGTGGGGCGCCGGAATATTGGTAGCCTTATCCGCGACCATTCCCCCGGCATCGGCCCAGTATCGCGGCGAACTTGTCAAATTCGCCACCAAATCCTGCCCGGCGGGAAGCCTGCCCGCCGAAGGCCAGCTTTTGAAGATCGCGGACTATGCCGATCTCTTCGCAACCGTCGGCTCGGCCTATGGCGGCGACGGCTCGACGACCTTCGCCTTGCCCGACATGCGTGGGCGGGCCTCGATGGGTGCGGGGGTCGCCGATGGCCGGACCGAAAGACCGCGCGGACAGATCGGCGGCACCGACATGGTGACGCTCACCGAAAACCAGATGCCCCGGCACGAACATGCCGGGCTGATCCGGACGACGAGCGGCGCGGGCAATGCCTATCGCGCCGTGGGCGCGGTCCTGGCGACGACCGGTGCGAATAAATATGTCGCCGGCGGCGTACCCCAATCGAATTTGATGAACCGCGACACGGTGGTTTTCGCCAACAGCGGCGACGGCAAACCGTTCGAGCGCCGGTCGCCGGGTCTGGGCATCCAATATTGCGTTCTGGTGAGCGGAGCGTCGCCCGCCTGAGGCACAAGCGCATAACGGGGAATTTCATGATGGAGTATAAAAAGGGGACCCTACTCGCGTCGATCGGGACCGGCGCGATGATGGCGGCGATGCCCGCTGGTGCGCAGCTTCCGCCGCCCGATCCGGTCGAGGATTATTATATCGGCCAGATGATCGAAATGGCCGGCCCCTGTCCGGCGCGGTGGATGGAGGCCGATGGCCGACTGTTGCAAAAAGCCTCCTATACCCAGCTTTTTTCGCTGATCGACAAGACCTATGGCGGCGATGGCGTCACCACTTTTGCGATACCCGATGTGCGCGGCAGGCTTGTCGTCGGGGCCGGGTGGGGTCCGGGGCTGGCCAATATTCCGCTGGGCATGACGGGCGGCACCGAAAGCCAGGTTCTGACCATCGAACAACTCGCGACGCACAGCCATCAGGCGCTGATCCGGTCGGTCGACGGCGATACCGACAGCCCGCGCTCGTTTCGCAACGCGTTCGGCAAGACCAGCGGACCCGAATATTCGACGACGATCGCCTTCGACGGCAATCTCCATCCCGACACGCTGACGGTGCAGAAGACCGGCGGCAGCGATCCGGTTTCGACGCTGTCGCCTTTCACCGTCAATCGCTTCTGCATAACGGCATGGGGTGTCTATCCGCCGCGCAATTGACCCGCATGGCGACAAGCAAAATGATTTCGAGGGGGACGGATTATGGGGCGCGATAGGGGCATGAAATCGGTTTTTGCGGTGGGATTGTGCGCAGCGGCGGCTTTGGTGGCCCCGGCCACGGCGCAAGTTAAACCGACGCTGGGACAGATGATGCTCGTATCCTTCCCTTACTGCCCGAGCGACTATTATGAGGCCGACGGCAGGGAGTTGGTCATCCGCGACAATCTGGCGCTCTATAATGCCATCGGGACGACTTATGGCGGCGACAACCGGGTCTTCAATTTGCCCGATATGCGCAGCCGCTCGGCGGTCGGCAATGGGGTGGGGCCGGGACTGTCCCCCGTGGCGCCGGGCCAGAAGCTCGGCCATGAACAGACGGTGCTGACCGTTTCCAATCTACCTCCGCATGGCCATCGCGGGGCTGTTCAAACCAGCACCGGCCTGGCGAACCGGACGCAGGCGAACGGCAATGCGATCGGCGTGTCGGCCGTAGACAGCTTCATCGAGGGATATGATCCGCCGGCGGGATTCGAGCTTGATGCCGGAACGGTGCAGGTCGCGCCCGAAGGCAAGTCGCAGCCGTTCAGCAATCGCGACCCCTTTATCGCGCTGCGTTGGTGCATCGCTTATCGCCAGCCCCGCTGACGCGCGCCACCTTCGGATCACGCCAGGTTTCGCCCGGTCGGGAGCATCGCTCCCGGCCTTGGCGGCGCTATGTGCTGGGTGCTGGACAAATGGGCGCAACTGCTCGATCTTCGCGCATATCGCGTAGCAAGAAGCAACTTACCTTTACGTAAGCGTGAACCGATCCTATAAGCCGGGCACAGCCCTTGGGAGAATCGTCATGGACATGGAGTTCAGCCCCGAAGACCTGGCCTTCCAACAGGAAGTGCGCAGCTTCATCGCCGAAAATTACCCCGAAGAACTGCGCGGCAAGCAGGATGAGGGCGAAGAGCTGGCGAAGGAGGATTTCCTCGCCTGGCACAAGATTCTCTACAAAAAGGGCTGGGTCGCCCCCGCCTGGCCGGTCGAATATGGCGGCACCGGCTGGACCCCGACGCAGCGCTTCATCTTTTCCGAGGAAACCGCGCGCGCCGACTGCATCCGCCTGATGCCCTTCGGCCTCGCGATGGTCGGCCCGGTGATCTACACCTTCGGCACCCCCGAGCAAAAGGCGTATTTCCTGCCGCGCATCCTGTCGGGCGAGGATTGGTGGTGCCAGGGCTATTCGGAGCCCGGCGCGGGATCGGATCTTGCCAGCCTGCGCACGACGGCGGTCCCCGATGGCGACGACTATATCGTCAATGGGCAGAAGACCTGGACGACGATGGCGCAGCACGCCGACTGGGGCTTTTTCCTGGTCCGCACCGACAAGGACGCCAAGCAGCAGGAAGGCATCAGCTTCCTTCTGATCGACATGAAATCGCCCGGCATCACCGTGCGCCCGATCATCACGCTGGGCGGCGAGCACGAGGTCAACGAGGTGTGGTTGGAGGACGTGCGCGTGCCTCAATCGCAGCGCGTCTATGACGAGAATAAGGGCTGGACCTGCGCCAAGTTCCTGCTCGCGCACGAGCGCACCGGCATCGCCGGCGTCGCGGCGTCGAAGCGCGGGGTCGAGAAGGTCAAGGCGATCGCGCGCACCGAACTCGACGGCGACAAGCCGCTGATCCAGAACGCCTTCTTCAAGCGCAAGATCGCCGAGCTCGAGATCGACCTGACCGCGCTCGAATTCACCGAGTTGCGCAGCCTGGCGGGCCCCAATACGGGCCGCGGGCCGGGGCCGGAATCGAGCCTGCTCAAGATCAAGGGCAGCGAAATCCAGCAGCGGCTGACCGAGCTGACGCTGGAAGCCGTGGGCCATTATGGCGCCCCCTATTTCCGCGGCTTCGGAGAGGGCGACAACGAGCATCCGATCGGCCCCGATTATGCGCACCGCGCGGCGCCGACCTATTTCAACGTCCGCAAGACGACGATCTATGGCGGCTCGAACGAGATTCAGCGCAACATCATTGCGAAGATGGTGCTCGGACTCTGACGCACGCGTCGCCCCCGCGAAGGCGGGGGCGGCGATCGGCCTTACGCAGCACCGCACTATAAACCTATAGCGGCCCCCGCCTTCGCGGGGGCGACGGGGATACAAGATGGATTTCACCTACACCGAAACGCAGGACATGATCCGCGACACGCTGGCCCGTTTCCTTGGCGATACCTATGATTTCGAGACGCGCCAGAAGTTCATCGCGAGCGACGAAGGTCGCGATCCCGCGATCTGGACCGCGCTGGCGCAGGACCTGGGTATGCTCGGCGCGGCCTTTTCTGAAGAGCATGGCGGCCTCGGCGGCGGCGCTTTGGAAAATGCGATCATCATGGAGGAACTCGGCAAGGTGCTCGGCATCGAGCCGTACCTCCCGACCGTGGTCATCGCGGGCGGCGCGCTCAAGGCCGTTGGCGGGGCGCAGGCCGACAAGTTCATTCCCGAGATCATCGCGGGTAACGTCATCGTCGCCTTCGCCTATGCCGAACCGCAGGGCCGCTACGACCTCGCCAACCTGCGCACCAGCGCGAAAAAGGATGGCGAGGGCTATGTGCTGAGCGGCCACAAGGGTGTTGTCTATGCCGCGCCCTGGGCGACCCACCTGCTCGTCACAGCCCGCACGTCGGGCGGCCAGCGCGACCGCGACGGCGTATCTTTGTTCCTGATCGACGCCAATCTGCCGGGCATCGTCCGCCGCGACTATCCGACCGTCGACGGCAGCCGCGCGTCGGAAATCTATTTCGAAAATGTCGCGATCCCCGCCGACGCGCTGCTCGGCGGCGAAGGCGAGGGACTGGCGCTGATCGAACAGGTCGTCGACGAGGCGACCGTTGCCGTCTGCGCCGAAGCGACCGGCGTGATGCAGAAGCTGCACGAAGGCACGCTGGAATATACGCAGCAGCGCAAGCAGTTCGGCATTCCCATCGCCAAGTTCCAGGTGCTCCAGCACCGCATGGTCGATATGTTCATGGAGGTCGAACAGGCGCGCTCGATGACGGTCATGGGCACGCTGAAGCTCGACCTTCCCGCCGACGAACGCAAGGCGGCGGTGTCGGCGGCGAAGAACAAGGTCGCGCGCGGCGCGAACTTCGTCGGGCAGAACGCGATCCAGACCCATGGCGGCATCGGCATCACGCAGGAATTGGCGATCGGCCATTATTTCAAACGCGCGACGATGATCGAGGGCCAGTTCGGCAGCGCCGATTATCATATGGAGCGGTATGAGGCGCTGACGTTGGGGGAGTGAACCTGGCATCGCCCCCGCGAAGCCGGGGGCCGCTGTCGTTTTTACACAGCGATGCAGAAATAGGCGCTAGCGGCCCCCGCCTTCGCGGGGGGCGACGGTTTATGCAACGTCTCCGCTCCCTACCCCCAAAAGCGCCCAATCAATAAGCCAGATCGATCGCGATGCGCAGTGTCCTGGGGCGCAGCGGGGTCAGGTAGCCCGCGCTGCCCTCGACGAAGGGGGTGCCGAGCGAGAAGCGGTTGCCGCGCGCGTCGAACAAATTGGTCAGCGTCAACGTCAGGCCGCGGCGATTGTCGCCGACGCGCACCGCGAGGCCGGTGTCGATATAGTCGCCCTGGCTCTCGCCGAGGATCGGGCCGATGCCGAGCCGCGACGGGCCGACATAATTGGCCCAGCCGTTGAGGCGGAAATCCTCGTCGCCCATCACCGTTTCATAATTGACCGCGCCGCGGACGGCGTAGCGCGCGACATTGGGGATTTGCCCCAGACGGCCGAGCAGCACGCCTTCGGGCACCACACCGTCGGCGCCGACCGGGCTGCCGATCACGCCGCCGCCGGCGCTCGCATTCTGGACGACGATGAAGCGCAGCGCCTCGGCAAACAGGCGGTCGACGCGGCTGTGATTATAGACGCCGCCAAGGTCGAACGACAGGCCGGGCAGGGGCCGCACGGCAAAGGCGCCCGAAATGCTGGTGATCTTTCCGTCGCCGATATTGGCGGTGCTGGGGAAGCCGTTGCTGTCGATGAAATCGGCCTGGATATCGCGCCAGCGGCTGTACGACACCGCGATGTTGGCGTCGAAGGGCGTGCGCCCCTTTTCGCCGAAGCGCACGCCGCCCTCGACCGTCTGCACCCGGTCGTTGCGGAAGCGGCGCACGAAATTGCTGTCGACCGCCAGCCCGCCGGGGCGGAAGCCTTCCTGATAGCGGGCATAGAGCGTCACATTCTCGACCGGCGAGGCGAGGATCGACGCCGACGGCAGCAGGTCGGTTTCGGTGCGGTGCGCCTCGACCGCTATGGCGCGGTTCGCGGCGGCGAAGGCGAGCGGCACGTCCTCGCCGCTGCCACCGAGGCGCGCATGCGACAGGCGCAGCCCGCCCGCCGCGATCACCCGCGGCATGATTTCGACGGTCGCCTCGCCATAGCCGGTGAATTCGGTGATGCTGTTGGTGACGCCGGTCAGCGGCGCCTGCATGAAGATATCGCCGAAGTCGCGGTTCTGGCGGGTGCGATTGTCGAGGATGCTGGCGCCGACCACCCAGCCCAGCCCGTCACGATAGGGGCGCGACAGGCGCGTTTCGCTGACGAACAATCGCGTGCTGTTGCGCTGGTCGAGGATGCGCGGCGGATCGCCGGGCTTGCTGGCGTCGAAACGCTCGAAGACGCGGTGGCTGACCACGGCGTTCGACGACTGGAAATGCAGGCCGTCCCAGTCCTTCATCACGACGACCGTGCCCATGCCATATTTGGCGCTGGCGTTCTGATCGACCATCGAGTTGCGGACCAAAGGCGGGGCATTGCGGTCGGTATATTGGGCGTCTTGCGACCGGATCGACTGATAGACGCCGCCGAGATCGACGGTCCAGTCGTCGCCGGCGTCGAAGCGGAAGGTACCGCGCCCGCCGCGTACATTGACGCGGTTGGTGTCCTTCTGACCGCGCAGCGGATTGTCGATATAGCCGCCGTCGCTGACCATATAGCCGACAAGGCGCAGCGCGTGGCGGCCGTCGGCGACGGGCAGGTTCAGCGTCGCGCCGATGTCGCCGCCGGGGTCGCCATGCTGGGTCACCGAGACGCCGGCGCTCGCCTGGATGAACTGCGCATCGGGGTCGGGCGCCTGCGGCACGACGCGGATGATGCCGCCGAGCGATCCCGCGCCATAGAGCGTGCCCTGCGGCCCTTCGAGCACCTCGACGCTCTGGATGTCATAGAGGCGCAGGTCCGGATCGGGCGCGTTGTAGCTGAGCCGGATGTCGCCGAGATATTGGCCGACGGTCGATTGCGTGGGTCCGGTGAAACTGGAATCGGCGATGCCGCGGATGAACAGCTTGTTGCGCCCCGAACCCAGATGGGTCGAGGATACGGTCGCCATGCGCGACAGGATCGATTCCATGCCGCGCTCGCCGCCGAACGCCAAATCGCCGCCACCGAGAACGGTAGCGACGCCCGCAAAACTTGCTTGGGGAATGTCGGTTTTCGAGGCGGTGACGATGATCTCGTCGCCGGGATCCGCGACCATATTGTCGGGCTCCCGCGCCTTGGGCGGCGGCGGTTTCGGCGGCGAGGTCGCGCGGCGTGCGACCTTGGGCGGCGGCGGCGGCCGTCGCTCGATCCGCCAGCTCGTCGCGCTGACCCGGACCGCGCGGGCATCGGTGCCGGCGAGCATCCGCGCGATCGCCTCGTCGATGCTCATGCGGCCGCGTACCGATCTGACCCGCCCGTTCCACAGCTTGGCGTCGGCGACGCTGATGCTGACCCCGCCCTGGCGGCTGAGCAGCGGCAGCGCGCTGGCGAGGCTATCCTTGGGCACGTCGAACGCCCGCTCCTCCGCCGCCGATGCCAGCGTCGGCGCGCATAGCGCGACCGCGGCGATCAGAAGGGGCAGGGTGCGGTTCATGTCAGCGCGTCAGCACCCAGCTGTCGCCGCGTTTTTCGGCGCGCATGCCCGACAGCGCGGCGAGGTCGGCGATCGTCCGGCCATGGTCGTCGCCGACGATCAGCGCGCCGCGGAACGATTGCTGCGCCGCTTCGGGGGCGATGGTCACGCTGATGCCCGCGGTGCGCTTCAGATCCTCGGCGACCGTCGCCAGCGGCGTATCGGCATAGACGAGCAGGCCGCTGCGCCAGCCGCCGACCGAAGCGGTGTCGACGCTGCGCACCTTGGGCGGCGTCGCGGCGCCGTCGCTGGCCTCGATCCCTTCGCCCGCGACCATACGCACATTGTCGCGGTGCGGGTTATAGACGACGATGCCTTCGGACACGGCGACGCTCGTCTGGCGGTCGCGGCGCACGACGTTGAACGCGGTGCCGAGGTCGACGATCCGGTTGTCGCCAGCCTGGACGACGAAGGGATCCCCGTCGCGGTGGACGACATGGAACATCGCCTCGCCGCTTTCGAGGCGGGCGAAGCGCGGGCGCTCCTCGTCGAGGGTGACGACCGAATTGCCGTTGATCTCGATCTTCGACCCGTCGGCGAGGGTCAGCGTGCGATGCTCGCCGGCCTTGGTTTCGATGCGGTTGGGATCGCCGAGCAGGCCGAGATTGGGCAGGGTGATCGCGACGACGAGCGCGGCGGCGATCGCCCCGCCGAACCAGGCGCGGCGCGACGGGCGGGGCGGCGGGGCTTCCGCGCGGATGGCGACCGACGGCGCCGGGCTGCGCGGCAGCGCGTCGAGATCGGCGTCAAGGCTGGCGATCGCATCATAGGCGTCGGCGTGCGCGGCATCCTCGGCGAGCCAGTCGGCGAAACCGTCCCAGTCGGCGAAATCGGGGTCGCGCTGGGCGATGACCCAGTCGATCGCGCGGGCCTCGATGGCGGCGTGGTCAGCTTGCATCGAAATGCCTCCTGACCGCGGCGAGCGCCGCATAGACTTTGCGCAGGTCGGCCTCGACGGTGCTGAGGCTGACGCCGAATTCGGCGGCGATCTCGCGCTGGGCGATGCCGTCGACGCGGAAACGGCGGAAGATGCGCGCGGGACGGTCGCCCGTCGCGCTCACCGCCGCCTCGACCTGCGCGAGTTGTTCGCGAGAGATCAGCGCCGTCTCGGCCGAGGGTTTCTCGACCGCCGCACTTTCGCCCCAGGCATGGTCGCGCAGCATCCGCTGGCGTGCCGAGCGATAGCGGTCCAGCATCAGATTGTTCGCGGCGCGCATGACATAGGAGAGCGGATCGGCGATCGGACCGCTGCGCCGTTCGGTCAGGCGCATCCACAGGTCCTGGAACAGATCCTCGGCGCCGTCGCCCGCGCCGCGCACCTCCAGGAAACGCACGATGCGATCCCGGTTGGCGAGCAATACGCCTTCGATGCCCTGCGCGGGGCCTGGTGCGTCGGTCGCCTCGGTCATGGATCGATTGATTCGGAACGCCATCTGCTGTTGAACGACACCTGTCTGGCCGGCGCCCCCCATCCCCCTGGCGGCGCCGTCATATAGCGTCCCCTGCGGCGCGTGCAACCGCAGCGTGATTCCACCCGCAGCGAAACGCTGTTTCTGGCGGGGGAAGGAAGGGGCGGTGGCGGCAATCATGATCCTCGATCGTTCATCAAAAGCAAGGCAAGGGGGAAGCGGAGGGTGGGGTATTGCTTCCCCCTTGCGGGCAAGGTCGGTCGGGGCGGGGGCAGCCCGTTAGAGACCGACCTTGAGGCTCGCACGGAAAGCCCAGGCCACACGGCTCTGCTGTTCTTCCGCGGAAAGTTCGCCGCCAAACTGGAAACCGGAATTGCCGGCCATGCCGCGGATGCGGCCGACCCAGCCGCTCGTGCGATCACCGGGTACCAGGGTGAAGGGCGTGCCGTCCTTGAACGACGCCGTCGTCGTACCCAGCGAGCCGCCCACGATCTGGCGCCGGCCGCCTTCGATCTCGAAGCGGGTCCAGCCGTCATACTGGTCCTCGCCGCCGAATTCGAGGCCGAGCGCGACGGTGCCCGACACCGCAAGCTCGTCGCTGTCGCGGCCGAGAACGGTGAGATCGAGCGCGTCGCCGCCGCCGGTTTCGGTATAGCCCTTTTCGGTCAGCTTGTAATAATCGACCGCGACGGTCGGGCGGACGGACAGGCCCGCGACGCGGCCGTCATGCGCGATCGAGCCCGAGGCCGACCACAGGGTGCCGTCCCATTTGCCGCGAATCGTCTCGTTGATGTCCTGGGCGCCGGCTTCGGCCTGGAACAGGCGGGTGCCCTTGAAGCTGATCGGGGCGCCCGACACGCGGGCGTTGGCCATCCAGTCGTTCGAGCGGAGCCGCCAGTGCAGCGCGCCCTCGAACTGGCTCGAGCTCACCGCGTTGGCGTTGCTGGCGTTGCCGTCCTTGCCACTGAGATAGCCGACCGAGCCGCCGAAATTGCCCATGTCGGTCTTGATTTCGGCGCCGAGCGAGATGCCCCAGCCCGACACGTCGTAACCCGCAGTGTCGCCGATGCTCTTCGACGTGCCCCAGACCGCCTGGTTGATCCAATAGCCCCATTTGCCTTCGTCCTGATACGCGGCGTTGGGGTCCATCAGATAGCGGCCGAGCGCGCGCGAGCCCGAGGTGACGGTTTCGAAGACGCCGCCCTCATGCTCGGGCAGCATCTGGCTGAGCTGGCTTTTGAACTGGGCGCCGTCGGTGATGTCGAGGAACACCTGTTCGATGTCCTCGTCGGCCGACAAGGCGTCGATCACGGCGTTGAACGCGCCCGATTCCGAGCGGTTGAGGCCGAGTTCGGTCGAGCTCTTGCGCGACACGTCGACGATCAGCTGGGTGGCGTTCGAGGTCAGCGTGCCCTTGAAGAGGAAGGGCAGCATCGTCGAGGTGGTGGTGAGGTTGTTCGCGCCGGTCAGCGAGCCGGCGGTCAGCACGATATGCTGGCCCTCGGCATCGTCGAGGCTGCTCAGTTGCAGCGCGAGTTTCGATTCGGCGCCGAAGCTGGCGTTGCCCGTCACCTGGATCGCGGTGCCCACGCTGCCGCCATCGAGCGTCACGCCGAGCACGCCCTTGTTGGTGACCGCAAGCGACGAAATCGTAGCCGCGCCGACCACGTCGAAGGCGCCGCCGTTGACCGTGACTGCCAGGCCCTGCGCATTGGCGAGGCGGCCCGAGAAGAGCGCGGTGCCGCCGATGGTCAGCGTGTCGCTGCCGCCGCCGAAGTCGGCGAGGCCACCGAATTTCGAGGTACCGGCGAGCGTCATGATGTCGTTGCCGCCGCCGAATTTCGCGGTGCCGTCGAAAATGCCGTCGCCCGACAGCGCCAGCGTGTTGTTGCCGGTGCCGAAGAAGGCATCGCCCTTCACCGAACCGTCGGCGATGTCGATCAGGTCGTTGCCGACGCCGAAGCGGATGTCGCCGACGATCGTCGGCGCCGTGATGCCCGATGCGACCGCGGTCTGCTTGACCGTCGCGCCGCCGGTGTTCGACGACAGATCGATCGCGATGTTGCGGTCCGACGTCGCGAGCGCGCCGGTCGCGGTGATCGTGCCGCTGTTCTCGACGAGGCCGACATTGCCCGACAGATCGACGATCGCGCGCGCGGTGCCGTTGTCGCCCGCCGCCTTGGCGCCGACGGTGCCGCTGTTGCGGATCATGCCGACCTGGCTGCCGGTTTCGACGATGATGCCGGTGGCGATCGCGGTCGCCGCATTGCCGCCGTTCGCCTCGATCTTGCCGGCGTTGCGGATTTCGGGGAGGGTGGCGCCGGCGCCGACCTGCAGCGCGGTCGCCGAGGCGCCGTTGGAGATGGCGGTGATCGTACCGCTGCTGCCGAGCGCCACGCCGCCGGAGATGGCGACGTTGCCGCCGAGACCGCCGATCTGCACCGCGCTGGCGTTCTTGCCGGCATAGACGCCGTTGCCGAGAACCGCGCCGTCGATGATTACGCCGAAATTGGTCCCGGTGCCGGCGACGGGGCCGATGGTGACGTCGCGGTTTGCCGCGCCGATGCGCAGCGCCGGTGCCGAACCGAAGGAGCGGACCGAGGCGCTGCCTTCCTTGGCGTCTTCGATGCCGTCCTTGTCTTCGTCATTGTCGGTGGTGCTGTTGTCCTTGGGCGGGACGGCGAGGACGATACCGCCCGTCACATTGCCCTCGATCGACAGCGCCGGGCCGCCGTTGAGCAGATCGTCGGCGTCGAGCTTCGACGGATCGGCGGGCGGTGTGGTGGTGCGATAGCCGGTCGAGCCGATCGTGCCCTGAACCACCAAAGCGCCGGTGATATTGCCCGACAGGCGCGCCGCGACCGCATCGAGGCCGACCACGCCGATCGTGCCCGCCAGGCGGACATTGCCGGTGACATCCTGCAGGCCGACACCGAGCGCGCGGTCGCCGGTGACCGAGATCGTGCCGTCGTTGGTGAAGGCACCCGTCAGCGGGCCGCCGAGCCGGATGCCCGCCGAGTCATTGCCCTCGACCGTGATCCCGCCCGAATTGACGATATTGCCGTTGAACGCGCCCGCGGTCGCGATGCCGACGCGGTTGCTGCCGACCGCATAGGGGCCGTCGATATCGCCGTCATTGTCGATATCGGTCGGGGCGTAGGTTTCGTCGATGATGATCTTGCCGGTGGCGCTGTTGGTGATCGTGCTGGTCACCCCGGCGTTGGCGAGGATGCCGGTCGAACCATTGGCGTTGGTTATCTGGATCGTGCCTTCGTTGGTGACCTTGTGGTTGCTGTCGATCGTTACCGCGGTGCCGCTGGTCGGTTTGATCGAGCCGGACGCGGCGAGCTTCGCGTCGTCGGGCAACGTCCCGCCATTGACGGTCGAGGTACGGATCGGGGTGGTCAGCGCATTGCCGATCACGGTTTCGGCATGGGCAGGCGCGGCGATGACAGCCACCAGACAGGTTGACGCGAGTAGGGTCTTGCGCATGAAGGTCCTCTTGAAATCGGGGCGGGAAAGGCCCCGCGACATCTTCAAGACGGAGCCTGCGGCGCAGGGCCTTGGAAAAATTTCGCCTTTGGGGAACTTTTTCGATCGGGCGGCGCGCGAAATCTATTTTGTCGCAACTTGTCGCAATCGTGACCACAGCCATTGCGCAGCGCCGCCCAATTTGCTGAAGGATAAGCGCTAAGGCTTTCCCCCAGCCCAAAAAGGTTCGTCGAATGGTTGAACTAAGGCGGCCGCGCGTTCGGCTCGGCGCTTTCTGTGTTGTGATGGCTTTGCTCGCCGGCTGTTCGGGGAGCGACGATGAAGGCGGGGGCAATCGCCCGGCGCCGCAGGTCGGCTATGTCGTCGTCCAGCCGGGCAGTGTGCCGGTGCCGATCGAACTCGGCGGCCGCACCGTGGCGTTCGAGACCAGCGAGGTCCGCCCGCAGATCAACGGCCTGATCCGCAGCCGGTTGTTCCAGCAGGGCGGCTATGTCCGCGCCGGCCAGCCTTTGTTCCAGATCGACCCCAGCCTGTACCGCGCCTCGGTCGATCAGGCTTCCGCCAATCTGGCGAGCGCGCGCGCCACCGCCGAGGCCGCGAAGACCCGCGCCGACCGCTTCCGCCCGCTCGCCGAGATGGAGGCGATCGCAAAGCAGGATTATACCGACGCATTGGCGCAGGCGCGGGTCGCCAACGCCGTCGTCGCGCAAAATGCCGCCGCGCTCGAAACCGCGCGGATCAACCTGCGCTACACGACCGTCACCGCACCGATCAGCGGGCGCATCGGGCGCACGCTGTTCACCGCGGGCGCGCTGGTCAACGCCAACCAGACCGATCCGCTGGCGATCATCCAGCGTACCGACCCCATCTATGTCGATATGCAGCAGTCGAGCGCCGAGCTGACCGCGCTGCGTCAGGCGATCGCCAGCGGCGGCGTCCTGCCCGGCAGCACCAGCGTGCGGCTGCGGCTGGAGGACGGCAGTGCTTACGGCATGACCGGAGCGATCGAATTTTCCGAAGCCTTGGTCAGCGAGGAAACCGGCACGGTGACCTTGCGCGCGCGCTTCCCCAATCCCCAGGGCACGCTGCTGCCCGGCATGTTCGTAAAGGCGGTGTTCGACCAGGCGGTCGAGGAAAATGCCTTCCGCGTGCCGCAGGCCGCAATACAGCGCGATTTCGACGGATCGGCGTTCGTTTATCTGGTCGGCAAGGACAACAAGGCCGAGCGGCGCAAGGTGACCGCCGACCGCACCATGGGCGCCGACTGGATCGTGACGGCGGGATTGAAGCCCGGGGACCGGGTGATCAGCCAGGGTCTCGGCAATCTGCGCGCCGGCCAGCCGATCCGCCCGGTGGCGGCAAGTAGCGCGCAGCGCGTCGGCGCGCCAAAAGGCGGCGGTTCGGAAAAGCCGGCGGCGAAGGGTAACTAAGCCCCATGTCACGCCTGTTCATCGATCGGCCGATCTTCGCCTGGGTGCTGGCGATCATCGTGATGCTGGGCGGCGTCGGCGGGCTGTACCTGCTGCCGATCGAGCAATATCCCGACATCGCGCCGGCTCAGGTCAATATCCGCGCCAGCTATCCGGGCGCGTCGGCCGAAACGATCGAGAACAGCGTCACCCAGGTGCTCGAACAGCAGCTGACCGGGCTCGACGGCCTGCTCTATTTCAGCTCGCAGTCGAGCTCGCGCGGCCAGGCCAATATCACCGCGATCTTTGCCAAGGGTACCGATCCCGACATTGCCCAGGTCCAGGTCCAGAACAAGGTTCAGTCGGCGCTGTCGCGCCTGCCGCAGCAGGTGCAGGCGCAGGGCATCCGCGTCACCAAATCCAATTCGGACACGCTGCTGCTCGTCGGCGTCTATGACGAGACCGACACGCGCGTGAACCAGGACGTGTCCGACTATATGGCGTCGAACATCCAGGATCCGCTGTCGCGCGTCGAGGGGGTGGGCGAGGTCAATATCTTCGGCGCCCCGCACGCGATGCGCATCTGGCTCAACCCGCAGCGGCTCGCCGCGGTGGCGCTGATGCCGAGCGACGTGGTCGCCGCGATCACCGCGCAGAACAGCGAGGTCGCCGCGGGCGAGGTCGGGGGCCTGCCGTCGCCGCAGGGCCAGATGCTCAACGCGACGGTCACCGCCCAGTCGCGCATGCAGACGGTGCCCGAGTTCGAGAATATCGTGCTCAAGACGCTGTCCGACGGATCGACGGTACGGATCAAGGACGTCGCGCGGGTCGAGATCGGCGCCGAAAGCTATGCCGTCGTCAGCCGAATCAACGGCCATCCCGGCGCGGGCATGTCGATTTCGCTGTCGCCCGGATCGGACGCGCTCGAAACCGCCGACCGGGTCAAGGCGCGGATGGAGGAACTCGCCGCCGATTTCCCCGACGGCCTGACCTACAGCTACGCGAATGATTCGACCGCCTTCATCAAATTGTCGGTCAGCGAGGTGCAGAAGTCTTTGCTCGAGGCGATCCTGCTCGTCATCCTCGTGATGTTCGTTTTCCTGCAAAGCTGGCGCGCGGTGCTGATCCCCGCGATCGCGGTGCCCGTCGTGCTGCTCGGTACCTTCGCGATCTTCTACATCCTGGGGTTCAGCATCAACACGCTGACTTTGTTCGGGCTGACCCTCGCGATCGGCCTGCTCGTCGACGACGCCATCGTCGTCGTCGAGAATGTCGAGCGATTGATGGAAGAAAATCCCGAAATGTCGGCGCGCGAGGCGACGATCCAGTCGATGCAGGAACTGCAGGTCGCGCTGGTCGCGATCGCGCTCGTGCTGTCGGCGGTATTTCTGCCGATGGCCTTTTTCGGCGGCTCGACCGGGGTCATCTATCGCCAATTCTCGGTCACGATCATTTCGGCGATGATGCTGTCGGTGCTGGTGGCGCTGATCCTCAGCCCGGCGCTGACCTCGACGCTGCTCAAGCCAAAGGGGCATGGCGACGCCGCAGCGCCGCAGGGCCGGTTCCCGCGCGCCAGCGCCTTGCTCGAACGCGCCAAGAATGGGTTCAACACGCGCTTCGACCGCGTCGTCGAACGCTATGTGGGCAGCGTGACCAAGGTCGTCGATCATAAGTGGCTGTTCCTGGGCATCTATGCGGTGCTGCTGGTCGCGCTGGCCTTCCTGTTCCTGCGCCTGCCCGGTGGCTTCCTGCCGAACGAGGATCAGGGGCGCGTCCAGGTCCAGTTCCGTTTGCCGGCGGGGGCGACGCAGGGACGCACGCTCGAGGTTCGCGACGCGATCGAGAAATATATGCTGACGCAGGAGAAGGCGAACACCGGCGCGCTGTTCCTGATCGCGGGCGGCGGGGGCGGCGGCGCGGCGGGGCAGAATACCGGGCAGGGCTTCGTCAACCTCGTCGACTGGGACGAGCGGCCCGGCGCCGACCGCACCGCCGATGCGATCGCCGAGCGCGCGCGCAAGGCGCTCAGCGGCCTGCGCGATGCCCAGATTTTCGCGCTGGTTCCGGGCGCGGTGCGCGGGCTGGGAGACTCGTCGGGCTTCACGATGCAGTTCCAGAACCGCAGCGGCCTGACCCGCGAGCAGTTCGTCGAGGCACGCGAGAAATTGCTCGCGATGGCCAACGCCAATCCGAAGCTGACCTCGGTCCGCCTGTCCGACCTGCCCGATGTCGCGACGCTGAAGGTCGATGTCGACACCCAGCGGCTCACCGCTTACGGCCTCACCAATTCCGATGTGAACAACACGCTCGCGACCGCCTGGGGTGGGCGTTACGTCAACGATTTCATCGACAAGGGGCGCGTCAAGCGCGTCTATGTCCAGGGCGACGCGCCCTATCGCGCCAAGCCCGAGGATCTGGGCCAATGGTATGTGCGCTCGAACGACGGCGAAATGGCCCCCTTCTCGGCCTTCTCGAAGATCGGCTGGTCGACGACGCCGAGCAGCAGCTCGCGGTTCCAGGGCGTGCCCGCGTTCGAAATCTCGGGCCAGCCGGCGCCCGGCACCAGTTCGGGCGAGGCGATGGACGAGATGGAGCGCATGGCGGGCGAATTTGCCGGCACCAGCGTCGCCTGGTCGGGTTCCTCCTATCAGGAACGGCTGTCGTCGGGGCAGGCACCCTTCCTCTATGCGATCTCGCTGCTCGTCGTCTTCCTCTGCCTCGCCGCGCTCTATGAAAGCTGGACGGTGCCGCTCGCGGTGCTGCTGATCATTCCGCTGGGGCTGATCGGCGCGGTGATCGCTGTGTCGCTGCGCGGGCTGGAAAACGACGTCTATCTCCAGATCGGCCTGCTGACGACGATGGGGCTCGCGGCGAAGAATGCGATCCTGATGATCGAATTCGCCGAACAGGAGGAACGCAAGGGCCGGCGCGTCATCGAGGCGGCGGTCGCGGCGGCGCGCATCCGCCTGCGCCCGATCCTGATGACCAGCTTCGCCTTCATCTTCGGGGTGCTACCGCTCGCCATCGCGACCGGAGCCGGGGCGAACAGCCGCGTCGCGATCGGCACCGCGGTGATCGGCGGCATGCTGACCGCCGCCTTCCTCGCGATCTTCTTCATCCCGCTCTTCTTCGTTCTCGTCCGCCGCGGCGTGCGCGACGGGTTGCAGGCCGTGCGCGACTGGCGGACGCGCCGCCGCGGCGGCAGCGAGGTGGCGGCATGAAGCGGACGCTGCTGACCGCTGCGGCGACGCTGGCGCTCGGCGCCTGTTCGCTGGCGCCCAAATATGTGCAGCCGGCGCTGCCGGCCCCGGCGTCCTGGCCGGTCGGCGACGCTTATCTGGCGCAGAGCGAGGCGGCGCTGCCACGCGTGGCGCTGGCCGAGCTGTTCCGCGACCCGCGCTTGCAGGCACTGATCGGGCAGGCGCTGGCGAACAACCGCGATCTGCGCGTCGCCGCCGCCAATGTCGCGGCGGCACGCGCGCAGGTGCGCGTGACGCGCTCGGCGCAGTTCCCCGCAATCGGGGTCAGCGGGTCGGCCGATTATATCGACGGCGGCATCTCGGGTGGCGTCGCGAGCGGCGGGCGCGAGAGTTATGCGCTCCAGGCCGGGGTGTCGGCGTTCGAACTCGACCTGTTCGGGCGGCTCGCCAATGCGACCGCCGCCGAGCGCGACCGCGCCTTCGCGACCGAAGCCGCCGCGCGTACGGTGCGGCTGTCACTGATCGCCGACCTGGCCGAAGCCTGGACCAACCACGCCGCCGACCGCGAACTGCTCGCCATCGCGCGCGACACCGCCGACAGCGCGCGGAGGAGCGTCACACTGACCCGTGCCCGGCTGGAGGGCGGGGTCGCGCCGCGCACCGACCTGCGCCAGGCCGAACAGGTGCTGGCGACCGCCGAGGGCGACCTCGCGCTGCAAACGGCGGCGGTCGCGCAGGACGAGAATCTGATCCGCCTGCTCGTCGGCGCCGATTATGACAAGGCACTGCTGCCCGCGAGCCTCGACGAGGTCGGCGCCTCGATCGCGACCCTGCCCGCCGGGACCAGCTCCGACATCCTGCTGCGCCGTCCCGACGTGGTCGAGGCCGAATATCTGCTGCGCGCCGCCAACGCCGACATCGGCGTCGCGCGCGCGCGGCTGTTCCCGACGATCTCGCTGACCGGGCTGCTCGGCTTTGCGAGCGACGCGCTGGGGGCGCTGTTCACCGGCGACGCCTTCCGTTTCACCGCCGGCGCCGACGCCAGCCTGTCGATCTTCGACGCCGGCGGGCGCCGCGCCGGCGTCGCGGTCAGCGAAGCGCAGCGCGACGCCGCGCTCGCCAGCTATGAGCGCGCGATCCAGACCGCCTTTCGCGAAGTCGCCGACGCCCTCGCCGACCAGGGCACCCTCGGCGAGCGCCTCCGCGCTGCGCGGGCGAACACCGGCGCGGCGGTCGATACGGCACGCCTGACCGACGCCCGCTACCGCGGCGGCGTCGACAGCTTCCTGTCGAGCCTCGACGCCCAGCGCAGCCTGTACAGCGCCCGCCGCGCCCAGATCGCGGTCGAACTCGCCGCGATCCGCAACCGGATTACGCTGTACCGGTCGCTGGGCGACGACGGGGTTTCGGCAAACTGAGGAAAATGGCGGAGCGGGTGGGATTCGAACCCACGATAGGCTTTTGACCTATACTCACTTTCCAGGCGAGCGCCTTCGACCACTCGGCCACCGCTCCGCATGCACTGGAAGGCGCGCCCTAATCGCTTGGCGGGGCTTTCGCAAGCGGCATGGGCGTGGCAGACACGCGCTATGAACCATCGCCTTCTTGCCGCCGCCGCGGCGCTCGCGCTCACCGCTCCCGCCACCGCGCAGCAGACGCCGCCAGCCGCGCCCGAAATCCCCTCGCCGGGCGAAATCGCCGCCGCGGCGCCGGCGAAGGATTGGGTGGCGATTGCGCCTTCCGACCTGCTGGTGATGGATTTGGCACCCGGCGCGAACGGCAAGCCGCGCCGGGTCGTGATCCAGCTGATGCCCGCGCCGTTCAGTCAGGGCTGGATCGGCAATATCCGCAAGCTCGCCGCCGCGCACTGGTGGGACGGCACGAGCGTCAACCGCGTGCAGGACAATTATGTCGTGCAATGGGGCGATGCGACCGAGAAGAAGGCGCTGCCCGAGGGTTTGGCGACGGTGCAGGAGAGTGAATATGTGGTTAGCGGCCGGGCCTTTCCCGTCAGAGTTGTTCTGCGACGACAAGATCGAAAAGACGCTTATGCTGACGCGGCGATACCCTTGCTGGGGTGGCCGATCGCAATGGACAAGGACCGTGCTTGGCCCGTCCACTGCTATGGCATGGTCGGCGTCGGTCGCAATATGTCCCCCGACACGGGCTCCGGCGCCGAACTTTATACCGTCATCGGCCATGCCCCGCGACATCTCGACCGCAATATCGCGGTCGTCGGGCGCGTCATCAGCGGTATCGAATATCTATCGAGCCTGCCACGTGGAACCGGGGGGCTTGGCTTCTATGAAACCGAAGCAGAGCGCGTTCCGATCGCTTCGATCCGGATCGCGACCGATCTGCCGCTCGCTGAGCAGCCCCGGTTCGAATATCTGTCGACCGAGAGCGACAGCTTCGCGAAATATGCCGATGCACGGGCGAACCGGCGCGATCCTTTCTTCATCAAACCCGCGGGCGGAGCCGATATCTGCAACATCCCGGTGCCCGTACGGGCGGTCAGATAAGGGCCGTGGAAAGCTTCACCACCACAACACCCCTGTGGCGCTGGCAATCGGCCACGGCGCCTGCGGCCTGGTTCTTCCTCACCATCGACGGCAAGGTGGCTGACGGCATCCGCTTTGCGGCGATGTCGGGGCAGTGGCTCGACAAGCGCGGGGGATTCGGGTCGGCGCGGGTCGCGGTGACGATCGGCGATACGAGCTGGCAGACCTCGGTCTTTCCGCACAAGGAAAGCGGCGGCTGGATCCTTCCGGTGAAGGCCGCGGTGCGCAAGGCCGAGGCGCTCGCCGAAGGCGACGATGTGACGGTGACCGTCAGCCTTTAGGCCGAGTGTCCGCCTTGCTTTCGCGCGCCTGCGCCTTCCGTTTGCGCAGATTTTCGCGCAGCGCGTCGGCCAGCCGCTGCTGGCGTTCGAGTTCGGCGGGGGAAGGGGCTTTGCTCACGCGGCGATCCATGCCCGCGAAATCCGCGCGGCGTCAAGTCTGGCGGCTTGACAGGCGAGGGGTGTCCCGCCATAGGCCGCGCCTGCCCGACGAAACTCCTTCGCCGCGGCCCGGCTGCTGCTGTAGCTCAGTGGTAGAGCGCGTCATTGGTAATGACGAGGTCGACAGTTCAATCCTGTCCAGCAGCACCATTTTCCAGGCATTCGACAACCCTCGCCCTCTGGGCGATCTGCGCGGGTCGCGGCCTTGAATCCGTTCAGATCTTCGCCGCGAGCAGCCAGTCGTGGAACAGCTTGACCGCGGGCTGGCGCAGCGCGCGGGGGCGGCATACGAACCAATAGCTGTATGGGCTGTCGACGTCGAAATCGAACAGCCGGATCAACCGCGGGTCGTGCGCGTCGTCGAAATGATGGCCGTGCATGAAGGCGACGCCGATGCCCTGCGCCGCCGCCTCGAGCATCAGCGGGCCCGAATCGAAAAAGTCGATCCCGGCGGGCTCGAGATAGGGCATGCCGATCGCCTTTTTCCACTCGCCGAAGGTCTCGGGCATCTCGCGGTGGAGGAGGATGGTCAGCCGCTGCAATTGTTCGGGCACGGTGATCGGGCGGTCGCCGTCGGCCAGCGTCCGTGCGGCGATGGGGAAGACCTTGTCCTGGTCGAGCCGCGCGGCATAGAGCACCGGGTCGATCGAGCGCGCCAGCGCGATCGCCGCGTCGATGCCGTCGCCGAGCCGCGCCTCGGCGTGCGACATGGTGTCGATGTCGATGTGCAGCTCGGGATGCTGGCGGCGCAGTTCGGGCAGGCGCGGGAACAGTCGCTGCTGCGCGAAGAGCGGCAGGACGTTGAGGTGGAGCCGCATCGATGCGTCGGGGCTGCCCGCCTGGCCGATCACCGTGCGCATTTCGTCGAGAATCGGCGACAATTGCTCTTGCAGCACGCGCCCGGTCTCGGTCAGCCGCAGCCCGTGATGATGGCGGTCGAACAGCGGGCGGCCGACCGCATGCTCCAGCGTCTGGATACGCCGCGACAGCGCCGGCATCGACAGCCCGAGTTCGCTCGCGGCGGCCTTGACCGTACCGTGGCGGGCGACCTCGAGAAAGGCCTCCATGCTGCTGAGGGGAGGAAGGCGTGCCATATCGTCTGACGAAGATGATGACATGCCCTTCGCCGACATGCCAGAATTTTGTGCGGTGCGTCATAAGTTGTCGGACGCCCCGGAACGCAAGGGGGGTCGCAAATCGGGAACCGCCCTCCTATCTTCGCCGTTCTGACCATTTTGCGGGAGACACGCCTTGGCCGAAGCAGCGGTAAAAGAAAAACAGGTCAAACTGCAGGTTGCCAACGCCCGGGCCGAGGAAAGCGGCGGCGGTATCGCGCGCATCCCCCGCGCCGCGATGGCCGAACTGGGTCTTACCGAAGGCGATATCGTCCAGATCAGCGGCAAGCGCGACACCGTATCGCGCGTTGTTTTACCCTATGCCGAGGATGAAGGTCTCGACGTGATCCGCCTCGACGGCCTCCAGCGCGCCAATGCCGGCGCGGGGGCGGGCGACATGGTCACGCTCAGCCGCGTCGAAACGCGCCCCGCGACACGGGTGGTGTTCGCCCCGGCGCAGGAAAATCTGCGCCTGCAAGGTTCGGCCAACGCGCTGAAACGCAGCTTCTTCGGCCGCCCGCTCGTCGCCGGCGATACGGTGGCGACCGCCGGGCAGCAGCGGGTGTCGGCGGGCGACATGCCGCCGCAGCTGCGCCAGATGCTCAATGCCCCCGCCTATGCGCTGGCCGAGGTGCGCCTCATCGTCGTGTCGGCGACCCCCAAGGGCGTCGTTTTCATCGACGAAAACACCGAAATCGAACTGCTCCCCGAATATCAGGAGCCGCAGGACGCGCGGCGCACCGACGTCACTTACGACGATCTCGGCGGGCTGGGCGAGACGATCGACCAGCTCCGCGAGATGGTCGAGCTGCCGTTGCGCTACCCCGAGCTGTTCCGCCGCCTGGGCGTCGATCCGCCGCGCGGGGTGCTGCTGCACGGCCCGCCGGGCACCGGCAAGACCCGGCTGGCGCGCGCGGTCGCCAATGAAAGCGACGCGCAATTCTTCCTGATCAACGGGCCCGAGATCATGGGCAGCGCCTATGGCGAGTCCGAAAAGCGGCTGCGCGACGTGTTCGAGGCCGCCACCAAGGCGGCGCCGTCGATCCTGTTCATCGACGAGATCGATTCGATCGCGCCCAAGCGCGGGCAGGTGACCGGCGAGGCCGAGAAGCGTCTCGTCGCGCAGTTGCTGACATTGATGGACGGGCTCGAGCCGCGCACCAATCTGGTCGTGATCGCCGCGACCAACCGCCCCGATGCGATCGACGAGGCGCTGCGCCGCCCGGGCCGCTTCGACCGCGAGATCGTCATCGGCGTTCCCGACGAAAAGGGTCGGCGCGAGATACTGGGCATCCACACGCGCGGCATGCCGCTCGGCGAGGATGTCGACCTCGACGAACTCGCGCGCACGACCTTCGGCTTCGTCGGTGCCGACATGGCGGCGCTGACCCGCGAGGCGGCGATCGAGGCGGTGCGGCGGATCATGCCCAAGCTCAACCTGGAGGAGGGCACGATCCCGCCCGAGGTGCTCGAAGAATTGCGCGTGACGCGCGAAGACTTCAACAATGCGCTGAAGCGCGTCCAGCCGTCGGCGATGCGCGAGGTGATGGTGCAGGCGCCCAAGACGCGCTGGACCGACATCGGCGGGCTCGACGCCGCGCGCGACAAGCTGATCGAGGGGATCGAGCTGCCGCTCAAGCACCCCGAAGCGTTTCGGCGGCTCGGTATCCGTGCCGCGAAGGGCTTCCTGCTCTATGGCCCGCCGGGGACGGGCAAGACCTTGCTGGCGAAGGCGGCGGCGCGCGAATCCGACGCGAACTTCATCTCGATCAAGTCGTCGGACCTGCTCTCCAAATGGTATGGCGAGAGCGAGCAACAGATCGCCCGGCTGTTCCAGCGCGCGCGTGCGGTGGCGCCGACGATCATCTTCATCGACGAACTCGACAGCCTGGCGCCCGCGCGCGGCAGCGGCACGTCGGGCGAGCCGCAAGTGACCGAACGCGTCGTCAACACGATCCTCGCCGAGATGGACGGGATCGAGGAGATGCAGTCGGTGGTCGTCATCGGCGCGACCAATCGACCCAACCTGATCGACCCCGCGCTGCTGCGTCCGGGGCGGCTCGACGAGCTGATCTATGTGTCGGTGCCCAATGCCGAGGGGCGCAAGCGCATCCTGGAAATCCAGACAGCGAAGATGCCACTGGCGAAGGATGTCGACCTGGCGGTGCTGGCCGAGACATCGGACCGCTTCACCGGCGCCGATCTCGAGGATCTGACGCGCCGCGCCGGGCTTGCCGCGCTCAAACGGTCGATCGACAGCGACACGGTGACGATGGAGGATTTCGAGGCGGCGCTGAAGGACACGCGCGCTTCGGTCACCGAAGCGATGGAAAAGGATTATGAAAAGATCCAGGGCGAGATCAAGCAGAACGCGATGAGCATCGACCCGATCGGCTTCTTCGCGCCCGGCATGTTGAAACCGGTGCGCGAACGCAAGCACGACGGATCGGGGGACTAGCCGGCGGGCCGGTCCAGACGGAGCGCGTTCCAGCCCCAGAGGACCAGCCAGCCGCAAAAGCCCGCCATCAGGCCGTAAGCCACCATCGGGTGCCAGTTGTAGAGCAGCACGCCGACGGCGGGCGAGATGATGTAGGCCGACCCGTTGATCGACGCGGTCATCCCCGCGACGCTGCCCTGGTCGCGGCGGGGGACGGCAAGCGACGAGCCCGCGGTAAAGCCCGGACGGAACAGCCCGAAGCCCAGCGAGGCGAGGGCGAAGCCGATGATGATCCCATGCAGGTCGAACGACAGGCCGGTCATCACCGTGCCGATGCCGCCGAGCGCCGCCCCGACGAGCACCGCCGTGCGCGCCGACATCTTCAAAATGGGAATCAGACCCCATTGCGCGAGCAATGTGGCGAAGGCGCCGGCCATCAGCACGATGCCCGTCATCGCCGCGCCTTCGTCGGGGCGCAGCCGCAGTCCGAGCCGGTCGAGGATCAGGAAGCCGATGACGCCGAGCATCATCGCCTGCGCCTGGCCGCCGAATAGGCCGGCGAGCAGCCAGGGGCGCACGCGGCGGTCGCTCCAGCGCAGCGGCGGCGACGCGGCGGCCGACGGATCGACGATTTCGTCTTCGGCCTCATCGGTCGTCGCTTCGGGCGAACCGCCGGTGGTCGGGTAGGAGGCGATATTGCCGCGCGCGGCAAAGCGCGGAATGTCGTCGGGCAGGCGCCAGCGCAGCATGACGAGAACGACCAGCCCGATCAGCGCAAAGACGAGCAGCGGTCCAGCCAACCCCACCAGCGGCAGGATGAAGAAGGGCGCGATCGCGGGGCCGATGACGGTGCCGAGGCCGAAGGACGAGGAGACGAGCGACAGCGCCTGCGTGCGCTCCTCGGGTTCGGTGCGCGCCGCGACATAGGCCTGCACCGCCGGCGGCGCCGCCGACCCGAAACCGCCATAAAGGCTGCGGAACAGCGCGAAGAGAATGAAGGTCGTACCGGCGGCGAGCCAGCCCGCCAGCCCCGACCACAGCACGAGCCCGCACAGCGCCATCGACGAGAGGAAGCCGATTACTCCCAGCGCCATCAGCGCCTTGCGCCCACGCTTGTCCGACTGGCGCGCCCAATGCGGCGCCGTGAGTACCCACAGCAAAGCGGACCAGCTGAAGGCCAGGCTGACCCAGACGTCGGGGATGTGCAGCTTGGCGCCGATCGCCGGCAGGATCGATTGCATCGCGGTATTGCCCGCCGCCGCGACGAGCATCACCGCGAACAGCACCGCCATGCGATCGGGCGGAATCGAGCGGCTGATATTCGACATTCGCGCGCCTTTCCCTGCCACCGCCGTTCGTCGTGCCTCGGCCTCTCCCTACAGCGCGGGGGGCGTCAGTCCAGCCTTGATACATGACTCTTTTCTTGCGCTTCGGTGTCGATTTTGCCACGCACGGACCAGCCGCAACAACGCGAAAGCCATCATGTCAAATCCCCGGGCGCAAGCCCAAGAACCGAAGGTCGCGCTGTCCCGCAGGATTCGCGACAGGCTGAAGCGCTTTCTGGGCCCGTGGGGCATGTTCGTCCGCGGTTTCATCAAGCATCCGGTGATGGTGGGGTCGATCGTGCCCTCCTCGCCGACGCTGATCCGCCACATGCTCGAACCCGTCGACTGGAAAGCCACCCGGTTGTTCGTCGAATATGGCCCGGGCGTCGGCACCTTCTGCCGTCCCGTGCTCGAAAAGATGGCGGGCGACGCGACGCTGATCGCGATCGACACCAACGAGGATTTCATCGACTATCTGCGCAAGGATATCCGCGACAGCCGCTTCATCGCGGTCCACGGATCGGCCGCCGACGTCGAGGCGATCGTCCGCGCGCATGGTTTCGACCATGCCGATTATGTGCTGTCGGGGCTGCCCTTTTCGACCCTGCCCGCTGGTGTCGGCCCGGCGATCGCGGCGGCGACGCACCGCGTGCTGCGCCCCGGCGGCGCCTTCCTCGTCTATCAGTTCCGCGCCCGCGCGCGCGATTTCCTCGCGGCGCATTTCGCGCATATCGACAATGCGTTCGAGTGGGTGAACGTCCCGCCCTGTTTCCTCTTCTGGGGCTGGAAGGACTAACGATCGGGATCGGGATCGGGATCGGTGTCGGCGAGGCCGAAGTTGAGCCGCCGCGACACCGTATAATCGACCACCCCGACGACGAACCAGGAAAGCGTCCAGCGCAGCCGGGTGAGCCATCCGGCGCGCGCCTTGTGCGCCTCGGCGGTGATGACCTCGCAATCGGGTTCCAGCCCCGCGACGAAGCCGCGCATCCGTTCGGCAAAGCCCGCATCGGTAATGCGCAGCATCGCCTCGACATTCACGAACAGGCTGCGCATGTCGAAATTGGCGGTGCCGACATAGACGGTGTCGTCGATGACGATCAGCTTCATGTGCAGCCGGCACGGCTGATATTCCCACACCGCCGCCGTTTTGCGCAGCAGATAGCCGTAGAGCAGGCGCGAGGCACCGATCGTCGCGGCATTGTCCGACTTCGCCGCCATCACGAAGCGCGCGCGGCCGCGCTTGGCGACGCGGCCAAGACGGCGCAGCATGCCCTGGCCGGGCGAAAAATAGGCCATCGCCATGTCGAGCTGCTGCGCCTTGTCGAGATCGCTGCGCACCGCGCGCGCCCAGGGCGACAGGCGCTGGGTCGGCCCGCCGACGAGCCAGGACACGGGGCCGACATCGACCGGCCATTCGCGGATCAGGCGGCGCAGGATCAGCAATTTTCCGTCGTCCGCGACGGTATAGCGGTGGATCGCGGCGAACCATCGTACCATGCTCGCGACCGTCGGCCCGCGCACCACGACGCCCATGTCGAACCAGCACTGCGTCTGGCGCGTGCTGAGATAGGGATCGGCGATGTTGAAGCCGCCGGTCATGGCGACCTCATCGTCGATCAGCAGCAGTTTCTGGTGGTTGCGGATCAGATAGGTGGAGCGCCAGCGCCGCGAGAAAAAGGTCACGCTGCCGCCCTCGGCGCGCAGCGGATCGAAGGCGCTGTCCGATATGTCGCCCGAGCCGAAGCTGTCGATCACCGCGCGTACGCGCACCCCGCGCTTCGCGGCGGCGGCCATCGCGTCGAGCACGCGCGTTCCCGCCCCGTCATGCTCGAAGATATACATGATAAGGTCGATGCTGCGGATCGCGCCGTTCAGCAGCGCGAGCAGCCGATCGAGCCGGGCATCGCCATCGACGATCACCTCGATCCGGTGTCCCGCAACATCGGCGCGCAGCGCATCGGGGTCGCTGGCGGGGGCGGGCTCGGCGGTCATCGCGCCGACCATAGGCGGGCGTCGCCAGCCGGGGCAAGAGGCGGCGAGGGCGTCCGCTTTTATTGACATATCGGGGGCCGCCTGCTAGCGCGCAGCGCTTGCCGCCATGCCCCCGGGCTGGCCTCTCCTCGATCAAGGAAAATCTATGGCCCGCGTTACCGTCGAAGATTGCGTCGACAAAGTCTCCAACCGTTTCGACCTGGTTCTGCTCTCGGCGCACCGCGCCCGCGAAATCTCGGGCGGTTCGGAGCTGACGATCGACCGCGACCGCGACAAGAACCCCGTCGTCGCGCTGCGCGAGATCGCCGAACAGACCGTGCGTCCAAAGGATCTGCAGGAAGCGCTGACCGGTTCGCTGCAGAAGGTCGTCGTCGACGACGACGATACGCCCGACGAAATCAGCTCGATCAGCCGCTCGGCCGAAGCCCTGCGCCTCACCGCCGCCGCGCCGCCGCGCAGCCCCGCGGGCGGTGGCAGCGACTTCGAATAAATCAAAGCGACACAAGATCACCAAGGGGGGGTCGCGGGAAACTGCGGCCCTTTTTGGTGGGCGACGGTTTGGGTGGGCTTTCACCCCGAACCGACCTTCGATTTCAGGGAACCCGCGCCAGCTCCGCCACCCGGATTGCCTTCGACGCCAGCATCGGTTCGATGATCCGCGCGATCCGCGCCGCGCGCGGCGATTTTACCGCGATGTTGAACAGGCTGTTGGCGATCACATCGGCGATCTGCACCCCGTCGCTGCGTTTGCTGTCGGCGAGCGAGGCGCGGCCCCAATTGCCGAGGCCGGCCTGGATCTCCTCGCGGACATGGCCGAGAATCTTGGGGTCGTAACGCCCGTCGTCGATCACCACATCGGTGCACACCCCGCCGGTTTCGGGCAGCCAGCGGCCGACCGCGCTGTTGAGCAACGCGCCATAGAGCGCGAGGTCGCTCGGCAGGGTGCCGCCGGCATTCTTCGCCAGCGTGTCGCGCTCGGCCACCGCGACCCAGGCGCGGCCGCCGGCGCGGTCGAAAAGTTCTAGCAGATAGGCGCGCTCGACGATCGAGATGCGGCTGCCCTTGAGCTCGCCGCGCATTCCGGTGACCGCGCGAAAGCGCGCGTGGATATCGGCCGCCTGCTGGGGCGTCAGCATCACCGCAGCAAAGGTCATCGCACCGGCGTTGAGCCCGCCCGATTCGTCGCAATAGATCGTCATCGGGTCGGGCGCGGCGACGTGGTCAGGCGCCCTGCGGATTGGCGCCGCCGAACGGGCGCGGCTTGCGCTTGATCTGCGGCAGCGAGCCGGCATGGCCCGACACCGGGGTGCCCGAGCGGTTCTGATCGTCCTCGCGGCCGATATCCTCGCCCTTGATCGCGCGCTTCGATTCCTCACCCGACAAGGTCTCATATTCGAGCAGCGCGGCGGCGAGCAGGTGGAGCTGATCGATATTGTCGGTCAGCACCTTGCGCGCGACATTCTCGCCCTCTTCGACCAGGCGGCGGACTTCGGCGTCGATCAGGCGCGCGGTGTCCTCCGACATATTCTGCGCGCGCGACACGCTGTGGCCGAGGAACACCTCGTCCTGATTGTCGCGATAGCGCAGCCAGCCGAGCTTTTCGGACATGCCATATTCCATGACCATCGAGCGTGCCATGTCGGTCGCCTGCTGGATGTCGTTCGACGCGCCGGTGTTGAGCTCGTCCTTGCCATAGATCAGCTGTTCGGCGATGCGACCGCCGAAGCAGAGCGCGAGCCGCGCCTTCATCTGTTTCATATTGGTCGAATAGCGATCGCGTTCGGGCAGGTTCCACGTCACGCCCAGCGCGCGGCCGCGCGGAATGATCGTCACCTTGTGCAGCGGGTCGCAGCCCTCGACGTGGAGCGACACGAGCGCATGGCCGGCCTCATGATAGGCGGTCGATTTCTTCTCGTCCTCGGTCATCACCATCGAGCGCCGCTCGGCGCCCATCATGACCTTGTCCTTGGCCTCCTCGAATTCGTCGCTGGCGATCAGGCGCTTGCCCTTGCGCGCCGCGAGCAGCGCCGCCTCGTTGGCGAGGTTGGCGAGGTCGGCGCCCGAAAAGCCCGGGGTACCGCGCGCGATGCGGCGCAGGTCGACGTCGGGCGCGAGCGGCTTCTTGCGCGTGTGCACCTCGAGAATCTTCTGGCGGCCCTCGATGTCGGGGCGGGGCACGACCACCTGACGGTCGAAGCGGCCCGGACGCAGGAGCGCGGGGTCGAGCACGTCGGGGCGGTTGGTCGCCGCGACGATGATGATGCCCTCATTCGCCTCGAAACCGTCCATCTCGACGAGCAGCTGGTTGAGCGTCTGCTCGCGCTCGTCGTTGCCGTTGCCCAGACCGGCGCCGCGATGACGGCCCACGGCGTCGATTTCATCGATGAAGACGATGCACGGCGCGTTGCGCTTGGCCTGCTCGAACATGTCGCGGACGCGGCTCGCACCGACGCCGACGAACATTTCGACGAAGTCGGAACCCGAAATGGTGAAGAAGGGCACGCCCGCTTCGCCGGCGATCGCGCGGGCGAGCAGGGTCTTGCCGGTGCCGGGCGAGCCGACGAGCAAGGCGCCCTTGGGAATCTGCCCGCCGAGCTTCGAGAATTTGGTCGGATCCTTCAGGAACTCGACGATTTCCTCCAGTTCCTCGCGCGCTTCGTCGATGCCGGCGACGTCGTCGAAGGTCACGCGGCCCTGTTTCTCGGTGAGCATCTTGGCGCGCGACTTGCCAAAGCCCATCGCGCCCGAACCATTGTTCTTCTGCACCTGACGGAAAACGAAGAAGGCGATACCGAGGATCAGCAGGAAGGGCAGCGCCTGGATCAGCAGAAAGACCCAGACATTGCCCGTATCGGTCGGCTTGCCGTCATATTTGACGTTCTTTTCGTTGAGCAGCTTGAGCAGGTCGGGATCGCGGATCAGGTTCGCGTTGAAGCGCTGACCGTTGGTCAGCGTGCCGGTCGCGCGTTCTTCGGTCAGCACGACGTCCTTGACGCTGCCGTCCTGGATTTTCTGGCGGAATTCCGAATAGGTCATCGCGTCGCCCGCAGGCTGGGTGCCGCTGCCGAACAACGAGGCGACGAGGAGCATGGCGAGCAAAATGCCGCTCCAGATCATCACGCTCTTCATCCAGGGATTGCCCTGCGGTTCCTTGTCGTCCTGCATTTCGATTGATTCCACCTTGCCGGGCCGGAGAGCAGCCCAGATGCCAAGATAGGCCCTCTCCGTTAAATGACAATGAGCAGATCAGTCCCGGCGGGTCCCTTTTCGCCGGGGTGCCGCCGAAATGCGCCAGAAACCCGCATCCGCATTGCCCACATGGTCGATCAGCAGGCTGCCGACCATCGCGCGGCGGCCGTCGCGCATCGCCGCGATCACGCCGTCGAGCGTCACCCCGCGCAGCGTCAGACGCGGGTCGAAGGCGCGCAGGCGCCGCACCACGACGCGGCGGAAAATCTCCGCCGGATAGCCCGCATCGCGGATCGCCGCGGCGTCGGCGGCATCGGGCCAGTCGGCGATCAGCCGATCGACCGTCCAGTCGAGCGCCATGTCGGCGTCGGCGAGCCACTGCGCCGAGCGCGCTGCCGCCTCGGCGTCGAGAATGGGCTGCGAGCGCAGTTGTTTGCGCAACCGCGCCCGGTCGAAGCGGACATCGGCGTTCGACGGATCATCGACGAAGGGCAGGTCGGCCTCGAGCGCCAGCGCAACGAGGTCGGCGCGGCGCCACCAGAGCAAGGGACGCAGCACCTGTCCGTTGCGGGCGCGAATCCCCGAAAGCCCGCCGACACCGCTGCTCCGGTTGATCCGCATGATCAGCGTTTCGAGCTGGTCGTCGGCATGGTGCGCGGTGACGATGAAATCGACGGCATGGGCCTGACGCCATCCGTCGAGCAGCCGATAGCGTTCGGCGCGCGCCGCAGCCTGGAACGATCCGCGGATCGGCGCCGGCGGGTTCAGGATGGCGTGGGGAATATGGTCGCGCTCGCAAAAGCCCGCGACCATCCGCGCCTCGTCGGTCGAACCGCGGCGCAGGCCATGATCGACCGTCGCCGCGCGCACCTGTCCGGGCAGCAACGTCACCATCAGCCACAGCAGGGCCATGCTGTCGGGACCGCCCGACACCGCCACGCCATAGGTCAGCCGCTGCCATTCCGGCCCGGCAAGCGTCTCCAGCTGTTTCGCGAGCCGGTAAACGGCGTCGGCTTCAGCAGCCGGCTTTTGTTTTTGCGGCGGCAGCATCGGTGCGCACATCCTGCGGCGCCTTGTCGCCATAGGTTTTTTCGAGTTCGAGGAACGCCTTGCACGCATCGGCCTTGCGGCCCAGCTTGTCGAGCGCGACCCCCATATACATCAGGCTGTGCGGCGCGCGGGCGCCGCCCGGGCGATCCTTGTAATTGTTATAGAAAGCGACGGCGGCCAGGCTCGGCTTGCCCTCGTCGAGATAGGTGCGGCCGAGCAGATTCTGCGCAAAGCTGGCCAGCCGGTGCTGCGGCCATTTGGCGACCACATCCTTCAGCTGGGTCTGCGCTTCGGGATAGAGCTTCGCCTCCCACAGGCGATAGCCATAATTATAGGCGTCATCGACCTCGTTGCCGGTCGCCGGAATCTCGACCTTCTTGACCAGCGCCAGCCGGGCGGCGCTAGCCGTGGGCGTCGCGGCGGGCTTCTTGGTCGGTGCGGCGGCCGCGGTCGTCGCGGGCGGCTTGGTCGTCGGCGTGCTGACGACGACGGGCAGGCTCGCCGGGGTCGTCTCGACCGTCGGCGGCGGTACCGGCGCGGCCAGGCGTTTCTCCATCTCGGCCTTATAGGTGGTGAACTGCTTTTCCAGCTCGCGCAGCTGGAACGCATTTTGCTCGGTCTGCCCGGTCAGCGTCTGCAACTGGCTTTCGAGCGCATCGACACGCGCGGTCAGGTCGATGACCGGCGCGCTGCTCTTGACGCGGTCCCCCGCGAGATTGTCGGGCGCGATCTCGCCCTCGAAAAACGCGGGACTGCCGCCCGGGAACACCGAGCGCTGGACCGCGCGCATTTCCTTTTCGAGCCGATCGACGCGCTTGCCGATCGTGTCGTCCTGCGCCTGCGCGGCGCCCGGGATCGATACCAGCAGCGCGGCGGCCGCGGTGCCCAGAAAATAGTTACGCATCGTCATCTGCCTTTTCGGCTCCCACACCCGATTAACCATCAGCGGGTTCATAACGCGCCAACGCCCGCTTGCGCAAACCCAATTCGGCGCGGCGATCGGTCCGTCCGGCGGATGCTGGCGGCGCTCAGCGCTTCGTCGCTGCCGCCGGTGCCGACGTCGTCGGCGCCAGCGTCTGCGCCGCCCCGGCTCCCTCGGCGCGCGCGATCAGGTCGGCGGGCTTCAGCGATATATTCTTGACCAGCGTGTCCGCCGGGCCGACCGCGCCGATGTCGCGCCCGCCGACCGTGACTTTCAGCGCCTGCGGGATGCTGGTGCGCAGCGTGAATTGCTGGATATAGGCTGCCGGAACCTCATAGGTTTCGCCCGCGTCGAGCGTGCGCCAGTTTTCGGTCTTGCCGGTCGCATCGTCGAAGCCGATCCACACCTCCGAAATGCCGGTCAGCACGACGGGGGCATCGGCGGGGATCGCTTGGCCGGGCCGCGCAGCCTTCGTTGTCGGCGTTGTCTCGGCCGCCGCGGCGGGCGCTTCGGAATTTTCGGCGGCCTGATTCTGCGCGGCGAGCAGCGCCTCGTCGGGTTCGACCGACAGGAAACGCCAGACGCCATAGGCGGCGACGAGCAGCCCCGCGATGATGGCCAATGTCCACACCAGACGCGCGGTTGGGAGGCGCGCAGGGTCGGTGGGCTCATACGCCTCGTACAGCGGGCGCGAGCCATAGGCGTCTTCTTCGAGTTCGCGGCGCACCGCGGCGCCGATCTCGGCCTCGGGCAGATCGACGGCGCGGGCATAGGCGCGCGCGAATCCGGTCACATAGGTGCGCCCCGGCAATTCCGAAAAATCCGACTTCTCGATGGCTTCCAGGTGGCGCTGGGTGATGCGCGTGCGCGTCGCGACATCGGCGAGCGACAGACCCGCGGCTTCGCGGGCCAGCCGCAGCCGGTCTCCGGTACGCGTAATCGCCAGCTCGCCCTGTTCGGGGGCCTCCTCGTCAGCCATGAATGTCTCCGTGCCGGCCGTTTGCAACCCATGTCGACCGTGCGCGCCGTTCATCGCACTGACGGCGCGGCAAAGTCAAATGAAGTTCGGCAAATGAACGGCTGAAAAGGGCGGGAATTACGTCCGTTCGCGCGCGCGGCAATCAGAGCACATATTTGCTGAGGTCGGTGTCGCCGACGATGTCCGACAGCTGGCTGTCGACATAGGCGGCGTCGATATCGACCACCGTTCCGCCACGGTCCTCGGCGGTGAAGCTGACCTCCTCGACCAGCCGTTCCATGATCGTCTGGAGCCGCCGCGCGCCGATATTCTCGACGCGCTCGTTGACCTCGGCGGCGAGCTTCGCGACGCGCGCGATCGCGTCGGGAGAGAAGTTCAACGTCACCCCCTCGGTCGCGATCAGTGCCGAATATTGCTCGGGCAATCCCGCCTTGGTCTCGGTCAGGATGCGAACGAAATCGCCCTCGGTCAGCGCGCCCAGCTCGACGCGGATCGGCAGGCGGCCCTGAAGCTCGGGGAGCAGGTCGCTCGGCTTGGCGACATGGAAGGCGCCGCTGGCGATGAACAATATATGGTCGGTCTTCATCGGCCCATATTTGGTCGCGACGGTCGTGCCCTCGATCAGCGGCAACAGGTCGCGCTGCACGCCCTCGCGGCTCACCGAACCGCCGCGCACGTCGCTGACCGCGATCTTGTCGATCTCGTCGAGGAAGACGATGCCATTGGCCTCGGCATCGGCGAGCGCGATGCGCGCGACATCGTCCTGGTCGAGGCGCTTGTCCTGCTCCTCCTCGATCAGCCGCGTCGCAGCCTCGATGACCTTCAGCTTGCGGCGCTTTTTCGGCGGCCCGCCCATTGCCTTGCCCAGCATTTCGGACAGGTTGATCATGCTCATCTGGCCGGGCTGGCCGGGCAGGTCGAACGGCATCGACGGCGCATCGGCGACCTCGATCTCGACCTCGCTGTCGTCGAGATGGCCTTCACGGATGCGCTGGCGGAAACTCTGGCGCGTCGCCTCGCTGGCGCCCTTGCCGGTCAGCGCGTCGAGCAGCCGCTCCATCGCGGCGTCCTCAGCGGCGGCACGCACAGCCTCGCGGCGGCGCTCCTTTTCCAGCCGCACCGCTTCCTCGACCAGGTCGCGCGCGATCTGTTCGACATCGCGGCCGACATAACCGACCTCGGTGAATTTCGTCGCCTCGACCTTGATGAAGGGCGCATCGGCGAGCTTGGCCAGCCGGCGCGAAATCTCGGTCTTGCCGCAGCCGGTGGGACCGATCATCAGGATATTCTTGGGGCTCACCTCGTCGCGGAGATCAGCGCCAAGCTGCTGGCGGCGCCAGCGGTTGCGCATCGCCACCGCGACCGCGCGCTTGGCGGCCGCCTGTCCGACGATATGCGTATCGAGCGCAGCAACGATGGCCTTCGGAGTCAGATCTTTGTTCATGATGCTCAGGCCTGGATTTCGATGGTTTCGGAGGTGAACTGGTCGTTGGTATAGACGCAGATGTCGGCCGCGACCTCCATCGCCTTGCGCGTCAGAACCTCCGGGTCCTTTTCATAATCGACCAGCGCGCGCGCCGCCGACAATGCGAAATTGCCGCCCGACCCGATCGCGGCGATGCCGCCTTGGGGTTCGAGCACGTCGCCGTTGCCGGTGATGACCAGCGTCACCTCCTTGTCGGCGACGATCATCATCGCCTCCAGGTTGCGCAGATATTTGTCGGTGCGCCAGTCCTTGGCGAGCTCGACCGCGGCGCGCAGCAACTGGCCGTTATGCCGCTCGAGCTTGGCTTCGAGGCGCTCGAACAGCGTGAAGGCATCGGCGGTCGCGCCGGCAAAGCCGCCGATGACGCTGCCGTCGTGCAGGCGGCGCACCTTGCGGGCGTTGGGCTTCATCACCGTCTGGCCCATCGACACCTGGCCGTCGCCGATGATGACGACCTTGTCGGGGCTGCGGGCGGAAAGGATGGTGGTTCCGTGCCAGGGCGAGGCACTGTGCGCATGGGGTTCGGTCATGCGCCGCGATATGGGCGATGGCCCATGCCACCGCAAGGGGAGGGCAAATGATCCTCCCCATCGCGAAGCGTTGGGGAGGGGGACCGCCCGCGAAGCGGGTGGTGGAGGGGTCGAAAGATTGCGCCGACCTTTGACGGCGTCGACCCCTCCGTCAGCCCTGCGGGCTGCCACCTCCCATCGCTTCGCGTGGGGAGGATCGATGCTTACGCCACCGCCCGCGGCGCGCTCGGTGCCGTCGGCCAGCCCTGGTCGGGCCACAGGCCGCGCGTGTCATAGACGATCTTGCCGCTGCGCTCCTCGAGCGGCACCGATTTGAACACGTCATGGTCGACGAGCACCACCATCACGTCGCATTCGGCCAGCGCGTCGTCGAGATCGACAAGCTCGGCGCCGCTGCCCGCGAACTCCATCGGCAGGCCGCGGGCAAAGGGTTCGACGATCCGGATGCGCTTGCCGAACTGGCGCGCCAGCGCCGCCGCGACCTCGACCGCGGGGCTTTCGCGGAAATCGTCGATATTGGGTTTGAAGGCGAGACCGAGGACGCCGACCTTCGCCTGCGGATGGCTCGCGACGAGCGCGGCGGTCGCGGCGATGACATGCGCGGTCTTCGATAGGTTCACCTCGCGCGCGGTGCGGATCAACCGGCTCTCGTCGGGGGCGCCATGCACCAGGAACCAGGGGTCGACCGCGATGCAATGGCCGCCGACGCCGGGACCCGGTTGCAGGATGTTGACGCGCGGGTGGAGGTTGGCGAGGCGGATCACGTCCCACACATCGACCCCCATCTTGTCGGCGATCATCGACAGTTCGTTGGCAAAGGCGATGTTGACGTCGCGGTAGCTGTTCTCGACCAGCTTGACCATTTCGGCGGCACGCGCCGTGGTGGTGACGCAGGCGCCGCGCACGAACTGGCGATAGAAGGTCATCGCGCGGCGCGCGCAGCGCGGGGTGATGCCGCCAATGCAGCGGTCGTTGTCGACCAGCTCGACGAGGATGCGGCCCGGCAAGACGCGCTCGGGGCAATATGCGAGGAAGATGTCGGGGGTGCCCGCGCAGCGCCCCGGAACCTTGAGGTCGGGGCGCTCGGCGGCGAGCAGTTCGGCGACCTTCTCGGTCGTGCCGACCGGCGATGTCGATTCGAGGATCACCAGATTGCCGGGTTGCAGCACCTTGGCGATCGACCGCGCGGCGTCGAGGACATAGCTGATGTCGGGGCGATGTTCTTCGTCGTGCGGGGTCGGCACCGCGATGACGAAGGTGTCGGCGGCGACCATCGTCGTCGAGGCGACGAGCGCGCCGCGCGACACGACGCCCTGGACGAGGCCGTCGAGATCGACTTCCTCGATATGCACCTTGCCGTTGTTGACGGTCTCGACGACATGCGCGCTGACGTCGATGCCGGTGACCTTGCAGCCCGATCGCGCGATCAGCGCGGCGGTCGGCAGGCCGATATAGCCCAGGCCGACGACGGTGACTTTCTGTTCGATATCAACGGGCACGCGCGACAATCTCCGCAATTTGTTCGCCAGCCGTGCCGTCGCCGAAAGGATTATGGGCGCGCGCCATGGCGGCATAAGCGCCTTCATCGTCCAAAAGGCTGAAAATTTCGGAAACGATGCGGTCCCTGTTCGTACCTACCAGCCGCGCAGTACCCGCCTCGATGCCCTCTGGGCGCTCGGTCGTCTCGCGCATCACCAGCACCGGCTTGCCGAGCGACGGCGCTTCTTCCTGCACCCCGCCGCTGTCGGTTAGCACCAGTTCGCTCGACGCGAGCAGGCGGACGAAATGCGGGTAATCGAGCGGATCGATCAGCGCGACATTGGCGAGGCCGCCGAGGATCGGCTCCATCGCGGCGCGGACATGCGGGTTGGGGTGGACGGGGAAGATCACCGCGACATCGGGCCGCGCCGCGATCGCGGCGATCGCGTCGGCGATCGCCTTCATGCCGTCGCCGAAATTCTCGCGGCGATGCGAGGTGACCGCGACGATGCGCTGCCCTGCGAAGCGTGCCAGCAACGGATCGAGGCCCGCGGCGAGCGCCGGTTCCTCGTCGATCCGCGCCTTGGTCGCGAGCAGCGCGTCGATCACCGTGTTGCCGGTGATATGGATCGCCTCCGCCGCGACATTCTCGGCGCGCAGCGCGGCTGCGGCGGTCTCTGTCGGCGCGAAATGCAGGTCGGCGACCGCGCCGGTGACCTTGCGGTTCACCTCTTCGGGCCAGGGGTGATAGATATTGCCGCTGCGCAGCCCCGCCTCGACATGGCCGACCGGAATCTTGCGGAAATAGGCCGACAAAGTGGCCGCCATCGTGGTCAGCGTGTCGCCATGGACGAGGATGCGGTCGGGCTTTTCGGCATCGAAGGTCTCGCCGAGCCCGACGACCAGCCGCGCGAGCAGCCCGTCGAGCGTCTGGTTCGCCTGCATGACGTCAAGGTCGATATCGGGGACGATGCGCGCTATTTCGAGCACCTGGTCGAGCATTTCGCGGTGCTGCGCGGTCACGCAGACGCGCACGTCGAGCCCCGGCTGCGCCCGCAAGGCGTGGACGACGGGAAACATCTTGATCGCTTCGGGGCGCGTCCCGAACACCGTCATCACTTTCATCGCGGGCTCTCGTCTCGGCGGGTCATGTCAGCGCCTTCTAGCCGATTTTGGTTGTTATCCGCTTAACTTCGTGGCGAAAGTGGCGATGCTGTGATCCTTGTCATTGCGCGCATTGCCGGTAAATGCACGGGGATATGCATCCCGGCGGCGGTTTATGCGTTGTAGCGGCGCTACGGCGACAGACCGGCATTGGGGTGGGGTGTCAGTTTCAATCGGTAAGATGATGTTAAAAAGACTTTTCAGCCGCAAGCCGGACCCGGAACCCGTTGCCGACGACTGGCCGCAGGTGCCCGTCGGTACGCGCGTCTATGCCATCGGCGACGTCCATGGCCGGCTCGACCTGCTCGACGCGCTGCTCGCGCGCATCGCCGACGAGCGCGCGCGCGATCCCGTTGACCACGTCCATCTGGTGATGCTCGGCGACCTCATCGATCGCGGCCCGCAATCGGCACAGGTCGTCGAGCGGCTGTTGACCAGGCCCGCCGACATCGACGAGATGCATCTGCTGATGGGCAATCACGAAGAGGCTTTGCTCGAAATTCTCGACGGCGCCCATGCGCAACTGCCCGGCTGGATCCGCTACGGCGGTGAACAGGCGCTGCAAAGCTATGGACTTGAAGACCCGACAATCTTCGGCGATAGAGAGGCCTTGGTCGCCCAAATCCACGCCGGCATACCGGCTTCGCATGTTCGTTTATTCCGCTCGATGGTGGACTATGTGCAGATTGGCGATTATCTCTTTGTCCATGCAGGGATTTTTCCGGGACGCCCGCTGGATCAACAGCAGGTTCACGACCTGCGCTGGATCCGCGACGAATTTCTCGACGACCCGCGCGATCATGGCGTGATGGTCGTGCACGGCCATACCATCACCCCCGACGTCGATTGCCGCACCAACCGTATCGGCATCGATACCGGCGCCTATCGCAGCGGCATGCTCACCGCGCTGGTGATCGAAGGCCGGTCGCAGCGCTTCCTCAAGACAGGGGAGGGTATCGGGGCGTGATCCTGGGGCGGATCTGGGGGGTGGCCGAGGAGCGGATCCTCGCGATGCTGGCGTCGCTCGTCGCGCTCGGGCGCAGCGAAAAGCGTGCGATCCTGATCGTCGCCGATGCGCTGCTCTGCGTCGCGGCGGTGCTCGTCGCCTTTTCGCTCCGCCTCGGCCGCTGGGAGATTTTCGACGCCGGGGTCGGCCTCGCCTCGGTGATCGCGCTGTCGAGCTGGCTGCCGATCTTCCTCATCCGCGGCACCTACAGTTCGATCCTGCGCTTCTCGGGCGGACGCACGATGGTTGGGCTCGGCTATTCGGTCGTGCTCTATGCCATCCCGCTGATCGTCATCTTCGGCTTCGTCGGCATGGACGGTGTTCCGCGTACCGTGGCGGTGATCCAGCCGATCCTCTTCCTGCTCTTCCTCGCGATGACCCGTATCGTCGCGCGCTATGCGGTCGTCGATCTGCTCAAGCGCCGCGATATCCAGCAGGCGTCGATCGTGCTCATCTATGGCGCGGGCGAGGCGGGGCAGCAGCTGGCGATGGCGCTGCGCGGCGACCCCGCGATGCGGCTCGTCGGTTTCATCGACGACGACCGCAAGGTCGAGGGCGAGATCATCGACGGCGTGCCCATCTATTCGCGCCCCAAATTGCCCTATCTGGTCGATACTTACGGCGTCACCGACGTGCTGCTGGCGCTGCCGCATGTGACGCGCTCGAAGCGCCGCCGGGTGATGAAGTCGCTCGAGGACTGGCCGATCCGCGTCCGCATGCTGCCCAATATGCGGCAGATCATCGACGAACAGGTGTCTGTGAACGATCTGCGCGACGTGCAGATCGAGGATCTTCTCGGCCGCGATCCCGTGCCGCCGAACCAGCTGCTGCTCGGCCGCACGATCGTCGGCAAGACCGTGATGGTCAGCGGCGCCGGCGGCTCGATCGGCAGCGAGCTATGCCGTCAGATCGTGACGATGCGGCCGCACAAGCTGATCCTCGTCGAATCGTCCGAATATGGCCTCTATGCGATCGGGCAGGAATTGCAGGCGGCGATCGCCGAATTGCCCGAGGGCCAGCATCCCGAACTGATCGAGGAACTGGGCAATGTCACGGACCAGCCCACGGTCCGCCGCCTGCTCGCGCGCTGGCAGCCCGACACGATCTTTCACGCCGCCGCCTACAAGCATGTGCCGCTGGTCGAGGCCAATCCGATCGCCGGCATCGGCAACAATGTGTGCGGCACGCTGTTCATGGCGACCGAGGCCGACCGCGTCGGCGTCGCCAACTTCGTGCTGATCAGCACCGACAAGGCGGTGCGCCCGACCAATGTCATGGGCGCGTCGAAGCGCGTGTGCGAACTGGTGCTCCAGGGGCTGGCGGCGCGCGGCACCAAGACCTGCTTCGCGATGGTGCGCTTCGGCAATGTGCTGGGGTCCAGCGGATCGGTCGTGCCCTTGTTCCGCGAGCAGATCAAGAATGGCGGTCCGGTGACGGTCACGCACCGCGACGTCACGCGCTTCTTCATGACCATCCCCGAGGCGGCGCAGCTCGTCATCCAGGCGGGTGCGATGGCCAAGGGCGGCGAGGTCTTCGTGCTCGACATGGGCAAGCCGGTGCGGATCATCGAACTCGCGCGCACGATGATCAACCTCTCGGGGCTGACCGTGCGCGACGAGGATCATCCCGACGGCGACATCGAAATCGCCGAGGTAGGCCTGCGCCAGGGTGAGAAGCTTTATGAGGAACTGCTGATCGGCGACGATCCCAAGCCGACGAGCCACAGCCGCATCATGCAGGCGCGCGAGGTGATGCTCGAGTGGACCGAACTGTCGGCAAAGCTCGACGCGCTGCGCGGCGCGATGGACCATGGCCATGCCGGCGACTGCCTCGACATCCTGCATGAGCTGGTCCCCGAATTCCGCCCGCCCGAGGAAGTGAACCGGGCGGACCCCGCCCTACAGGCACCGCTGGCGGGCTGATCGCCGCGCCGGCCTTTCCCTTTTCGACGGAGCGCAGGATTTGGCGGCCAATTTCAAAGCGCTCGACCGCTATATCGCCCGCCAGATCGAGGCCGTCGCCGGCTATTTCGGCCATGTCGAATGGGCCGCGATCGACGCGATCGGCCGCTGGCAGGTCGAACGGGGGATCGGCGGAAATCTTGCGGAAATCGGCGTTCACCACGGCAAATTATTCTTCATCCTCGCCTTGCTGCGCCAGGCCGGGGAGCGCGCGCTCGCGATCGACCTGTTCAAGGACGACGGTCTCAACACCGGCATCCATGCGGGCCGCGACACCGCCTTTTTCGACAATCGCGCCCGGCTCGGCATCGCGCTCGACGAACAGGAGGTGTGGACCGTCGATTCGCTGACGATCACCCCCGAAGCGCTGCACGCGCGGATCGGCGACGTGCGGCTGTTCAGTGTCGATGGCAGCCACGCTTATCGCAACGTCCTCCACGACATGCGCCTCGCCGAAGCCGTGCTCGCCGACGACGGGGTGATGATCGTCCATGATTTTTTCGGCATCGGCTGGCCCGATGTATCAGTGGCGGCGATCCACCTCCTCACCGAGATGAAGGATCGGCTCCAACCCTTTCTGATTACGCAATATAAATTGTTCATCGCGCGGCCCGCCGCCGCCGAACGCTACCGCGCGATGCTGGCGACCAACCCGCGGCTGCGCGGCGCGATCCTGTCCGAACGCACGATGTTCGATCGCCCGATCACGCTGCTCAATCTCGCCCGGCGCGACCTGCTCCAGCGGCGGATCAAGCGCAAGCTCGGCTTTTATCCCAAAAAGCTCTGACCGCGCCTCAGCGCGGCAGGCACTCCGCCACGCGCTCGGCGGGGCAGATCACATATTCGCACAAAGCAAGATCGCCATGGATGCCGATGGCGTCGATCGGCATCAGCTCGTAACTGCCGCCGCGCCCCTCGTGGAGCACACGCAGGATGCGATAGTCGAGGCCGGCGAATCGCGCCTCGATCCGCGCCTGCCGCGCGATGCGGTCGGTGCGCGCCGCGTCGTAGCAGGGCAGGATTTCCATCGACACCAGCGGGCGGTCGCGCGCGATGACGGGGGCGAGGGCGTCGATGACATCGGCCTCGGCGCCCTCGACGTCGATCTTGATCAGCCCCAGGGGCGCAGCGAGCAGGTCGTCGGGCAGATCTTCGGCGCCGAGGATCGCGACGGTCTTGCGAAAGCTGATCGCTTCGCCGGGGCGGAAGCCCTCGACGATCGATGCCGCCGAATCGCCGCCGCGGCCATGATAAAGTTCGAGCGTGACGATGCCGCTCGTCAGGCCGAGCCCGGCAGGAACGACGCGGCAATCGGCCCAGCCGTTCGCCGCGACCAGTTCCTCGACATAATGGACGCACACCGGGTTGGGCTCGAACCCGACATAGCAGCGCGCGGGGTCGATCGTCTTCGCCTTGATCAGCGTCTGGCCCAGATTGACCCCGACATCGATGAATGCGCCCGGCGCCATGGTCATCAGCTGGCGCAGCAGCGCAAGCATCCAGGGTTCGGTCAGTTCGGCCATCAACCCCGCCGACACGGGGATCGCCACCGGACGGCCGCCAACCGTCGCCTCGACGCTGCGATTGAGCCGATCGAACTGCCGCAGCCGGCGCAGGATGCGGTTGGCCAGCCGGCTGCTCGCGCTGATCTCCATGCTCATGTCATGCTGTCCTTCAGATGGGCGGCGATATGCTCGAGGTTGGCGCGATAGCTGTTTGCGAGCGCCAGTTCGGCGCGCGCGCGCCAGCCGGTATCGCGCCCCGCGCGCACCGCGGTAATCGCCGCGCCCAATTGGGCGGGCAGCTCGTCGGGCGCGTCCGGCGCGGCCATGAAGATACCCGGCGCGCCGGCCTGCGCGGCGATCGCGCTGCTCACCACTTCGCCGCCGAGCGCGAAATATTCGAGCAATTTGTGCGAATTGACCCCGCGATTGCGATCGCGCGCCACGTCATAGGGAAGCAGCCAGATATCGACATCGCCCGTCGCCGCGATCAGCGCGTCGCCGTTGAGCAGCCCCGCCATCTCGACATTGGGGCGGCCCGTGAGATCATCGACCCACGCCCGGACCTCGGGGGTTTCACCGGCGACCGGGCCGATAAAACGAAAACGGCAATCGGGGTGCGCCGCAACCAGCGCCGCGACCCGCTCACGGTCCATCGCCGGCTGCGCGAGATTGCCGATGAAGCCGACCACGACCGGCGCATCGCCGGCACGGACGCGCGGCGCCGCGAGCCGGAGGCGCGCCGCTTCGGCGAACAAGGGCGAGAGGCCGTGGCCGACGACATGGCTCGGCCGCCCCTCGGGGGCAATATCGCCGACGATCGACGCATCGACGCCCAGGATCAGGTCGGCATGGCGGTGCATCGCGTCGCCGGGATCGAGCCGGTCGACGACGTGCAGCATCGACGCGGGCGCCCGGAACGGCCGATGGTCGGCGAATTGCCGCGCATTGTCGAAATCCCACAGCAGGTCGATCGGACCAACGGCCTTTTTGATCGCCCGTGCCCTGACTCGCGCCGCTGCGATAAATAGCCATTTCGCGCGATATTTGGCGCGCGCCAGCGGCATGCGCGGATGGTCGAGCAGCGTAATATTCGGCGTATCGCTCGGCGTCAGGCGGATCGGGCCATCGCCGCTCGGCGGGTTGGCGAAGATGACGTCATGCCCCAGTGCTGCGAGTTCGCGCGCATAATGATGTTTCGACACCTGCAGCCCCGTCCAGGGCTGCGGCGACAGCATCAGGATCCGCAGCGGAGCGCCGAGCAGGTCGGGGGCGGGCATCGGCTTAGCGTTTCATGCCGAGGGCTCGCATCGCTTTGCCGAGCGCGCCGACGATGCGGAAATAGCGCTCGCGCTCGCCCTGGTCGGTGCCGTAAACCTCGTGTCGCTGGTTGGGCAGGCTCAGCACCGCCTCGAACTCGCTCTCGGTGAAGCCCAGCTTCTTGCGCACATAGGCCTTGTCGCGTTCCTGCGTCGCCTCGTCATAGGTCGGCTGCTGCAATTCGCGCAACGCCTCGTCGCGCGTCATCTGGCCGGACAGGATCAGGTTCGACAGATGCGCCTTGCGCTTGTCGACGCCGAATTTCCGCGGGAGGATGTAGCCCTGGTAGAAGCGGGTGAAGAGCGATTCATAATGTTTGCCGCCATAATCGACCCAGTCGAGTTCGCGGATCAGCAGTTCTTTCGCCGCCGCCTTGTTGTAATCGACCAGGTCGAGCACCGCTTCCGAATGGATGCCGCGCACCAGTTGATACCAGGCCTTTTGCCACACGCCGAGCGCGGGCAATTTCTTCAGCGGCTTGGTGCCGAATTTTTTGTGAATATTGCGAATGTTTTCGAGGTCGAACTTCGCATAGTTCCACGATGGTGGCATCACTGATTCGGTCGCGAAATTGAGTCCCGAGAGCATATATTTGAGCTTGTGCTTCGCCGCGAGACGATAGAGCGCGCCCGAGATCATATGGTCGGTCGGCACCTCCAGATCGACCACCGACGCCTTGAAATAGGATCGCTGGAGGTCGCGAAACTCCTCCCAGTCCATCACGAAAGTGTGCAGCTCGAACCCCAGTTTCTTGCAGATATTCTCGATATTGCGGACCGCGAGTTCGTTGTTCCAGCCATTGTCGAAATGGACGATCAGCGGCCGCAAATTCCATTGCTTGGCGAGCCAGGTGACATAGCTGCTATCGACCCCGCCCGACAGGCCGATGACGCAGTCATAGGGTTTGCCTTCGCCGTCGGCGCGGACGTCGGTGAGCAGTTTCTCCAGCCGCGCCTTCTTCTCCTCGGCCCCCGGCTGCGTCGCCATCAGCGCCTGATATTCGTACCAGTGGTTCGACACGCCATCTTCGTCGAAGACGATATCGGGATCGCTGCCGTCCATCACGGTGCGCGTGCAGACGCGCGTCGACGAGGTGGGCAGGGGAGAGGTGGCGTCGGTCACGGGGTCCCGTTCAGTCGAGCTTGGCAAAAAACTGGTCGCGCAGATCGGCCTCGTCGGGATAGGAGATCAGCACGCCCTGATTCTGGGCGCGATAGACGAACAGGCTCGACGCCGCCACCGCCGATGCGCCGCCGCCTTGAATCGCGGGCAGAAAGTCGCCGAGCGCCGATGCGCCGCCGCACGCGACGACGGGCACATCGACCGCCTCGGCCACCGCGGTGATCGTCGGCAGGTCGAAACCCGACCATTTGCCGTCGCGGTCGATGCTGTAGAGGATGATCTCGCCTGCGCCCGACGCGGCCATCGCCTTCGCCGCCTCGACCGGCGACTGCCCGGTCTTGACCTTGCCGCTGCGCGTCAGCACCTGCTGCCCGCCGAGCAATTTCTTCGCATAGGGCAGCGACACTGCCACCGCCTGCGCCCCGAAACGTTCGGCGATCGCGGTCACCAGCGCGGGATCGGCCAGCGCCGCGCTCGACAGCACGACCTTTTCGAGGCCGAGCTGGAACAGCCGCGCCGCGTCGTCGATGCTGCGGATGCCGCCGCCATAGCCCATCGGCAGGAAAGCTTCCTCGACGATATCGCCGATCGCCTCGAAATTCGGCCCGCGCCCGTCGATCGTCGCGTCGATGTCGAGCAGCAGGATTTCGTCGACCATCTTGGTGTTGAAGATACGCACCGCGTTGATCGGATCGCCGATATAGGTACGCTTGCCGAACGCCACCGTCTTCACCAGCCGCCGTTCGCGGTCGATAGTCAGCACCGGGATGACGCGAATCCGCCGCATCAGACCTGCCACTTCGCGAAACCTTGCCCGGTCAGCGCGCGCAGCTGCGCCACGTCGGGGGCATAGCGGCTGCGCAGATCGTCGACCTGCTCGTCCGACAATTCGGGCTTTTCAAGGCCCGGAAACAGGACCTTGGCAACCGCGGGGCGGCTGAGCTGCGCGTCGAGATCGAAGGGCGCGAGCTTGCGCGCGGCGCGATAGGGCAGCGCCATCCGCCAGCGGTTGGGAACGCCGTTCGTGGCATTGGTGTTCGACTTGAACGCGAAGGCCTTTTCATCGGCGACCGGATCGATCCCGAGGAAGGCGAAAATGGCGTTCATCGTCTCGTGTCGCGCGCGATTGAGTTCGTCGCTGTCGACCACCAATATCTGCTCCATCGGGAAATATTCGAGGAAAAAGCGCAGTTGCCAGGCATATTTGCCGGTCTGAAACTGATGGTCGTTGGCCAGGTTCCAGGCGATGTCTTCCTGCACCGTCTCGCCGACATAATTTTCGACGATATGCGAGCGATAACGCTCGATCGGGTCGCGGACGAGGTAGATCAGCTTCGCCTCGGGAATGATCGCCGCCATCCGCTCGGGCGCGCCCTTGTAGAAGGGGTGGTGGCCCTTGCTGTAATTTTGCGACGCCTCGCCGCGCACCGCCTTCGCGCGGTCATATTGCGCGCAATACCAGTCGAGCGAGCGGTGGGCATTTTCGCCCGAGAAGAAGTTGATCTCCTTGTCGGCCGCCATATGCACGTCGGGATGCAGGTCGAGATAGTCGTTCAGGCTGGTCGTCCCGCATTTCATCGCGCCGATGACGATCAGATTGGGGAGCGCCGGCGCCATGGTCAGAGCGCCGCATAGCGGCTGAGTACCGCCATGCCAAAGGAAAGGCTCTTTTCGGGGTGGAACTGCACCCCGAAGACATTGTCGCGCTCGACCCCCGCAGCGAAGCGATAGCCGTGCGTGGTGCTGCACAGTTCGGTCGCGGGATCGTCGCAGGCAATATGGAAGCTGTGAACGTAATAATAGCGCGCGCCGGGGGTATCGACGGCCATGCGGTGCCCGCTGTTCCAGTCGGTGTCGGCCCAGCCGATATGCGGCACCTTTAGCCGCGCGTCGAGCCGCGCGCGGTCGAAAGCGACGGTCTTGGCCGGCACCCAGCCAAAGCCCGGAAGCGCACCCTCTTCGCTGCCGCGCGTCAGCAACTGCGCACCGAGGCATATGCCGAGCATCGGCACCCCGCGCCCGACCGCTTCGTCGAGCGGCGCCGACAGGCCCTTGTCGTGCAGGCGCTGCATGCCCCAGTCGAACTTGCCGACCCCGGGCAGGATCAGCCGCTCGGCCTTCGCCACCTTGTCGGGATCGCCGGTCAGCTCGGCGCGATGCCCCAGATATTGGAGCATATTGATGATCGAGCGCGGGTTGCCCGCATCATAATCGACGATGGTGATCATGGTTTCACCGCTGCCGCTTCCGCGGACTGCCCCCGTCTGCTTCGGTGATCGCGCTCGACGATCAGGATGCTGCTGCCAAGATAAACGAGGTATAACAATATCTGCGCGCCCGCAAACACGTCGATGGCGATTTCGGGCGCAAAACCCAGAAAGGCGACCGAGGCCACCGCCACGGTCGTCACCACCGCGAACAGGATCGACAGGAAGAAGTCGAGCCGCTGGCGGTGATAGAGCCACAGCACTTTCGATGCGGGCATGACGATCAGTTGCAGCGCCATCACCGGCGCCAGGATACGCGCGATATGCCCCGCCTCGCTCCACTGCGGCCCGAGGATGAATACGAACAATTGCGGCGCGATGAGCGCGAGCAGGGCGAAGGTCGGCACGCTGATCGCGCTCATGCCGGCGACCAGTTTCCAGAACAAGGGGCGGCAATGGCCCGCGCGCGCCATGTCCTGCGCTCCGCGGCGGAAAAACACCTGCCCGATCGCCCCGCCCAATATGCCGACGGGCAGCATCAGCAGCCCGCGCGCGCGGTTATAATGGCCGACGATCGCGAGCATATTGCCCCACAAAGACAGCACGAGCACGGGCGAGGCCGACGACACCTGCTCGATCACCGACGTCGGGGTGGTCCACAGCGCATAGTTGCGGTGCACATGACCCGCGGCGCGCATCCGCGCCCAGCGCATGCCGCGCAGTCCCGCGATCGCGTCGCGGTTGCCGATCCACACCCACAGGAAGGCGGCGAGCTGGCCAAGGAAATAGCCGATCATCAGTCCCCGCGCGCCATAGCCCGCCCAGGCGAGCAGCAAGGCGCCGCCCGACGAGACGAGGACGTTGAGTATCTGATAGCCGCTCATCAGCCGGTAGCGGTGGTGGCGGTTCGCCCAGCCGAGCAGCGCCGCGCCGGTCCCCGACGCGAGCACGGTGGCGGGAAGCAGCAACAACCAGATGCCGAGATCGTCGAGCCCCTGGACGCCGCCGGCGCGCAATAACAGCACACCCGCGAGCGTCAGCGCCGAAAAGACGAAGGCGAGCAGCAGGCTGAGCCCGAGCAACGCATGCGCCTGTTCCTCGTCGGCCTCGGCGACCAGCGCGCGCGCCATCTGGAGGTTGGCGAGCGCCGACAGGATGACCGCGATCGACATATAGGTCGCGAGCACGCCATAATCCTGCGGCGCGTAAAGGCGGCTGAGGATCGGCGCGAAACCGAAGCTGATCGCGGTCGCGACGAACTGCCCGCCCGACAGCGTCGCGGCGCTGCGCAGGAAGGACGAACGTCGCAATTTGAACAGTCGGGCCAGCAAATCCGCGCCAATCATCGTTTCGGAGAGCAGCCGCGGCGGCCGTCCCCGGGGGTTATAGCGAAACCGCGAACCGCCTGACCCACGCCGCGAGACTGATCAAGCGAAATATCGCTGAGTCGTAGCGCGTCGGATCGAGCCGGTAGCGGCCCAGCCGTGCGCGCAGTTCGGCGGTGTCGAGCAGCGGTGCGAGCGTCGCCGTCGCGTCGTCGAGCATCGCGGCGAGCTGCGCGGGATATTGCACCCCGAATTCGGCGTCGGGCGACGAAAAGCCGATCTTGCCGCGCCGCCAGCGGATCGCGTCCGGCAATTCGGACATGGCATCGCGGAAAATACGCTTCTGCCATCCGCGCCCGACCAGATAGTCGGTCGGCAGACTGCAGACGAACTCGACCAGCCGGTGATCGAGGAAGGGCACGCGCGATTCGATTCCGAACTGCATCGCGTTGCGGTCCTGCGAATGGAGCTGATAGGGGATGCTCGACCGCACCAGCTCGTCGATCGACAGCGGGCGGAAATCCTTGGGCGGCGCATAGGCGTGGCGCGCCGCGCCCTTGCCGCGCCACAGCCCGGCCATCAGCGGTGATACGTCGCTCTCGCGCCGGGCCAGCGCCGCGACCATCTTGCGCGCGGTGAGCGGCATCGGCTCGTCATTGGTCAGGCTGCGTCCGCGCAGATTGCGCCCGACCTCGGCAATATGACCGCTCTTCAGCGCCGCGCGCTGCGCCGCGAGCCAGAATTCGCCATAACCGCCGAAATATTCGTCGGCGCCCTGGCCGTCGAGCATCACCGTCACGCCGGCTTCATGTGCCGCCTTGAACAGCGCATGCTCGTTGAAATGGCTGCCCCCGGGCAGCGGCTGATCCTGCGACCAGGCGAAGCTTTCGAGCCATTCGGGAGTGTAATAGTCGAGCAGCGACACCGGCACTTCGATATGCCGGAAACCGAAACGCTCGCTCACCTGCGTCGCATAGTCGCGTTCGTCATGCTGTTCGTTGGCATGATAGATGGTGAAGAGCGGGAATTGCCCCGGATCGCCCACCACCGGCGCGCTCGACGCGGCGATCGACGAACTGTCGATGCCGCCCGACAGGCTGGCGCCGACGGGCACATTGGCGACATGGTGCGAACGGACCGCATCGTCGAACAAGGCGCGCAGCCGTTCGCACGCCTCGCCATAAGCGATATCGCCCTGCGGTTCGACATGCAGCGCCAGGTCGTACCAGCGCATCTGGACGATATCGTCGCGCGCGAGGTCATAGACCGCGAGTTGGCCCGGCGGCAGCAGCTTGATATCGGCAAAAAAGCTGCGTTCGTCGAGGTTGAGCCGCCCATATTCGAGGAAGGTGCGCAGCACCGAATGATCGGGCGCCGAACCGACGAGGCCGGTGGCGAGCAACTGCTTCGCTTCCGACCCCGCGAGGATAACGCGGTCGGACAGGTGATAGCAGAGCGGCTTGATCCCGAAGCGGTCGCGCGCCAGCAGCAGTTTCCGGCGCCGCGCGTCGTAGAAGCAGAAGGAGAACATGCCCTGCAACCGCGGCAGCGCGTCGACCCACCATTGGTCGAGCGCATGGAGCAGGACTTCGGTGTCCGACCTGGTGTGGAATATGTGCCCCAGCGCCTCGAGCTCGGTGCGCAGCTCGCGGAAATTATAAATGGCGCCGTTGAATTGCAGCCAATTGTCGCCGCTGCGCATCGGCTGGTTCGACCGGTCGTTGACGTCGATGACCGCCAACCGCCGGTGCGCAAGGCCGACCGCCCCAAGCTCGACGATACCTTCGGCATCGGGGCCGCGATGCGCCACCGCATCCGCCATCGCCTGCAATTTGGCGCGCTCGATCGGTCGCCCGTCGCGATTTACCAGGATTCCCCACCCGCACATTATGGTCGGCTAGCGATCGATGATGGCGGCGTAAAGGCGGCGCCGAAGCGCCCGAGATATTGGTGCCGCAGATTGCGGCGCGAGAAGGCGTCGAAATCGGCCGCAGGGATATAGCCGTGCTTGGCATCCGCCGCGATCGCCGGGACAGGGCGATCGTGGGTCCCCACGACCTTGGCCGGATTGCCGGTCAGGATCGAGCGGGGTTTTAGGCAGGATCTGGTCACCACGCTGCCGCGGGTCACGATGCAGAAATCGGCGAGCTCGACCCCGGGCAGGATCGTGCAGCCATCCTCGACGATGCAATGATGGCCGATGATCTGGGGGGCGACCTCGAGATAGTTGGTGAGGCGGGTCGGGTCGTGGTTGCCGGTGATCAGCCCGACCTCGCGGCCGATCCGCACGCCATCGCCGATCACCAGCCCCATGTTCGCGCTGACATAGCAGAGCGGCTCGATCCCCGGCCAGCTGTCGCGGCCGAGCAGCACGCGGTTCGGGTAAGCGAGCTGGCTGTGGGGATGCATCGGCCAATAGGCCGCGCCGTTGATCCCGATCAGATGCTGCGCGAAACGGACGCGCCAGGGAATGGCGCGGCTCATGCGGCGCCCCAGATGCGGTCGAACAGCACCGAATCGATCGCGGCGCCGCGCAGCTTCGCGATCTCGGCGAGCCGGGTATAACCGACATAGGGGGTGGCGCGCTGCCAATGCTCGCAGGCGGCAGGATCGAGCCGCTTGATCAGCCGCGCCGGATTGCCCGCGATCACGCAGTGTCCTTCGGGGAAACTGTCGGTGACGACGCTGTTCGCCCCGACGATGGTGAAGTCGCCGAGCGTCACGCCGGCCTCGACGACGACGTTCATCGTCAGCAGACTATATTTACCGATAGATATCGAAAAATCGTCGGGCGCCCCGGTCGGCTCCTGCCCCTCGGCGACCGAGTACATCCGCACCGTCGGCGCGATCTGGGTATAATCGCCGATGTAGATGCCGCCCCGCCCGTCGATGTCGCAACCGACGCTCCAGCCGGGCGACGTCTCCGGGCCGATCACCACGAAGCGCCCGCCGCGCACGCGCGTCGAAGGGTGTACCGGCCAATAGGCATCGGCGTTGCGGCGCATGATCCGCTGCCAGAACCACATGCGGAAATGCACATCGACCTGCGTCTGCGCGGTATCGACGAAGAAGCGCCGCCCGGTCAGGCGGTGAAAGCGCGCCTCGAACATCCGGCGCAGCCGGTCGATCGCCGTGGCGGGCCAACTCATCTGCATGTTGAGGAGGCGGCTCATGCCAGCGTGCTTAGGCCGCGCCGGCCCCCGCCAGCACCGCGGCGATGATGCGGTCCTGCGCTTCGTCGGTCAGATAGGCGTGCATCGGCAGGCTGAACACCTGCTCCGACCAGCGATCGGTCTCGGCCATGCTGCCCGCGACGCGGCACTTGTCCCGGTACGCCGGCTGGACGTGCATGGGCTCGGGATAATGCACCCCGCTCGGCACGCCCGCCGCCTTCAGCGCATCGAGGACCGCCGCGCGGTTCGGCGATTTCAGCGCAAAATAGCCCCAGACGCTCGTCCGGTCGGCGGCGATCATCGGCAGTTCGAGCGCGTTATGTCCCGCGAAGGCCGCGAGGTAGCGCGCCCCGAGCGCCTGCCGCCGCGCGATTTCCTCGTCGAAAATCTCGAGCTTGGCGAGCAGCACCGCCGCCTGGATCGTGTCGAGCCGCCCGCCGACGCCGACGCGCGTGTGGTGGAAGCGGCGCGACTGGCCGTGGATGCGGATTTCGCGGCAGACCTGTGCGAGTTCGTCGTCGTCGGTGAAGATCGCGCCGCCGTCGCCATAGCAGCCCAGCGGCTTGGCGGGAAAAAAGCTGGTGCAACCGATGCCCGACGTGCTGCCGCTGCGGCGCCCCTTGTAGGTCGAACCGAAGCTCTGCGCGCCATCCTCGATCACCGCGATATTCTGCGGCGCCGCGATCGTATTGATCGCGTCCATATCGGCGCATTGGCCATAAAGCGAGACGGGGATGATCGCGCGCGTCCTGTCCGAAATCGCGGTCTTCACCGCCTGCGGATCGATCGTCGAGGTCGCGGGGTCGATATCGACAAACACCGGGGTCGCGCCGACCAGCGCGATGACCTCGACCGTCGCCACGAAGGTCGCCGATGTCGTGATGACTTCGTCGCCCGGACCGATGTCGAGCGCCATCAGCGCGATCAGCAGCGCCTCGGTCCCCGAGGCGACGCCGATGCAATGCTTGGCGCCGGTATAGGCGACCAGCTTCTCTTCGAGTTCGGCGACCTCGGGGCCCATGATATATTGGCCATGGTCGAGTACCGCCTGGATGCGCGCGTCGACCGAGGTCTTCACCGCGCGATACTGGGCCTTGAGGTCGTTGAATTCGATCACGTCGCTCATCGGGGAGAACATTCCTCGTCTGTTATCTGATATTCGCTGTCGCAGGCCGTGCAGGTGACCGTACCCTGACCTTCGAGCCGGACGCCGCATTCGCACATCCAACCGATCCGGCGCGCGGGCACGCCCACCATCAGCGCATAGGGTTTCACGTCGCGGTTGATCACCGATCCCGCGCCGACGAAGCCATGGGCGCCGATCGTCACCCCGCACACGATCGTGCAGTTCGCGCCGAGCGTCGCGCCCGTGCGCACGATCGTCTCGCGATACTCGTCCTTGCGCGGCACCGCCGAACGCGGGTTGTAGACGTTGGTGAAAACCATCGCCGGCCCGCAGAAGACATCGTCTTCCAGCGTCACCGCGTCATAGACCGACACCCCGTTCTGGATGCGGACATTATTGCCGATGGTGACATCGTTGCCGACATAGACATTCTGCCCGAGCGAGCAGCCCTCACCGATCCGCGCGGTGGCGCAGACATGCACCCAATGCCAGATCGCGGTGCCGTCGCCGATCTCGGCGCCGGCATCGACGATGGCGGTCTCGTGGATCTTGGCGCCCATCAATAGTCCAGCGGCAGCGACACGCGCTTGCCGTCGCGCGCCGAGAGATAGGAGGCGATCAGCACTTCCAGGCTGCGCAGCCCCTCGCGCCCGTCGGTCGCGGCGTCGCACTCGCCCGCCAGCGTGCCGACGACATTGTCGTAATAGAGCTGGTGCCCGAAACCATAAACCGAGCCGGTGTCGTAGGACGCCGACGCGACGAGTTCGTCGTCGGCATGCGGCGTCTCGAATTCCCAATTCTCGATTCTGTTGAGCGCGACGCCGCCGACCTTCACGCTGCCCTTTTCACCGAGGATGGTGATCGATCCTTCGAGATTCTTGGGATAGGTCAGCATCGTGACGTTCATCGACCCGAGCGCGCCCGAGCGCCAGCGGACGTTGATGACCGCCGTATCCTCGACCTCGATATTGCGCGCCAGCGTCGCGGTGTAAGCGTGCAGGCTCTCGATCGGGCCGCCCAGCCAGTCGAGCAGATCGACATAATGGCTCGCCTGGTTCATCAGCGCGCCGCCGTCGAACTCCCATGTGCCGCGCCACGCGGCGCTGTCGTAATAATCCTGCGGCCGCGTCCAGAAAACATTGACCGCGACCATGTAGATGCGCCCGAAACGCCCGCTGGACACCGCATTCTTGAGCAGTTGCAGCGTCGCGTTGCGGCGGTTCTGCTTGACGATGAACAGCTGGACGCCCGCCTTGTCGCACGCCTCGACCATGCGCAGGCCATCGCGCCAGCGCGTCGCCATCGGCTTTTCCGAAATGACGTGGCGCCCGGATTCGGCGATCTCGATCACCTGCGCGGGGTGCAGCCCGCTCGGCGTGGTCACGATCACCGCATCGGCGTCGGTGGCCTTGAGCATGTCGGTCAGCGAGGCGTGGCCGCGCGCGCCGGTTCGCTCGGTCGCCTTGGCCAGCGCGGCGGGATCGATATCGCAGACATCGACGATCTCGACCTGGTTGCCATGCGCCTCGAGCGCCGCGAAATGATTGGCCGAAATCCGGCCGCATCCGACCAGCGCGTACCGCTGGCGGCGGCCCGTAATCGGCTGAATTGCAACGGTCATAAGCGGTTCGTGTTCCTGTTGCGATGGCCCTGCCACGGCGCGGGCCGGGGCGGGAGGTCTATGGACAAGCTTCCGGCAAAGATCAATCGGTGCGCGCGGTCCCGGCGCGGAAGATGGCGGCGAGAAACGCGAGCAGCGCAAGGTCGATCGCCGCCACCCAGAAGGGCAGGGTGAGCCACGCGATGCCATAGGCGACGGGGATCTGCACCAGCGCGGTGATCGCGAACAGCGCATAGCTGACGCGCGCATGGCCCCAGCGGCGCTTGGCGTGCTGATAGGCATGCTCGCTATGCGCCTGCGTCACATTCTGGCGGCGCAGGAAGCGGCGCAGCAGGGTGACCGCGCTGTCGCACAGGAACACGCCCTGCAGCAGCAGCAGCGCAAGACCGAAGCGCCAGTTCGACGCCGCGACCGCCAGCGTGATCGCGGCGACGAACAGCCCCAGCGGCGCGCTGCCGCTGTCGCCCATGAACAATTTGGCGGGCGGGCGGTTGAACAGGAAGAAGCCGAGCACCGCCGCCCCGAGCAACAGGATCGACAGGGTCAGGATCGTCGGCGGCAGGATCAGCAGCGCCCCCGCGACGAAGGCGAGCATCTGCAGCGCGACGATGCCGTCGATGCCGTCCATGAAATTGGTGATATTCGCCGAATAGACCAGATAGAGCAGCGCGACGATGAAGAGCGGCGCGAACCAGCCCTGCGGCAGTTCGGGCCAGGGCCAGAGCAGCAGGAACAGCGCCGCGCAGCCGAATTGCACCGCAAAGCGCAGCGAGGTGGGCAGGGGGGTGCGATCGTCGAGCCAGCCGAGCCACATCAGCGCGACGACCGCCGGCCCCAGCGCCAGCGCGGCGGTGGTCTGATAGGGCACGAGCAGCGCCGCCGCGGCGAGGCTCGCGACCCACACCGACAGGAATACGATGCCCCCGCCGGTCGGCGTCGCCACGGCGTGCGCGCTGCGCTCGTTGGGGGTGTCGACCATCCGGCGCTGTGCCCAGCCGATATAGAGGCTGAGCAGCAGGATCGTCCCGATCAGACAGATTCCGGCGAGCGCCAGTCCGGTGTCGATCATCGGACCGGCCTCGCCGCCATTTGCGCCAGCGCTTCGGCCATGGTCACCGGCGGGTGCCAACCGAGCAATTGCCGCGTCGGCGCGCCATCGACGACCAACGGGTCGCACAAGCGGTCGATCGCGGCGCGTTGCCCGCTCAGGCTCCCCACCAGCCGCAACAGGGCCGGGGGCACCGGGAACAGCCGCGCCGGGCGCCCGAAGGCGGTGCCGATCCGCGCGAGCAGATCGCGCACGCTCACCGTCTCGCCGTCGGTGGCGAGCAGCGTCGCGCCGGCGGCGGCGGGATGACGGCTAGCGGCGATCGCCAGCGAGGCGAGGTTGGTGACCGCGACCAGACTGCGCTGGTTGCGGCAAAGGCCGAACGGTAGGGGCCGCCCCCGCGCGACCCACGCCACCATGCGCGCAAAATTGGCGCGCACGCCCGGGCCATAGACCAGCGGCGGGCGGATGACGACGACTTCGAGGCCGGTTTCGGCGGCTATCGCATGGAGCGCCTGCTCGGCCTGCCATTTCGATTGGCCATAGGGATCTTGCGGAGCGGGCGCATCCTCGGCGGTGAAGGGGCCGCGATCCCTCGTGGTTTCGCCATTGACCTTGATCGTGCTCAGAAATACGAGGCGCTTCACCCTCGCGGCCACAGCCTGCCGCGCCAGCGCCGCGGTGCCGTCGCGGTTGACCGCGTGAAAGGCGGCGAGCGGGTCGGCGGCGCGGTCGTCCATCTGGTGCACCCGCGCCGCGCAATGGATCACCCGGTCGACGCCCGCCAGCGCGGCGCTCCAGTCGGTATCCGGGCCGATGTCCCCGACCGAAACCGCATCGTCACCTATCGCCCGCCGCACCGCCGATCGCACGGACACGCCCTGCTCGCGCAACTGCCGCACGATCTCGCCCCCGACGAAGCCGTTGGCGCCGGTCACCAGCGTCAGCGCCTCGCCCATCAGGCGGCCCGGCGCGGCAGATATTGGAAGATCTTGGTCAGATATTTCGACCAGATCATCAACGAATTGGTCTTCACGCCATTGCGCTTGCACGCGACGCCGATCTCGCGGTTGATGATCTTGCGGCTTTGCAGCCCCTGGTTCGATACCCCGCCGGTCGCCATGGTGACGATCGGCGCCGCGACATGCACCGACGTCCGCCCCGCGGTGCAGAAGTACCGCAGCATCAGGTCGTAATCGGCGGCGATGCGATAATCGGTCGCGAAGCCGCCCATCTCGCGGAACAGGTCGGTGCGCATATAGAAACCCGGATGCGGCGGCATCTGGCCCCAGCTGAGGCGGCGCCGCCAATTGCCCGCGCCCGAATAATAGCGCTGCCGCCCGGGCTTCACGGGATCGACGATCACGACATCGCCCTGCACCGCATCGGCGCCGGGATTTGCGGCGACCGCTTCGGCGAGCCGCGCGATCGCGTCGGGATCGGCAAGCCAGTCGTCGGCGTTGAGGAAACCGACATAATCGCCGGTCGCCAGCGCGGCGCCCTTGTTCATCGCGTCGTAAATACCCTTGTCGGGCTCGGACACGAGCTGGCCCTTGAACCAGGGCAGCGCCGCGATCCGTTCGGCGGTGCCGTCGGGCGAGGCGCCGTCGATGACGATATGTTCGATATGGGGATGACCCTGCTCGACGACCGAGCGCAGGCAGGCAAGGATCGTCTCGCCGGGATTATAACAGACGGTGACGATCGAAAAGCGCACGCCCGGAACAACCACCGAATAATCCCCGTTCAAACCAACGATGGGTTGGCGATGGCGTCGGCATAGGCATCGGCAAACTGCTTGGCAATGGCGGGCCAGTGCAGATGATCGGCAACCCAGGCTCGCCCCGTCGCACCCATGGCGACCAGTTCGGCGTCGCCGCGCGCCGTGGCGTCGGCCAGCGCCGACGCGATCGCGGCGGTTTCGGGGGCGACCCACCAGCCGCAACCCTCGCTTTCCAGCACGTGCCAGGGCGTACCCGTGGTGGTGATTACCGGCACCCCATGCGCGAGCGCCTCCGCCGCAGAGATACCGAAATTCTCAGTATAACTCGGCAACAGGAACAGCGATGCCGCATCGTAAAAGGCGCGCTTCGCGTCGCCGCTCACCGGTCCGGCGATGGCTATGACATCGGCCAGCCCCGCCGCGGCGATTTGCGCCTCCATCTGGGCGCGAAACCCCTCTTCGTCGGGACCGACGAGTTGCAGCCGCCATCCCCCGGGCCGCACGTGCGCCCAGGCATCGACGAGCATCGTCAGCCCCTTGACCGGATGCAGGCGCCCGAGGAACAGCGCCGTGCGGGTTTCGCCCGCCGCTTTGGGCGCGCGCGGGACCGCATCGGGAATATCGATGCCGTTGGCGATCAGCAGTGGGCGCCGGTCGGGATAGCGTTCGCGGATCTTGCCAACCTCGTCCGCGGCGGTCGCGTGCAACCGCGCCGCGCTTTCGACCCCGCGCTTCTGATACAGCGCCCAGGCGAGCCGCTTCTTCCAGCGCCGGTGGTTCCACGCCCAGGGCTGCATCATGCCCCTGACGCTCAGCAGGCGCGGGATCGCGCGCGCGTGGCAATGGCGCGCGATCGCGGCACCGTAAGGGAGCCACAGCCCATTATCGTGCACGATGTCCCATTGTCCCTCGCCCAGCACGCCCGCGACATCGCCGCGCGCGATCTTGACGCTGCCGCTCGGGTCCATCGCGCGCACCCGATCGGCGCTGCCGTCGGCGGCCCAGACGGTGACGTCATGCCCCAGCGCGCCCAGCGCCCCGGCCAGCCGCCCGACCGAATAGGCCGGGCCGCCATGTTCGAGCTGGAAACTGGGGTTCGTCAGCAGCAGCCGCGTCATGCTTTCCGCGACCGGCGCTGCTGCTCGGCGAACAACTGGATATCGAGGTAGCGTTCCATGAATTTGACGATGAGGAAGCCGATGACCAGCGAGGCGTAGAAGGTCGAAAACAGGCTGCTCGCGTTCGACAGCGGCTGGATGAACGCGACCAGCCCCGACGTCAGCGGAATCGCCTCGGCCATGCGTCCCTCGGCCAGCGCGCGAAACGCCCGCATGTCGAGATAGCGCACGAACATCCCCATCAGGAACGAGAAGAGCAGCACCCCGAACATCGCGAAATTGGCGTAGAATTCAAAGAAAGGACCGATACCGAAGGTCGTTTCGGCACTCGCCTGATAACCGGTATGCTCGCTGACGAACTGCGACCCGCCGCGCACCGGCTTGTTGGTCCAGATCGCGCGCGGGACGAAGGCGAAAAGCCCGGCGAGCAGCGTCGCCCCGTTTTCGAACGTGTCGGGCTGCGCCTCGAACTTCTCGATCGCCATGCCGGTATAGAGCGACTGATTCAGGCGCGAGTCGAGCACGTAAAGCTGTTTCTGATCGTCGCTCGACAGCGGCCCGAATTGGCTGATCGCGTTCACCAGCCCATCGACGCGTTCGGATAAGGTCGAGGTCGGTTCCCACACCACATCGCGAAACTGGCCGCGCGTGAGCAGATAATTAGTCGACAGATAGAGGAAGATATAGCCCGCGAGCAGGATCGAGACGAGCATCCGCGCTACCCCGAAATGGCGCCCCGCAATCGCCAGCCAGAAACAGCCGATGATGATGATCGCCGAAACCGCGTCGGCGAGAATGGCGTTGCCGAGCAGGTTCGCGACGGGAATCATGATCGAAATGCCGGCGATCTGCCACATCGTCATGCCCTGTTTCAGCCAGACGCGCCGCAGGATCGACAGGCAGATGCCGACGACGAGCAGATTCTTGCCGCTGACGATCACCGCGCCGATCGTCGGAATCTGCGCGACCGACGGAACGAAGGTGATGCCGAGGAAGAAGATCAGGCCGATGATGAGCACGGTCTTCTGCGCCAGGCGCAGGAACTGCGCCGGAATGCGGCCTGCGTCGAAATCGACGTTACGATTGTCGCTCAAATAGGTCATCAGCCAGATGCCCAACGCCATCATGACGAAACCGATGGTCGATACCTGAAGTCCCTTGGCCACCGAATCGCGCGTGTAACCGATCGCGTTGAGATAGGGGTCATATTGGTGAAAATAGCCGGGGATCAGATGAACGCCGGCGGCGATGTGCATCACCGCGAGCGCGAACATCATCGCCATCGGAAAACCCAGCGTCCGCTTGGGCGACCGGATCGTGTGGATCAGCACCGCGAACAAGGTCACGGCGCCGACCACGAGCCAGAAGAATATCGTCGATTCGGCGGTTTCGAACAGCATCGCCGACCCTATTGCCCTGTGGGACGCGCGGCGTCGAGCGCGGCGGCGCCGGGGTCGCCGCAGGCCGCGACCAGCCGCCCCGCGACCTCGGCGCCGCGCACCTCCGCTTGCCAGCCGAGCCGGTCGCGCGCCTTGCTCGCCACCGCGCCGCTGAAGCGCAGATCGGTCGGGCGGAACAGCGTCTCGTCGACGTCGACATGCTCCTGCCAGTCGAGATCGACCGCGGCGAAGGCGGCGGCGACGAAGTCGCGCAGCGAGATCGAGGTGCCGGTCGACACGATATAGTCGCCGGGCTCGTCCTGCTGCATCATCAGGTGCATCGCCTCGACATATTCGCTCGCCCAGCCCCAGTCGCGCCAGATGTCGAGATTGCCGAGCGACAGCCGCCGCTGGTCGCCCTGCGCGATGGCGTGGGCTGCGCGTGCGATCTTCTGGGTGACGAAGCGCGCCGGACGCAGCGGCGATTCATGATTGAACAAGATGCCGGTGCAGGCGAACAGGCCGTAAGCTTCGCGATAATTGGCGACGGTCCAGTGCGCGGTGGCCTTGGCGACCGCATAGGGGCTGCGCGGCTTGAACGGCGTGTCTTCGGTCACGGGCATATCGCCCATGTCGCCGAAACATTCGCTCGACCCGGCGTTGTAGAACCGCACCGGCTTGCCCAGGAAACGGATCGCTTCGAGCAGGGTCAGCGTCGCCCCGGCGATACTGTCCATCGTCTCGACCGGCTGGTCGAACGACAGGCCGACCGAGCTTTGCCCCGACAGATTATAGATTTCGTCGATCTCGAGCCGGTCGAGCGTCTGGATGATCGAGCGGAAATCGGCGGTCGCCATCGAATGGATGCTCACCCGCTCGCGGATGCCCAGCCGGTCGAGATTGGCGGCGCGCATCATGTCGCCGTCGCGCGAGGTGCCCGCGACCGTGTAGCCGAGCGACAGCAGATGCCGGGCGAGCAAACTGCCGTCCTGGCCGCTGATTCCGCAGATAAGGGCTGATTTTTTCACGCTTCTACCTTGGCCCCGCCATCGCGGCCTCGACCGCGGCTTTCAGCCGCGCGACGAAATGCGGCCAGCTGAAGTAGTCCAATCCTTCCGGTATTTCCTTGGGCTTTGCAAGCGCACGCGAAACTGCATCGGCGATTTCGTCCAGATGGTCGGGGTCGATCAATGCGCCCAGCATCCCGTCGCGCAGCGCCTCGCGGCTGCCGTCGACTTTGCTGCCGACGCAGGGAATGCCGCACGCCGCGGCCTCGAGAAAGACGAAACCGAAACCTTCGCCGCGGCCGGGGAGGGCGAAGACGTCGCCGAGGCGGAAGATGTCGGCTTTGCGATCCTCGGGGACGAAGCCCATGAAACTGCTGTGGTCCGCGACGCCGAGGTCGCGCGCCTTGGCCTCCAGCCGGGCCCGATCGGGACCGTCGCCGGCGACGACATAATGGAGGTCGGGATGCTGTTCGAGCAGACCGGGCAGGATTTCGAGCATCTCGTCGACCCCCTTGTGCCGGTCGCGACCGGGCAGACGGGCGAGGGTCATGACGATGCGCTTGCCCTGAAGACCCCATTTTTCGACCAGGTCGGCGGGCTTGGGACCCATGGCATAACGTTCGAGCCGGATCGCATTGGGCAGTTGGACATAGGCGGCGGCGGGTAGCCCGGCCCAGGCGTTCATCCGGTCGGTGGTGATCTGGCTGATCGACCAGATGGCATCGCACGCCTTCAGGTTCGGGATATGCCCGGGCAGGGGGTCCCACACATCGATACCGTAAACGAGCAGCACCAGCGGGCAGTTGTTTCGCCGCGCGAGCAGCCGCGCGAAGCTCAGGAAATTGATATGGGCGCAAATGACGATGTCGTAGCGCGACACCAGCATCTCGCGCAGGATAGCAAAGGCAAAGCGGGCCTTGCCGCCCGCCGCACCCTCGATCACGCGGGTGCGCGGCGGCAGCGCGCGCGGCGGCGGGTCGAGCAGGCGCTGGAGCAAGGTGACCTTCGCATCGGGCAGCGCCTCGACCAGCGCGTCGACGATGTCGCGATTGTACAGGCCGATGCCGCCATTGCCGTTCTTGAGGCCAAAGGCGCCGGGGGTCAGGAAAGCGATGTTCATGACGTCACACGGTCCTCGATAGCGGCCAGCATCGCGCGCGCGCGATCGTCGAAATGCGAGCGGATTTCGACGACGCGCCTCCGCGCAGCAAGGCGGAGGTCACCGGCTTCGGCGGCGGGCATCGACAGCAATTTCCGGGCCTGCGCGAGCAATTCGTCCTTGTCCGAAAAGAAAAAGGCATCGCGGTCGGCGACGAAGAAGGCCCGATGCTCTGGGCTGTCGGGCGCCAGCTGGATGCCGCCGACCGCGGGCACCTCGAAGCTGCGCAAATTGTGCGACCCTTCGTTGTGCGGGCGGAACATGTTGAGCTGGAAGCGGTAACGGCGCAGGATGCGCAGCATGTCGAGCCCCTGTTCGACCGGATGGATGCGCAGCATCGGGCCGGGCGTCACGAACTTCTCCCACCCCCAGCCGAACACGTCCATCGCGATGCCGTTCCGGGTCAGCAGGCGGATCGCCTCGGCGCGTTCCTCGTCGGGATTGGCGTTGAAGCAGCCGCGCAGCACCTCGGCCTCGGTCGCCAGCCGGTCGTGCAGATCGTCGTCGACGGCATGGCCGAAGGGCAGCACCGCGACCTTCAGCGCCGGATAGGCCTCCGCCAGTTCGTTGGCGATCGGACCGCTGTAGGTGAAGAACAGGTCATATGTCGCAATGCTGTCGCGGACATTGGCGTTGCCCGCCCCGGCCAGGAAAAAGCGGAACGGATGGTCGGGGTTGTAATTGACCAGCTTCACCCCGCGCGCCGCGATCCTGCCGAGCAGGGCGGGGGTATAATCGACCCCCTTGAAGACGATCAGGACGTCGGGCCGCGCGTCGTCGACCGCCTGCAACAGCTTTTTGCCTGCCTCCGAACCCGCTGCGCGCCGCACGCGCTTCAGGATACGGCCGACCAGCGACGCCGGCGCCTCGCCGACGTCATAGGTGACGACATCGGCGCCGGCCTTGACCATGCCGCGATAATAGCAATCGGGGACCGACCAGTGATTGCCGCTGACGGGGGTCAATATCTTCACCGCCCGCCTCCGGCGTTCGGCGTCATCAGGTCCAGCACCGGGCGGAACTGTTCTTCATAGGCCCAGTCGGCGATCATGCGCTGGCGCGCCTTTTCGCCCATGGCGCGCACCGCGTCGCGGTCGGCGCCGAGGCGGCGGAACGCGGCGGCGATTGACGCGGCATCGCCAGGGTCGCACGCGACCGCGAAGCCCGGCTCGACGAACATCGTACGCCAGTCGCTGCCCGGCCCGACGATCAGCGCAAGCCCCTGGCCGATCGCGTCGAAAGTCTTGTTCGACGCGCCCGCCATATGGCGCAGGTTCACGTCGCCGGCATCCTCCGGCAGCGCCGCGAAGGTGACGTCATAGTCGCGCAGCGCCGTCAGCAACGTGTGATAGGGCATGGCGTCGCGAACGATCAGGCGCTCGGCGCAGCCGCGCGCCGCGGCATGCGCGCGCAGCCGGTCGTTGTGCCCGCGCGACGAGACCGTCTCATAACCGATCAGCGTCAGTTCGATATTGGGAACATCGGCAAGCGCATCGATCAGCGCCGGCGGCACGCGCTGCACATTGATCGACCCCGCATAGACGATACGCACGGGGCCATCCGCGGCCCCAACCCGCGGCGGTCCGACTTCGTCGCGGCACGGCGTGTTCCAGGCGACGATCGGCGCGCGATCGGCCGCCAGCCCGGCCTCGTCCGCCAGCAGGGCGGCGCGGTCGCGGTTCGGCAGCACGACGGCCTGCGCGCGCCGCGCCATGGCGTTGCGCGCCTTCCACTCCATCCGCGTCCGCAGCGCGGTGCCGGGGACGGGGGAATCATGCTCGTGATAGACGATGCCGCCGCGATGCAGCGGGCGCAGCGGCGCGTAGGCCAGCGCGGCGGTGGCATCGGCGATATAGAGCCAGTCGGGCCGCCAGTCGCCGACGAGCCCCGCCGCGCGCGCCGCAAAGCGTAGCGGCGTCAATCGGCCGAAGCTCACCCAGTCGCAACTGTCCGCGAGGTCGCCCGCGACCGCGAGCGGATCGCCGTCGCCGAAACCCACCCCCAGATAGCGCACCTCATGCCCCGCCGCGCGCCACAGCCGCCCCGCGCGCATCGCGGCGGGAAAGGCTCCCGGATTGGCATATTGGATATAGAGGATTTTCATGGCGCGGGCGCGGGGTGCCTAGACGGCGATCCCATAGACGTCCACCGGCGCCGCCCCGCTCAGCCGCTCGGCGACAAAGGCTTCGTCGCGGATATAGAGGCTGTTGTTCGCCGCATGCACCGGCGCCTCCGACAGCCGCCGGGTGAAGGGGTCGTAGTGGCGCTGCACGAAGCCATGCCCCATAAGCATGTCGGCGATGTCCTGCGTCACCGTCTCGACCTCGACCGCCTTCAGCGCGGGCGCCGCCAGCGTCTTGTGCGCGCCGGCGATGACCGCGGGCTCATGCCCCTCGACGTCGATCTTGATCAGCATCGGCACGCGGCCCGCCAGCACGGTGTCGAGCGTCGTGCCCTGAACGCGCACCGCGCCGGGCGTGTCGGCGTCTGCGACATGGTTGATCGTGTCCATGCCGCTGGTGAACCATAGTTCCTGTTCGCGGTCGCCGAGCGCGCTGGTGTGCACCTCGACCCCGCCATCGACCGCATTGGCGGCGATATTGCGGCGCAGCGTCGCGACCGTGTTGGTGTCGGGCTCGAAGGCGATGACCGTGGCGCCCGCCACCTTCGCGGCGAGGATGGTGAAGCTGCCGATATTGGCGCCGATGTCGGCGAACAGGTCGCCGGGGCGCAGCATATGGAGGACGAACCCCATATCGGCGAACTCGTGCAGCCCGAAATAGACATTGCCTGTCGCACCGGTCATCCCGCGCTCGACCACCAGCTGGCTGCCGCCGACCCAGGGGTGGACGCGCGGACCGCCGATCAGCCGCGCGCGCAATTGCCAGCGCGCGATGCGCGCCAGCGTGCGTAGCCGCTGCCGTTCGCCGATCGGATGCGCCATCGCATAGCGGACGAGCCGCGTCGGCGAGAAACCGCTCATGCTGCGCCCCCCGCCGGTGCCCCGTCCGACATCAGCGGACCGGCTGCAGTTCGACTTGCTGGAACTCGGCCTGGAACGGCGAGGTGCCGAAACCGGCGGCGGCGGTCAGGCTGACCCAATAATTGCGGCAGGCACCCGGCGCGATCGTGAAGTCGGCGGGCGAGGGTACCGCGCCGCGCGCGAATTTCACGCTCGCGAGCACGCCCGTGCCGCCTTTTTCGGCGCAGGCGATCTGCCAGACCGCCGCGGCATCGTCATTATGGGTGACGAGCCGCCCGCGCGCGCTCAGCCGATAGCTGCCCGGCGTCAGCTGGACGAGCTGCCGCGCGACCAGATTCGGGCGCTCTTCGTCGGACACGACGATCAGCTTGTTGCCCTTCGCGCCCTTTTCGATGTCCGAGCCATAGGCGGATTCGCGGAACAGCTGCCAATCGATCGGCGGGAAGGGGCCTTCCTCCTCGAAACGGGCATTGTGCATCAGCACGCGGTCGCCGTCGGCCTTCGGGTCGATCGCCCGCGCATAGGCGCGCGCCGCATCGAAATCCTGCTGCCCGACCATCATCCCGATCAGCGTCTGGTCGAGCTGGCCATAGCTTGGCGGCAGATCCTTGCGGATCGGCAGGATGATCGCCGCGAGCGGCGCCGCCTTCTGCTTGGTGCCGATATAATAGCTCAGGAAATTGGGCAGCCAGTCGGGATTGCCGCGGAACAGGCGCCGGAACTGCGGGCGCATCTCGGGCTCGGCGACCGCCTTGCCGAGGATCGGGAAGAGCAGGGCCTGCCCGCGCAGCGAGGTACGCAGCGTCGCATCGACGTCGCTCATCGCCTGATCCATGCGGCCGCGCTTCACCGCGTCCTGGATCAACCACAGATTGGAGACATAGTCGCGGCGGGTGAGGTAGGTCGCTGCCATGATCGCCGGCTTCACCGGTTTGCCGCGCCGCGCATTGTCGAGACCGATCATGCGATAGGCGCCCGCCAGCGTCGGATCGCCGTCCAGCGCCTCGCGGCTCAGCCGCGCCGCGGCGCTCGTCTGGCGCGCATCGCCGGTGGCATAGACCAGGTCGTTCGCCATCGACGCCTTGACGCTGGCGTTGAACGGGTTGAGCGCCAGCGCCCGCTCGGGGCTGTACACCGCCATCGCTGACGACGCGGTGAACAGCGCCACCAGCAGCCACAGGACGAACATCGCGGCGCCATAGATCAGGAAACCCCGGCCCGGCAGCCGCGAGGTCGCTCGCGATGCCGTACTGCCGATCCTCCTGCCTCCGGTTGCGGTTCTACTCCCCCGGCTGCGCGTCGGCATAGCCATAACCATATTCATAACCATAGCCGTAATAGGCACGCTTCTCGTCGAACTTGGTCAGCACGACGCCGAGCAAGGTCGCGCCGGCGCTGCGCAGGCGCGCCAGCGAATAACGGATCGCGTTGGTGCGCGCGCCTTCGGCTTCGACGCAATAGACGACGCCTTCGACCTTGCTCGCCAGCAGCGGCGAGTCGGCGAGGCCGAGGACCGGCGGCGCGTCGAGCACGACGTGCTGATAATGCTGCCCCAGCGCCGCGATCAGATCGGCGATACGGTCGCTCGACAGCAGTTCGGCGGCGTTCGGCGGCATCGGACCCGCGGTGATGAACGGCAGATTGTCCGATTCATCATGGTGCACCATCGAGAGGATGTCGTTGTTGCCCGACAGGAAGTTGCTGGTCCCGGCGCCGTTGGCGACCCCCGCCAGGCGGTGGACCGACGGCGAGCGAAGGTCGCAATCGACGACGATCGCGGTGCGCCCGATGCGATGCAGCGACAGCGCGAGCGCATAGGAGGAAGTCGACTTGCCTTCGCCCTTGCGGGTCGAGGTGCACATCAGCGACTTCGGCACGCCGGTCGTGGTCGAGAAGCGCAGCGCGGTCTGCACCGACAGATAGGCTTCCGACTGCGACGATTTGCGATCGCGCACTTCGTCGATCGCCAGTTCGTTGTCGGTGTCCGGGATGACGCCCAGCAGCGGCAGGTCGGTGACATCCTGTGCCTCCGCCGGGTCGCGGACCGTGGTGTCGATCTGCGCCAGGACGATCGTCAGCAGCGCGGCGAGCGCCAGGCCGATCAGCAGCGAGGTGAACATATTGTTGATCAGCCGCGGGCTCGACGGCGCGCCGGGGCGCAGCGCGCGATCGACGATGGCCACATTGTTGGTGCCGACGCCGCCGGCGATGCCGACTTCCTTATACCGTTGCAGCAGGCCGTCATACAGCTCGCGGTTGGTGTCGACCTCGCGCTGCAGGATGCCGTATTGGACGCTGCGGCGGCGTTCGTCGACCAGGTTGGTGCGGGTGCCGCCGACGCGCGAGCGCAGTTCTTCCTCGCGCGCCAGCGCCGCGGTGTAGGCGGCGCGCGCGGTCGCGACGCTCGACCCGCCGACCGAGCTCTGCTCGGCCGCGATCGAGCGGTCGATGTCGCGGATTTGGCGGTCGAGCGCCTGCGCGGGCGGATAATCGGGCTGAAAGATCACCATCAGCTTGGCATATTCGGCCTGCAGGTCGGATTTGCGCTGGCGCAGGTTGGCGACGCTGGGGCTGCCGCCCGCAACGGCCGATGCCTGGCCGCTCGCGGCCTTCAGCGCGCCCTCGGCGGCGATACGTTCGATCGTCGCCTTGTTCAGCGCGTCGTTCAGCGCGACGAGGTCGGTCGCCATGATCGATCGCTCGACGGAGGGCGCCTTGGGATCGCTGCTGTCCGACTGCGCGATGGTCAGGATGCCCTGCCGCTCGGCATAGGTCATCATCTCGCGCTCGGCGTCTTCCATCTTGGCCTTGGTCGCCTGCAGCTGATCCTCGAGGAAGCGGCGGGCATAGGAGGCCGAATCATAACGACGCTCGAGGTTGGCCGAGATGAAGTTTTCCGCCCAGCTGTTGGCGATCTTGGCCGACAGCTCGGGGTTGGGCGTCGACACCGAAATATCGACCAGCGCCGACCCGACGACCGGCTTGATCTGCACCACGCCGTTCAGCTTCGACGCGACGCTGCGCGTGGCGACATCGAGTTCGGCCTTGGACATCACGCGCAGCGAGGACGGCGGCGCCTTGCCGCCGAACGCCGCCAGATAGACGGGGTCGCGCGCCAGGTTCAGGCTCTTGGCCACCCGCTCGGCCTGCGAGCGCGCGCGCAACAGGTTATATTGCGTCTGATAGAATTCCTGCTCGACGCGGCCGCCACGCTCGGGTTCGACCCCGTTCATGTTGAGCACCTTGGACTCGGTGCGCGAAATCTCGATCCGCGCATTCGCGGTATAGATGCGCTCGGCAAGCATCGTATAGACCGCGCCGGCGATCAGGCAGGCGATGATCGTGCCGATGATCACCCATTTCCAGCGCAGCGCGACGCGCCAATATTGCAGGATCCACGGCATCGCCGTCGCGAAACCGCCGGCCTGCCGCCCGGGATCGGCCTCGGTCTGGCTCGCCGGTACGGCCAACATCGGGGACTTGGGAGTTGCGTCGGTCATGGGGCGAGTTCGAGCTTCCTGAAAATCTATCGAATAAGGGCGACGAGGGGCGACACCAGCAGCGGGGTCGTCGCCAAAATGTCCTTGAAGAGGCGGCGGGCGGGCGAATCGCCGACCACGACGACGTCGTTGGCAAATACTTCGGGGTCGTCGTACACGCCCTGCCGGATCTGCTTCAGATTGTAGAGCGCGGCCATCCGCTGGCCGCCGACCGTGCGGAAGATGACCACATCGTCGAGCTTCGCGAATTCGGTCGTGCCCTTGGCGAGCGCGACGGCGCGCATCAGCGACATCTTGCCGACCACGGGATAAAGGCCCGGCTGCATCACCTGGCCGTCGACGGTCAGCACCTGGCTGACCGATTCGGTGACATTGACGCTGACGTCGGGGCGGCGCACGAAACGGGTCAGCCGCGCCTCGATCGCCTCGGCGAGCTGCGCGGTGGTCTGGTTCGACGCCTGGATCTCGCCGACCAGCGGCAGCTGGATGCGCCCCGCGGCGTCGGTCTGGACCTGCTTGCTGAGGTCGGGGACGCCATAGACATCGACACTCAGCCGGTCGAAGGGGCCGATCAGGTAGGGGCGCGTCTCGCCGACCAGGTCGGTCCCGGTCGGCGCGGGCAGTGAATTGCCGTCGGTGACCTGCAGCGTCGGCGTGCTCTTGAGTTGCGGGGCTTTGCCGCCACAGCCGGCCAAAAGGCAGGCGGCGGTCAGGCTAGCGATAGCCAAACGAAAGTTCACCGAAACATATTCCCTTTTTTATCTGCCTGCCGCTCGGGTGGGACTAGCCCGCCCGCCCGGCAAAGGAAACCGCAAAATCAAACCCGTGCCGCACCCGCGGGGCGGTTCAGCGGAACCCCGCCGATGTCCGCTGGCCCTTTCGCCGCGCCGTCTGAATGTCGGGACGACGATAGAGAAGGACGGTGGCGAGCGTCGCCATCGCCGCCAGTGCCGGGGTGCGCAGCGGGTAATCGACAAGGCTCGCCGCCGCGAAGATGACGAGCATCAGGATCGACGCCCCGATTCCGACGCGGTCGGTTGTCGCGGCCTGTGGATGGTTCCAGCCCGCCTTGGCGGCACGCCATAGGATCAGCGCCCAGCCGATGAGCAGCACGAGCGCCGGGAGGCCGCCGTCGATGAGCAGCTCCAGATAGTCGTTATGCGCGTGGTTCAGATATTGCAGCGACAGCAGGTTCACCGGTTCGGCGATCTTGTACGCCGCCTCGAAGCTGCCGAAACCGCTGCCGAACGGCGCATAATGCCAGATCATGCCGTTCAAGGTCGGCAGCACGGCGACGCGCAGGTCCGATACGACGTCCGCCTGGTCCAGCCGGTCCATGAAGCTCGCGCCAAAGATCAGCAGCGCGATCGCGCCGCCGATGATCCCCAGGATCGACGCGATCAGCGTCAGGCGCACGATATTGCCCGCCGATTCGGTTCCGACCGCGGCGCTGCGCATCCGATAGAGCAGCATGCTGGTAACGAGGAAGCTGGCGCCGCCGATGGCGAGGCCGCCGCGCGACCCCGTCGCCATGATCGCCAGCATCACCGCGACGCCGCCCAGCACGCCGAGCAACGTCGCGGCATGGCTGCCCGCGCGGTCGTTGCGGCCATGGAGGAACCACAGGAGCAGCGGCCAATAGAGCGCGAGGAATACCGCATGATGGTTGCGGTTGGCGAAGAAGCCGACCGCCGCGCCGACATTGGTGATGCGGTGGAAATAGGGCGCGCCTTCGCCGCCGAGCAGCTGCAACACGCCGAATACGGCGGCAACCGCGAGGAAGGCGAGCAGGCGCAGCGGCAACTGCCGCAGATCCTGGTCGGACGTGCGGCCGACGAGCAGGACCACGGCGAGCGGCACGAGCAGGTCGAGCAGCGAATGGATCGCGCGTCCCGGCGACAGCGCCAGCGGACGCCAGCCGATCTCGACCCCCGCCGCCGCCATGCGCGACGCCAGCTCGCCATGACCGGGCAGGATCGACCACAGGCCGGCGGGCAGCGGAATGAGCTGGATCAGCATCCACGCCGCGGCGGCGGCGAGCAGGATCAGCAGCGGACGGCAGCGCTCGAGCCGGTCGCGGCCGCGTTCCCGCCACCAATAGGGCAGCGCGATCGCGATCGCGCCGATCGCCAGCGTGCGCACGATCAGCAGCCCGCCGCTATCGACCCGCGCCGACCCGCCGAACAACAATATGGCAATCAGGAAGATCGCCAGAAACCAGCGATCGAAGAGGGACTCCCGGGAACGCGACATTCACACTTCCATTATTTTCGTTGTTCGGGGCCTTAAGCAGATAATCCCGCGAACGCCACCCCGGATGGTTAAATCGACCAGCGGCGGACCGTGGACGCCGCATCGTCCGACGGCGGCGACCACATGCGCTTGAGGTCGGCGACAAGCCCGTCGGGGCGCAACATCGCCGCGATCTGCGGCGCCGCCAGCGCCTTGATCGCATCGTGCCGGACGGCGCCTATCACGGCGTCATAAGCGGCTTCGCTCGGCAGCGCGACGAGGTCCAGATCATATTCATGCCGCGCCTCGACGGGGTCCGCGTGCGGATCATGCACCGCGACCCGGTGCCCGTGCGCGCGCAGCGCCCGGACGAGGTCGATGACCTTGCTGTTGCGCAGGTCGGGGACATTTTCCTTGAAGGTCAGCCCCAGGATCAGGATGTCGCCGCCCTCGCGGCCGAGCGCGGCATGAATTTCGTCGGCCATCCACTGCGCCATGCCGTCGTTGATCGCGCGCCCCGCCAGCACGACTTGGGGGTTTATACCCAATTCCTGCGCGCGGTGGCTGAGATAATAGGGATCGACCCCGATGCAGTGGCCGCCGACCAGCCCCGGCTCGAAAGGCAGGAAATTCCATTTGGTCCGCGCCGCGTCGAGCACGTCCCACACCGAAATGTCGAGCGCCGAGAAGATTTTGGTCACCTCGTTCATGAAGGCGATGTTGATGTCGCGCTGCGCATTCTCGATCACCTTGGCCGCCTCGGCGGCGCGGATCGAGCGGGCGCGGAACACCCCGCCGCTCGTCACCCGGCCATAGACGGTCGCGAGCAATTCGGTGACCTCGTCATTCTCGCCCGCCAGCACCTTCATGATCTTGTCGACCGTGTGCTCGCGGTCGCCCGGATTGATGCGCTCGGGCGAATAGCCGAGGAAGAAATCGGTGCCGCGCTTCAGCCCCGACAATTGCTCGATCATGGGCCCGCAAATATCCTCGGTCACGCCCGGATACACCGTGCTTTCATAGACGATCACCGGCGTAGTCGCGGGGTCGAGCAGCGCCGCGACGGTGCGCGTCGCGCTGCGCACCGGCGACAGGTCGGGGCGGTTGTCTACGTCGATCGGGGTCGGCACGGTGACGATGTAGAGGTCGGCGCCGCGGCACTCCTGCGCGTCGCTGGTCAGCGCCAGCGCCGATGCCGCCAGCGTCGCCGCATCGACTTCGCCGGTCCGATCGTGCCCGTCGCGCAGTTCGGCGATGCGGCCGCTGTTGCTGTCGAGCCCGATGCAATCGAAATGCCGGGCCAGCTGGACCGCCAGCGGCAATCCGACATACCCCAGCCCGACGACTATGATCTTCATCTCTATTCGGTTCCTTGGGAGAGGGGCAGGCGTCAGACGCCGTGATAGTCGCGGTACCAGGCGACGAAATTGGGGATGCCGACGGCGATCGGCGTCGTCGGTTCATAGCCCAGGTCGCCCGAGATCGCGCTGATATCGGCATAGGTTTCGGGCACGTCGCCCGGCTGCAGCGGCGCCATTTCCTTCACCGCCTCGCGCCCGCAGGACTCCTCGATCAGCGAAATCATCCGCGTCAGTTCCTCGGAGCGGTTGTTGCCGATATTATAGAGCCGGTGCGGCGCGACGCTGCCGCCGGCCTTTTCTTCGCCATTGTCGGGCGGCGGATTGGCGATGCACGCCGCGACCCCCGACACGATATCGTCGATATAGGTGAAGTCGCGCCGCATCGCCCCGGCGTTGAACACCTGGATCGGCGCGCCCTCGAAAATCGCCTTGGTGAAGATCCACATCGCCATGTCGGGGCGGCCCCACGGGCCATAGACGGTGAAGAAGCGCAGGCCGGTCAGCGGGATGCGATAGAGATGGGCGTAGGTCTCGCTCATCAGCTCGTCGGCCTTCTTGGTCGCGGCATAGAGCGACATCGGATGATCGACGCGGTCCTCGACGCGGAAGGGCAGGGTCTTGTTGCCGCCATAGACCGACGACGACGACGCATAGACCATCGGCACACTGCGTTCGCGCGCGATTTCGAGCAGGTTGAGGTGCCCGACGAGGTTCGACTGGACATAGGCGCGCGGGTTGTCGATCGAATAACGGACCCCCGCCTGCGCCCCCAGATGCGCGATATCGGCGAATTTCAGGTCGACCAGCGCCGCGTCCAGCGCGTTCGCATCGGCGAAATCGACCTGGCGGAAGGTGAAAAGGTCGCCATATTCTTCCGCCAGCCTGGCGAGCCGCGCGCGCTTCAGCGCCGGGTCGTAATAATCATTGACGATATCGATGCCGATCACCGGCCGGCCTTCGCCCATCAGGCGCCGCGCGAGATGGAAACCGATAAATCCGGCGGCCCCGGTAACGAGCACGGTCACTGATCATCTCCTGCCCATGCGGACCCCGGCGCCGCAGCAGCGCCGCGATAGACAGCTGCGCCTTTGGCAACAAGCGCGAAGTTTGGCCCGGGAGCGAACAGTCCGGTTGACTTCGCGGGCAAGGCACGGAAAGGGAGGCACCGCCCGACCATGCCGGACCCTACCGGTTCAAACCCTCTCCCCAGAACGAGGAACAAACCCTTGGCTGAACAGGAAAAAATCGCCCTTGTCACCGGAATTACCGGACAGGACGGCGCCTATCTCGCGCGACTGCTGCTGGAGAAGGGCTATATCGTCCACGGCCTCAAGCGCCGTTCCTCCTCGTTCAACACCAGCCGGATCGAGGATATCTATCAGGATCCGCATGTCGAAAATTCGCGCTTCCACCTCCATTATGGCGACCTCACCGACAGCACCAACCTGATCCGCATCGTCCAGGAAACCAAGCCCACCGAAATCTACAACCTCGCCGCGCAGAGCCATGTCCAGGTGAGTTTCGAGACCCCCGAATATACCGCGAACAGCGACGCGATCGGCACGCTGCGGCTGCTCGAGGCGATGCGTATCCTTGGGCTGGAAAAGACGTGCCGCTTCTATCAGGCCTCGACCTCGGAGCTTTACGGCCTCGTCCAGGAAGTGCCGCAGCGTGAAACCACCCCCTTCTACCCGCGCAGCCCCTATGCCGCGGCGAAGCTCTATGCCTATTGGATCGTGGTCAATTACCGCGAAGCCTATGGCATGCACGCCTCGAACGGCATCCTGTTCAACCACGAAAGCCCGCTGCGCGGCGAAACCTTCGTGACGCGCAAGATCACCCGCGCCGCCGCGGCGATCAGCCTGGGGCGGCAGGATAAGCTCTATCTCGGCAATCTCGACGCCAAGCGCGACTGGGGCCACGCCGCCGAATATGTCCGCGGCATGTGGCTGATGATGCAGCAGGACGAACCCGACGACTATGTCCTCGCCACCGGTGAGACGACCCCGGTGCGCGATTTCGTGCAATGGGCGTTCGAGGATGTCGGCATCGCGCTCGAATGGAAGGGCGAGGGCGCCGAGGAAAAGGGCTATTGCACCAGGACCGGCACCTGCCTGGTCGAGGTCGATCCCCGCTATTTCCGCCCGACCGAGGTCGACCTCTTGATCGGCGATCCGTCGAAGGCGCATCAGAAACTCGGCTGGCGCCACGAAACCTCGGTGCGCGAGCTGTGCCGCGAAATGGTCGCCGCCGATCTGGCCGAATATAAGGCCGGCGCGACCCCGTCGCATGGCTGAGACTTTTTCGCTTGGCGGCAAGCGCGTCTGGGTCGCGGGTCACCGCGGCATGGTCGGCAGCGCGCTCGTGCGGCGGCTTGCCAGCGAGAATTGCGAAGTCCTGACGGCGGGGCGCGACACGCTCGACCTGCTCGATCAGGCGGCGGTGCGCGCCTGGGTCGCGCAGGAAAAGCCCGACGCGGTATTCCTCGCAGCGGCCAAGGTCGGCGGCATCCTCGCCAACGACACATACCCCGCCGATTTCCTCTACCAGAACCTCGTCATCGAGACGAATATCGTCGATGCGGCGCACCGCGCCGACGTCGCGAAACTCTGTTTCCTCGGATCTTCGTGCATCTACCCCAAATATGCCGAGCAGCCGATCGTCGAAGAGGCGCTGCTCACCGGCCCGCTCGAACAAACGAACATATGGTATGCGATCGCCAAGATCGCCGGGATCAAGCTCGCGCAAAGCTATCGCCGCCAATATGGCGCCGACTATATCTCCGCGATGCCGACCAATCTCTACGGCCCGGGCGACAATTTCGATCTCGCGTCGAGCCATGTCCTGCCCGCGCTGCTCCGCAAGGCGCATGAGGCGAAGGTTTCGGGCTCCAAAACCATGGTCTTGTGGGGCAGCGGCACCCCGATGCGCGAATTCCTGCACGTCGACGATTGCGCCGACGCCTGCGTTTTCCTGATGAAGACCTACTCCGACGCCGGCCACATCAATGTCGGGTCGGGCAGCGACATCGCGATCCTCGACCTCGCACGCCTCGTCGCCGAAGTCGTCGGCGCCGATGTCGAGATCGAACTGGACCGGTCCAAACCCGACGGCACCCCGCGCAAGCTGATGTCCAATGCCAAGCTTGCCGCCATGGGCTGGTCGCCGAAGGTGGCCTTGCGCGACGGCATCGCCGCGACCTACGACTGGTTTCTCGCGCACCACGCCTGAGGCGCGCTATAGGACAGGCGAGGAGACCCCGATGGACATCGCCTTCGACAACAGCTTCCACCGCGAGATGGAGGGCTTTTACGCCCCCGCCGAGGCCGCCGTGCCATCGGCGCCGAAGCTGCTGGTCTTCAACCAGACGCTCGCGGCAACGCTCGGCATCGACGCCGCGAATGTCGACGACGACAGCCTCGCGCACCTGTTCTCCGGCGCAACCCTGCCCGGCGGTGCCGCCCCGCTGGCCTTTGCTTATGCCGGGCACCAGTTCGGCCATTTCTCGTCGCAGCTCGGCGACGGCCGCGCGCTGCTGCTCGGCGAAATTCTTGCCCCCGACGGCCGGCGCTTCGACGTCCAGCTCAAGGGCTCGGGCCCGACCCCTTTCTCGCGCAACGGCGACGGCAAGGCCGCGATCGGCCCCGTCTTGCGCGAATTTCTCGTCTCCGAAGCGATGGCGGCGATGCACGTCCCGACCACCCGCTCGCTGGCGGCCGTGGCGACCGGCGACCGCGTCCAGCGCGAACGCGCCCATCCCGGCGCGGTGCTGACGCGCATCGCCGGCAGCCATATCCGCGTCGGCACCTTCCAGTTCTTCGCCGCGCATTTCGGCGCCGAGCATGTGATCCGGCTGTCCAACTACACGATTGCGCGGCATTTCCCCGAGCTCGCCGCCGCCGCCAATCCGCATCTCGCGCTGCTCGCGGCGGTGATCGAGCGCCAGTGCCTGCTCGTCGCCAATTGGATGGGCCTCGGCTTTATCCATGGCGTCATGAACACCGACAATGTCGCGGTCAGCGGCGAGACGATCGACTATGGCCCCTGCGCCTTCATGGACCGGTTCGCGGTCCACAGCGTCTTCAGCTCGATCGACGCCAACGGTCGCTATGCCTATGGCAACCAGCCCGCGATCATGAACTGGAACATGGCGCGCTTCGCCGAGGCGCTGCTTCCGGCGATCCATGCGGTGAACCCCCAGGATGTCGAGGCCGCCAAGGTGCTGGTCGCCGATATCGTCGAGCAGTTCCGGACCATCTGGCTCGCGACGATGCGGCAGAAGCTCGGCCTCGGTGCCCCGCATTCGAGCGATGCGGGGCTGATCGACGGCTTGTTCGACGCGCTCGAACAATATGGGCCGGACTTCACCTTGTTCTTCCGCGCGCTCGCGACGCTGCTGCGCGGCGATGCCAGCGCGATGCAGGCACTGTTGCCGGAACCCGACGCGATGGCACCGTGGATCGCGTCCTGGTGGGCGCAACTCGAACGCGAGCCGCTGAGTCCGCTCGAACGCGCCGCGGCGATGGACGCCGCCAACCCGCTCTACATCCCGCGCAACCACCGGGTCGAAGAGGTCTTGGGTGCGGCAGAGCAGGGCGATCTCGCGCCCTTTCTCGCGCTGCTGGAGGTGGTGCGCGCGCCCTATGCCGAACGCGCCGACTGGGCACACCATGCGCAGCCCGGCCCCGCCGAAGCCGCGCCTTATGTGACCTTCTGCGGCACATGAATCGCGATCCAAGGCTCGAAGCGCGTTGCAGCGTCTTGGCTTTGCGGCTACCGAGCGGGCGCTTTATAGCCCAATTGATTCCGCCGCATCCTGACCATCAGAACGGAATGAGCTCACCCCTATGAAAGCTTTGATTCTCTGCGGCGGTCGCGGGACCCGCCTCCGCGAAGTCTCCGAAACCTTGCCCAAACCGATGGTGCCGATCGGCGACAAACCGATCGTCTGGCACATCATGAAAATCTATGCCGCGCACGGCATCACCGACTTCGTCCTGCTGCTGGGCTACAAGGGCGACATCATTCGCGACTTCTTCCTCAATTACGCGAACCAGTCGTCCGACGTCACCGTCGACCTGTCGAAGCGCGGCGAGGACCGGCTGCAATTCCACAAGCACCAGACCGAGGATTGGAAGGTCACCCTCGCCGAAACCGGCGAGGATGCGATGACCGGTGCGCGCATCCGCCGCGGCGCGCGCTATCTCGACGGGGTCGAGCATTTCTGCGCCACCTATGGCGACGGCGTCGGCGACGTCGACATCACCGCGCTCGTCGATTTCCACAAGGGCCATGGCAAGACCGCGACGCTGACCGGCGTCTACCCGCCGGGGCGCTTCGGCGAACTCGGCACCGAGGGCGGCGTGGTCGCGAGCTTCAACGAAAAACCGCAGGTATCGGGCGGCCACATCAACGGCGGCTTCTTCGTCTTCAACCGCAATTTTATCGACGATTATCTCGACGACCGCGAGGAACTGATCCTCGAGCGCGAGCCGATGGAACGCCTCGCCGCCGACCGCGAACTGATGATGTTCGAACATAACGGCTTCTGGCAGCCGATGGACACGCCGCGCGAATATTCGCTGCTCAACGAGCTGTGGGCCGACGGGCAGGCGCCCTGGAAGAAATGGTAGGCGGCGCGATGTTCGCCGACGCCTATCGCGGCAAGACCGTCCTCCTCACCGGCCACACCGGCTTCAAGGGATCGTGGCTGGCCGAATGGCTGCTCACGCTCGGCGCCGATGTCGTCGGTTTTTCGCACAAGATCGACGACGGCCCGACGCATTTCGCCAGCATCGGCCTCGCCGACCGGCTGACGCACATCGTCGGCGACGTGCGCGACGCCGATGCGGTGAACGACGTTGTTACGGCGCACAAACCCGACTATGTCCTGCACCTCGCGGCGCAGGCGCTCGTCCGCTACAGCTATGACAATCCGGTCGAGACGATGGCGACCAACGTCATGGGCACCGTCCATGTCCTCGACGCGCTGCGCCGCGCCGGGCGCCCCGCGGTCGCGGTCTGCGTCACCTCGGACAAATGCTACGAAAATCGCGAGATATTGTCGGGCTATCGCGAGGACGACCCGATGGGCGGCCACGACACCTACAGCGCGTCGAAGGGCGCGGCCGAGATCGCCGCGCACAGCTATCGCCGCAGCTTCTTCTCCGCGCCCGACAGCCCGGTGAAGATGGCGACGGTGCGCGCGGGCAACGTCATCGGCGGCGGCGACTGGTCGCTCGACCGCATCGTCCCCGACTGCGTGCGCAGCCTGTCGCGGGGCGAGGCGATCCGCATCCGCAACCCGCGCGCGACCCGCCCCTGGCAGCATGTGCTCGAATCGCTGAGCGGCTATCTCTGGCTCGGCGCGCTGCTCGGCGGCGCCGCGACGACGGCGCGGGTGAAATCGCCCACCGACGTCACCGAAGCCTTCAACTTCGGTCCCTGGGTCGAGGCGAACGGCTCGGTCGAACGGCTGGTGACCGAATTTTTGAAGCATTGGCCCGGCGAATGGGTGAATGCCGCCGAAGCCGGCGCGGTGCACGAGGCGGGGCTGCTCGGCCTGTCGATCGACAAGGCCTATCACAAGCTCGACTGGGCACCGACGCTCGACTTCGCGGGCGGCGTCGCGCTGACCGCAGGCTGGTACAAGGCGGTGGTCGCCGACGGCGCCGACCCGCTGGCGCAGACGCGTCACGATATCGCAACCTATGTGGCCGAGGCGCGGGCGAAATCGCTCGCCTGGGCGGCCTGAACCAGACCCGAGGGGGATACAGATGATCGACGGCGTCCTGATTACACCGCTGCGGCAGATTCCCGACGAGCGCGGCAAGATCATGCACATGCTGCGCGCCGACGCGCCGCATTTCGAGCAATTCGGCGAAATCTATTTCTCCTGCGTCCAGCCCGGCGCGATCAAGGCCTGGCACATCCACAGCGAGATGACGCTGAACTATGCCGTCGTCCACGGCCGCATCAAATTCGTGCTCTACGACGACCGCGAAGGCTCGCCGACGCGCGGCGAACTGCAGGAAATCTTCATGGGCGAGGACAATTACTGCCTCGTCACGGTGCCGCCCTTCGTGTGGAACGGTTTCAAGGGCTACGGCCAATATCCGGCGATCGTCGCGAACTGCACGACGATCGCGCACCGCGCCGACGAGATCGACCGCATGGACCCCTTCACCGACAAGATCCCGTATAATTGGGACGTCAGGCATGGCTGAAGGCCGCCTGCTGCTCGTCGGCGGCAGCGGATATTTCGGCGCGCGGCTGGCGGAGGCGCTGGCGGGTGCATGGGACGTGGCGGTCACCGTGCGCTCGGATACCCCCGAACGCGCCGCCTGGCTGGCGGAACGCGGCATCGCCTCCTTTCGCTACGACAGCAGCACCGACGCCGCGCTGCCCGGAGGCACGTTCGACGCGGTCGTCAACCTCGCGATGCCCGGCGCGCAGGCCGCCGGCAGGGATGCCGACGCCGCGCTGGCACAGGGCCGCAGCACCGCCGCCGCCTGCCTCGCCGCGCTGCGCGAGGGCAGGGCGTCGCGCCTCGTTCATTTCTCGACCTTCCACGTCTATGGCGGCAACGCCGCCGCGCTCTACAGCGAAGACATGCCCAAGGCGCCGGGTCACCCCTATGGCAAGACGCACCTCGCGATCGAGGGTGAGCTCGCCGCGAGCGACGTCGCCGACCGCATCGCGATTGTCCGCCCGACCAACATGGTCGGCGCCCCCGCCCATGCCAGCCTCGGCGAGCAGGCGGGGCTGATCTTCCTCGACCTTTGCCGCCAGGTCGCAGAGACCGGCGCCATGAGCCTGCGCAACGACGGCGCCAGCTATCGCGACATCCTGCCCTTCGGCGACGCGATCGCCGCGGTCGTTCTGCTGCTGCGCGCCGAGACGGGCTGGAACCGGTTGTTCAACCTCGCCGCGGGGCAGGCGATCACGATGCGCACGCTCGCCGAAACCATCGCCGCCGCCGCGCCGCAGCCGGTGCCCGTCACCTATGGCGAGGGCAGCGATGCCTTTCGCAGCGCGTTCGAGGTCGATATTTCGCGCCTGCGCGCGCTCGGCTGGACCCCCACGGCCAGCATCGCCGACGAAGCCCGCAACGCCATCGCCGCCTTCGCGTGACGACGCCGCGCCTCCTCGCCATGTCGCTCTCGTGCCACGAGCCGGTGAATCGTGCGCTGTTCCGCGAGATCGGCGCGCTCGGCATCCCCGTCCACCTCGTCGTCCCGCGCCGCCATTTCGTCGGCGGCCAATGGCGCGGCACCCCCGACTTCCCGCCCGAAAATTACGAACTCACGCTCCTCGACCTGACCGGCACCAACCAGCGCACCCACCGGCTGCAAGGCCTGCAGACCGTCGTCGATACCTTCCAGCCGACCCACATCTATTGCGACAGCGACCCCGCCAGCATGATGGTGCGGCAGGCAAAACAGGTCGCGCCAAACGCGAAACTCTGGTCGCTTACCGCCGAGAACATGCCGCAGAGCCTCGGCATCGATCTGAAGAAGGCACTCGAGACGCGCCAGCCCGCCGGCATCGCCTCGGCGCTCGTCAAGGCCTGGCTGCGCCACTCGGCAAAGCGCAAGGTCGATCGTGTGCTGACGCTCAGCAAGGACGGCACCGCGCTGATCGAGGCGATGGGCCTCAATGCGACGCAGGTGCCGATCGGCTTCGATCCGCGCCTCTTCCAGCCGCTACCCGAGCCCGAACGCGCGGCGGTGCGCGCCGAACTCGGGCTCACCCGGCCGGTGATCGCCTATTTCGGGCGCCAGACCCCCGAAAAGGGCATCCACATCCTGATCGACGCGCTCGACCGCATCCGCGACAAGAACTGGCAGTTCCTGATCGACGACTTCATCGGCACCTCGGCCTACACCGCGCAGCTTCAGGCGCAGATCGAACGCCTCGGCCTCGCCGACCGCGTGACCTTCTTCGAATCCCGGCATGAGGACATGGCGCGCTACATGAACGCCGCCGACATCGTCGTGCTGCCCTCGCTCAGCACCCCCAAGTGGAAAGAGCAGTACGGCCGCGTGATCCAGGAAGTGATGGCGTGCGGCCGCACCATGGTCGGCAGCCGCTCGGGCGCGATCCCCGAGGTCATGGGCGGGCAGGGGCATCTCTTTAACGAAGGCGATGTCGCGGGGCTCGCGAAACTCCTCGCCGACCTGCTCGACAAGGGCGCCTTCGCCGACGATGCCGCGCGCGCTTATGCCCTCGCCAACCTCTCGGTGAACCGCCAGGCCGAAATGATGGTCGAGCGGCTGCGGCGGGAAATCTGAACCCGCGGAACCAGTTGGCGCGCCGCTTCGTTGCTGTCGTGCAACGACAGGGGGAAGGGCCATTCGCAGAGCAGCGTGCATCCGTCGCTTCCGGCCAGAAACTGGTTGCGCCGCCAGCCCGCGCGGGTCACAAGCCGGTCATTGGCGGCCAGCAGATGCAAGATTCTGAAAACCCTCGCATATTGATCCGCCGGCCCGCGGCGAAGGCAATGCTGCGCCCGGCGCTCGCGCTGTCCGTATCCTCATTGGGCCTCGCCGCGACCGCTGCTTTTGCGCAAGAACCGCCGCCGGTGACGCACACCGTGCCCGACGCGCCCGCGCCCGAAGCCGAGATGGCCAAACCCACGCCGCCGCCGCCCGACGCGATCTTCCCGCCGGTCGAACCGATCATCGCGGATGAGGAGTTCGACAAGGCCATCCCGCCGATTTCGGCCGAGGACGACCCCGAACTCAACGTCCCGCTCGAATCGATCGCCGATTTCGAGCGCCGCCAGGCCAACAAAGCCGCGTCCAGCGGCGAGCCGGCGCCCGGCTCCGAACCCGCGCCGACGCCCGCGCTCGCCGACGGCGATGCGGTCGAAGCGATCGGCGATGCCCCGATCGACGATGTCGAACTCGCCAAGCCCTTGCCCCCCCTCGACAATTTCAACGCCGAACCCGTCGAATTCGCCGAGCCCGAATCCGCCGACGAGGGCGTCAAGATCGCCTATACCGTCCAGATCAACGGCCTCGCCCCCGCCGACGACAGCACCGACGCCAATCTCACCGACCTCTTCGGCGACATCTCCGCGCTCTACGACGGCGACGGCGAGGCGGCGAACGCCGCGATGGTCCGCGCCCGCCTGACCGCCGACGCCGACCTGATGCGCCGCATCCTCGCCTCCGAAGGCTATTATGACGCGCGCGTCGATACCCGCCTCGACCGCGGCGGCGGCGATGGCCAGAACGGCGGGCAGGGTAGCAGCCGCGGCCGAGGCGCCGCGACGCCTGCACCCGCCAGCGACGAAACCCCACCCGAAACCCCGCGCCAGCGCCGCCCGCTCACCGCGATCATCGATGTCGTACCAGGCCAGCGATACACGCTCTCGGACATTATCATCAACGCCGAGCCCACGGTGCCGCCGTCGCTGATCAAGGACAATTTCCCGCTCGCGATCGGCGAACCGATCGTGGCGCAGCGGGTGCAGGGCGCCGAAGCGGCGATCGCGCTCAAACTGCCCGAGGAGGGCTATCCCTTCGCCACCGTCGGCCAGCGCGACATCCTGCTCGACGGCGCCACCGGCGACGGCATCTATACCTTACCCGTCGACATCGGCCCCCGCGCGCGCTTCGGCGGCTTCGAGACCGTCGGCAAACTCGCCTTCGACGTCAAGCATGTCCAACTGCTCGCGCGTTTCAAGCGCGGCGATCTCTACGACAGCCGCATGGCCGACGACCTGCGCCAGGCGCTCGTCGCCACCGGCCTGTTCGCGACGGTCTCGGTCGAACCACAAAAGACCGGCGAGAGCGCGGGCGACGGCACCGAATATGTAACGACGCTGGTGACGCAGGAGGCAGGCCCGCCGCGCACGCTGGCGGCAAGCGCCGGTTACGGCACCGGCCAGGGCATCCGGCTCGAGGCGAGCTGGACCCACCGCAACCTCTTTCCGCCCGAGGGCGCGCTGATCGTCCGCGGCCTCGCCGGCACGCAGGAGCAGGCGGTCGGGGTCATCTTCCGCCGCTCGAACGCCGGACGCCGCGACCGCACCTTCGAGCTCGTCGGCGAAGCATCGCGCAGCAATTATAACGCCTTCGAGGCACTGACCGGGCGCGTCGGCTTCCGCGTCAGCCGCGAATCGACCCCGATCTGGCAAAAGAAGATCACCTACGCCTATGGCCTCGACCTGATCGCGACGAGCGAGGACGACTATGACTTCCTCCTCGCCGACCGCAATCGCAGCGTCTATTATATCGCGGGCCTGACCGGCCAGCTCGGCATCGACCGCAGCGACAATCTGCTCAACCCGACCAAGGGTTTCCGCATCACCGGACTGCTTCAGCCCGAAGGCTCCTTGAGCGGCCGCTTCTCGCCCTATGCCCGCGCGCGCGTCGATGTCAGCGGCTATTATCCCGTCACCGACAGCATCGTGCTGGCGGGCCGCGTCCGCGTCGGCTCGATCGTCGGCGCCGCGCGCGACAATCTGGCGCCGTCGCGGCGCTTCTATGCCGGCGGCGGCGGCTCGGTGCGCGGCTTTGGTTACCAGCAGCTCGGCCCCAAGGACCCGAACAACGATCCCATCGGCGGCCGCAGCGTCAACGAGGCCGCGGTCGAGGTCCGCTACCGCTTCGGCAATTACGGAATCGTCGCCTTCGTCGATGCCGGACAGGTCTATACCGGGTCGACCCCGGACTTCTCGAACCTGCGCTACGGTGCCGGCATCGGCGGGCGTTTCTACACCAATTTCGGCCCGATGCGGCTCGATATCGCCACCCCGATCGGGCGCAAGCCGGGCGAAGCTCGCGTCAGCGTCTATGTTTCGATCGGCCAGGCCTTCTGATGGCCGACGACGACGCCTTCGACGACAGGCCGCCGCCGCAGACGGCGAAACCGTCCTGGCCGCGCCGCATCGCGCGCTGGACCGCGATCGCCGTCCTCGGGTTGATCGCGCTGGTCGGCCTGTTCCTGATCGGGCTCAACAGCGATGCGGGGCGGCGCTTCGTCGTCACCCAGGTCGAAAAGCTCGAATTCCAGAACGGCATGAAGATCGGTATCGGCCGGCTCGACGGCTCGCTGTTCAGCGTCATGGCGATCCGCGACCTGACACTGTCCGATACCAAGGGCGTTTTCCTCCGCTCGCCCGAGGTCCGGCTCGACTGGCGCCCCTTCGCCTATCTCTCGAACCATATCGATATCCGCTCGGCGACCGCGCAAACGATCATCATGCAGCGGGTTCCCGCGTTCAAGCCCGTGCCCGACACCGGCGAGCCCTTGCTGCCGGACATCGATATCGACGTCGCCAAACTCCAGGTCGATCGCTTCGTCTTCGAAGCCCCCGTCGCCGGCCAGCGCCAGGAAGCGCGCCTGACGGGCAAGATCGCCATCGCCGACCGCCGCGCCCAGATCACCGCCAATGCCGAGACGATCGGCGCCGAGGCCAAGGGCGACAAGCTCGCGCTCATCCTCGACGCCGTTCCCGAATCCAATCGGTTCGACGTCGATCTCGACATCAACGCCCCGCAGGGCGGTGTGCTTGCGGCGATGGGCGGCTTCAAGGAACCGCTGACCGCCAAACTCTCGGGCAAGGGCGACTGGAAGGCCTGGACCGGCACGCTCGCCGGCAATCTCGGCACAGCGCCGCTCGCCCGCCTCGGCCTCGCCGCGCGCGACGGCACTTTCGCGGTCAAGGGCACCGCGCAACCGTCGCGCCTGCTCGCCGCCGGCCCCGTCGCCGACATGCTCGGCGCCGAAACCGCGATCGAACTCACCGCGCGGCTCGACGAACGCAAGGTCGGCCTCGACGGCCGTCTGTCGTCCGACGCGGCGCGCGTCGGGCTCAGCGGCGGCATCGATCTTGGCACCAGCCGCTACGACGGGCTGCAAATCGCCTTCGTCCTGCTCAAGCCCGGCGCCATCGCGCCCTATATGCGCGGCAGCGGATTGCGCGCGCAGGCAAAGCTCGACGGCGAATTCCGCCTGCCAACGGTCGAATATCGGGCGAACGCCACCAGCCTCGCGGTCAACGACATCGTCGTCGAGGCGCTCAGCCTCTCGGGCAAGGCGCGCGTCGATCCCGACCAGATCTTCATCCCTGTCGCGGGCCGGGCGACGCGCATCCGCGGGCTCGATGTCGTCGCGGGCGGCACATTGGTCAACGTCCGCCTCGACGGCGACCTCGCCTATAAGGACGGTCGCCTGCTCAGCGACAATATGCGCCTGAAATCGAGCCGCATCGACGCCAAGGCGATCCTCGTCGCCGACCTCAACCGCGGCTTCTACACCGGCGCCATCGACGGTCGGATCGACGATTATCGCATCGAAAGCGTCGGCGTCTTCGACATCGACACCGACGCCGATCTGAAAACCGCACCGAACGGCGGATTCGAGATCGTCGGCCGCGTCCGCGCGCGCTCGACCCAGCTCTTCAACTCGGGCGTCCGCAACGTCCTCGGCGGCAATGCCACCGCGTCGGGCGATGTGCGCTACGGCACCGACGGTATCATCCGCTTCGCCAACCTCCGCCTCAACGCCCCGCTGATGCGGGTGACCAGCGGGCAGGGGAACTACAACCCCAACGGCCAGATCCAGATCGTCGCGCGCGCCTCCTCGACCCAATATGGTCCGCTCGGCCTGCAACTCGCGGGCACGATCACCGATCCGCGGGCAACGCTCACCGCCGACCGTCCCGGCCTCGGTATCGGGCTCCAGAATCTCGTCGCGCGGATCACCGGCGCGGCCGGCGGCTACCGCCTCGCCGCCACCGGCGACACCGATTACGGCCCGCTCGCTGCCGACGTCGTGTTGCTCACCGCCAAAGGCCCGCTCACCATCGATATCGAGCGCGGCGACCTGTCGGGCATCGGCTTCAAGGGCCGCCTCGTGCAGAGCGCCGCCGGCCCCTTCGTCGGCCAGCTCGACGCCTCGGGACAGGGTCTCGGTGGCCTCGTCCGGCTCAGCGCCGCCGGCCAATATCAGGCCGCCGCGATCAACGTCCGCGCCAACAATGTGGTGCTTCCCGGTCCCGCCCAACTCGCGATCGGCTCGGCGATCGTCGATGCCGACATGATCCTTTACGATCGCCCGCGCGTCATCGCCGACATCCAGATCGCGCAGACGAAAATTCGGGATTTCAACATCGCGGTCGGCCGCGTGAAGATCGATTATCAAAATGGCGCGGGCAAGGCGCAGGCCTTGGTCGAGGGGACGAGCGGCGTGCCCTTCCGCGTCGCCGCCAACGCCGACCTGACCCCCGAACTCTGGCGTGCCTCGGTGCAGGGCCGCGCGACCGGGATCAATTTCCGTACCACCAGCCCGGCGCGCATCATTCCCGGCAAGGACGGCTACGAACTGCTCCCCACCAACGTCGATTTCGGCCGCGGCAGCAGCGCGCGGCTCGCGGGGCGCTTCGGCGACGGCATCATGCTGCAAAGCCGCCTCGACCGCGTCAACCTGTCGCTCCTCAACGCCATCTATCCCGACATGGGCCTCGGCGGCCGCGCCACGGGCAGCATCGATTTCGAACAGGCGAGCAGCAGCAGCTTCCCGCGCGCCGACGCCCGCCTGACGATTACCGGCTTCACCCGCACCACCGCCGCGACGGTCAGCCAGCCCGTCGACGTCAATTTCGCCGGCAAATTGCTCGCCGACGGCGGCGAGGCGAGCGCGGTGATGCGCAAGCGCGGCAGCGTCATCGGCCGCTTGCAGGCCTCGCTCCGCCCGCTCCCGCCGGGCACCGGAACCTGGATGACCCGCTTGCAAGCCGCGCCGCTCTCGGGCGGCATCCGCTACAACGGCCCCGCCGACACGCTCTTCTCCTTCGTCGGCTCGGGCGACCAGCGCCTCGGCGGGCCGATCGCCGTCGCCGCCGACTTCAGCTGCCGCCTGTCGGACCCGTGCCTCGACGGTGTCATCCGCGGCAATGCGCTGACCTATGAGAATATCACCTATGGCACGCGGCTGACCAACATGGTCGTCAACGGCCGCTTCTCGGGCGACCGGGTCGAGATCGAGCAGCTCACCGCGACCGCCGGCGACGGCACAGTCAAGGCGTCGGGCTATGTCAGCCTCGCAAGGGACAGCGGCTATCCGATGAAGATCGACGCGGTGCTCGACAACGCCCGCCTCGCGCGCAGCGACGACCTGTCGGCGCGCGCCACGGGCAATCTCACGCTCGAAAAGGTCGCGGGCCAGACCGCCTTGCTCTCGGGCGACCTGCGCCTTCCCGAAACGCGCTATAAGATCGTCCGTCAAGGCGCGGCGAGCGTGCCCGTGCTCACCGGCGTCCGCCGCAAGCCGCCCGCGGGTCGCCCGCGGATCAGCGGCGACGGGCTCGCCTCGGTCGGCACCAGCCTGTTCGACCTCATCCGCCTCGACATTCGCTTGCGCGCGACCGACGAAATCTATGTCAGCGGCATGGGCCTCGAATCCGAATGGCAGGCCGACGTCACGCTCAAGGGCACGACCCAGGCGCCGCGCGTCACCGGCGAGATCGAACTCGTGCGCGGCACCTTGGGCTTCGCGGGTCGCTCGTTCGAGCTGACCGAGGGGCGGGTGAATTTCCCGACCGGCGACGCCTTCGACCCGTCGATCCGCCTGATCGCCAGCGACACGATCGAGAATGTCACCGTCACCGTCAACGTGTCGGGCCGCGCCCAGAACCCGCAGATCGCCTTCTCCAGCATTCCCGGCCTGCCGCAGGACGAGATCGTCTCGCGCATCCTTTTCGGCGATTCGATCACCGCGCTGTCGCCGCTCCAGGCGGTGCAACTCGCCGCCTCGCTCAACAGCCTGCGCGGCAGCGGCGGTTTGAGCCCGCTCGGCGCGCTGCAATCGGCGACCGGCATCGACCGCCTCCGCGTCCTCGGCCCCGACGACACGCAGGGCAGGGGCACCGCGCTCGCCGCCGGCCAGCATATCACCAACGACATCTATCTCGAGGTGATCACCGACGGCCGCGGCTACACCGCGACCCAGCTCGAAATCAGCCTGACCCCGGCGCTCTCGATCCTCAGCCAGGCGGGCGGCTCGGGCCAGACCAATTTCAGCGTCCGTTACCGCAAGGACTATTGATGCGCGCCGCCTTGCTCCTCCTGCCTTTGCTCCTCGCCGCGTGCGGCGAGGAGCCGAAGTTCGACGACCGCTATGAAAAGGCGACCAGCGAGATCGACACGCGCGCCAAGGCGATGGACGCCGACATCGCCGCCGCCGACAAGGCCGCACGCGACGCCGGAGAGGCCGAGCCAAAGCCCTTGCCAGCCGAAGCGCCGCCCGCTACCGCGCCCAAGTCATCTGGGGAGTAGCCAGCCGTCCATCCGGACGGGCCACCGTGTCAACATACTCGGTCGAGAGGCCGTGGTGCGGTGGAAGCGCGCGACGCGCTTGGGCGAGACCAATGGCATCGATCCCACGTCCGGGCCGGGCGGCGGGTTTCGATGTCCGTTGGAATCGCAACGCCGCCCGGCCCCGGAGTTTCTCGATGGAAGCCCTCTTCACCTCGACCGCCGTCGTCGCGCTCGCCGAGATCGGCGACAAGACGCAATTGCTCGCGATCCTGCTCGCGACGCGCTTCAACAAACCACTGCCGATCATATTCGGCATTCTCGTGGCGACCCTCGCCAACCACGCGCTCGCCGCTTTGCTCGGCGCCTCGGCCGCCGCCTTCCTTGACAGCCCGGTCTTCCGCTACGCGATCGGCGCCAGCTTCATCGCCATGGCCGCCTGGACCTTGATCCCCGACAAGTTCGACGACGACGAGGCGCCCAAGCCGCGTTTCGGCGCCTTCCTGACCACGCTGATCGCCTTCTTCCTCGTCGAGATGGGCGACAAGACCCAGGTCGCGACGATCGCGCTCGGCGCGCAATATCACAGCGTGCCGCTCGTCACCGCGGGCACCACGCTCGGCATGATGATCGCCAATGTCCCCGCGATCTTCCTCGGCCACGAACTGCTCAAGCGCGTCAATCTGGACACGGTGCGGCGCGTCGCGGCGGGCCTGTTCCTCGTCATCGGCATCTGGGTCTTGGCGCAGACCGCGGGCTGGCTATAGAGGACGGGCGGGAACAAGAGGTCGCAGCGCATGTCTTTCGATAGCCAGTTGGGCGGCCTGACCCATGACCATGTATTCCTCGGCCTCGGCCATGACGAAAATGGCCGCCGCACCCTGTGGGTCGTCGCGATCACCGCGGTGATGATGGTGGCGGAGATCGTCGCGGGCCTCGCCTTCAACTCGATGGCGCTGCTCGCCGACGGTTTCCATATGGCGACCCACGCCGGCGCGCTCGGCATCGCGGCGATCGCCTATGCCTATGCGCGCAAGCACGCCCGCAATCCGCGCTACAGCTTCGGGACCGGCAAGGTCGGCGACCTCGCGAGCTTCGCCTCGGCGCTGATCCTCGGCTTCGTCGCGCTGGGTATCGCGTTCGAGTCCGCGCAGCGGCTGATCGACCCGCGCCCGGTCGATTTCCTGGACGCCACCGTCGTCGCGACGATCGGCCTGGTCGTGAACATCGTCTGCGCCGTCCTGCTCGGCGGCCATCACCACGGCCACGCGCACGACCACGACCATCATCACGATCACGCCAAGCCCGCGCGCCACGGCGACAACAATATGCGCTCGGCCTATGTCCATGTCCTTGCCGACGCGCTGACCTCGGTGATGGCGATCGCGGCCTTGCTCGGCGGGCGCTATCTCGGCTGGGTGTGGCTCGATCCCGTCATCGGCATCGTCGGCTCGGTCGTTATCGCGGTCTGGGCCTGGACGCTGATCCGCGACACCGCCGCAGTGCTGCTCGACAGCAGCGAGCCCGCGCTCGAGGCCAATATCCGCGCCATCCTCGAAGCGCAGGGCGACCTTCGCCTCGCCGATCTCCATGTCTGGCGCGTCGGCCCCGCCGCGCATGCCGCGATCGTCTCGGTCGAGGGCGGCGATTGCGAAAGCGTCCGCCAGCGGCTCACAGCCATTCCCGAAATCGCGCACCTCACCGTCGAAGCCCGCTAACCGCCCCCGCATGGACATCGCCCCGGCCCCGGTATAGCCTCGCGCGCGCATCCACGATGAGCATGGGGGGCCTCGCCGATGTTCAAGCTTTTCACGCTCGCGACCACCGCCGCGATGGCGGTCACCATCTCCAGCGCCGCCGAGCGGCCCGTAACCTTCTCCGCAGCGACCCTCGCGACGCCGCGCCCGCCTTCGCGCTCGCCCAATATGCCGCCCCGGCCCAGATATTGGCGGGCACCCAGCAACCGTCCGACCTCGCCTATGTCGAGGCGATGCGTCATTATGCCCGCGCCATCGCTTATGCGGAATTGCGCAAGGACAAGGAGTTCGCCGCCGAGATTGCCGCGATGCGCGAACTGGAGACTTCGCCCGCGGTCACCGCGATGACCGGCCTCGGCTTGCCGGCTCCCGACGTCATCCGCCTCGCGACGCTGGTGGCGGTGGGGAGGGCGGCGCATTGGCGCGGCGATCCGATAAAGGCGGTCGCGCTTGTTCGAGGCTGCCGAAAAGATCGAGGCGACCATCCCCTATAACGAGCCGCCGATCTGGTATTTCCCCGTCGCCCAGTCGCGCGGCGCCGCGCTCTATTCCGCCCATCGCTACGAAGACGCCCGCGCCGCCTTCCGCAAAGCACTGTTCGAGGCCCCCAACGACGGCTGGGCGCTCTACGGGCTGAAGATGGCCGAGGCGAAACTCGGCAACAAAGCCGAGGCCGCCGCGACCGACGCGGCGCTCAAGCAGGTGTGGACGGGGGAGGCGGGGTGGCTGAAGATGCGGCGGTCGTAGGGCGGTGGCGTCGCCCAAAAGCTTTCACTTCGCATGGAACATGATTAAGTAAATTCGATGGAGAAACTCTGAACCTGACTTTTGAAAAACACGAGTTTGACGAGCAAGGTCATTTTTTTACGACGCGATCGCAACCGAGCGGGGAAGGGAAAAAAGCATGGACGAACGAGAAATGAAGCTGGCCGTTTTTGCTGTGGCAAAATCTTTTCCAGATTTTGCCTTTTCGACATTCGATTTTATTCAAAGGTTTCGAGAGCAATATCCACTTCTATGGAAAGATTTGGATGATTTGTATGGAGAGGGCGGAAAAGGTGCTGGTAGTCATTATACCGCTTTTTCCCGCATGGCTCAGGAACTAAGCGCGTTGTCCCGTAGGGGTGATTTGGAACGACTGGATTATCGGCCAGCGCCCGACATTTGGGGTAATCGGGTCATTCGCTTTTGGAGCCTATCGAATAGCGACACCAAACACCAAGCGGCCGAGACCGAAACCGTCGATCCTGAATTTCGGTGGTGACACGCCTCGAAGAGGAGACCCGGATCGGCAAAGGCGGGACCCTGGCGGCGCAGCTGTCGCGGCTCGACCTGATCGTGCTCGACGAGCTTGGATATCTGCCGTTCGCCCGCTCGGGAGGGCAGTTGCTGTTCCACCTCATCAGCAAGCTTTATGAGCGGACCAGCGTCATCATCACCACGAACCTCGCCTTCGGCGAATGGCCGACCGTGTTCGGCGATCCCAAGATGACCACG
>JAEULK010000025.1 GCA_016793775.1 Sphingopyxis sp. | reverse complement strand
ACGATGGCGCTTCTATCTCCCCCGCGCCAAGTACAAGCGCGGATGGCGCACCAGGGGCGGATGGCCGCGCTATACAGACCGTCCCTCCATCCACGAGAGGCCCGCCAGCATCAAGGACCGCCAGCAGGCCGGCCATTGGGAGGCCGACGCCATGCTCTTCGCCCGCCCCGGCCAAGCCATCCTGCTCGCCCATGAGCGACACTCCAGACTGACCATCGCCGTGCCGCAGAACAGCCTCAAGGCCGATCCCGTCGCCGCCGCCCTCATCCATATGCTCAAAGCCATGCCGGCCAGCCTGCGCCGCTCCATCACCTTCGACAATGGAACCGAGTTCAACCGCCACCAGCGCATCGCCGACCAGCTTGGCCTCGATGCCTACTTCTGCGACCCCCGCGCTCCCTGGCAGAAAGGGGGCATCGAAAACGCCATCGGCAGGCTGCGCAGAAGCCTCCCAAGACAAACCATCCTCGATGACTTGTCAGCACAGGACTTCAACGCCATCATCGCCAAATACAACAACACACCCAGAAAATGCCTCGGCTTCCTCACCCCAGCCGAAATCTTCTCACCGTTGCACTTCAAATGTGAATCCACACCCGGGTCAAGCCCGGGGTGACGGAAGTGGTTCATCCGAGCGCCGCCTTTCGCCCGATACCAGCACTCGCCCTCACCCCGTCCCGTAAAACCGCGCCAGCCGGTCGAGCGCCAGCCCGAGCACCAGCTTGCCCGACCGCGCGGGCCATCCCAGTCCCTTTTCGGCGCAGCCGATCCCCTCGCCCGCGCAGATCACCCGCCAGCAGATGTCCGCCAGCCCCGGCCCCGCCGCATCGAGCGCGCCGTGAAAGCGCCGGTGCGCGTCGATCCGCGCCAGCGACGCATCCGCCGCCTTCGCCCCGCCGCGCGTCTTCGCCGGCGCTGCGGCGTCCCAGCGCATCGTCACCCGCGCCGCCAGCCCCGCGCGCTCATAATCGCCGCGCAGCCGCTCGCCCGCGGCCAGTTGTGCCGCGCTCAGATGCCCGCGCGCCGCGAGCCAGGCGATGGGGCTTTCGGCAACATTGACCGTCACATGGCGCATCACCTGCGGCCCGGACTTGTCCGGATCGATCCGGTCGTCGGGATGGGGTCGGCTTTCGAGACGGGGCGCCGTCATGCGAATCTCCTTCGGTGAAAAGCCATGCTTGACAATGGAATGTTTTTTAGGAAAGAAAAAACCGATTTGGTTATTCACGAAAATTCAGCCATGGGGTCGCCATGATCAACAGCATCCGCGCCGTCCGCCGCGCCAAGGGCCTGACGCTCGAAGACGTCGGGCAGCGCTGCGACCCGCCGACCACCGCGCAGACGATCGGACGCCTCGAAACCGGCACCCGCACCCTGTCGCTCGGCTGGATGAACCGCATTGCCAAGGCGCTCGGGGTCGAGGCGTCGGAACTCGTCCAATTGCCGCAGGACACGCAGCTCACGATCACCGCACTGCTCGGGCCCGACGGCGCGATCGCCCCAACGCGGGTCGAACAGGCGCTCACCGCGCGCCCGGGCGAGGATATGGTGGCCGTGCGCGTGTCGGCCTCGATCGGCGATTATCGTGCCGGCGATGAAATCTGGTGCCGCAAGATCGAAAGCGACTGGACCGCCGCGCTCAACCGCGACCTGCTCGTCCCCCGCCCCGCCGGCCGCTTCTTCTTCGCACGCCTGCTCAATGTAGACGGCGAAAAGCTGCACCTCCTCCCGCTCGGCACCGGCCAGCGCCAACAGGTGGTCAGCAACCCGCCCTGGGCAGCCGTGGCGGTGCGATTGATCCGCAGCCTGTGATCGCGAACGGGGCGGGAGCGACGGCATGACTCCCTTGCGCGTCCTCAGCATCGCCACGCTGTTCCCCGACGCCGCGCGCCCCAATTTCGGGCTGTTCGTCGAAAAGAGCCTGCGCGCGCTCGCCGCGCAGCCCGGCATCGACCTCACCGTCGTCGCCCCCATCGGCCTGCCGCCCTTCCCGCTGTCGCTCCACCCGCGCTATCGCGCGCTCCGCGCCCTGCCGCCGTACGAAAACTGGAACGGCCTCGCCATCCACCGCCCGCGCTTCACCTTGCTCCCTAAGATCGGTGCGCGCTTCAACCCGGCAAAGGTGGCCCGCGCGGTCCTCCGCACCATGCGCGAGCAACTGTTCGATGTCGTCGATGCCCAATTCTTCCACCCCGACGGCCCCGCCGCGATGCGCGTCGCGGAAACGCTCGACCTGCCTTTCTCGGCCAAGGCGCGCGGCGCCGACATCAGTCATTTCGGCCATGACCCCGCCACCGCGCCGCAAGTCGTCGAGGCCGCCCAAAAGGCCGCAGGCCTGCTCGCGGTCTCGGAATCGATGCGCCGCGACATGGCCGCGATCGGCATCGATGCGGGGAAGATCGCCGTCCACTACACCGGCATCGACACCGCGCGCTTCCACCCCGGCGACCGTGCCGCGGCGCGCAAGGCGCTCGGTATGGACGACACCCCGGCGATCCTGACCGTCGGCGCACTGATTGCGCGCAAGGGCCAGGCGCTGGTGATCGAGGCGCTGCCGACGCTCCCCGGCACTCATTATTGGCTCGCCGGCGCAGGTGAACAGGAAGGCCGCTACCGCGCCCTCGCGCAAAAGCTCGGCGTCGCCGACCGCGTCCATTTCCTCGGCGCGGTCGCCAATGCCGATCTGCCCGGGCTCTATCGCGCCGCCGATATCGTCGTGATGCCCTCGGCCAGCGAAGGCCTCGCCAATGCCTGGGTCGAGGCGCTCGCCTGCGGCACCCCGATCGTCATCAGCGACGCCGGTGGCGCCGCCGAACTCGTCACGTCGCCCATTGCCGGCCGCATCGCCCAGCGCACCCCCGTCGCTATCGCCGAGGCCGTCCAAACGATCCTCGCCGCCCCGCCGGAACCCACCGCCGTCGCCGCGACGCTCGGGGGCCGCTTCGACTGGGACCGCAACGGCCGCGAGCTTGCCGAGCACCTCCGCCGCTGCGCGGACCGCAATCAAATAGGGACAGTCCCCATTTAATGATCAGACGACGGCGCCGTCGTCCTTGCGCTCGATCCGCTCGCCGCCGCCGATGCCGGTGGTGGCGCGCGGGACGAAGCTGTCGGGGCCGACCTTCAGCCACACCAGGATCGGCGCCGACATATACATCGACGAATAGGTGCCGACGAAAATGCCGAGCACCATCGCGGCGGTGAAGCCGAAGATCACGTCGGGACCGAAGATCAGCAACATGCCCAGCGCGATCAGCATCGACAGGCTGGTCATCACGGTGCGCGACAGCGTCTCGTTCAGGCTGAGGTCGAGCAGCGGAATAATCTCCATCTTGCGATATTTCTTCAGATTCTCGCGCACACGGTCGAACACGACGATCGTATCGTTCAGCGAATAGCCGATGATCGTCAGCAGAGCCGCGACGATGTTCAGGTCGAACTGCAACTGCGTCAGCGCAAAGAAGCCGAAGGTCAGCGTGACGTCGTGGAACAGCGCGAACAGCGCGCCGACCCCGAACTGCCACTCGAATCGCAGCCAGATGTAGATCGCGATGCCGATCGTCGAGAGGATCAGGCTGAGCCCGCCCCAGAAGAACAGCTCGCCCGACACTTTCTCGGACACGGTTTCGACCGCACCCGTTTTCGCGGTCGGAAAGGCCGCCTTGATGCCGTTGACCAGCTGCTTGCCGGCCCGGTCGGTGGCGCCCGGCGCACCCTTGTTCTTGGGCAGCGCGGTGCGGATCAGCACGACGCCCTCCGATCCGAACTGCTGGATCGTCGGTTCGCCCAGGCCGATCGCATCGACCTTGCTGCGAATCTCGTCGATCGGCGGCGTGGCGCCGACAAATTCGACGCGCACCGACTGGCCGCCGACGAAGTCGACGCCCAGGTTGAGTCCGCGCACGCCGAGCAGCACGAAGGAGGCGACGATCGAAATGAAGCTGATCGCCATGGCGATATTCCGCCATTTCAAGAACTGGATATTGGTGTCGTCGGGGACGAGTTTGAGCAAGCGCATCGTGTCGCTCCCTTAAATATTGATCGACGTCGGACGCTTCGCGCGCAGCCAATGGGCCACGAACATGCGCGTCACGGTGACGGCGGTGAAAACGCTGGTGACGATGCCGATGGTCAGCACGACGGCAAAGCCCTTGATCGGCCCGGTGCCGACCCCGAACATCAGCCCCGCCGCGATGACATTGGTCACATTGGCGTCGAAAATCGCGCGGCTCGCTTCGCTATAGCCGAGTTCCACGGCCTGATAGGTTCGCCTGCCGCGTTTCAACTCCTCGCGTATTCGCTCGTTGATCAGCACGTTGGCATCGACCGCGGCGCCGATTGTCAGCACGAAACCGGCTATGCCCGGCAGGGTCAGCGTCGAACCGATCGCCGCCATCACCGCGATGATCAGGAAGATGTTAAAGAACAGCGCGATATTCGCATAGATGCCGAACCGCCCATAGACGACGATCATCAGCGTCAGCACCGCGACCGTCGCGATGATCCCGGCGATGGCGCCCTTCTCGATCGAATCCCTGCCCAGTTCGGGGCTGACCGTGCGCTCCTCGACGACATCGAGCTTCACCGGCAACGAACCCGAGCGCAGCGCGATCGCCAGCTGGTTCGCGGTCTGGACCGAAAAGCTGCCCGATATCTGTGCGCTGCCGCCCAGGATCGGCTCGTTGATCGACGGCGCCGACAGCACTTTGCCGTCGAGCACCATCGCAAAGCGCTTGCCGACATTCTGCCCGGTCACGCGCGCAAAGGTGTTCGATCCTGCCGAATCGAAGCGGATGCTCACGACCGGCTGACCGGTCTGGTTGAATTCCTGCTTGGCGTCGATCAACTGGTCGCCGCTGATCATCACCTGACGGCGCAGCACTTCGGGCGCGCCATTGCCCTCGCCCTCGGCATAGGGGACGATTTCGCTACCGACCGGGGCGCGGCCTGCGGCGATGTCGGCGGGATTCGCATTGGGATCGACCATGCGGAATTCCAGTCGCGCGGTGCGGCCCAGCAGGTCTTTCAGCGCCTTGGGATCCTGAAGACCGGGGACTTGCACGACGATGCGATCGCTGCCCTCGCGAACGATCGTCGGTTCGCGCGTGCCCAGCGCATTGACGCGCGTGTTGACGATGTCGCGCGCCGCTTCCATCGCCCGCGCGGTCGCCTGGTCGCGCCCGGCGGCGGTCAATGTCATCACGATCCGCGTCGTGTCGACGACGTCGATCCGCCAGTCGCGCTGGCCGGTCAGGCTCGCGCCCTGCGTTTCCTTGAACAACCGGTCGCGCGCGTCGTCGAGCTGCGCCTGGTCGCGGACCAGGAAGCTGATCGTGCTGCCGCTCGCGCGGAAATCGCCGATCGCGATATCGTCGTCGGGTCCGCTCTGGCCGCGCATCGCCTGGCGCACCGTCTTTTCCATGTTGGCGAGCTGGGTCTTGTTGAGGTCGTCGAGGTCGGCCTCGAGCATCAAATGGCTGCCGCCGGCCAGATCGAGGCCCAGATTGACCTTGATCTGCGCAAAGCCCGGCAGGCTGTCGAACGTCTTTTGCGGCAGGAACGTGGGAATCGAGAAGATGATGCCGAGCAGCAGGATGATGCTGATGCCGATGGTCTTCCAGCGCGGAAAATCGAGCATGTCTATGGTCCGATTATTTGGTGCGGAGGCGCGCGAGGGCGCCGCCCGCCGGATCAGTCGTTGGCGGGTTTGCCGCCGGGCTGCAGGATGTCGGACAGGGTCGATTTGACGACCTTGATCTTCACGCCCTGCGCGATTTCGACATCGGCGAAATCATCGTCCACGCGCGTCACCTTGCCGACGATGCCGCCGCCGGTCACCACCTGGTCGCGCGGCTTCACCGCCGCGATCTTGGCGCGATGCTCCTTCATCCGCACCTGCTGCGGGCGGATCAGGAAGAACCAGAAGACCGCGAAGATCAGGACATAGGGCACCAGCATCAGGAAACTGGCAGCCCCGCCGCCCGATCCGGCCGCCTGGGTCAGAAGCAATGTCGTCGACATGGATGAAAAACTTTCCGTTGATCTGCGGCGCGCGTCCCCACCCGGGCCGGCGCGCAATTTAATGGCGCGGCGCCTATCACGCGGGGGCGCGGCGTGCAACCGGCGGCTGCGTCCCCTCCCCACGACAAGCGCGCCTGAAATGGGGTGCGACCGCCCTTGTTCAAGACGGCGCATCGATATTGCGGCTGCCGCATGCCCTCGCTCAGGAGAGCCTTGCATCGCCCGCCAAGCCGCGCTAGGGGCCTCGCCTGCCCAATCGGGCCGGTCGGGACGTAGCGCAGCCTGGTAGCGCATCACACTGGGGGTGTGGGGGTCGGAGGTTCGAATCCTCTCGTCCCGACCAATTTACCGCCACGGCGGCGACAGACCATATCCAAGGTGGGAAGCGATGCAGGCAAGCGTGCTGGTCTTGATCGCCGCCTTCCTCACCGCGATCCTCTCGGGCGTGTTCGGCATGGCCGGCGGGCTGATCTTCATGGGGCTGCTTGCCGCGCTGCTGCCCACCGCCACCGCGCTCGCGCTCCATGGCGTCGTCCAGTTCGCCTCGAACCTGTGGCGCGCGACGCTCCACCGCATGCATATCGCCTGGGGCGTCCTCCTGTGGTTCGGGCTCGGGGCGGCGGCGGCGATCACCGTCTTTTCGCTGATCCTCTTCGCGCCGACCAAATTCTATGTATTCCTGGGACTCGGCCTGATGCCGATCCTCGTCTGGCTGCCCGAACGCTGGCTCCGCCTCGACGCCGCCAATCGCTGGCACGCGCTCGGCGGCGGCTTCGTCTCGACCGGGCTGTCGCTGGTGTCGGGTGTCTCGGGTCCGGTGACCGACCTTCTGTTCATCAACAGCGCGCTGAACCGGCATCAGGTCGTCGCGACCAAGGCGGTGATGCAGGCGATCGGCCACGCATCGAAAATCCTCGTCTATGGCGCCGTCCTGCTCGGCGCGTCGGCGCGCGCGGCGATCCCGGTGCCGGTCACCGCCATTGCCATACTCGCCTCGATGGCCGGCATCAGCATCGGCGGCATGATCCTCGATCGGATCAGCGAAAGCCATTTCCGGACCAGCCGCCGCTGGATCGTTACCGCCGTGGGCATCGCTTTTCTCGTTCAGGCAGCGCGGCTCGCCGCCTGATCGCCGGGAACCGGGCGGCAGCCGGATCGCTGCCGCCCGCGCCGGATTATTGCTTGTCCTTTGCCGTCTCCGCCCCGGCGCCGTGCGCCTTGCGCATGGCGTTCATTTCGCCCCGATCGACCGCACCGTCGCCATTGGCGTCGATCGTCCTGATCATCTCGTCGATCTTGGCGCCATCGACGGGCGTGCCCTTTTTCGCCGCCTCGACTTCGGCGACCTTCGTCAGTTCGGCCTTGTCGATCTTGCCGTCGCCGTTGGCGTCCATCATGGCAAATCTGTCGCCGCCGCCGCGCGCCGGTTCTGCGGCGTGAAGGGCCGGAATGGCCAGCGCCAACGGCGCGGCGATGATAAGCAATTTCTTCACATGAAATCCTTTCGATAGGCGGCACGGCCGCCGAAATGCCCCGGCGCCGCTATGAGGACGGACCTGCGGCAAGACCATATGGTGGGAATTCGAGCCGCCGCGCTCCTGCGCCGCTTCGTCCGCCAGCCGTTAGGGGATCAGGACGACCTTCCCGACGGCTTCGCGCCGCTCGAGCATCCCAAACCCTTCGCGCCAGTCGGCAAGGTCGAGCGTCGCATGGACATGCGGCCGGATTCGCCCGGCCGCCGCCAGCGCATCGATCGCCGCGAGATTGTCGCGCCCGCGCTCCGGAAAGCGGCGGCCATATTCGCCCGCGCGCACGCCGACGACCGAAAAACCTTTGATGAGCGGCATATTGACCGACACCTCCGGAATCCGCCCCGACGCAAAGCCGACCACGAGCAGGCGGCCGCCGAAGGCGATGCATCGGGTCGATTCGTCGAACACATCACCACCGACCGGGTCGAAGATCACATCAACCCCCACTCCGCCGGTGAATGCCTTCACCTTCTCACGAAAGCCGGGGTCGGCAGCAATTACCGCTTCCGGCGCATAAAGCTTCGCCAGCGCTTCGCGTTTTCTGGCGCTGCTAGCAGTCGCGATCACCGGCGCACCCAGCGCCTTCGCCAAGTCGACCGCCGCAAGCCCGACACCGCCCGCCGCGCCGTGAACCATGACCGTCTCGCCGCGCGAAAGCTGGCCGCAGCAAACCAACGCGACATAGGCAGTAAGATAGGCCACACCAAAGGACGCCGATTCCTCCCAGGACAACCGCATCGGCTTGGCGCGTATCGCCGCCGCGGGAACGACGGCATATTCGGCCATCGCCCCGAAACGATTGCCGCCGATCACCGCGTCGCCGATGCGCCAGCCCGAAACCCCCTCGCCCAGCGCATCGACCTCGCCCGCGAATTCCAGTCCCGGCGTGAACGGCCGCTCGGGTTTCAACTGATAGGCGCCGCGCGTCATCAGCAGGTCGGGAAAATTCACCGCCGCCGCGCGCACCCGCACCCGCACCTCACCCGGCCCGGGCACCGGCACGGGCAGATCGGTGAGCGCACAGCCGCCGTAATTTTCCGCCAGTTCGCGCACCAACAAAGCCCGCATGGAAAAAATCCTTTCCTATTTTGTTCCTATATGGTTCGTTTTATCCGTTCAACCAACCGGAGACGCGAATCATGCCTAAATCCAACATCCGATCCTTCGACACCGACGCGCTGATCGACGCCGTCATCGACCGCGAAGGCGGTTATGTAAACCACCCCGCCGACCGCGGCGGCGCCACCTGCTGGGGCATCACCGAAGCGGTCGCGCGTGCCGAGGGCTATGCCGGCGCAATGCGCGACCTGCCGCGCGGCGAAGCGGTGTCGATCTATCGCCGCCTCTATTGGCAGCGCCCCGGCTACGATCAGGTCGCGCGCCGCGCCCCCGCGATCGCCGCCGAACTCTTCGATACCGGCATCAACATGGGCACCGCCACCGCGACCGGCTTCCTCCAGCGCGCGCTCAACGCGCTCAACCGCGCCGCGCGCGACTATCCCGACATCGTGGTCGATCGCGAAATCGGCCCGCGCACCCTGTCGGCGCTCGACGCCTTCCTCCGCGTCCGCGGCGCGGGCGGCGAGACCGTGCTGCTGCGCGCGATGGAGGCGCTTCAGGGCGAACGCTACATCGCGCTCGCCGAACGCCGCCCCAGCCAGGAGGCCTTTCTCTACGGCTGGCTCGCCAATCGGATCCAAGAAAGGTGACGGGTATTATTTTACCGCAACGGAGCGTGACCCTTGTGAACTTCCAGTCGAAGGAGACATCAACATGAGCATCATCGAAGGCCTGATCGGCCCCATCGCCAAGCTGATCGACAAGATCATCCCCGACCCCGAAGCGCGCGACCGCGCCAAGCTCGAGCTCATCAAGCTCGAAGGCACGCAGGAAATGGACGCGATCAAGACTCGCATGACCGCCATCGTCGCCGAAGCGAACAGCGCCGACCCCTGGACCAGCCGCGCACGGCCCAGCTTCCTCTATGTCATGTACGCGCTGTTGCTGTGGGCGATCCCGATGGGCCTGATCGCCGCTGCGCGTCCCGACATGGCCAAAGGCATCGCCGAGGGCATGAACGCCTATCTCGCCGGCATCCCCGAACCGCTCTACGCGCTCTTCGGGACGGGCTATCTGGGGTACACCGCCGCGAGAGCGTGGGGAAAAGCGAAGGGCGTGGAGAGCTGAATTTCAATCGTCGCCCCCGCGAAGGCGGGGGCCGCCATCTAGCTAGCGCCAGGCTGCCAGCGGTCCCCGCCTTCGCGGGGACGACGATCAGCCCTCCACCACCCGCGCCAAATTCGCCAGCGACGAATCCAGCCCCTCCAGATGGTCCTTCGCCGAAATCCCCGGCGGCACCTGATGCGCGTCGATCGTCACCAGAGTCCCGCCAGCCCGCCGCGACAGATACCAGTGCATCGCCATCGTCCCCGAAAAGCGCGGGTCGTCGGACACGAACTCGACCTCCCAGACGATCAGCCGCCCCTCGTCGAGCGCCGGAATATAGACTTCGACGACATCGCTATCGTCGTCGCTCTTGGTCTCGACATCACCATCGTCGAAAGTCAGCCGCATCAGGAAGCCACCGCCGGCGCGCAGGTCGATATGCTCGAACGTCCCCTTCGCGCCCTCGGGCGGCAGCCAGCGGGCGAGCTTCGCCCCGCTCGTGAAGGCCGAAAACACATCGACCAGTGGCGCCGCGATCAGTCGCTCGGCATGATCGGTGCGCCGCGTCTTCTTGGTGGGTTTCAAGCGAGCGCGGCCTTGACCGCCGCCACGGCGTCGTTCGCCGCGTCGCCGTCGGGGCCGCCGCCCTGCGCCATGTCGGGCCGTCCACCACCGCCCTGCCCGCCGAGCGCCGCGACCGCGAGCTTGACGAGATCGACGGCATTTTGCGCGACACCCTCGGTCACGCCGACCGCGACCGACGCGCGCCCGTCGTTGACCGCTACGAGCATCGCGACGCCGCTGCCGACCTGCTTCTTCAGCCCGTCGACCGTACCGCGCAGTTCCTTGGGATCGAGCCCCTCGACGACCTGCGCGAGGAATGCCGTAGACCCGACCTGCTCGACCGCCGGACCCGCCGCCGCACCACCACCGCCCCCGGAACCGCTGAGCGCGAGCGCCTTCTTGGCATCGGCGAGTTCGCGCTCCGCCTTCTTCAATTGCTCGGCCAGCGCCGCGACGCGCGCCGGGACATCGTCGGGCGAGGTCTTGAGCGCCGCCGCCGCGGCCTTCAACGCCTCGTCGCGGCCATTGAGCCAGACGCGCGCCGCCTCGCCGGTCAGCGCCTCGATGCGCCGCACGCCCGACGACACCGCCGATTCGCCGACGATCTTGAGCAAGGCGATATCGCCCAGCGCGCGCACGTGCGTGCCGCCGCACAGTTCGACCGAATAGCTATGGTCGTCGGCCGCGCCCATCGACAGCACGCGCACCTCGTCGCCATATTTCTCGCCGAACAGCGCCAGTGCGCCCGCCGCGACCGCGTCGTCGGGGGTCATCAGCCGCGTCGTGACAGCGTCGTTGCCGCGGATCTGCGCGTTCACATCCGCCTCGACATCGGCGATCTCCTCGGCACTCAGCGCCTTGGGGTGCGAGAAGTCGAAGCGGAAGCGGTCCTCGGCTACCAGACTGCCCTTCTGCGTCACATGCCCGCCGAGACGATTGCGCAGCGCCGCGTGCAGCAGGTGCGTCGCGCTGTGGTTGGCGCGGATGCGGTCGCGGCGTTCGGCATCGACGGTCAGCTGCACCGTGTCGCCGACCTTCAGCGTGCCCGCCTCCAGCTTCGCCTGATGTGCGTGCAGCCGCCCGAGCGGCTTGCTCGTATCGCTCACCGCCGCCGATACGCCACCCAGCGTCGCGATCGTGCCGCTGTCGCCCATCTGGCCACCGCTCTCGCCATAAAAGGGCGTCTGGTTGGTCAGCACGACCAGTTCGTCGCCCGCCTTGGCTTCGCTTACCTGCACCCCGTCCTTGACCAGCGCGATGACCTCGCCCTCGCCGACGGTCGCGCCATAGCCCGTGAACTCGGTGCTGCCATTGGCCTCGGCCAGGTCGAACCAGATCTCTTCGGATGCCTTCTGCCCGCTGCCCTTCCACGCCGCGCGCGCCGCCGCCTTCTGCTGCGCCATCGCCGCATCGAAACCCGCGCGATCGACCGCGATATCCTGGGTGCGCAGCGCATCCTCGGTCAAATCATAGGGAAAGCCGTAGGTGTCGTAGAGCTTGAACGCGACGTCGCCGGGCAGGGTCGCGCCGGCGCCCATGCCCACCGTCGCCTCGTCGAGCAAACGAAGACCCTTGTCGAGCGTCTGGCGGAACTTGGTTTCCTCACGCTCGAGCGTCTCGGCGATCAGCGGCTGCGCGCGGATCAGCTCGGGATAGGCGGCGCCCATCTCGGCGGTCAGCGACGGCAGCAGCCGGTACATCAGCGGATCCTTGGCGCCGAGAAGGTGCGCATGGCGCATCGCGCGGCGCATGATCCGTCGCAGCACATAGCCGCGGCCCTCGTTCGACGGCAGCACGCCGTCGGCGATCAGGAAGCTCGACGCGCGCAGATGGTCGGCGATCACGCGGTGGCTCGCTTGTGTAGCGCCCTCGGCGGGCACGCCGGTCTGATCGACCGACGCCGCGATCAGCGCCTTGAAGGTGTCGGTGTCATAATTGTCGGTGACGCCCTGCAGCACCGCGGCGACGCGCTCCAGCCCCATGCCGGTGTCGATGCTGGGCCGCGGCAGGTCGACGCGGTCGCCCGGCGCGCGCTGCTCATATTGCAGGAACACCAGGTTCCAGATTTCGACGAAACGGTCGCCATCCTCTTCCGGCGATCCCGGCGGGCCGCCCCGGATATGGTCGCCATGGTCGTAGAAGATTTCGCTGCACGGCCCGCACGGCCCGGTATCGCCCATCGACCAGAAATTGTCGTTGGTCGCGATGCGGATGATGCGCTCCTCGGGCAGCCCAGCGATCTTGCGCCACAAATCATAAGCTTCGTCGTCGGTGTGATAGACGGTCGCGGTCAGCTTCTCGGGCGCCAGGCCCCAGGTCTTGGTGATCAGCGTCCAGGCATGGTGGATCGCCCGTTCCTTGAAATAATTGCCGAACGAGAAATTCCCCAGCATTTCAAAGAAAGTGTGGTGGCGCGCGGTGAAGCCGACATTGTCGAGGTCGTTGTGCTTGCCGCCGGCGCGCACGCATTTCTGGCTGGTGGCCGCGCGCGCATAGGGCGGCTTGGCCGCGCCGGTGAAATAGTTCTTGAACGGCACCATGCCGGCATTGACGAACAGCAAGGTCGGGTCGTCCTGCGGCACCAGCGGCGCGGAGGCCGGGGTTTCGTGGCCGCGGCCGCGAAAGAATTCCAGGAACTGCCGGCGGATATTGTTGACGCTCGTCATTACCAGTCCAAGCCAAATCAAATCGAAGGATTGAGCTTGGTATAGGCAGCGCGCGCGCACGCGCCAACTGGCAGAGCCGCATGTGCGCTCTGCATCGGGCTCGCAAGCGGCCCTACGGCAGCGTCACAGCGCCGCTCTCATCGGGAATGAGGTGGGGGTTCCAGGCCACCTCCCACAAATGGCCGTCAGGATCGGCGAAATAACCGGAATGGCCGCCCCAGAACACGTCCTGCGCCTGTTTGACGATCCGGCCGCCCGCGGCCTCCGCTTCGGCCAGCACCGCCGCGACATCACCCTTCACGCGCACATTGTGCGCAAGGGCGAGCCCGCGAAAGCCCGCCCCCTGCTCCGGCACGCCGGCGTCCTTGGCCAATTCCTCGCGCGGAAACAGCGCCAGCGCCATCGCACCACATTGGAAGAAGACGATATCGCCCTGGCTGGCCGCAGACGCACGAAAGCCCAGACGCTCATAGAACGCCCGGGCTCGCGCCAGATCGGAAACACCTAAAGTGATGAGCGAGATGCGCGCTTCCATCGTGCTGCCTCTCGATCTGCAATCCGCCGGCCGGCCCGAGAACGAGGCCAGGGCATGGGGTCGGGTCGGCTACGCTCCCGAACCGGCCAGCGAAAAGTATTCCTCAATCGCCTTCGGCGGCGTCCTTGGCTTCATCGTCTGTCGGCGGCGAATACATCGCGTCGGCGACGACGTTCGACTTGCCGCGGATTTTGTCCTCGATCTCGATCGCCACGCCCTTGTTCTCTTTCAAGAACCGGCGTGCGGCCTCCTTGCCTTGGCCGATCTTCTGCGAGCCGTAGGCGTACCAGGCGCCGGATTTATCGATCACGCCCGCCTTGACGCCAAGTTCGATCAACTCGCCGCTCTTGGAAATGCCTTCGCCGTAGATGATGTCGAACTGCACCTGCTTGAACGGCGGCGCGACCTTGTTCTTCACCACTTTGACGCGCGTTTCCGACCCAACAACCTCGTCTCGCTCCTTGATCTGGCCGGTGCGGCGGATGTCCAGGCGAACCGAGGCGTAGAACTTCAGCGCGTTGCCGCCGGTGGTCGTCTCCGGGTTGCCGTACATCACCCCGATCTTCATGCGGATCTGGTTGATGAAAATCACCAGCGTGTTCGACTTCGAAATCGACGCTGTCAGCTTGCGCAGCGCCTGGCTCATCAGCCGCGCCTGCAAGCCAGGCAGTTGATCGCCCATTTCGCCTTCGATTTCGGCGCGTGGCGTCAGTGCGGCGACCGAGTCCACCACCAGCACGTCAACCGCGCCAGAACGCACCAAAGTGTCCGTGATTTCGAGCGCTTGCTCGCCGGTGTCGGGCTGCGAGACCAGAAGGTCATCGAGATCGACGCCCAGCTTGCGCGCATAGATCGGATCGAGCGCGTGCTCGGCGTCCACGAACGCGCACACGCCGCCGGACTTCTGCGCCTCGGCGATGCAGTGCAGCGCCAGCGTGGTCTTGCCCGAAGATTCCGGGCCATAAATTTCAACGATGCGGCCCTTGGGCAGGCCGCCAATGCCCAGCGCGATATCGAGCGAGAGCGAGCCCGTGGAAATTGCCTCGATCTCGACCACGGGCTTCTCGCCCAGGCGCATGACCGAGCCTTTGCCAAAGGCTTGATCGATCTGCTTCAGCGCGGCGGCCAAGGCCTTCTGCTTGTCAGTTTCCATTTCCGTCTCAACAAGCTTCAGTTTGGCCATCGTTGCCGCCTCCCACTAGGTCGAGTCCATGCCCTGGACCACGGGCCCGGCTGCTTCGCCGGGCAGGAATCGTATGTACCGCGTTTGTTCCCGGAACACAAGTGGAACATCGCATCGGCCCCCTGAATTTAGTTGGCGCGCTGTTTGCCTTAAGAAAATTTCGAGACGGCAACGTTAGGATGTCCCGATGGCGCAATCCCTGGCCCCCTTCGCCCCGCGCGGCGGCGTTCCAGCGACGCTGGAGCAGGTCTCCTCTTTCCGGGTGAAGGCGGCGGCGCTCTCGCGCCCGGCCGGGCCGATCCAGCGCCCCGACCCGACCATGGTGCTCGTCACCGGCGCGGATGGCGGCGTCGTCGTCTACCCGCCGAGCGAAAAGCTCGTGATCCTGGCGGCGCGGCGGTTGCCGAAGGTGGAGCGGTAGCGCTCTTCTGAGTGGTGCAGTGAGTGGTGACACACACTCA
>JAEULK010000101.1 GCA_016793775.1 Sphingopyxis sp. | reverse complement strand
TGCACGACCGTGTGGTCGTCCGCCGCATCGAAGCCGAGGAGAAGACCTCGGGCGGCATCATCATCCCCGACACCGCCAAGGAAAAGCCGCAGGAAGGCGAAGTCGTCGCCGTCGGTCCGGGCGCCCGCGCCGAGGACGGCTCGGTCACCGCACTCGACGTTCAGGCCGGCGACCGCATCCTGTTCGGCAAATGGTCGGGCACCGAGGTGCGCATCGACGGCGAGGAACTGCTCTTCATGAAGGAGAGCGACATCCTCGGCGTGATCGAGCAGACCGAGGCGCTCAAGCAGGCGGCCTGATGCCGCACTCATCACCAACTGAAAGGACAGCAAGAAGGAGGTCAAAATGGCTGCCAAGGAAGTGAAATTTGCGTCGGACGCGCGTGATCGCATGCTGCGCGGCGTGGATACGCTTGCGAATGCAGTGAAGGTCACGCTGGGCCCGAAGGGCCGCAACGTCGTGATCGACAAGAGCTTTGGCGCACCGCGCATCACCAAGGACGGCGTCACCGTTGCCAAGGAAATCGAGCTTGCCGACAAGTTCGAAAATATGGGCGCGCAGATGCTGCGCGAGGTCGCGAGCAAGCAGAACGACAAGGCCGGCGACGGCACGACGACCGCGACCGTGCTCGCACAGGCGATCGTTCGCGAAGGCTCGAAGGCGGTCGCCGCCGGCATGAACCCGATGGACGTCAAGCGCGGCATCGACCTTGCAGTCACCACGGTCGTCGAGGATCTCAAGGCGCATGCCAAGAAGGTCGGCGCCAACAGCGAGATCGCGCAGGTCGCGACGATCTCGGCGAACGGCGACGAAGAGGTCGGCAAGATCCTCGCCGAGGCAATGGAAAAGGTCGGCAACCAAGGCGTGATCACGGTGGAGGAAGCGAAGAGCCTCGCGACCGAACTCGAAACGGTCGAGGGCATGCAGTTCGACCGCGGCTACTTGAGCCCTTATTTCATCACCAATGCCGAGAAGCTGAAGGTCGAGCTCGACGATCCGTACATTCTCATCCACGAGAAGAAGCTCTCGAACCTGCAGGCGATGCTGCCCCTGCTCGAGAGCGTCGTGCAGTCGGGTCGGCCGCTGCTGATCATCGCCGAGGATGTCGAGGGCGACGCGCTCGCAACCCTCGTCGTCAATCGCCTGCGCGGCGGGCTCAAGGTCGCGGCCGTCAAGGCGCCGGGCTTCGGCGACCGCCGCAAGGCGATGCTCGAGGATATCGCGGTGCTCACCGGCGGCAATGTCGTCAGCGAGGAACTCGGCATCAAGCTCGAGAGCGTCACGATCAACATGCTCGGCCGCGCGAAGAAGGTCGTCATCGACAAGGATAATACGACGATCGTCGATGGCGTCGGCGCGAAGTCGGATATCGACGGCCGTATCGCGCAGATCCGCCAGCAGATCGAGACGACGACCAGCGACTATGACCGCGAGAAGCTGCAGGAGCGGCTTGCCAAGCTCGCGGGCGGCGTCGCGGTGATTCGTGTCGGCGGCGCGACCGAGGTCGAGGTCAAGGAGAAGAAGGACCGCGTCGACGACGCGCTCCACGCGACACGCGCGGCGGTCGAGGAAGGCATCCTGCCCGGCGGCGGCATCGCGCTGCTGCGTTCACTGAAGGCGCTCGAAGGCCTGAAGGCGGCGAACGACGACCAGCAGTCGGGCATCGACATCGTCCGCCGCGCACTCCGCGCCCCGGCGCGCCAGATCGCCGACAATGCCGGCGAGGACGGCGCCTGGATCGTCGGTAAGCTCCTCGAAAGCGAGAACTATAGCTGGGGCTTCAACGCCGCCACCGGCGAGTATCAGGACCTCGTCAAGGCCGGCGTGATCGATCCCGCGAAGGTCGTGCGCACCGCGCTTCAGGATGCCGCGTCGGTCGCGTCGCTGCTGATCACCACGGAGGCGCTCGTCGCCGAGCTGCCGAAGGAAGAGAAGGCCGCGCCGATGCCGGCGATGGATTTCTGACATATCGAGGGCGGCGGGAAACCGCCGCCCTCACCTGCCCTGTTTCTATGCGAAGCATCAAGGAGATCGGCAATGCCGTTCGGAGGTCATAACATTCGAAATTGTGTGTCGGAGATCAAGCTGCGGCATGGCAAACAGGCCGACTTCATCGTCTCCAGGCAGGTGCAATGGTCGCGCGACCGGGGCAATGACGAAGAGATCGCATTCTGGAACGCCGTGCTGACTGACTTGCATCGAACCACGTCTCCGAATTGAAAAGGTGGCCGCCAAGGGGCGCTCCGATTCAGGCGGGCGACCGCTTGCCAACCCATGCTTCCAATTCAGTTCGTTCGACCGGTCATGCCGCGGCTTTGCGCCCAGCCGTAAAGATCGGCGATCATGCCTCGCTCGATCTCGGGTTGCAGATAGATCACGACGGCTGTTTCAGCTTCCCTGTCGATGAAGCGCATAGTCGCGTAGAAGACACCCTCTCGCTCGGTGTCGCCGCCCTCGATTTCGTCGGGCCATATCTCAATCGTTCGCACGGGCCTCTCCTTCCCATTCCGCTGTCCGCGATCGATGAAGGGAGAATGCCAAAGTGGTAGGAAGGTTGCACCTGGAATGGGCGCAACCGGGGAATAGAAAAGGCCGGGCCGCATCGAAGTGCGGCCCTGCCCCGAGAGGGCGCCTCGGCGTCACTCTTCTTTCCGACGTCAGCGCTTCTGAAGATTCTCGTCGTCGCGGCCGGCCTGGTTTCCCAACTTCTGGTCATTGTCCTGACCGAGCTGGCGACGCTGCTGTTCCTGCTCGCCGGGGTTCTCGTTCGGATTGTGATCGGCTTGGCCGCTCTGCTGGTTGTTCTGTCCCATGTGGGTCATCCTCTTTCCAAACTGCCTGGGCGGTAGGCTTTGAAGCGACGCGAAATAGAACAGCGAGCTTTCAACAGCTTATCGCAAGAATCGCCGTGCCCGCACGCGATCGCCTTTTCACAACTCAACAGTCCCGTATTGAGCTCGGCACAGTTACGGCCGCGCCCTGCGGTCGGCCACCGCTGCAACGATCGCATCGCAAAAGTCGAGCAGGTCGTCGGGACAGCGACTCGTGATGATATTGCCGTCGACCACGACGCTCTCATCGACCACCTGCGCGCCGGCATTGGCAACATCTGTGCGGATCGACTTGTAGCTCGTCATTCGCTTGCCCGATGCGAGCCCGGCTTCGACAAGAAGCCACGGCGCATGGCAAATCGCGGCAACCGGCTTTCCAGCACCTGCGAAGGCCCGGATGATCGAGATCGCCTTGTCCTCGACCCGCAGCAAGTCGGGATTGATCTGACCGCCCGGGAGGACGAGCGCGTCATAACGGTCGGTATCGACGTCAGCGATCTTGAGATCGACTTCGACCTCGTCGCCCCAATCGTCTTCGTCCCAGCCGGTAATATCATCATCGTCGATCGATGCGATTTCGACCTTCGCGCCGGCGTCCTCCAGACGCTGAAGTGGCACTTCAAGCTCGGATTGTTCGAAGCCATCTGTCGCCATGATCAGGATCCTGCAGCCGGCGAGTATATTGTCCTTGGTCATCGGAAAGCTCCTTTGCTGTCTCATGACCAATGCGCCGCGGCTATCGTCGTTCCCGCCCGTGCCCGCGCGCGCGGCTCTCCGTCCTCGTCTATCGGCAATGGCAGCACCGAGGCCTGAGGCCGCGATCGCGTGGAGGGCAGCCTCGACAATTTTCCAGAATGGCGGCGACCGTGCGTGCCATCTTTGCAACCTTTCTTCGCCAACTGCATTTGAACGGCGCACGGGCTTCGACGGTGATCGGTCGGTCTGCCGCCGCCATGTGCATCGCTTCGCGTATCGCCGCGGCTGTTCGATCCCACGTCTCAGTCGAATTGCCGTCGGCGTACGCATTCAATCGTCGTCCGCGCCGCTCCCCAACGTTGTCCGAATATCGGCGCGCATATCCGGCTCAACGACATATCGCTCAGCTTGGCCGTCGGAGTGTGCTACGCGCCTAATGTTTGAGGCAAGCGGATGCTGCAATCAAATCATCGGATACACGGTCAGCATTTTTTCTGTTTCGGCATAGTCACGCCGGGGTCTTTCCCTCCCCACTTCGCTCGAATAGGCTGACCGGTAGCAATCTTCTTTTGCCCGTTCATGAAGATCCGAGGTTGAGACGTGCGATGCTGCACGCGATCCGCAGCGGTGCGCGCGATGACGCGTTCCTCACCGGTTGGTCGCACCCGAGCGCCTGAGCGCTGCCCAGGTGATCGGAGGTCGGTCGATGATATTGCCGGGAGCGTTTTCTGCGCCGGGTCGTTCGTATCCGCATGCAGCTTTGCCGCGATATAAACCTGGATCGGCCGAGCTTCCGCGATAGCGGCCACACGTCGTTCAGCCCTGAGACCGACATGGCATGAAACTCTCGCGCGCCTCGGAATACCCGGCGAAAGTGGACAATGTCGGCTCCTCGATAGCCGCGCACCGGATTGCCCTTCTCTACGCCTTGCGTCATCGACGCCTGCCCGACCTGCTCAATCCGACGCGCTTCACCGAGTTCGTCCAGCTCCGCAAATTGAATGATCGGTCACCGTTGCAAACGACGCTGCTGGATAAACTTGAGGCAAAACGCTTGGCCTCGGAGCAACTCGGCGCAAACTGGATCGTACCAACGCTCTGGCAGGGCCAGCTTCTGCCGCGCATGATTCCGTTCGCCCTCCCATCTATCGTCAAGGCGCGACATGGGTGTAACCAATATCAAATCTTGGAGACATTTCCGGACTGCGAGCGCTGGAAGCAGGTCCAGCGAGCCGCGCGCCGATGGCAGCGCCGGGAGTACGGCCGCTGGCTCGACGAATGGGCTTATCGCAATGTGCCGCGTGGCGTTTTCGCCGAGCCGTTGCTCGGCGGCGCACGTCCTCTCCCCATCGACTACAAGATCTACGTCTTTGGCGGTGTCGCGACGCACGTCCAGGTACATTTGGGGCGCGGTGTCCGTCACCGCTGGATATTGCATGACCGCAACTGGCGGCAGCTCGTGCCTGCCGCCGATCGACCTTCCAGACCCTCCTCCCTCGGGGCGATGCTGCAAGCTGCAGAGACGCTTGCCGGGAACCTAGCCTTCGTTCGGGTCGATTTTTACGAAATCGACTGCCAACCGCTTTTCGGCGAGTTTTGCCTTTATCCCGGCTCTGGCCTCGATCCTTTTGCCGCCGACTGGATCGACGTCGAGCTGGGAAGGCTTTGGAAAGATGCGTTGGAGAGATCCGGTTCCCCAGCAGCCAGTTCGCCGGACGCAAAGCTCGCGCGGCCCAATGGGTATGATCCTTTGCAGATTTGATTCTCCATGAGAACTCGGAAGCGCCGGCGACGCCAACCGCCCATTGGAGAGATCGGGTCACATTCGTCGATGCGTTGACGTCGCAGCGCGACATATTGCGCCCAAATCGGGAACTTGCCCCCACTCCATGCGTCGGTTCGGCGGGACGGGGGGTTGCCTCCCTTCCCGGCAACCTGCCCGCCACCCTCAACAAATGGAGATGGATCATGGACAGGTTCGACGACCGCACCCCGCTCTGGGATTATAGCGACAACAGCAGCCCCGACACCGGCGCATCGCCGGGTCGCTACAACCGCGGCCGCGCAGAGGATGCCTCGCGCGCTTATGTGGCGATCGAGGAAGACGAGCGCGAGCAGCGCCGCCCGCGCCGCGCCTATCGCGAGCAGGAATATCGCCGCGATAATTGGGAGGATGAGCGCGCGGGCGACTATCGCCGGCCGGTCCGCCGCGCTGAGCGCTCCGACTGGCCCCGTTACGACCGCACGCCCCGCCGCGACGCCTATTACGATGCTGCCGGCGAAGCCCGAGGCGAGGATCGTTCGCGCGGCGGCAACTACTGGCCGAGCGAGTTCGGCTATCTCCCGGTCGAGGGCTATTCGCCTTACGGCAATTATCCGCGGACGCGCAGCCCCGATTACGACCCGGACGACCGCGGCTTCCTCGACCGCGCCGGCGACGAAGTGCTTTCCTGGTTCGGCGATCGCGACGCGCGCCGTCGCCGGGAACTCGATCATCGCGGCCGCGGCCCCAAAAGCTATATCCGCTCCGACGAGCGCATCCGCGAGGACGTGAACGACCGTCTTACCGAGGATGTCTGGATCGACGCCTCCGAGATCGAGGTCAGCGTCGCAGAGGGCGAAGTCACGCTCTCCGGCACGGTCGAGGATCGCCGGTCGAAGCGCCGCGCCGAAGATGTCGCCGACGACGTCACGGGCGTCAAACATGTGCAGAACAATCTGCGCTACAGCTCGGGCGTCGTCAGTCCCAAGCTCGATTGACCCGGCAAGCCGGCAGGAAGGGGCCGCTTTGGCGGCCCCTTCTTACTGCCCGCGCTCGGCGGCACCGATATTTTCAACATGAATTCCCTGTCGGAACTCGCCCAAGGCGCGTCGAGAGCGGACGCTCATCGTCATTCCGAGTACGCCGCCAGTATGACATCGGAACCAACCGCGACCGGCGCGCGCTTCACCCCGGCGGGGTAAAGGAGACGATATGCCCCCGATTACCGCTACCGCGATCAATTGCTCGCTGTCGGCCCGTGGCCGCAAGAGCTCGACCGATGCCATGCTCGCGGTGCTTACCGAACATTTCGAGGCGGAAGGCGTCCGTGTCGGCAAGCCCATCCGTATCGCCGCGCACAGCATCAAATGGGGTGTCACCTCGAACGAGGGTGCTGGCGACGAATGGCCGAAAATTCGCGAGGCGATCCTCGCCTCCGATATTCTCATCTTCGGCACACCGATCTGGATGGGTCAAGCATCAAGCGTCGCCAAGCTTGTGATGGAACGAATGGATGCCTTCCTGTCGGAGACCGACGACAAGGGGCGGATGCCAAGCTTTTCGAAAGTGGCTGTTGCCGCGATCGTCGGCAATGAAGACGGCGCGCATAATGCTTCGTCGCAAATCTTTCAGGCGCTGAACGATGTGGGATGGACGATTCCCGCTGTGGCCGCCTGCTACTGGGTCGGTGAGGCGATGGGTTCAGTCGATTTCAAGGACCTTAAGCATCGCCCCAGCAAAGTAACCGAGACCGCCAAAATGGTGGCCGCTAATGCCACGCATCTTGCCCGACTATTGAGGGGATCACCTTATCCCGGCTGAGCATTTCGATCGCGCGAGCCGTCCGACCTCGTTATCCTGCTGCCTTGCCCCCACATGCGACAAGACAATCAGCAAGCGCTCTTTAGCCCGTTGCCCGCTTGTGGCCGGTTGCAGTCTGTCGGCTTTCAGGCCGAAAACAGGCGAAAGCGGACCTTAATTGCCGAGAAGGGGAATGCACTCGATCGATCAGCACGGTTGCATCGGCAGGTCCTGATACTCATAAATTCCATCCAATCTGGACTATTTTCTCAAGAGTTGCATACGGGGTCGCAGCACCCTGAACATGGGTTCTTTGGGTGCCCTCGCGATAAGTTTGACGGCGTCCCCTTAATCGATCTTTGTCGATAACCGCTTGTTTATCCGCCGCACGTTCGACAAGCTGCCCCGGGCTCAGGGGGGCTTTGGATGCGATGGCGAATTTATTGCGGCCTTTATGGCGCTATGCTGATTTTCAGGGTCGCTCGGGACGAAGTGAATTCTGGCTGTTTTTCAGTCTTTCGGCGCTTGTCTTCATGTTCACGGTCTTCGGCTCGCTTTTCGACGCCCAGATAGGAAATGTCTCCGACCCTGCCGCCGACCCGCCAAACGCTGTTCTCATCTATTTATTGTGGTGGCTCGCAACTGCAGTTCCTTGGTTCGCGCTTCAGGTTCGCCGTTTCCACGACATCGGACTGAGTGGTTGGCTGGCGCTGATCAACGGCAGCGCATATCTCGCGTTGCTTATCGCACCGCCTGTTGGTCTCGTGCTTTTTGCATTGTCGCTGCTGTTGATGGCAATCCCCGGCAAATCCGTGGCGCGACCAAGCGAGACGGTAACCGAAGACGCGCCAGACCGAGAACGCCATCGGCTGACGTCACCTCAAAGCCATGTGGCACAGTCGACGTCTGGCACACCATCTGCCGGCACGGAGTTGCTCGCCGATCCCGACGTGGAGGCCCGCAGTGATGGCCGATTCGTGGCCGGCGGGTTCAGCTTTACAACCGAACAACAGGCGAGAGATTTCGCGGAGCGGCAACGCAGGCCCCTTAGCCCTCTTCCCGCGCATACGCACCGCACCGATCGCACCTTTGCTGAACGTCCGAACTCCGAACGCCCGGTCACCGAGCAAGCGGGCGATACCAGCGACCCGGACGTTAGGCGCACCGAGAACGGGCGCTATGCGAGCGGTGGGCTAAGCTATTCGAGTTTCGAGCAAGCGCGCGCGGCGGCGGAGCGAAAGCGCAAGCGCAAGCCGACTTTTCCCGCAGGAGCACCGCCACGCCCTTCTACTGCCACCACCGCGTCTCCCGCGATCTTGCGTTCTGCGGCTGAGGATGTGCCGGCTGAAACGGCGATCGTCACTGAGCCCGAAAATCCCGCGAGCACAACGACGCCGCACAGCCTGCCCTTCCCGCACTGGCCGGAAGTGCACGAGACCGGCGATGGACGCTTCGCTTGCGGCGGTTATATTTTCACGACATTCGACCAGGCCCGCCACTATGCCGAAAGGCGGCGCGGCGTCGCGTCCAACTCGATCCGCCCGCCCGATCCGCGCCTGGTACAACAGTCTGAGCGAACTATTCCTGCAGCGCAGCGTGGCAGCGAGCAGGTAGCGACGGGTTTTCATAGCGCCCTTTCATCGCTCTTTTCATCCAAGACAGCGGCGGAGACGGGTCGCCCGCGAGCATCGACTGGACGCAACATCGCCGCCGAACGCTGGATTGCAGCGGCGACAAGGGTAACTGTCGGCGACATCGATTTCGAAGCCGAGCTTCTTTACTTCGGTTCACCGGCCAGGAAGGAGGGTCGGCACCGCGCCCTCGTCGACCCCGCGCTTCCCTTGGGGGCGTGGTCCGACCGCAGCGGTAGCAGCCTCGGCTATTGGCCGCACTATAGCGAGCTTCAGCCCGGTGCGCGGCGAGCCTATATTGAATGGCTAGCCGACGGCAGACGCAATCCGGCAACTCCTATCGGCTATGTTTTCCTTTATTTTTACGGTCTCGAAAGACGGCTCGTCAAAGCGAAGGCAGCGGACGAATCCGGCGCCATTATGGGCGAGCTTGATGCGCTTTTGTCGGTTTACGGCGACAACTACAGTTTCGCCGGATACGCTCGTTCGCTGATGGATGCCGCCCAAGTCCTGCATGGATCGCCTCCTGACAGTCTCACCGCATCGATCGAGTCTCGCTACGCTTGGGAAATACCAATACCGGTCCGGCTCTACCTCGGCGAGAAAGTTGCCAAGGGCGAGCCGATAGGCGCTGAAGATGCGCTTTGCTGGGCGCTGGCGCATCCGCAAATCTGGCCCCGCACCGCGGCGAAGCGGTGCTTCGACGACTTCAAAGCGCTCTGGCACCATGAATATGAGACTCGCTTTCCGGGCGGGATCAAGGTCGCCAAACCCAAGACGCGGCTAAGTTATCAATATCGTTCGGCAAGCAGCGAATTTAACGCAATCGCGTCACTAGACCATCTTCCCGACATCGCTTCGATCAGTGCCCCTGTCGCCAAGTTCGAACAGTTGCTCAACGACTGCACCGATGCGCTCGATCCCCTGAGCCGCTTCCTTGGCCGCCACCCCGCCGAGCAAGGCTCGGTGCTCGCCGCCGCGCTCGCTCCGCCGCTGATCCGGTCGCGCGATCCTTCAGGCCGCTATGCGTTGGTGCGAAGCCAGCTGGAAGAAAGGATCGCAGGGACCGGCTTCGCGCCCGTCAAGCTTGCTGAACTCCTCGATCTGTTTTTGGATAACGGGGCAATTGAGGCCAAAGATCAACGGCAAAATTATCGAAAGCGTCTCGGCGATATCCTGGATGCAATGAAAGTCGGTTTCGAACCCGACAAGCGCTTCGGGCCGGCTCCGACGCTCAGCGAGGATATGACCCTGTGCCTGTTTGACGCTACCTCGGGTGCGCCTGCGGCGGGCAGCGGACGGTATGACGTTGCACGAACGATGGTAGAGATCGCAGTTCTCGCCGCACAGGCTGATAATCTGGTCGTCGAGGCCGAACTGGAATCGATCGTGCGCGATCTCGGGGCACTTAATGAACTCACGCCGCCGGAGCGCACGCGGCTGGAGGCGCACATGCATGCGCTTGTGCACAATCCGCCCAAGCTGCGCGCCGCGACCAAGCGCGTTGCCGATCTCACCCCTGCCGACAAAGAAATGGTTCTGCAGTCCGTCATCAATGCCGTGCTTGCCGATCAGCGCGTCACCCCGACCGAGGTGCGCTTTCTCGAGGGCCTCTACAAATTGCTCGGGAAGCCGCAGGATGAAGTTTATTCGCGGCTGCATTCCGGACCTGATGCGCCGTCACCTGCGCCCACCCCGAACAAGGCCGCAGCCCGCGTTTCGCGAGATATCGATAGCGACAAGCTCGCTCGCATCCGCGAAGAAACGGCCGCCGTCTCTACCATGCTCGCCTCGATCTTCCGGGAGGAAGACCCCGAAAACGAACCGGAACCCGCCGCACCGCTCCAGGCCGAAGAGCAAGCGCTCTTCGCCGGACTAGATGCTCCCCATAGCCATCTTCTCATGGCGCTCATCGAGAGCCCCATTGAAGCCGATGTCTTCGCTTCGCTCTGCAAGCGCGAGAAGCTTCTTCCCGGCGGTGCGATCGAGACGATCAACGATTGGGCGTTCGATATCCTCGACGAGGTCGCGATCGAAGATGAGGACATCTATTGCCTGCAGCCACATATCCTGACCACGCTCAAAGGAATGATCCAAAAACCATGACCCAGCCCGCACAGGTGAAGCCGCGTGAACGCGACACTATCGTTCAGGCGTTAGCCGCCGGCGTCGTTCCGCGCATTGGCCTCCAGCATATCCAGGTCGGCCGCGCGCTGGAGGTCGGCGCGCTCGTCAAGGATGTCGACCGGATCGTCGACGGCGGCTCGTCGGTACGGTTCATCATCGGCGAATATGGCGCCGGCAAGACCTTCTTCCTCAGCCTCGTCAGACTGATCGCGCTCGAGCGACGCTGCGTAACGATCCACGCCGACCTAGCCCCCGACCGCCGCATTCATGCAACGGGCGGGCAGGCGCGCGGCCTTTATGCCGAGGCAGTGCGGCATATGGCAACCCGGACCAAAGCCGATGGAGGCGCGCTCGCAAGTGTCGTCGAGCGCTTCATCAGCGAATGCGTCAAGGAGGCCGAGACCGGAGGCGAGACGGTCGAGCAAGCCATCCACACGCGTCTTGGCGAGATTCAGGAATTGGTAGGCGGCCATGATTTCGCACAAGTCCTGAAATGCTATTGGCGCGGGAGCGAAACCGGCGACGACGCTCTGAAGGCGGCAGCGCTGCGTTGGCTGCGCGCCGAATATCCGACAAAGACCGAGGCGCGCCAGGCGCTCGGGGTGCGCTCGATCATCGACGACGCCGATGTCTATGACAGCCTGAAACTTCTCGCGAAATTTGTGAGGCTGGCGGGCTATTCGGGCCTTGTCGTCGTGTTCGACGAGATGGTGAACATCTACAAGCTGCAAAGCGCTCAGGCGCGCAACCAGAATTTCGAGCAGATCCTGCGGATCGTCAACGACATGCTGCAGGGCAATTCGGAAGGTCTCGGCTTCATCTTCGGCGGAACCCCGGAGTTTCTGATGGACAGCCGGCGTGGGCTCTACAGCTATGAAGCGCTCCAGTCGCGGCTGGCCGAAAACCAGTTCGCGGCGCACGGCCTCGTCGACATGACAGGGCCCGTCATCCGGCTCCAGAATCTGTCCCCCGAGGATTTCCTCGTACTACTCGGCAATATCCGGTCGGTCTTCGCTCTTGGCGATGCTTCAAAATATCTCGTTCCCAATGCGGCGCTCGCGGCCTTCATGGAGCATTGCAATCAGCGGATCGGCGAAGCCTATTTCCGGACACCGCGAAACACGATCAAAGCATTCGTTCAATTCCTAGCCGTCTTAGAGCAGAATCCGGGCGCCGAATGGGCGCAGCTTCTCGGCGCGATCGCGCTTGAACAGGATGACGGCGCGGTCGGCGAAGAGATCGCGGCTGAAGACGATGGCCTTGCCGACTTCACTCTCTGATCCCGCAGCAGCATTCGACCGACTGCATCCGCAGGTCCAGCGCTGGGTACGCGTGCAGGGATGGTCGCAGCTGCGCGAGGTCCAGGCGCGCGCAATCATGGCCATTGCGGGGCACCGCCGCGACATCCTTATCGCAGCGGCAACCGCTGCTGGAAAAACGGAAGCGGCCTTCCTGCCACTTCTCGGCGCAGCCGCAGCACGGCAGGATAGCGGGGTCGCAATCCTTTATGTCGCTCCGCTGAAAGCGCTTATCAACGACCAGCATAAAAGGCTGGAAGGCCTCTGCGCGGATCTCGAAATCGGACTGACGCGCTGGCATGGCGACGCGCCCCAAGGCCCGAAGACGCGCCTACTGAAGTCACCTGAGGGCGTTGTGCTCATCACGCCCGAATCCATCGAGGCGATGTTTGTGCGGCGACCCGCAAGTATCGAGGCGATGTTCGGACGGCTCGACGCGATCGTGATCGACGAACTCCATGCGTTTCTTCAGGGTCCGCGCGGGCTTCATCTGTGGAGCCTGTTGCACCGGATCGATGCCATTTCGCTTGGCCGCGCCCGCCGTATCGGACTGTCGGCAACGCTTGGCGACAAGCAGCATGCGGTCGACTGGCTCGCCGGCGGAACACCGCAACCCGAGATTATCGCGGTCGATGGCGGCGGCGCGCCGCTCAAGCTTCAGATACGTGCCGTCGTCGAGCCACCGGAGACGAGCCCGCCAGCGGCGGACCTCGAGGTTCGCAGTGCCCTCGCCGAGATCGCACGGCACACGCACGAGATTCTGCGCGGCAAGAACAATCTCTTCTTCGCCGGTTCGCGCGCCAACGTCGAAGCCCTTGCCGACCGCCTCAGGACCTTGTCGGAAGACAGCGGCGTGCCGAACGAGTTCTTCCCGCACCATGGAAGCCTCGCCAGGGAATTGCGCGAAGAAGTCGAGGCGCGCCTCAAAGAGGATCGCCTTCCGACGACCGCAGTTGCCACGACGACGCTCGAGCTCGGAATCGATATCGGGTCTGTCCACAGCGTCGCACAGCTCGGAGCGCCGCGCTCGCTCGCATCGCTTCGCCAGCGGCTTGGCCGGTCGGGGCGGCGCGAAGGCAGCGCGGCCATCTTCCGGGGTTATGTCCGCGAGCCCTATCTGGCGGCCGACGCCGATCCGCTTGACCGGCTTCACCTTCCCGTTGCGCAGTCGGTCGCGGCGCTGCACTTGCTTGCCGAGCGGTTCGTGGAGCCGCCTTTGGGCGATTCCGCCCTCCTCTCGGTCACCGTCCACCAGCTACTGTCGCGCATTGCCGAGCGCGGCGCGCAGCGAGCCGATCAGCTCTATAAGGCAATCGGCCGCGATGGCCCATTCGCGGCGATCGAACCTGGCGATTTCGCAGATTTGCTGCGCGGGCTCGGCGGTGGAGAAGAGCCGATGCTCGAACAGGCGCCCGACGGGTCGTTGATGCTCGGGCCGCTTGGCGAACGGCTCACGGCCTCGCGCGACTTTTACGCCAACTTCAAGACGGATGAAGAATGGCGCCTCGTCCATCAGGGCCGGTCGCTTGGCACGCTGCCAATCGTCAATGCACTCGCGGTCGGAAGCATCCTGTCCTTCGCCGGGCGCCGGTGGCGCGCGGTAGCTATCGACGACCCGGCGAAAGTCGTCGAGGTCGCTGCCCATCGTGCCGGCCGTATCCCGAAATTCGATCGCGTGTCGGGAGAACCGATCCACGATCGGCTCGCAAGTGCGATCCGCGACGCGCTCGTCGCATCCGACATGCCGGCCTATCTCGACCCCGTCGCTGCCCGATTGCTCACCGAAGGGCGCGAGATGTTCGCCGCGCTCGACCTCGCGAGAACGCCGCTGATCGCGGCCGGCAAGGATACGCATCTCATGACCTGGCGCGGCAGCGTCGCCAATGGCCTGTTGGCGGTGCTGCTCGGATCGGTCGGGTTCGAGTGCGAGACGTTCGACGTCGGGGTGACGCTCCTTGGCACCCCTTCAGACGAGGCGGCCCAAGTGCTCGGGGCGCTCGATGGTTGCCCGCCGATCGAAATCCTTGGCCGCTTCGTCTCCAATCTCGCCCATGAGAAGTATGACGAGTATATTCCCGAGGATCTGCTCCGCCGCTTCTGGGTCAAGCGCCATGCGCACCTCGAAACCGATGTAGGCGACATGATCCGCGACATCGCGCGGGCGCTGTCATGACCGTCGCCCATCATTTTGACCTTAGCTGACACGGACGGAGGTTCATATGCTTCAGATACTCGAACTGGTTCGCGAGCGATTTGGCGTAAGCGTTCCGCAAGCGCCGTCGCCTCAAGGCTTTACGCCCCGCCTGCCGGAAGAAGATTCCGATGAAGCTCCCGTCGATTTGCCGGCTATGCGCGAACCCGCAGGCGACAGCGTCAACGGCCTGACAATCATCATCTCCTATCGCGACGCGAAGGGAGCCGCCTCGCTGCGACAGGTCAGCTGCATCCGCATCGAGACGGGACAGGGCAAGCGCTATCTGCGAGCCTTTTGCCATCACCGCCGCGCGCAGCGCGTGTTCCTGATGACGCGGATCGAAGCCGTCCACGACGCCGAGACCGGCGAGGAACTGGCTGGGGGCACCGACTATTTTGCGCCCTTCGCTGACGATCGAATTGGCGAGAGCCCCCTTGGTTGGGGCCTCTCCCCGGTGCAGCGCGCCGACCTTGGCGCCGGCCTGACGGCACTCATATTTTTGTCGCGATGCGACGGGCATGTCGATGCCGCGGAGAATGACGAGATCGACACCTTCACCGCGTCTTGGTGGATCCGTGCCGAGATTCGCGCGCCATTTCCCGAGGCCGATATCTCGGCTCATATCCGGCGCATGGCGCCTGACGTCGAGGCCTTCGTCCTGGCGGCGCAGCGCATCCGCGCTTCGGATACGCTGCGTCCGATCGTGGCGGGCTATGCGAAGCGGGTGATCGAGGCCGACGGCCGAATTGCGCCCGAAGAACATCATTGGATCGCGCGCTATATCGACTGGATGACAAACTAGAAATTCACGGGTCCGCTTTCAGACTGGAGCGACTGCCCACCCACAACGCGCCTTCCTCTCTCAAATCACCTGATGCGTAACAGAGCCGCCGAGATGTCATTCAAGAACCGTCCTTTTGCCCAGTCCGGTATTGCCGAACTGGAAACGCTCGCCGGCAAGAATGCGGCCACCGATGCGCTAATCCTCGCTGAGCTGCGTCACCGGAATACCGCGCGCGCGGGGCGCTTGCGCGACCAACTGGCCGTGGCAAAAAAGACGCCGAAGGCCAGCGCGACGAAGGTCGCCCAGCCCGCGCCGAAGCCGGCGCCAGCCCCGGCGAGGGTCCGCCCAACAGCGCGGGAGATTCCGCCCCCCAACTTCAGTCCATCTGCCACGATGCCGGCTGAGACGGCACTGCCCATCATTGCCCTGCCGGAGCGAACCGACGGGTCGAACCATCCGGTCGAGATATTGCAGGCGTGGACTGCACTCGAGGTTCTCTCTCCGACGAGCTACCGGCGGCCCGCCGATCTTGCGGGCGACATCAAAAGAATCGCGCGCCTGGATCGCGGCCTGCCCTGGGCAAGCGGAGCAAAAGGTCCGCCCGGAAAGCGGCTCTATTACCAGATCGTCCTCGGATCGATCGATATGGCGGGAGCGGTAGATCGGCTACTCCAGCGCTTCGGCGATGGACGGGCCGAACGCCCGCAGGCGCGTGGCGACACGCCGCTTGCGGTCGTTATCGTCGATCGTGACGGCCGACCGATTGAAGATGAATGCGCCACTTTGTCGAGTTTCGGCTGGGGGCTACCGGTCATCTTGTGCGAAGGGCCCGCCGCGCTCGCGCGTTGGCCGGGCGAGGAAGAGCGTATTGGCGAAGCGTTGCACGAGCGGCTGTACCGCGAAGGATCGGACGGAAAACCGTTTCCGCTCGACGAAAAAGCAATTCGCGCCGCCTATGAGTGGCTAGCAGCTGAATTCGCCATCGAGCCGGCACTTCTCCGCCCGCCGAGCTTCGCTGTCCGCAGCCTCGTCCCGTTCAAATCAAAAGACCCGCCCGAGGCACTACTGCTCAACAGCTTCTTCCTGAAGGACCTTGCGTCAGCCAGCAAGCTCTGCGCTGGTCGCAATGCACCCGACCTCTTACTGCGCTACCTCGGCGCAAAACAACCCGCACAGCGGCGCGATCTGAAGCACGACGCCTTGGCAATCGAAGAGGCCGTTGCACCCGCCTCCATTCCAGCCGGCCGGTGGCCGGGTCTCGGCCGCCACCCGCTCGTCCTGATGCAGCAGGCGGCGGTCAATCTCGCCGCCGCAACGGCGACGGGCGAGATACTGGCCGTCAATGGTCCACCGGGCACGGGCAAAACGACACTGCTCCGCGATGTTGTCGCCGCCCTTGTGACTGCACGAGCGAGCGTGATGGCGGGATTTGCCGATCCCGAACAGGCCTTCACCGCGTCGGGCGAAACGCTGAAAGCGGGTGCAGCCTGGATCCATCTCTACCGGCTCGATCCGCGCCTAAAGGGTTTCGAGATTCTCGTCGCTTCATCGAACAATAAAGCGGTGGAAAATGTCAGCGGTGAGCTCCCGGCGAAAGGCGCCATCGCCGAAGATTCGGACATGCGTTATTTCGAACCCATTGCGCAGACGATGGTTGGCGGGCCGAGCTGGGGGCTGATCGCCGCGATTCTCGGCAATTCATCCAATCGTTATGCGTTCAAGGATGATTTCTGGTGGAACGCGGACAATGGTTTGTTCGCATATCTGAAAGCAGTAGATGGCCGCGAGGCAGAGATCGACGAGCCCGGCAAGCCATCACGACCACCTCACATCGTCACCGCGCTCGATCCGCCGCGCAGCCGGCGCGAGGCGCTGGGCAATTGGCGGCAGAAGCGCGAGCGCTTTCGTGAGCTCGAAAGGCGCGTCAACGACATACTCGCGCAAGTCGAACTGCTGCGCGTCCGCGGACTGCACCTGCCGGTCATCGAGCGGCGCTTCGAGGCGGTCGAAGCGCATGGCGCCGGTCGGCCGAGCTGGTTCCACCGCCTCTTCGGAACTCGCTGCTATCGGGACTGGGAAGCCGATCACGCTCCGCTTTCTTATGCGCTCGTCGATGCGTGCCAAAGCGCGTCGCAGGAAAAATCATGGCCGGACGGCAAATTGCTAAAACTCGGCCGCTCGCCCTGGCTCGGACTTGGCGCCGCGAAACAAGCCGACGCGTTTCGCCAGCAGCTCGCGCCAATGGCGGCAGAATGGCGCCGCGACAAGCGAGCGCGTACGGGCGATATCATCGACGAGGAGTTTTTCGAGAATGGCCACACCATCGTTCAGAAGGCGGCGCCTTGGCTGACCAAGGCCGAGCATCGCGAACGTGATGCCCTTTTCGAAGCGGCTATGGATCTACACCGGGCCTTTCTCGATGCCGCTGCGAAACCGCTTCGCCACAATCTCGGCCTCGCGATGCAGGTCCTAGATGGAAAGGGTCTCGGCTCACCCGCGCGCGACGCGGTGATACCGGATATCTGGTCGAGCCTTTTCTTGGTCGTGCCGGTGGTCTCGACGACCTTCGCGTCGGTCAGCGCGATGCTCGGAAAGCTGCCGCCCCAATCGCTCGGCTGGCTTCTCATCGACGAAGCAGGTCAGGCGGCGCCGCAGCAAGCGGTCGGCGCGCTCCTGCGTGCGAACCATGCCGTCGTCGTCGGCGACCCGATCCAGGTCCCGCCCGTCGTGATGCTTCCCGATGATCTTGTCGGCGCCATCTGCCGCAGCTTCGGAGTGGATGCCGAGCGCTTCGGCGCCCCCGCGGCCTCGGTCCAGACACTGGCAGATGATGCTACCGCCTGGTTCGCTGAGTTTCCGTCGGGCGCCGGAAGCCGAACGGTCGGCGTTCCGCTGCTTGTCCATCGCCGCTGCTGCGAGCCAATGTTCAAGATCGCCAACAGCATCGCCTATGAAAATCTCATGGTGCAGGCTAAAACGCCCCGCAATTCAGACATTCGCGCCTGTCTCGGACCGTCGCGCTGGATCAACGTCGAAGGTTCAGGGCGCGACAAATGGTGCCCAGATGAAGGCCGCGAGGCGGTCCGTCTGCTGGAGCAGATCATCGCGAAAGGCATTGCGCCCGACTTCTATGTCGTCACGCCCTTCGTGCAGGTCGCCGATGGCCTGCGCGCCGCGATCCGCGATAGCGCCGCCCTGAATGCCGCAATCCCGGAGCTCGGCAGCTGGGTCTATGAGCGTGTCGGAACCATCCACACGGTGCAGGGCCGCGAGGCCGAGGCGGTGATTTTCGTGCTCGGCGCTCCCAATGCCGATCAGACAGGCGCCCGCGCTTGGGCTGGCAAACAACCCAACCTCCTCAACGTCGCAGTAACGCGCGCCAAAGAGGCCCTATACGTAATCGGTAATCGCAATCTGTGGCGTACCGCCGGCGTGTTCGCCACGCTCGATGCTCTGTTCGAGTAGCCTGGCCGATTTCCGACTGGCAGTTTTCGGCGAGGTACCCGGCTATGTCATTCCCTTTTCATTTCCGCATGTCAGCCATCGCCAACAAAGCGGACGTTCCTACGTTCGGATCTCTCGGGCAGAAGTCGCCTTTCATTCTTGCCCGACGAATACGCCGCCCTTTTCGCGTGACGACCTGATCGAGCACGACCGGAGCTTCGTCCTCACGCCACAGATCGGCATTGCTCGCGAGCGTCTCGTAGACCAGGCCGACAATCTCGACCTGACTCGGAAAGCGCAGGTCGCTGCGATAGAAATTTTCGCAAATCTTCACGCTCACCGCCTCGTAGAGGTGCCGGTCGAGCCCGAGAAGAGCGTAAAATATAGTCATTGAGCTGACCGAACAGCATCAAGCGCCTCCCGCCGCGATGAAGGTGCCCAACACGCGGCTCACGCGGACGCCCCCGCAAGGTCGATGCGATGGGCTGCAACATGCCGGAAGGCTTTGGACCTGCAGGTGAGCAGGATGACCTGCATCCGCGTGCCAGCCTCCTCAAGCAGATCGGTCATGACCTCGAGGCGAGCATCATCGGAATAGACCAACGGGTCGTCAAGAATGAGAGAGACTGGCGCTTTACGATCAAGAAGAAGGTCGGCGAAAGCGAGACGCGTGAGCACGGCGAGTTGCTCCTGCGTCCCACGGCTTAAATCACCGCAGCCCTCGTCGAAACCGTCCCGACGCACGCCGACTAACCCCATATCTTCGGCGAAAACGAGATCGCTGCCAGGAAGGATACGCTCGACATAACGGGCGGCGCGGCGGGTGACAGGCCCTAGGAAAGTCCGCGCCGCCGCGTCGCCCGCCTCACGTAAGGTGTCGCGCAAAAGCGCGAGGACATCGGCTTCGCGCGTCAGCCGTACCAGCTGCGCGGCGGCGCTCTCCTCCACCTCGCGCGTTTCAGCGGCGATGCCGGCGAGGCCTTTGGGTCCCTCGCTCGCCACGGTGGCCTCGAGCGACGCGATCTTCGCGACGAGCGCGAGGCGTTCTTCCTGGGCCCGCGTCTGAGCTTGATCCTGGTGAGCAATACTGCGGCGAATCCGCTCGATATCGAGCGCGCCGGCGGCGCGTTCAGCCTGATCAAGCGCGTCGACCCGGCGCGCATAGTCTTCCCCTGCCGCCTGGCGCTGTGCCGCGAGTGCGGACCGATCGTGCTCGCCTTCGAGCGCCGTGAGCTGCGCCTGCGCACTGGCGACGTCGCGCTCCGCCGTCGCCGTATCAGCGCCGAGCTGAACGAGTCGCGTCTCGGCCTGATGATGCGTTTGCTGGGCACTCTCGTGCTGGCCAATTGCATGCTGTTCGGCTTCGTTCGCTAAGTCGAGCGCCTTCGATAAGGCCGCAAGGTCGGGTTCGGCTTCCGCATCGTCCGCATCTGCGGTCTGATCTTCAAGGAATAGTTTGAGGGCAGCTGCGCCGGGCGCGAGATCCAGTGTGATATCGCCTGGGCACAGAGCGGCGAGTTGTCGCTCGAGCACAACAAGTTCATCGCGCGCGTTCTGGGCCGCATTGAGGCGCTTAACCGCGGCTGCGTAGCTCTCAACCTCCAGCTCTGCGAGCTTGTCGTGATACGCCTCGAGCGCCGCGTCGTGGGCGTCCACGGCACTTCGTCCGACAACGGCGGGAGGGGTAATGGTCAGGCGGGCAGCCTTACCAATCGCAAAGGTAGTCGCCTGAAGGACGTCATGACGCCCGGCCGTGGCCGGTTCACCATCGATCGTGAACGTTTGCCCCTCGGTCAATTCGACTTCGATCGAGACCGCACCCGCATCGCGCAGCGTCTGCGTTTCGGTAACCTTGCGGTCGAGGGCGGCGAGCTGTTCGACATCTTTTGCGGTGAGCGAAGAGTTCGCAAGGTCGCGCTTGACGGCGATCGCCTGCTCAGCCGCCTTAACCTGTGAGAGCTGTGCGCGGGCCCTGGCAACGGCCTGCCGCCGCGCATTGCCCTCAGCAATCGTCCGCGCTGCGTCGAGTGCGCCTTGCGCATCGCGGCGTGCCTGGCGACGCTCGGCTAGCGCTGTGCGCCGAGTGGTCTCTGCTTCCACCGCCATCTCATGGTCCTGGCGATGCGCGGCCAGCGCTGCGTTCGCCTTGTCGCGCACGGCAAGCGCCTCATGCACGGCGCTTTCGGCGTGCTCGAAGGCCGCAAGCGCCTGATCGAGCGCCTTTAGCTGGGCTTCGCCCTCTGCATGACGCGCCTGTGCCGCAGTCAGACGCAGCTGCGCGGATTCGGCGAGCTTGAGATCTTCGGCAAGCTTGCGCCGCTGCTCGGCCATTTCGGGATCCTCAAGCTCGCGCTCGATGAGCCGCTTCTGAGTGCGCGCCTGCTCGAGGGCAGCGAGCGACTGCTCGTAGGATCGCAGCTGGTCCTCAGCCACCTCTCGGCGCGCGCCGGCCTCGGCGGCACGGGACTCGGCTTCCGCCAGACGCCCGGTTGGCTTGCCAGTGCGGGCCGTTCTGAGCGCGGCATATGCTTCGTCGATCCGCGCCCGCACCAGCTCAAACCGCCGACCACCCAAGACGGCGCCGACTTCGGCTTCCAAAGCGCTGCGAATGTTGTTGCGCACGAGATGGCCGGGTGGTTCGACCGCCAACGCACTCGCCTGCTCAACCCACAACAGGCCCAGCGCACCGCGGCTTTCAGGATCGGTGCCGCGATTGTTACCTTTGTCGAAGCCAAGCAGGGTCTGCAGCCGGTCCTCAGCGGCGTCGCTTTCGAAGCGGCCAGAAGGGCCGACGAGCGTGATCGATGCCGCCTTGAGAAACTGCTTGTCGAGCCGCCATGCCTCGCCATCGACCTCGAAATCGAGCCCGACCCTTGGCCCCACCTCGTCGCCGAACGGGCAAAACGACCGCACGAGTTCGCTCTTCGCCGAATGGCGAATGAACAGCGCGGCGCGCAATGCCTCGAGAAGAGTCGATTTTCCCGCCTCATTCGGTTCGACGACGATATTGAGCCCCTCGGCAATGCCGGTGATCTCGAGCGGCTTGCGGAATTTGCGGAAATTGGCGACTTCCAGCGCACGTAGCTTCATGCGTCAGCCTCCCGCTGCGCGCGTAGTGCTTCGACATAGAGCCGTTCGAGCGCGGCGCTCGCGAGCGATCCTTCGTCGCCGCCCGCGTCGGCCTTACTCGCCAGCAGCGATGCCGCATTGGCAAGCGTCCCCTGCACATCGATTTCGGCGATATCGTCTTCGGTTGGTCGGATCGCGAGGCCCTCATGACGCAGGTCGAGCCAGCGCAGCTCATGAGCGAGCACGGTCCCAAGTTCATCCAGCATCGCGATGCGGTCTGCGAGCGAAACGGTGCCCTCCAAACGCAAGTCGAGCAGAGTCCGCGGGAGATCGTCCGACACGCGCAGCCCTTGAAGCGCGCTCGTGAAGTCATCACGACCATGAAGTTCCCATATCTGGGTCAGCCACCAATAAGTTCCTGATCGAACGCGCTGCAGGCTCGGAGGGCCGCCGGCGGCGCAGTCGGCGAGGATAACACTGCCGGGCTCCTCACTCCCGAAGCCATCGACTTCGGGCGTACCGCAATAGGCTGTGCGATCGTTGATTTGCAGATGAGCATGCCAGTCGCCAAGCGCAAGATAGTCGAGGCCCGCCTGACGGGCCCGATCGGGTGGAATGACGTTCGTGGCGGGACTGCTGCCACCGAAATCGGTAATCGACCCGTGTGCAAGACCGATACGGATTGCGCCCAGGGGCGTGGACATCGAGGCGAAAGACTCTGTCGGATCGTCCCGCGTGCGCCGATGCTCGAGCGGCGCGGGAAGCAGCCAGGCCTGCTCCTCAAGTTCCACCGCTTCCGCACGATCGAGCACACGGACATTGGGTGGCGCTTGGCGGCGAACGCGCGACCAGAGGCCGTCGGCGCGAGCATGATCATGATTTCCAGGCATGAGCCACCAGGTCGTGCTGGCCCGGCTCATGCGCGAAAGCGCTTGCGTAAGGATGCGATCGCCCGGATCGACATTGTCAAAAACGTCGCCTGCGACCAGCACATGGCCGGCCTCCTGCTCCCGCGCGAGCGCGCCGATCTTGTCGACGACATCGAGCCTAGCTTCGGAAAGCGCCGAACGGACCTCGTCCGGGAAGCGCGCGAACGGCTTGCCGAGCTGCCAGTCGGCTGTGTGGAGGATGCGGATCATCCTCCCCCAGCCTCTACTCTTTGAGGATCGTCCCCGACATCCCGGAATCGAACCAACGGGTTATTTACACGCAACACTTTTGCTAACTCCCCCTTGCGTATAAAACTAGCATCGGTTCCGCGATGCGTCGAACAGATATCGAACAATGGTGGCGAAGCGACAAGAGGGCTCTACCAAGACCAAAGAAAGTGTTCGTTCTGGATTAAAATTGCCGGCACATCGATTGGTTGGCAGTTGTCAGGTCGGCTTGAAAGACGAAAAGAGGCACGCCTAGGCCTGAGCACGGCGGGCAGCAGGGACAGAAGCGAGGGGAAACATGGCGACGGAGCCGATCGACGATATCGAGAACTGGTCGAAGAAGCTTTCGCCTTGGCGCCAAGATGCCTTGCGACGGCTTGCGGTAAGCAATGATTTAACCGACGGGGATTCCGACGAGCTGCTGGCAATGATCAAACATGCCGCAGGTTTCGTCCTCCCAAGCCCGGCCCCCACACCGGTGCCTTTCGTGAAGGCGCATTTCGGCGGTGGCAAGCAGCAACCGGTGGTGCTCAAAGGGATCGCGAATGTCGAGAACGTCAACCGGCTCGTTCCGAAGGCCGGTCTCGATTTTTGTCCAAAGGCGCTGACGGTCGTCTACGGCCGCAACGGTAGTGGCAAGAGCGGCTTCGTGCGGATTCTGCGTACGGCCTGCCGAACGCGGGTAGAAAAGGCGGACAAGCTCAAGGTTCTCTCCGACGTCTATGGCGGAAGCACGGGTCCGCAAGCCGCCGAGATCATCGTCGATACAGGCAGCGGGGACGCATCGATCGCCTGGACGAGCGGAATGACTGCCCGGCCCGAGCTCATGCAAGTCGCGGTGTTCGATACTTTGTCGGCGCAGCTCTATGTCGATAGCGGCAATCAGATTCGTTATCTGCCCTTTGGCCTGGCTCTGCCCCACCGGCTCAACGGCGTTTGCCTCAAATTGAAGGAGTGTCTCGAGGCGGAACGGGCGACGGCGATCGGCAACAAGGTCAGCCTGACCGCTATTGCCTTTCCCGTGCAACGCACGACCAAAGCGCAGACATTCGACCGGACGCTCACCAAGGCCACGGACAATGTCAAAATCGATGAGGCAGCGACGTTCAAGCCAGAAGACCAAGCGCGCCTCGACGAAATCGTGGCCATCCTCTCTGCCAGCGCCGCAGCGGTTGCCGATCTCAACGCGCTCATCGGATGGGTCGATGCAATCGCCAGCGAATGCGAGAGTGCGGCAACTGCCTATTCGGACGCTTCTCTGGCGACGTTCACCAACCTGCGCGAGACTGCGGTTACCGCGCGCAAGACGGCCCAGCTGTCGGCAGGCGCCTTATTCACCGACGAGCCGCTCCCGGGAGTGGGTAGCGAAACCTGGCGGGCGCTGTGGAACGCAGCGCGCGACTATTCCGTAAGCGAAGCCTATGCCGGGTCAGACTTTCCGGTCCTAGCCAGCGATAGTGGCCCGGCGGCCTGCGTGCTGTGTCAGCAGCCACTGCGAGAAGATGGCGCGGAGCGGATGCAGCGCTTTCAGAAATATATGGACGACACGCTCGATGTGGCCGCCACGAAGGCCGAGAAGGCGCTCGCGGACGCCGCAGGAGCGCTTGCACCGCTGACGCAGTTACGCGCTGAGGGGTTTACCGATCGGGTCGACCAGGTCCGGCAACGCGACGGCGGTCTCGCCGACGCCGTGGCGAGTTTCCAAATCGCATCGATCGACCGGCGGACAGATGCCGCTGCGAGGTTGGCGGGCGAAGACACCAAGCCCATTCCAGCGTTTGTTTCGCCGCATGCCGAGCTGAAAGCGCTGGCGCAGAAGCTGCGCGACGAGAAGGAAGCTTTCGCCAAGGCCGGGGAAACGGAGGAGCGCGACAAGCTGGTCGCCGAGAAGGCTGAACTCGAGGACAAGAAGATCCTCGCCGCCAATCGGACAAAGCTCGTGACCCGGCGCGATCTGATGATCGCCGATGCCGCCTATGAAAAAGCGCTCGGCGAAGTGCACACCAGAAGCATCACGCAACGTGCAAACGAACTGGTCGATATGCATTTGACGACCGCTGTCGTCACGCAATTTGATGCGGAGCGTGAACGGTTCGACATCATGCACTTAAAGGTCGGCCTTTCGCGCAAGAGCAGCCAGACCGAGGCGAAATTCGAGGTCGATCCGCAGACCAAGCTCACCAAGGTGACCTCCGAAATTCTCAGCGAAGGTGAGCAGCGTGCGCTCGCACTCGCGGGATTCCTGACCGAGGTGGCGTTGACCGATGGTTCCGGCCCGATCGTCGTCGACGATCCAGTGTCCTCGCTCGACCGCGACCGCAGTGCGCGCGTTGCGGAACGGCTCGCTGAAGAGGCTTGCCAACGCCAGGTCGTCGTGTTCACCCACGACATAATCTTCTTCAACGAGCTCTGTACCGCCGCGGAAAACCGGGGCCTTGAACCGGTGACGATTGCTCTGTTCGGTGACAAAGATGCGGCGGGTAAAATCGACCCTGCAGGCATGGTTTGGAAGGGTCTCAACGTCGCCAAGCGCATCGGCAAGATCAAGAACGACTTCGCGCCGCTTCCCAAACTGCTCGCGACTAGTCCCGCCGACTATGAATACAAGGTCAAGCACCTCTATGGACGTCTACGCGATACCTATGAGCGTGTAGTCGAGGAAGTGATTTTTCGCGACATCGTGCGTCGTGGCACCGACGTCATTCAGACGCAGCTGTTGCGCTTCGTCACACTGTCCGATGCGCTCGCGATCCGCTTCCACGAAGGAATGACGAAGGCAAATACCCATAGTCACGACAATCCGGCGGCGGACACGGTTCCTGTTCCCAAGCCCGATGAATTCAATGTCGACATCGCGGCGCTCGAAAACCTCATCGCGGATATGAAGGCGGAGGGCCTTGCCGCCGAATCGGCTCGCCCGCAGATGAAACCTAAGAAATAGGTAGATGCATTTGATGTTCCGCCGTCATCGGTCGCACTTCAGATCGACAAGCTCGAGGCGCTGCTCTGGCGCAAGCTCTGAGCGCACCTACAAATTAGTCGCAACTGCCTTTTTGCCTCGCAGCTTAAACATCTCAGCAATGTCGACGAAATTTTACATGCCGGTTCGCAACTTAGAACGTCCGCTATCTCAGTCGGCGTTTCTGAAAGGAGCTTTCCGGGTTGTCCGACATTCCTGCCGCCGGCCCGCTCGGTCTAATTTCCGCTTTCGGGTATTTGATCGATACCTCCGAATGGCTTGGGTGGGGCGCACTGCTGCCTCTGATCACCGTGAAACCGAATGTCCGCTTTCGAGCGTTGGTTGCCGGCGGCCGCAACGACCGACATCGGGCGCTGAGCCGCCAGTCGCCGGAATTGCAATCAGCCCAAAAAAAAGGCGGCCGGAACGGCCGCCAAGTTTTTGTGATGAAGGAGCCCCTTCATCGGGTCGCGGGTGGCACATACTTCAACGCAAGGAAGAGGCCATAGAAATTGCCGCACCGGTTCGGCGATTCTTTCTTACTGATGCCACAGCGCAACACATCGTTTCGTATGCAACTTATCCGGCGAGATGCAGGCGCTGCCAACTGGATGCGGCCAATCCTCGGGTCATGCGTAATGTAAGAATGGCCAACACAATCGAAGCACTTCAAAAGAGAATGCAAGCCGCCGTGGCCGACCTCGACTTCGAAGAGGCACGCCGCTGCCGAGACCAGATCAATCTTTTGCGCGGCGGCGCGACCCCCGACAAGGCAGAGAAGGCGGACCTGTCCGGTATCGAGCGGCAGCGGCCTGGGGCGATGGGACTCGGCACGAACCAGCAACGCATGACACCGCCTCCGGGATGGAAGCCGCCACCGAAACCAGACCCTATGACCAAAGGACGCTCGTCGCGTGGTGGAGGCGAGCGTGGACGATAAAGTATGTGAGGAAGTTCTCGCGCTTCTGGCCGCCCGGTTCCCTGGGGGTTCGGTATGTCCGAGTGAGGTCGCTCGCGCGATAATCGACGGACCGAACTGGCGCAGCACCATGCCAACGGACCATGCCGCAATCGACGGCATGCTCGCCAAGAATCTGGTGCAGCTCAGCTGGAAGGGTGAGACCCTCCCCCTTCGCAAAGGACCGTATCGCATCAGCACGGCGATCTAAAACTAAGTTCGCCGACTTAACCTGTGTTTATTGCCATGGACGACCGGAGGCTTATTGTCGTCGTTCTAATGCTTCCGTGCGACCCCGGGAGCAAAAGGGGCATCTTTCGGTTGGAGACCCCTCCACGCCGAAAGAAGAGAGGGCTCTGCCATGGCAGGGCCCTTTGCTTTTGGAGCCTCAGCCAGCGTCGCGCGCCGTCGATTCCAAGAGCACAATGCGTTCGCGGCACACCAGTTCGACGATGCTAGCCAGATCGGCAACCCGCTCACCCAGCCAAGCCAGTTCCTGGGCGGTGATGCTGTAATGCTTAGAGTAGCGCGCCTTGATGTATGCCTCTTTCAGCTTCTCAAAGTGAGACCGCTCCGACCTCGTCTCGCGAGGCCAGGCATCGATTATCCGCGTATCAATCCGCTCCGCTTGGGTTCGCAGGAAGGCGAGGTTATGCACGTGGGGTGAGTAGAACGAGCAGACGAGAAGAGCGCAATTGTAGTAGCGCTCCGCTGCTTGGTGAAGTTGGAAAGCGGCGTTGTTGAAACGTTCCTTATCCAGATTGAATTGGTAGTTGTCGAAGAACTCGCCGCCGCTCGGAAACCACTCGTCAAAATACTCCCGCGCCATCTCCAGCGCCGCATGCGGTGTCTTCGGCTGCGGCTCGGCAAGCTTACTGTCCTCAGCCTCGTACAGCGCAATCCCATCGCGCGCGACGTCCATGAAGAAATAGCGGCCCTGCGACAGCCCGGAGTTCACCTCGTCGAGACTGTGCACGATGAAATTCACCGGCGTCCGCAGCGTCTTCGTCACTGACAACTCGCGAATGAGCCGGTCGTCGAGCTTCGACCAATAGTCGGCCCGATCGGTCAGCCGCTTGTCGTTGACGATGATCAGCAGGTCATAGTCCGACTGATAGCCCTTGGCGGTGTGCGGCTCGTCGACCCAGCCGCCGCGGGCATAGCTGCCGTAGAGAATGATCTTCGAGATGCGTCCCTTCTTCTTCCAGCCCTGGGTCGCGAGCGCCAGCGCATCCTCGAATTCCTCGAAGATAATCTCGACGACGCGCTCGAGTTCGCGCTGCTTGTGCGGGGGGAGATGGTCGATACCGCTTTTCATCTTCGTCACCCTATCAAGGCGGGGGCTCCCGCGCACCAGCTATTGCAGCCAGTGCGAGAATAACCCGCGTTTCCTGCACGCCGTCAGTCAGCGGGGTTCCAGAGCAGCGCATAAGCGTCGGGATTGTCCTGCCCTGCCGCGCGAGCAAGGTTCGCATAAAGGCGTCGCTGCCCGAACTCGGGGGCTTCGAGCGCGAGCGACACATAGCGGCGCTCGGAAACTGCCGCGAGGCGCACCCATCCCGCGCCGATCTCGACGTCGTCAGAGTAGACGCGGTAGTCGGGCTGCACGTCGCTCCCCTTGCCGCGGTTGATGCGAATCTCGATCGGCACCCTGATCGAGAGGGTGCGAAGTTCGCCGACAAAGCCCTTCTCGATCGTGCCGCTAACGAAGCCGATGGCTCCCATGATGTGTCTCCTGACCTTGCCCGCGAGCCCGTCCCGCGGCGCAGGAAGGCAGCCGGGGCGCCGCAAGGCGCCGGCGCACCCAGAGGGCCGCAACGGCAGTGGAGGACGGGCGAAGCCCGTTGCGCCGGGGCCGCGCCCCGGCAGACGCCTCAAGCGCGGGTCGGGATCGCGGCTGGCCGCAGGGACGCGGCGATGCCCGGTGCGCCTGGCCGCAAGAAAGTGCCGACCGCGCGCTCAACCTCGGAAAAGTTCGAAATCAAACCGACTGCGGCGAAGACGCTCAAGCGCCCCCGAGATAGATTTACGATCTCGAACCGGACCAATGGCGCGCGCCGCCGTCGCGCCAGCCCAGCGAAATTCCGATCAGCACCAAGATCGCCGCGATCGCTGCCGCCACCGCGACGGCAGCCGCCTCCTGCCCGCCGGCTGCGAAGATTGCTGTCAGCGCCCAGAGGAAGACGAGCGCGAAAGGCGGATTGCCCTTGCCCCGCGCAAGGGCCGCGGCCGCGATCAGACCGCCGACGACGATAATCGCGGCGGAGATGAGCGGCGCGACATCGGGCGCAGCGTCGACGCCATAGTAGCGCAACGTGGCCGCGACATTGACGATCGAGGCTGCGGTCAACCAGGAAGCGAGCGCCGACAGCGGCAGGATGGCGCCCCAGCGCTCGGCCGCCGAAAAGGACGTCGTCCAGGAGGCGATCCGCCGGTAAGCAATGAGGATCGAGACGAGCGAACCGAAGATGATGAGGGTCGATACCGCGTCGATGTCGCCGAGCTGCACCCAAGTGGCCCAGAGCGCGTTGCCGAGGAAGGCCCCTGCCGCCGGCCAGCGCAGCGCGGCGAACAACGCGCTATCGCGCCCGGAAGCGGTGAACTGGAGAAGCGAGAAAACCAGCGATCCCAGATAAAGCGCGCCCCAGATCGAGAAGGCCCAGCCCGCGGGCGTTATCAGCGTCTGCACGGCGTCCGAACGCTCGCCGACCGGCGTGCCGATCCCCATCGCGGGCAATAGGGCAGCTCCGATTTGCGCCAGCGCACAGAGAAGGACGATGAAACGCGCCGGATCGGCGGCAGGTGTGGGGGTTGCGATGGTCTGAGTCATGCAAGCTTCAACCGGCGCCGCAGCACTTTGTTCCGCGGCTCGAGACCGTCAAAAATGAGAGGCATCCGGACCGCCTGCGGACATCCGCCTTTACGATCCTTCCGCCAGGCAGCTCCGGCTAGTCGCGGCGTGTCTATGCCTCCATCGCCGAGCCGCTGTCCGGGCGTTCGCCACCCGGCGGGGTGGCACCTTCCGGGGCGACGCCGTCGACTTCGACAAGATCGTCGCCGACGAGCGTGCCGGTGATGCGTACGCGCTTCTCGACATGGTCTACGGGGGTGCGGCGAAGGTCGAGCCGCCAGCGGCCGCCGAGGTCGCGGCGCAGCGCAAAGCCGCCTGCCACCCGCAGCAGCGTCCCCGACTCGTCGATGCGTGATCCGATTCCCGCCATGGCTACGCCTTAACCGAGCCGCGCCGGACTCGCCAGCCACGAGCAAGGATTGAGACGCGCGCCCTGCGACCCGCTCCCTTCGACCATCGACCTTCGGCCCTCACCTTCGATCCTCGACCAACGAAGCGCGCGAACCTCGCGCGATCCCGCCGCGTCCGCGATGCTTGTCATGCAGGAAGCTCAAGGGTGCAGCAAACACCCTCGGGCCGGAACTCGATCGCAGCGCTGCCGCCCTTCCCGCGGAGCGCCCGTTCGAGCATTCGCGTGCCGAAACCCGTGCGCGTGGGAGACGAAACCGGGGGACCGCCCTGCTCGCTCCAGCGCAAGCGGAGCCGATCCCGACCGTTCTCGTTCACCATGTCCCACTCAACCGCGACCGTGCCGGCATCGCCCGACAGCGCCCCATATTTGACCGCATTGGTCCCGAGTTCGTGCAGCGCCATCGCCGCGAGCAGCGCCCTCGACGCCGGCACCTCGGCGTCCGGCCCCGCGAGGCTGATGCGGCCCGGCTTCATCTTGTCGAAAGCGTGCAGCGCGCGCTCGATCATTTCACCGGCCGATACGGTGCCCCAGTGGCGTTCGGTGAGGAGGTCGTGCGCGTCGGAGAGGGCGCGGACGCGCGCCTCGAACGACTGGCGCTCGGCGGCCGGCGTCTCGCGAAACGTCTGCGCGGCGATCGCCTGGACCATCGCGAGCGTGTTCTTCACCCGGTGGCGCATTTCGGCGAGGGTGAGCTGGAGCTGCTCTTCGGCCCTCACACGCGCCGCGATCTCGACGCGCGCCGCCTCGTGAAGATGGGCGTTGTCCATCGCCACCGCCGCCTGCGCAGCCACGGCCTCGACAAGCTCCTCGACCTCGGCATTGAACATGGCGGGCTCGTCATGGCCAAAGAAAAGACCGCCGAGCACCGCGCCCGAGCGCGAGATGACGGGAACCGCGAGATAGCTCACGACGGGCAGATGCCCCTCCGGCATGCCGTGGTGCGGCGCGCTCAGGCCGTAGCGCGGATCCTTGCGGATATCGTCCGACCGGATCGTCCCCGCTCCGCGGAACGTCGGGTCGAAGACGGCGGTATTGCGCGGCATGCCGAAGCGCTCGAACGCCTCGCGCGGCGCGCCGGAGAGCGAGAAGAGCAGATAGCTTTCGCCCTCGTCGCCCAAAACATTGTAAAAGAAGGCGCCGAAGCGCGCACCGCTGAGCTCGGTCGCGATATCGGTCACCGACTGGACGATCCGTTCGAGGTCGAGATCCTGCGAGACGAGGAGGGCGGCGCGATTGAGCTGGGTCAGCCGCTCGGCCTGGCGGGCGAGCTGCGCCTCGACCGCCTTGCGTTCCGAGATGTCGCGCGCGATTTTCGAGGCGCCGATGATCGTGCCGTCGGCGCGGCGCACCGGCGAGACGGTGATCGAGAGATCGACGAGGCTGCCGTCCTTGCGCCGCCGGACCGTCTCGAAAGGCGGTACGCGCTCGCCGGCGCGAATGCGCTCGATGATCGCGGTTTCTTCGCTGCGGCGTTCCTCGGGGATGAGGGTGAGGATCGAGCGGCCGATGATCTCGTCGGCACAATAGCCGAACATGCGTTCGGCCGCGGGGTTCCAGCTGGTGATGATACCATCGAGCGTTTTACTGATGATCGCATCGTCCGAGCCCTCGACGAGCGCCGCGAGGTGCGCGGCACTTTCGCGAACGGCTAAGCCCCCTTGCGCCGCTTCCTCCTCGATCAGCGTCTCACGCATATGTCATGGTCCCTGCCCCTCCGATGGCCCCTGCGTTCCCGAAACGGGAATTCGCTATCGCAAAGAAACCCTTGAGGGGTTGATGCGTTCCGCCGAGACTGCCATGCGCCCAGCCGTGACGCCGAGCGACCTCTCTACTTCGATCCATGTTTCAGGGCGAAAGTCATCAGCGTGCCAAACCCGTCCCCCGCCCCTCTCTGCACGGCGATCGTCGCCGAAGACGAATGGCTCGTCCGCATCGACATCGTCGAGGCGCTCGAGGCAGCCGGGTTCGCGGTTCGCGAGGTCGAAAGCGCCGAGGACGCACTCCTCCTGATCGGCGAGGAGCGACCGCATATCCTCGTGACCGATATCCGGCTTGCCGGCGCTCTCGACGGATGGAGCCTCGCGGAAGCCTATCGCGACGCTCATCCGGGCGGCGGCGTCGTCTACGCCTCGGCCAATGTGCCGCTCGCCGACCGCCAGGTCGAGGGCAGCTTCTTCTTTTCGAAGCCCGTGCTGATGAGCGCGCTCGTCGATGCATGCCTCGGCCTTTGCGCCGGGCAAGACGGCCGGCCCGCCTGAGGCGGGCAAGCGGCCGTCATCCACCTGTCAAGCGTCTATCGCGCGCCCGTCACCGCCGCAGCGCGGGTCAGGCGGCGGCGGCGCCAGGCTGAGCCGAGGGCCCCGCGGTGCCTTGGGATGGGGGGAGGCCGTGCAGCTTCCAGAGATTGGCTTCGGTCTTGCTCATGCGAACGAGAAGCTGCTCGCCGTCCCATAGTTCGACCTCGGCACTGCCGCGATCGTTGAGCGCGAACTGGAACGCCTGATAGGCGTCGGGCGCGCGAAATTCGACGCGGCGCGGCTCGCGCGCATCCTCGCCATGAAAAAGAAGATGAAAAAGGCGCATGACATGCTCCGTTTCTGTTCCGGAGCAAGCACGACCCTGCTCTTAGCACCCGATGATCGGCAGGCCTCATGTAAGGACGGGCCGCAAAATGAGGCAGCGGCAAGACGCGCCGACGAGGGTGGGACTCAGCCAGTTCTGCATAGCAGATTTCAGGGCCCAAGGCGCGAAAATCGTGATGATCGAGATCAATCCTGCACGCGGTGCGGCGGGCTGGGCCCCATCCGCCCGTCGCGTCGCCAGATCCATCGAGGCAGGTTTTGCCCAACGACTATGTGGGCCGAACGCGCCCGGCCGAGCAGCTTTCGTGCATCCGTCGAAGCGATAGCCTGCCCCGTGCCCTTCAGTGCTGGTCCGCCATGACATGCCCTTCGACACGGCGCAGCCAGTTGTGAAGCCGCGTCGCAGCCGCCGCGCCATGGCCCGTCGCGGTGCTGATCTGGTCGAGCCCGGCGAGAACATCGCCGGCGCCGTAGACGCCGGGCATCAAGGGCTCGGCAAAGGCATCGGCGGGCAGGCAGCGATTGGCGTCGCCTTGGAGACCGAGCCCCGCCAGCAGTTCGCTGCGCGGTTCGGATCCGAGCGCCGGGTAGAGGGTATCGAAAAGAAGTGGCTCATCCGCACCCTCCAGCTGCACCGCGATGCGCCCGTCCCGGTGCGCGAGGCGAAGCAGCTGCCGCTCCTCGACCCGCACGTCGCTGGCCGCGAGTTCGGTGCGCTGCGCCGGCGTGAGCTCGACCTGCCACTTGGGGATGAGGGTCACATCGTCGGTATATTGCCTCAGGAACATCGCCTCGGCGGCGCCATGAAGGTCCGACCCGAGTACGGCGATCTTGCGCCCGCGATGCTCAAATCCGTCGCAGATCGGGCAGTAGCGCAGCGCGCCGCTGCGGACGGCGGCGTCATGGTCGCCGCTGGCAAGCACCGCCTCGTTGGTGATGACGCCGGTCGCGAGAATGAGCCCGCGCGCCGAGAGGTGCCTGCCGTCCTCGAGCCGCGCCGCGAACGGGGTGCCGCCGGCACCTGCGGACAGGCAGTCGACACGGGCCAACTCGATCTCGGCACCGTATCGCCCGGCCTGATCGGTGAGCCGCGCGACGAGATCGGCTCCCGATATCCCGTCCGGAAATCCGGGCACATTCCAGGCCATCGGCGCGCCAAGCGCGCGCGATCGTCCGTCGTGGAGCACGAGGGTGCGGCGGCGATAGCGCGCAAGATAGAGAGCGGCGGTGAGCCCTGCGGGTCCCGCGCCGATGACGAGCGCATCATAAGTGGGCTCGCCCGAAGGGTCGCGGCCAGCGGGCATGCGCGCTCCCGTTCCGGCCCCACCCTTCATCCCTGCTGCGGCCTGATGTCGAAGGCGGCGATGCGATCGTCCCCACTGAGCGCCGCCGCCAGCGCATCGGCACATTCCTCGCCATAGCCTGCGGCGATCGCGGTAAAGCCGGGTGCGCCGCCGGCGCGGCGCTGTTCGACGGTGATCGCCTTGAGGCCATGTTCCCCGAGCAAGGCGATGACCTCGGCCGAGGCGATGCTCGTGCCCGCCCGATAATCGAGCGTGACATGCGCGATACGCCGCTGCGGCGCGTGGCGCTCGGTCCAGGTGACGGCAGCGAGCACGAGGAAGGTCGCGACGCCGCCGAAGATGGCGAGTTCGTAGAAGCCTACGCCGAACAGGATGCCGAGCGTCGCGGTCATCCAGAGCGATGCAGCGGTGGTGAGCCCGCGGACATTGAGCCCCTCGCGAAAGATCACGCCGCCGCACAGGAAACCGATGCCGGTGAGCACGCCATGCGCCATGCGCACGGGATCGATGCGCACGACCTCGGTCGGCGTGTCGGTGAGCCATTCCATCTGGTGAACGGCCGACAGCATGAGGAGACAGCAGGACAGCGCGACGAGGATATGGGTGCGCAGGCCCGCCGGGCTCGCGCGATATTCGCGCTCGCCGCCGATAATCGCGCCGGCGATGACCGCCCCCGCAATCGGCAGCAGGAGATCGGGGTCGAGGAGATCGAGCTCAGACACCGCGCATCAGCCCCGGGACGAGCGGCAGCAGCTCGCGCGCAAGATAGCCGAGCGGCCCCATGGTTTCGCCGAGCCGCCGCCCCGCTTCGCCGTGCAGCCAGATGCCCCAGGCGGACGCCTGCAGGGGCGAGAGGCCTTGCGCGCCGAGCCCGGCGATGAGGCCCGCCAGCACGTCGCCCGAGCCGCTGACGGCAAGGCCGAGCCCGCCGCCCGCATAAGCCAGGCAGCTTCCCTCGGCGATCAGGTGGCTGGTCGCGCCCTTGACCATCACCGCCGCGCCGAACCGGTCGGCGGCCTTGCCGAGCGACGCGAGCGGGTCGCTCGCGACCGCCTCCTTCGCTACATCGAGCATCGCGGCAAGTTCGCCTTCGTGCGGGGTGAGGATTGTGTGCGCGGCGCGCGCCCGGATCGCATCCGAATGCGCGGCCGCAGCGCGCAGCGCGACGGCATCGAGGAGGAGGAAGATGTCCTCGGGCAGCGCCGGCAGCAGGGCTTCGAGCAGGGTCCGGACGATGTCGGCGTCGATCATCGCGGGCCCGAAGACGATGGCGTCGTGCAGCGCCACCTCGGCGAGCAGCAGTTCGGCCGCCTCGGGCGCAATCTCGCCCGCTTCGGTTTCGGGGAGCGCGACGACGGCGCAGGCCGGAAAGGCGATGCCGATCGGGATCGCGGCCGAGGCGATCGTCGCGATCGTCACCTTGCCCGCCCCGGCGCGGAACGCCGCCTCGGCGGTCAGCAGCATGCCGCCGGGCACCCGGCGGCAACCGCCGATCACGAGCACCCGGCCGCGTCCGTTCTTGTCGACATCGTCATGATGATCGGGGAGCGGATGCGCCTTGAGCCAGGCGGTGTCGAGCGGGGTTGCCTCAGCCACGCGCGGCCACCATCGCATCGGGTTCGCGGGTGACGGGGACTTCGCCCTCCATTGGCGCAGTCACATTGTAGCGCGACAGGACGAGGTTGCCGTCGCGGCCCACGTCAGCGTCGAAGCGATATTCGGTGATCGCGCAATTGGCGACGTCGCCTTCGCTGTCGATTGCCAATATCTCGGCCTCTCCCAGATTTTCGATGATGGTGCGCAGGCAAAGGACGACCACCTGGTGCGCGACGATCATCACGCGCCGCCCGCCATAATGGAGCGAGACCGTGTCGAGGAGCGAGCGGAGGCGCAGAATCACGTCGCACCAGCTTTCGCCGCCCGGCGGGCGGTGATAGAATTTACCGAGCGCCAGCCGGAATTCGGCCTGATCGGGATGCGCCGCCTCGATGCCGCGGCGCGTGAGGCCATCGAGGATGCCGAACTCCTTCTCGCGCAGCCGCTCGTCGATGCAGATTTTCTCGTCGGCCGCGCAGCCTCCTGCGCCGCGGAAGATTTCGGCGGTCTGCACGGCCCGTACATAGGGCGAGGCGAGCATGATCTCGGGGCGGCCGTCTTCCTCGCCCGCGGCGAACCAGGCGCCGAGCGCCCGTGCCTGTTGCTCACCCAGCGCCGAGAGGGGCACGTCGACATCGCGGTGGTCGAGCGCGATGCGCAGGTCACCCGCCGCGTCGGCGGCATCGCGCGCGACATTGCCCGCGCTTTGGCCGTGGCGAACCACCCAGAGCACCGAAGGCCAGCGCGGGGTCATCGAATGGCTTTCCTCGTCATCGACACGCTAACGCCTCCAAAGCCGAACTCGTTGCGTTAGGCTCGCGGGTCGCCCAGCGAGCGGCCCCGACCTTGCCGCGGCCGCGGCATGCCGACAACGACGGCCCGCCATCCGTCCCCGCCACGCCCGCTCCCGCCGTGCTCGTCGCCCCGCCTTTGACATTTTGCCCGCGAGGTAGGTTGGGGCGAGGTGCCCGCAGGAACTTCGGAAGGCCTCAGGCGATTGGGATGCTTTGTCGGCTCAGCGTCGGCGACAGCGAACAGAGGAGACAATCATGAAGAAACTCGTCGCCTTCGATCTCGATGGAACCCTGGCGGAAAGCAAGCAGCCGCTCGCCCCCGAGATGGGCACGGCGATCGCGAAGCTCCTGGGCGTCGCCGAGGTCGCGGTGATTTCGGGCGGCGACTGGCCGCAGTTCGACACGCAGGTCGCGAGCCGACTTCCGGCAGACGCCGATCGGGGCCGGCTCTGGCTGATGCCGACGACGGGCACGAAGCTTTTCGTCCACCGCGGCGGCGGCTGGACGCCGCTTTATGCCGAGCTGTTCAGCGACGAGGAAAAGGCGCGCATCCTCGCCGCCTTCGACGCGTCGCTCGAGGCGACGGGGTTCGTTCCCGAGGAAGTCTGGGGCGATCGCATCGAGGACCGCGGCAGCCAGATCACGTTCTCGGCGCTCGGCCAGCAGGCGCCGATCGCCGCCAAGGAAGTCTGGGATCCCGACTTCGCGAAGCGGCGGATCATCCAGGCGGATCTCGGCGAGCGGCTCCCGGGCCTGTCGATCAACATGGGCGGCGCGACTTCGATCGACGTCACGCGCGAGGGCGTCGACAAGGGCTATGGACTCAAGAAGCTGAGCGCCGAGAGCGGAATCGCGCTCGGCGACATGATCTTCATCGGCGACGCGATCTTTCCGGGCGGCAACGACTATCCGGCGAAGTTGCTAGGACTCGACACGGTGAGCGTGCGCGACCCCAGGGAGACGATAGCGGTGATCGAGGCGATCGTCGCCTGCCTCGGTTGAAGGTGTGTTAGCCGACCGCGAGGCGCGCCGCGCGCCCGGCGTTTCCTGGCCGCACAGGCGCCGCGCCGCCGCGCTCCTGAACGCATGACGTGTCCGGCGACTCGCCGAACGCGCCTGCCCGCCCCGCCCTGCTGCCGCGCGGCCGCGCCGTGCCGAAAGATGGCCCGGAACGCGCACGGCGCCCCGGACCGTTGCGGCAGCCCAAAAGCTTATAACTTCGATCAACCCAGCTCATCTTCCACGCAACAAGCGGGACAGGCGCGGGGTTTCCTGTTCGATCCGATCGGGATCAGGAGAAAGGATGCGTCATGGCACAACATGATAAGAAAGACGGCAAGCAGCAGGGCAGCTCGTCCGGCAAGGGCGGTCAGCAGCAGCAGGACGACGGCAAAAGCCAGTCGGGCGCCGGCAAGCAGTCCGGAAGCAAGGACCAGGGCAAACAGCGCGGCTGAGCCCCTCCCGCTTCCCGGGTGAAAGACCGGGCCGCGCGCGCCGCGGCCCGGTCTTGCATGCGGAAAAGCGCCGCCCAGCCGACGCGCAGAAAATGGTTTGAGGAGAGATAAGATGAAGACATGGATTGGAGCCGCGGCGATCGCCGCGATCGTCGCGGGATGCGGCGGACCCGATACGCGCGACGAGGAGCAAGCCGCCGCGTCTGCCGACACCGCCGCTATGGCACCGGAGCCCGCTCCGGCCGCCGCAACGCCGGCGGCAGCCGTTAGCACCGCAGACTATGTTGCCCAGGCGGGCGCCGGTGACCTCTGGGAGATCGAATCGTCGAAAGCCCTGCTCGCCAAATCGAAAGATGAAAAGGTCAGGGCCTTTGCCGAGATGATGATCGACAACCACGGCAAATCGACCGCGAAAGTGAAGGCGGCCGCCGCGAGCGCCGGGGTCGAGGCGCCGGCACCCAAGCTCGCACCTGACCAGGAGAAGATGCTTGCCGACATCAAGGCGGCCGATGCCGCAGCGATCGACAAAATCTACCTCGATCATCAGAAAACCGCGCATGGTTCGGCGCTGGCGCTTCATCAGGGCTATGCCGCCTCGGGCGAGGCAGTCCAGCTCAAGCAGGCGGCGGCCGAGATCGTTCCGGTGGTGGAGGCGCACCGCGCCGAACTCGGCAAGCTGGCACCCTGACAGAGGCCAGGAGCAGTGTCATGAAGCCGCCGCGCGCCATGCGCGGCGGCTTTCGCTTGCTGCCCCTCGTCCTCCCGGGAATCGCCGCACCGCATCCTTGCCGCCAGCCGCCGCACCCTTTCAGTACAGGAGTTCCCATGAACGACCGGATCGCGCCCCGTAGTGGCGTTGCCTTCACGCTTCCCAAGGACAAGATTCTCTGCGTGACCGACCCCGAGGGCGGCCAGGTCGGCGACCTTCTTGCGTTTCGTGCGGCCGATCCCCGCGAAGCGATCTCGAACGGGCGAACGTTCGACTATGAAGAGACGATCCGGCTGACGACCGGCAACCGCTTGTGGTCGAACCGGTCAAACGCATTGCTCGAGATCGTAGAGGACAGCTGCGGGGTGCATGATTTTCTGCTGACGCCATGCAGCGAGGCGACCTTTCGCCATTTCTACGCCGACAAGCCTGTTCATCGCGGCTGCTTCGGCAATCTGGCCGACGCGCTCGAGCCATATGGGATTGCTGCCGACGCCATTCCCGTCGCGTTCAACCTGTTCATGAATGTGCCGGTCGGCAGCGACGGCAAGATCCGCGTCCTTCCGCCGACGACGAAGGCCGGCGACTTCATCCGGCTTCGCGCGCTCGACGACCTGATCGTCGGGCTCACCGCCTGCTCGGCCTACGACAGCTGCGGCGGCAGCTTCAAGCCGATCGACTACCGGATCGAGTGAACCGGCGGGTACAGCGCGGCCACAGCGATTGCGCCGCGCCGCCCGACCGCCGCGAGGGCCTAACGGCTCCCGCCAACCGGCGCGTCCGCCCCCTTGCCGGGCGGGGGCGTATCGGGTTCGGCGGCGCGCCCGCCGCCGCCTTGCGGGTCGCTGTCATAATCCTCGGCATTGCCTTTGCCGCCGGCACCCGCGCCGCTTCCGCTGACAGGACCGCTGCCGGTGCTGCGCCGATGGCCGCGGTTGGCGGCGCCCGATACGTCGCCGGCCTCGCGCTCCCCGGCGGGATAGCGGTCGGGCGTGGTCGTTCCGACATTCTCCCGGCGTTCCACGGGCTCTTGCGGCAGCGACCCGTCCCCGGCGGAGCCCCCATCCCTGCTGTCATTGCGATTGTTCATGATCGTCTCCTCTTCACCAAATGTGGCCGGATCGGCCAGATCAGCCTTGCGTCCCCGACCCCGGCTCGGCCAGCTTCCGGTGCATCTCGGCTGTCGCCGCTTCGCTGAGAACGCCCGAGGCGAGGACCTGCGCCTTGTTCTTGAGCCCGTGAACGACCGCATGCTCTCCTGCGAGGAGCGCATCCCATCCGGTTTTCGCCACATCGGCGGGATCGTCCTTTTCCGATTGCCCGACCTTCGTGTCGAGCATGCCGGCCCGCTCGAAAAAGCGCGTCGCGGTCGCGCCGGGTTTGAGACAGGTGATGGTGACGCCGCTGTCCTTCAATTCATTGCCGATCGCCGCGGCGAAACTGTCGACGAAGGCCTTGGTGCCGTTGTACACCGCCTGGAAGGAGCCGGCGAGATGCCCGGCGATCGAGCCGGTGATCAGCACCTTGCCTTCGCCGCGCGCGACCATCGCCTTCAGGACCGGCTGAAGCAGCAACAGCGTGCCGGTGATATTTGTGTCGATGACGTGACGCCACTCGTCGACGGGCTGGTCGAGAAAACCGTGGCCGAGGCCATGACCCGCGTTGGCGACGAGAATGTCGATCGGCTTGCCGCCCGCAGCGGCAAGAAGACGTTCGACCCCGGCAGCAGTCGCGAGGTCGGCTTCCACCGCCTCGACCTCGACGCCCTTTGCAAGAAGACCTGCGGCAGCATCGACGAGCGGCTCGTCGGCCGCGACGATGAGGTCGTAACCATCCTTCGCAGCGAGTATGGCGATCTCGCGGCCGATGCCGCTCGAGGCACCGGTGACGATAGCGAGTTTGCGATCAGGCATGTTGCAGCTCCTGCCGGGCCGAGATGTCCCCTTTCTTGAGGCCGGGTTTCAGGACGATCTTCGTGTAGAGGTCCTGGTCATCGTGCCAATGCCGGTACATGTCGGCGGCGTCTTCAAGCGGCGCGTGATGCGAGATGAGCGAAATGGTGTCGAACTTGCCTTCGCGGATCATGTCAAGAAGCTCGCCCGAATAGCGCTGGACATGCGTCTGTCCGCTCTTGACGGAAAGGCCCTTCTCCATGAGCTGGCCGAGCGGGAATTTGTCCGCAAAGCCGCCGTAAACCCCGGGGATCGACAGGCGGCCGCCCTTGCGGCACGCAAGGATCGCCTGGCGCAAGGCGTGGATACGTTCCGTGGACGACAGCATCTTGACCTTGACCTGGTCGAGAATGTTGTCGGCCGTAAACCCGTGGCTCTCCATTCCGACGCAGTCGATGCAGGCGTCCGGCCCGACGCCGCCGGTCATTTCATCGAGCGCCTCGCGAACGTCGACCTGTGTATAATCGAGGATCTCGGCACCATATTTGCGCGCGAGCGCGAGCCGCGTCGGAAAATGATCGATCGCAATCACGCGCCCGGCGCCCAAGAGCAGCGCCGACTGTATCGTGAACAGGCCGACGGGGCCGCAGCCCCAGACGGCAACGGTGTCGCCGGGCTCGATATCGGCGTTGACCGCCGCCTGCCAGCCGGTCGGGAGGATGTCCGAGAGGAAGAGCACGTCGTCGTCGGGAAGGTCGTCGGGAATGACCACCGGCCCGACATCCGAATAGGGAATGCGGACATATTCGGCCTGTCCGCCGGCATATCCGCCAGTAAGGTGCGCATAGCCGAACGCCCCGCCCATCGCATGACCCATCATCAGCTCGGATGCATCGCGCGTCTCGGACGGATTGCTGTTGTCGCAGGCGCTATATTGCTTCTTCTCGCAGAAGAAGCATTGGCCGCAGCTGATCGTGAAGGGAATGACGACGCGCTGGCCGCGCTTCAGCGTCGAGGCGGCGCCGGTCTCGATGACTTCGCCCATGAATTCGTGGCCGACGATATCGCCCGCGCGCATGCCCGGAATATAGCCGTCGTAAAGATGAAGGTCCGAGCCGCAGATCGCGGTCGAGGTCACGCGAATGATCGCATCGCGCGGGTTGACGATTTCGGGATCGGGAACGGTTTCGACACTGATCTTGTGGCGTCCCTGCCAGGTAACGGCGCGCATGGCCTTCTCCTTGATGTGATTGTGCTGCGGTTCGGCGTTCAGATGTGCGGCTCGGCAGGGCTCTCGGCGCCTCGCGCGGAGGGCGAGGCATTGGTCGTCACTTCGCCGGTTTCCATGAGCTGCTTGAAACGGTGGAGGTCGCGCCGCGCCTGCACTTCGGGCTCGCGCTGTAGGAGCTTGGCGGCGAAGCGCCCGACCTTCCCCGCGGGCGGGTCATAGGCGAGGATCAAGCTTACGTAGGTGCCTCGCCCCGCCGGCGCGTCGGTGAAGCGTACCTCGCCGCTGTTCGCGATGTCGGAGGCGGGCGTGCTTTGCCAATAGATCGATGTGTCCTCGACGCGCTCGGTGATGCGGTTGACCAGTGTCACTTCGCGCCCGGCGGGCGCCTTGATCGTCCACTGCGAGACATCGTCGCCGAGGTCGTCGACCGCGACCACATTCTCCATGAAGTCAGGAAAGCGTTCGGGCGTCCATGCTGCGTAGAGCTCGGCGCGGGGGCGATTGATCAGCACCGACTTGCCGAACATCGCGCGGGAGGAGTCTTTGTCGAGCGTCCAATGCGGCGCGTCGGTCGCGATTGTTTCTTCTTGACCACGGCTCTCGCGGTGCCGCCGGCGCTGCCAGAGGGCCGCGCCGGTTGCGAGCACGGCGATGCCCGCGCCCGCGGCGGCGAAAATCAGCGGATCGGGAAGGTCATTCTTGGATCTGGACATGGATCATCTCCCGCCCGGGCAGGGGCCGGGCGTCATCTGGGGAGCGTCGGCGGGGCCGGCGCCGGTCGGGGGAAGCGGCCCCGGCTTCGGGGCGATGAACGACTGACGCCCGTCCGCTGCGATCGTTCCGCGGTTCGAGGATTAAATCGGCGCTCCGAGCGCCCAGCGAGACAGGCACCGGGGCAGCGGGGCCGTAACGCCCACGCCGGTTCGCTCGGCCATTCGCCGTCACGATCCCGTCTCCGCATGCGGGGCGGCGACAGGCTTCGATTCGGGCGACTCTTTCTGACGAAGGAAAATCGACAAGAGCACGAGAACGGCGGTCGACAGAAATTCGCTCTGCCAGTTCTGGAAGGATTCGAACCAGAGGCCGGGGTCGCCGAGATAGGCGAAGGTGGAAAGGGCGAGGTCCCCATGCTCGCGCGCGTCCTCGGCGGCCGCGCGCGCGCTTTGTGTCCAGTGGAGGATGAAAGAGGCAAGAAACAGCATCGCGAGCACCAGCCCCAGCGACCGAGCATAAAGAGCGCGCGCAAGACGACCCTTGCGCAGCACCGCAGGGGCACCGGGCTTGCGCGCCTGCGCGTCAAGATCGGCGTCGCGCAGCGGCGCGTCGGGACCCCGCGATTCCGACGAGCCGCGCTGAACGAGCATCGCCGTCAGCACGACATAGGCCGACATCTGGAGAAACTCGCTTTCCCAGTTTTCGAACACCGAGGACAGGAATTGCGGACTGCTGCCATAGGCCCAGAGCGAGAGACCGGGCTGATGGTGCCGCGCAGCGTCCGTGAGCGCGACGTGCCACCCCGTTACCCAGTGGCCGACGATCGACGCTGCGAACAGCAGCAGCAGCACGATGGTGAGACCATTATCCTTGAGCCGCGTCATGGGCTCCTTCCTTTCCGGCGCCGCGCGTCATCTCGCCCGCCGCCGTGGCCGCGGGGGCGAGCGACGCTCCCACGGCCACCTGTCCGCGTGGCGGCCGCGCAGGCCAGGCGGCGCCGTCGAGCGTATCGCGCTTGTCATATTCCGCCGCGCTCATCAGCAGCACGAGCCCGTCGGCATGACAGTCGAGCATCGTCGCCGGCACTGCGCGCAGCGTCTCGTCGATGCCGCCGAGCCCGCCGCTCGCGACGACGACATAAGAGAGGCAGCCGCTTTCGCATTCGATCATCGCATCGACCGCCTGGCCGACAACTTCGCCGCGGATATCGCTCACCGGAAGACCGCCTAGCGCACTCGCGGCGAAGAGCGAGGGCGAGGCCGCGATCCGGCTTCGCTTCGCGGCACGCCGCGCGCCATCCTCATAGCCGCGCTGGCGGCCGAGCCAGCGCCAAATTCCGACGAGATTGACGAGAGTCAGGAACAGGTTCGTCGCAAGAAGATTGGTCTGGCCCGAGGTGAACCCGACGACCGACCAGGCGAGCGAGCCCAAAGTGAACACGACGAAGCCCGAGCCGGTCACGCGCGCGCCGAGATTGGCTGCCGTCATCATCGCCGCGATCATCGTCGCGGCAGGCGCAATCAGTCCGGCGGCCTCTTCCACGTGCGGCTTCTCCTCGGTCGGCGGCACCCGCTGGCGCCGCTCCCGGGCAGAACCCGCCGCCGTATCACTGCGTTCCCCCGGACGGCGGCGATGCAACATCGATCAATGCGTTTATCGGCGCCGCGCGCTGTGCGTCGGCTCCTTGGCGCCAAATCGGCGACGGCCGTCGCCCCCGTACGGGCGCGATCAGGCGATCCTTCAGGACCGCCTGGCGGCGAGCTGTTCTTCCGCGCGCTTCGCCGCCTCGATGAGGCTTTCGCCGGTACTGCGCGCCGCCGCTGCGGTCATCGTCAACGCGACACCGTCGGGGCCGTCGAGCAGAACCACGCCATCTTCGGCGGTGGCGATCCCCGCTTCCGTCTCGGGCGGCGGGGGCGAAGATAAATCATCGGTCATCGGCGGGGCCTCTGGTCTGGGGGCGGCGGAGATTCGGGATCGTCGATATAAAGATAGGCGGGATCGAACTGGCCGCGCCGAGCCAGCTTCGCGGCATCGAGAATCTCGACCTTGCCGTTGCGGAAAGTGCAAAGCCCTTCCTCGCGAAGATGGCGTACGACACGGTTCACATGCACGGTCGTCAGGCCGCAGATTTCGGCGACATCGGCCTGCGTCAGCCCGAGCGTGAACTGGCGCCCGTCACTCAGCCCCGCCGACTGGAGCCGCACATTGGTTTCGCAGAAGAAATGCGCGACGCGCCCGATGGCGTCGAGGCGGCCAAGCCGGAAGAGCCAGGCGCGGTGGATCGCGGCGTCGAGCAAGGTCGCAAACCAGAGCTTGCGCGTCAGCTCGGGCATTTCCTCGGTGATCGCGTCGAGCTCGACATGCGGGACGATCGCGATCGTCGCCGGGGTCATCGTCCCGACATCATGGTCGAGGTGTTTCAGCGGGTAGGCGTGGAGGTCGACGAAGTCGCCGGGCAGGTGAATCGCGACAAGCTGGCGGAGACCGTTCCGGTCATCGAGGTAACGCGACATGATGCCCTCGACGAGGAGCGTGCTCTGGTCGAGCCGCTCGCCAGCGCGCGCGATGATCTTGCGGGCATCGACCGTCATTGTCGAGCTGATGGAGGCCTCGAGACGCGCGCGCTCGCCAGCCTCGAGGCTTACCCCGCGACGGTCTCTCAAGAAGCGATCGGTTAACATCACTGACGTTCCCTGTTTCGTCCGAAATGCGTGAGCGGGCCTGCTCGACTGCGATCATCCGAAAGCCCGGCAACCGCCAACAAGGGAAGCGGAATCGTCATGATCGAGGTTAATCGCATGCCCGGTGCAGCAACTTTCAAAGCGCAAACTCGTTCCATCGCCGGATCCGGAGGGCGTGCTTGCACGCCCGCGGACCGCGTTCCGCCCAACTGCTGCGCCCCTTCAGACAAAGCGAGATCCGACATGGCCAAATCCCCCACCGCCCCCTCTTCCACCCGCGCGGACGCCGCGAAGCCGAAGCCGCGCCGTGGGCAGAGCGCCGCTGCGATCGCGGGCAAGGACATGGGCGGGGAATCGGTTCGCAAAGCGCCGGTCTTTCCGGCCGATGCGCCGATCATGCAGAGCTATGGCGAGGATCGTGGCACCGGCGGCGAGACGCATCAGGCGGGCGCCGGCCATGCGCCGCTCACCACCCAGCATGGCGTGCCGGTCGCCGACGACCAGAACAGCCTCAAGCAGGGCGCGCGCGGCCCGACGCTGCTCGAGGATTTCCATTTCCGCGAGAAAATCTTTCACTTCGACCATGAGCGCATCCCCGAACGCGTCGTTCATGCGCGCGGCTATGGCGCGCACGGCTATTTCGAGCTCACCGACAGCCTCGCCGACGTCAGCCGCGCCGACATCTTCCAGCGCGTCGGCGAGCGCACGCCCGCCTTCGTGCGCTTCTCGACCGTCGCGGGTTCGAAAGGCTCGTTCGACCTTGCGCGCGACGTGCGCGGTTTCGCGGTCAAGCTCTACACCAAGGAAGGCAATTGGGACCTGGTCGGCAACAATATCCCGGTCTTCTTCATCCAGGATGCGATGAAATTCCCCGACCTTGTGCATTCGGTGAAGCCCGAGCCCGACCGCGCCTTCCCGCAGGCGGCGTCGGCGCACGACAATTTCTGGGATTTCGTGAGCCTGATGCCCGAGAGCTTCCACATGATCATGTGGGTGATGTCGGACCGCGCGATTCCCCGCTCGTTCCGCACGATGGAAGGCTTCGGCGTCCACACCTTCCGCCTCGTCGACGCCAACGGCAAATCAACCTTCGTAAAATTCCACTGGAAGCCCAAGCAGGGCCTCCAGTCTGTGGTGTGGAACGAGGCGGTCAAGATCAACGGCGCCGACCCCGATTTCCATCGCCGCGACCTTTGGGATGCAATCAACAGCGGCGACTTTCCCGAATGGGAACTCGGCGTTCAGCTTTTCGACGACGCCTTTGCGGACACGTTCGAATTCGACGTCCTCGATGCGACCAAGCTCATCCCCGAGGAGCAGGTACCGATCCGCACCGTCGGCCGCCTCGTTCTCGACCGCGTCGTCGACAATTTCTTCGCCGAAACCGAGCAGGTCGCCTTCTGCACCCAGAACATCGTCCCCGGCATCGATTTCTCGAACGATCCGCTGCTCCAGGGCCGCAATTTCTCCTATCTCGACACGCAGATCAAAAGGCTCGGCGGCCCGAACTTCACCCATATCCCGATCAATGCGCCCAAATGCCCGATGGCGCATTTCCAGCAGGACGGTCATATGGCGATGCGGAACCCCGTCGGCCGCGCCAATTACGAGCCGAACAGCTGGGGACCGACGGACGGCGGCCCGCGCGAGGATCCCGCGCGCGGCTTTGCGAGCTTTCCCGAAGAGGCCGAAGGCGCCAAGCGCCGCATCCGCCCCGAGAGCTTCGCCGACCACTACAGCCAGGCGCGGCAATTCCTCGTGAGCCAGACCCCGATCGAGCAGAAGCATATCGGCGACGCGCTTGTCTTCGAGCTGTCGAAGGTCGAACGCCCCGACATTCGCGCCCGCACCGTATCGCATCTCCTCCATATCGACCGCGGCCTCGCAGCCACGGTGGCCGATGGCCTGGGGCTGCCGCTTCCGGCGCCCGCCAAGGCCGCAAAAAAGCCCCTCGCCGACCTTCCCCCTTCCCGGCCGCTCAGTATCCTGCTCAACGGCCCGGCGAGCTTCGCCGGACGCAAGCTCGGAATCCTCGCGACCGACGGCGCGGATGCGCGGCTCTTCAAGGCGCTGACCAAGGCGGTCGACGCCGCCGGCGCTGTCTGGGAACTCGTTGCACCGAAGACTGGCGGGATCACGCTCTCGGACGGCACGAGCGTCGCGGGCCGGCACAAGATCGACGGCGGGCCGTCCGTCCTGTTCGACGCGGTCGCGCTTCTCCCGAGCGACGATGGGGCGGCGCTGCTGGCAGGCGATGCGGCGGCGAAGGACTTCGTCAGCGACGCCTTCGCGCATTGCAAATTTATCGGCCATGGCGCCGAAGCGGCGCCGCTCTTCGCGGCCGCCGGCCTCGCCGACAAGCTCGACGAGGCCTGCATCGCGCTGGCCAAACCTGGCGATGTCACCGCCTTCCTCGATGCCTGCGTGGCGCTTCGGCACTGGCCGCGTGAAGCCGGCGTCGACCTCGACGCAAAAGGCGGAACGAAGGAGGCGGCCGAGACATCGGCATCGCGCAAGGCGGTATCCGCTCCGGCGGCGAAACCGGCTTCCAAGCCGGCACGCTGACCGGGTTGGGCGAAGGAGCAAGACCCATGCAATTCGCGACCGACCGGCTGGTCTTCGGCCCCGATGATGTCGATCTGTCGCGCTCGCCGCTTGCGGGTCAGCTCGGCCGCGAGACCTATGTGCTCGGGGCCTTCAATCCGGGCCTGCTGCGCCTCGCCTCGGGCAATCTCCTGATGATGGTGCGCGTCGCCGAGGCGCTCCGGTCCCCGATCGAGGATGGTCATGTCCATTCGATCCGGTGGGAGGCTGGGCGCTACAAGGTCGATAGCTGGCCGCTCGAGCTTTGCGATACGTCGGATCCCAGAAAGTTCATGGTGCACGGCGGTAGCTGGCGGGTCATGGCACTAACCTCGCTTTCGTGGCTGCTTCCCGTCGAGCTCTCGCCCGACGGGCTCGAGATCGTTGCCGTCCATTACGACAAGGCTGTCGATCCGGGCGCGGATTTTCAATGCTATGGCGTCGAGGACGCGCGCATCAGCCGGATCGGAAGGCGCTGGTTGATGACCACCTGTTCGGTAAGCCCCGAGCGCCACTCGACGACGCTCTACAGTTCGGCGAACGGCCTCGACTGGGTCTTCGAGGGGATCGTTCTCGATCATCAGAACAAGGACATGCTGATCTTCGAGGGCCTGATCGACGGCCGCTACTGGGCGCAGACGCGGCCGCTCGGCGATCTTTATTTCGCCTATCCGCCGGGATCGAGGTGGCGGGCGGGGCCCTCGATCAACCTCGCGACCTCGCCCGATGCGCTGCACTGGAAGCCTCATGAGGCCCCCGGCATCCGTCCGCATGCCGACACGGTGGCGACCGCGCGCATCGGCGGCGGTACACCGCCGATCCGTACCGACGCGGGATGGCTCACGCTCTGGCATGGGGTCGAGCCGAAAGAGATCGTCGGCATTTACCGCACCTACTGGTCGCTCCTCGATCTCGACGATCCCTCGGTCGTCCTCCGCACCGATCACCGGCCGCTCCTCGAGGCGAACCCCGAGCTTACGCGTCTGCTCGAAGACAAGCTCTATATACGCGATGTCGTCTTCACGACGGGCATCGCCGATGGCGGCGATCATTATGTCGTCGCGTCGGGGGAAGCCGATCTTGCCTGCCGGATCACCCATGTCCCCAAGGCCTGTTTCGGTGACTGACCAGCGGGTGGAGACGCGCCGCGACACGCCGCTGACGCCCGATCTCGTTCGCGTTCGCGGCGAGCTCGCGGCCGCTACTCCGATCGTCTCGCAGAGGATCGACGACCTCTCCGTCGAACTTGCTGCGGGCGGCGAAGCGCTCTGGCTCTTCGTCCGGCGCGCCGACAGTGGCGGCGTCGCCCTGCGCGCGGCCTCGTGGCCCGGCGCAGCGAAGGTCCGCCGCGTCAAGCGCGCGGGCGGCGAGCTCGCCCGCGTGCATGTCGACAGTGCGATCGGCGCGCATGAGGTCGCACTCGAGGCGCGACCCGGGCCGCTCCCCTGCCTCCGCCTTGTCTCGACACTCCGCCCCTCGGCGCCGCTGCTCCTTCCGCCCGGAGCGCGCGATCTCTTTCCGTTCGACGCCCAGGACGATCCGATGGGGACCCGCGGCACCGTCGAGGCGGTGCAACGCGGTCTCAACGCCGGGCTCCTCTATGGCGAACTTACCGACCCCGCCTTCGGTACCTTTCTCTATTTCCAGGATTTCACCGCGCTCAATCCCTATTTTCAGGCGACTGGCACCAATCCGGATGCCGCGGTGGGAGGCATCTGGCCGGGGCTGGGTTTCCGCCTTCCCGGCCAGACGCTCCACACTGCCGACGAAGCCGCGCCGCTGGCGCCCGGGATCACATATACGCTGAGCGATGCGCGGCTCGTCGTCCGCGACGGCTCTCCGGCAGACGAGCGCGACAGCGCGCGGCGATTTCTCCAGATGCTGGGCGCCGTCTATCGATCGCTCTCCCTGCCGCCTACCGAATATCGCGACTGGCGGCAGAGGGCCGCGCGGACGGCGCGGCACCTCGGCGCCGCGCCGGAGGCGACCGTGCGCCATTATGGTCATCGGTACGTGCACCCTTATACGGATGCCGAATATCCGGACGCCATGGTCCAGATGTCGATCGTGCAGGCGCTGCACGACTGGGGGAAATGGCGCGGCGAGGTTCATCCCCTCGAGGAAGAATTCAAGGCCGGCCTCGGCAAATTTTACGATCCGAAGCTCGAGACGCTGCGCCGCTATCTGCCCAATGTCGGTGACGAGAAGGATGCCGACGCCGTCGACAGCTGGTATCTCTACCACCCGCTGCTGAACCTCGGAAAACTCGCTCTCGATGGCGACCCGAAGGCGCGGCGGCTGTTTGTGAAATCGCTTCCTTATGCGATCCGCGCAGCGCGGCATTTCGCTTACAAATGGCCGATCCAGTACAAGATCGCCGACTTCTCGGTCATCACCGAAACCGCCGGAGCCGACGGGCGCGGCCAGACCGATGTCGGCGGCATCTACGCCTGGGTGATGCTCGAGGCTTTCGAGCTCACCGACGAGAAGCTGTACCTCGACGAGGCATGCGCCGCGATCGACACCGCGGTCGGTCTGGGTTTCGACATCAATTATCAAGCCAACCTCACCGCCTGGGGGGCTGCCGCCTGCATGCGCCTGTGGCGGGTCACCGGCCGCGACGTCTACCGCGAGCAGAGCTATGTCTATCTCGCGAGCTTCTTTCATCACACCGAGATGTGGGAAAGCGAGATCGGCCTCGCCGTCCACCACCGCAACTTTCTGGGCGCAACCTGTCTGCAGGACGCACCCTATATGGCGATCTACGAATGTTTCGACAGCTTCGCCGCTTTCGAACATTATCTTGCCGACAGCGGACCCGACCTCGAGCCTGCGGCCCGCATGCTGATTTCGGAATATTGCCGCTATGCGCTCGATCGGGCCTGGTTTTATTATCCCGACGCCCTGCCCGCCGAGGGCGTCTCGGACGAACAGCGCCCCGGTAACGGGCGCATCGACCCCACCCTCTCCTTCCCGGTCGAGGATCTTTATGCCGACGGTCAGCCCGCGGGCCAGGTGGGGCAGGAAGTCTATGGCGCCGGGGCCGCATTCATCTTTGCGACCCGCGCCTTTCACCGCGTCGACGGCGCGCCGTTCGACCTTTATTGCGATCATTTCGTCCGTACCCTCGAGCGCATGGCTCCCGCGCGGCTCTCGCTTCGCCTCGACGGCGGCGAAGGCTGCACGGCCCGGCTCAGCTTCGTCCGGAAGAGCCGGGGCGAGCTTCCCGCGATACGCGTCGCCGCGGCGGACGGCGATGCGATCCGGCCCGACGGGAACAGCGGCGACCGCCTCGATTTCCTCGTTCCGGCGAATGGCAGCCTCCTTCTCAGCTGGAACTGAGGCGTCCGCCGCGCTCACGCGGAACAAACAGCGCAACATTTGTTAATCGGTGCGGCGCCGCGGCAACTTTGAGGCCGCCCCCCCGTTGCCCTTTCAGCCTCCCGGATTTTCTCTGAAGCTGGAGACAGACATGGCACATGCAATGACGGCGCCCCGCCGTTCGTCGGGGTTCGGAAAAATTCTCGGTATCGGCGTCCTCGGGGCGCTCTTCTGGTTCACGCGCAAGCAGGCGCCGGCCGATGGAAAGGACGATGGCCATTCGGCCGCCTTCGCCGACGGCGAGACGCATGCCGAAAACTTCGATCAGACCCGCTCGGCGGGACCGGACGGCATGCGCGACGAGGTAAGGCGCGAGTGGGACCGCGTCGACCAGGCCGCCGACGAATCCTTCCCGAGCAGCGATCCGCCGGCTTACTGAGGGGCTGACGATGAACGCTACCGTCACCGGCCAAGTCGCGGCAGTAACATCGGACGGCCCGGCGCCCGCACGCAAGCCGACGCTCATGCTGCACTATGACGATGATGATATCGGCCTCGAGAAGCGCCTCCTCTTCGAGGCGGCGAGCCCCGCAAGCGCGCTCGATATCGCTGCCGGCGAAGCGGCAGGCCGCTCCGCACGGCTGTTCGTCGACGGCGCGCCGCTCTGCAGCCTGCTCAAGGCCGACGATGACAATCCCTACTGGGTCGTCGCCGCGCCCACAGCGCGAACGAGAGCCGATCCCGTCTCCGCGACCTTCGAGGAAAAGCCATGATCGATGAAGCAGACGCGCATACCGAGGCCCCCGACATCAAGGGCCGGCGGGCGATCATAACCGGGGGCACGACCGGGATCGGCCGCGCGATCGCGGTCCTCCTCGCAAGCTACGGCGTGAAGGTGTATATCTGCGGCCGTACGCCCGAACATCTGGAGGATGCGCTGCAGCGCATCCGCGAAGTGGGAGAAGGCGACGGCATCAACGTCGATCTTTCAATGGCGGAAGACGTCGACCGGTTTTTCGAGGCAGCGCGAGACTTTCTCGGCGAAATCGACATCGCGGTGATCAACGCCGCCGTCCCGGCGGCGGCGCTCGCCGACGCGGGCGAGAATGAGGCGCGCTACCAGCTCGAGACCGACTTCACCGCCTACCTCGTCTGCGCCCAGGAAGCGGCGCGCTGCATGTCGGCGGGCAGCGACATCATCGTGATCGGATCGATGACCGCGGTGTCGCGCGGTCCGGGCAGCTCGATCTACGTCGCGGCGAAAAGCGGCATACAGGGCTTCGTCCAGTCGTTCCGCAAGGAGCTGGCGGAGCAGGATATCAAGGTCGGACTGATCGAGCCCGGGTTTACCGGTGCCGACTTCCAATATCCCGAATTCCCGCCCGAGAAGCAGAAGGAACTGATCGGCAAGCATCAGATGCTTCGCGCCGAGGACATCGCGGTCGCGGCCCACTTCATGCTTGTTCAGCCGCGACGCACGGCGGTATCGCTCATCCGCGTCGAGACCCGCCTCGACCATCCCTGACCTTTCGAAGGAGCCTTCCCATGTCCCTCAACATTTTCGCCAACGCGCGCCAGCCGCTGGGCAACCCGGCCTTCCTGCTCGGCGCGGCCGCGGCGGGATTTGCCGTCGGCCTCGTCGCCAACCTCGGCCGAAAGGCCGCGGTGCAGAGCCTCACCGCGCTCAAGGGACAGTGGGATGAGGGCCTCAAGGCCGAACACCGGTTGACGATGACGCTATTCGACGCACTCGAGGCGACCGACGAAAGCGACGTCAAAAAGCGAAAGGCGCTGCTCGTCCAGCTCCAGCACGCGCTCGCGAAACATGCCTTCGAGGAAGAGAATGTCGTCTATCCGGCGATGCGCGACCATGGCCAGATCGAGGATGCCGACAAGCTCGTCCACGACCATGGCTATGTGAAGCAATATCTGTTCGACCTCTCGGAAATGGACGCCGCCGACCCCGCCTGGATCGACAAGGTCCGCGAATTTCGCTCCGAGATCGAAGCGCATGTCGAGGAGGAGGAGCAGCGCCTCTTCCCCCGCCTCAAGGCGGCGCTCGGCGCCGATGGCAACAAACATGTGACCGCGGTGATGAACAAGGCTGGATTTGCCGCCGCCTGAGCGCCATAGGCGGGCATGAGGCCCGCCCGATCGGCATGTGTCGTGGTGCAGTGACGAAGGGGCGGTGGCCGGATCGAAACCCTAGGCAGACTTGTGAGTTGCCGAAGGTGGGAGAAGTTGGATGCCCCGTTATTATTTCCACAGCAGCAGCGGCCAGCGCGAGCTCGACGATGAAGGCGTCGATCTGCCCGACACGGCCGCAGCAAGGGTCGAGGCGGCGCGCTATGCGGGGCACCTCCTCGGCGACAATCCCGAACTCATCAACGATGTCGATACGCTCCGGATCGAGGTGACCGACGAGGATGGCTGCCTTTGCTGCGCCGTGCTCGTCGCATCGGTCGACGCCAGGCGGAAGATCGAGCGTCCCGCGCCCTTTAAATAAGGCGCCCGGCCTCTAACGCATGCTCGCGAGCAGCCGCTCGATCGGCGTCGTCGCAAAGCCGATCGCGCTGTCCGAAATCCCGTAAGGTATGAACAGGTCCCCGCCGACGCGCATCGCGCCGCAGGTATAGACCACATTCGGAACATAACCTTCGCGGTCGCTCTCGGCGGCCGATAGGATCGGGCACTCGGTGCGCGCGACGAGTTTCGTCGGATCGTCGCGGTCGAGCAAGGCTGCGCCAAGGCTGTATTTGCGCATCGCGCCGACGCCGTGCGTGAGAAGGATCCAGCCCTCGTCGCATTCGATCGGGCTGCCGCAATTGCCCATCTGGATGAGCTCCCACGCATAGGCGGGGCGCATGAGGATCTGTCCCTCGTCGTCCCAGTCGGTGAGACTGTCCGACGCGATGATGGTGATGTTCTTGCCGTCCTGCCGCGCGATCATGAGATAGCGGCCGCCGACCTTGCGCGGAAACAGCGCCATGCCCTTGTGGCGCGCGGCGCGGCCCGACAGAGGCTCGAGCGAGAAGCCAGAAAAATCGGTCGTGCGCAGGAGTTCCGAGCGGATCGCCTGCCCCGAATAAGCGGTATAGGTGCCGATATATTCGGTGCGGCCATCGTCGTGGACGAAGGGCACGAGGCGCAGATCCTCGATGCCGCCGCGCTGCGCCTCTGTCATCGGAAAAAGTACGCTGTTCGAGATCGCACTGTCGGGCTGACGGTGGACATTCACCTTGCCGTCATCGCCAAGCCGATGGCGGTCGTCGGCAACCGCCGCCATCGCGGGTCCCGACTGGGGCCAAAGCGTGAAGTCGCCGCCCTCGCCGATGATCCCCTCGCGGAAGGCGACCGAGCTGATATGACCCTCGCCCACCGCGCGCATCGACATGAGAAAGCGTTGCTGGTCGGCGGCAAGCCCGCTCTGGTCGGGATGCGGGACGACGCTCGGGTTCATGAGCGCCGCAGCAGCATAGCTATATTCGTGGCAGAAATAGGCGCCGATCAGCCGCCGCTTGACCGGCGAGACGATGGCGGGATCGAGCTCCAGATCTTCCGCGACCTCGGCGAAGCGTTCGTCGAAGATCCGGCCGATCTGCCAGTGACGCTCGGAAAAATCCTTCCACACGAGGCCGAGCTGTGCCTCGGCCTCCTCCTCGTCCATCGCCAATATGTCGGCGGCGAGCTGCGCCGCCCGCGACGGCTCGGACACATTCGACTGCCAGGCGAGGTGGAAGGGCCTGAGCACGACCCGCGCAGGGTCGGCCGCAAGCTTCTCATGAAGAATGTGCAGCGGCGTGTGGTTCGGATTGCAGATCAACATCGCTGGCGCTGGTGTCCTTCGCTATCCCCCGCGTCCAGAATGTATCGGCCATCGCGCGGTGCGCAAGGTGAAAAGCCAGCGCGGACTCGGCCCC
>JAEULK010000090.1 GCA_016793775.1 Sphingopyxis sp. | reverse complement strand
GCCCGAATTCACCTCGCTCTGCCCGGTCACCGGCCAGCCCGATTTCGCGCATCTGGTCATCGACTATGCCCCCGGCGAAACGATCGTCGAATCGAAGAGCCTGAAGCTCTTCCTCGGCAGTTTCCGCAACCACGCCGGTTTCCACGAGGATTGCACCGTCGGCATCGGCCGCCGCCTCTTCGACGAGATGGCGCCGACATGGCTGCGCATCGGCGGCTACTGGTACCCGCGCGGGGGCATGCCGATCGACGTCTTCTGGCAATCGGGCGCGCCTCCCGAGGGACTGTGGATCCCCGACCAGGGTGTCGCGCCCTACCGCGGCCGGGGCTGAGATGTATCCCGATAAATTCGCTTAAAATTCATCTTCCCGTCACAGTTTGTTGACATTAGTGTCAACGACATGACGAAAACCTCGCACCCGCACGATCACGCCATCGCCGTCGGCGCCGACCAGATCGACTTCATGGGGCACGTCAACAACGCCCATTATCTCAGCTGGGTGCAGGATGCGGTGCTGTCGCACTGGCGCCATATCGCGCCGCCCGACGCGGTCGCGGCGCATCTGTGGGTCGCGCTGAAGCATGAGATCACCTATCGCCGCCCCGCCTTCCTCGACGATCAGGTCATCGCGACGGTCATCCTCGAAAAGGTCCAGGGCGCGCGCGCCTTTTACGAAACGATCATCAAGCGCGGCGAGGAAGTGCTGGCCGAGGTCAAGTCGAGCTGGTGTTGCATCGACGCCGAAACGCTCCGCCCCGCCCGCCTCGCGAGCGAGGTCGTCGCGAAATTCTTTCCCGCCGAAAAGGCCTAGGGCCGATCGACATTCAGAAGATGACGTGCCGAAAATGGTGGTTTTCCGTGACCCGGAGCGCAGCGTACTTAAAGTACGTGAGCACCGGAAGCGGGGAAAGCCGCCATTTGCAGGCCGTCAGGGCCGAATGTCGATCGGCCCTAGCGCCTAGCTCGCTCCTTCGAGCATCGCATCGACCAGCGTTTCTAGGAACTGGCAGCTTTCGTCGATATCCTTGACCTGCTTGATCATCTCGGGATCGTCGGGATTTTTGGTGATCCGCGCGAATTTGTTCATCTGCGCGTCGAAGTCGGTCTTGATCTGCGCCTCGTCCTCGTCGGCGAGTACGGTCGCGACCGCGAGGAATTTCGCCCCCGATTCGACCATCTTGGAGTCTTCGGCGACGCCCTCGCTGCCCAGCCCCGCCATGATCCCGAAAAAGGCCATGCACTGGATGCTGTTGTCGTAAAGTTCGCGCTCGTCGGCGTCGATCGTCATCGCGGTGGCGGCGTGCGGTGTGCCGGCCAGCAGGAGGGCGGCGGCCAGGATCGGATATTTCATGATGGTCCCCGAATATCGACCCGCTCCGGCCTTCGCACGCCGGGGGGATATCGCAAAGGAGAAACTGCGATCCTAGGCCGCCTCGAATCGGATCGGCAGCCGCTTCAGCCCGCCGACGAACACCGACTGCACCCGCGCCGGATCGCCCGCGAGTTCGATGCTTTTCAGCCGCGGCAACAGCTCTTCCATCATGATCCGCATTTCCATCCGCGCCAGATGCTGCCCCAGGCACACATGCGCGCCGAAACCGAAGGCGATCTGCTGGTTCTTCGGCCGGTCGGGGTCGAAGGTGAAAGGGTCGCCGAACACGCGCTCGTCGCGGTTCGCCGAGACGTAATTGAGCATCAGCCAGTCGCCCGCCGCGATCCGCTGCCCGCCGATCTCGACGTCCTCGCGCGCGCTGCGCATGAAATGCTGCACCGGGGTGGTCCAGCGGATCGCTTCCTCGATCAGCCCCGCCTTGTCGCTTTCCGCATCGCGAAACCGCTCGAACAGCGCCGGGTTCTTCGCCAGCTCCATGATCGCGCCCGCGGTCGACGCGCTCGTCGTGTCGTGCCCCGCGGTCGCGATGATCATATAATAGCCGGCAAGCTCGCGGTCGGGGATCTGCCCGCCGTCGACGCTCGCATTGGCGATCACCGTCGCGATGTCCTCGCGCGGGTTGGCGCGGCGGTCGGCGGTCAGCTCGCGGAAATAATTCTCGAAATCGGCGATGACATAATGGAGCATCGCGATCGCCTGTTCGGCGCTGGTGATCGCTTCCCGGCTCCGATTGAGGTCGGGATCGGTCGATCCGAACAATTGCTGCGTCAGCATCAGCATGCGCGGCTCGTCCTCCGCCGGCACCCCCAATATGTCCATGATGACGCGCAGCGGATAATGCGCCGCAACGTCGCGCGCGAAATCGCATTCGCCGCCCGACGCGAGCAGGCCCTCGACCGTCTCGCGCGCGATCTGGCGGATGCGGTCTTCGACGATGCGCAGATTCTTGGGCATGAACCAGCTCTGGGTGAGCAGGCGATATTTCATATGGTCGGGCGCATCCATCTGCACCAGCGAACGGATCAGATGGCCGTCGCCCCCCGGCGTTGCGGCGCGCGCGATCGCCTCGCCGTCGCGGTTGGTCAGCACCGTCGGGCGGATGCCGTTCGCGAAACGCTGCGGATCCTTGCTGATCGCCATGATGTCGGCGTGGCGCGTCACGAGCCAGAAGGGATCGAAATCCCCGGTCTCGGCGACCGCCAGCGGCGCGTTGGCGCGCGCCCAGCCCAGCTTCTCATGCAGCGCATCCCATTCGCCATAAGCGACGGGATCGACGACGGCGGCGGCTACCTCTCCGGGCAATATCGGTTTTGTCATGCAACCGAAGCTGCCGCGATTCGCGGGACTTGTCGAGGGGGCTATTCGGTGAGTTGCGGCGCGCCCGCGGGCATCGCCCCGGCCCATTCGGCGCGCGCCTTGCGGATCATCGCTTTCAGCGCGCCCGCGCTGCGCATCCACGCGGCCGCAGTCTCGGCGTCCCACGCCGCGCCCGCCGCGACGCCGAGTTCCACGACCGTCATGGCGATAAAGGCGTCATATTCCTCGATCGGCAGCGCGCCATAGCTGCGGTGGGTGAATACCAGCTCGGCGACCAGCGGCCACACCCAGTTCGCGCCCTCCGCCAACCCCAGCATCATCTGCAGCGTCTCGTCGGTCATCCGCCGCGACGCGGCATCGACCGAGATGAAGCTTGGCCGCCGCTCGGGATAGGCCGCGAAAAAGCGCTCGAACAAGGGCAGGCGAATGTCGATGCCCGCGTCGGCGGCGGCCACCAGGCTCGCCTCCATCAGCGCGGCATCGGTGCTCGTCACTTGAACAGGCTGCCCAGGATCCCACGCATAAGCTGGCCGCCGAACTTGCCCGCGACCTGCCGCCCCAGATTGGTCGCCGCCGAGCGCGCCGCCGATTCGACCATCTTCTCGGCAAAGCTCGGCTTCGCGGCCTCGCGCGCCGCGACCTTCTCCTGTTGCAGCCGCACCTTCTCCTCCGCGACCTTGCGTTTCGCCTCTTCCTTGGCGGCGATGGCGGCCTGTTTATCCACCTCTTCCTGCGCCTTGGCCTCGACCGCAGCGGCCTGCGCCTGCTCGGCCTTGGCGGCGAGCAGTTCCTCGGCGCTCTCGCGGTCGACCGCCGTGTCGTACTTGCCCTCGACCGGCGAGATCGACTTGATGATCGCGCGCTCCTTGGCGTCGAGCGGCCCGGCGCGCGAGCAGGGCGGCTTGATCAGCGTACGCTCGACCGGCGACGGCGCGCCGTCGGCCATGAGCAGCGACACGAGCGCCTCGCCGACCTTCAATTCGGTAATCTCGCGCGCCACATCGACCTTGGGATTGGGTCGGAAAGTCTCGGCGGCGGCCTTGACCGCCTTCTGGTCGCGCGGGGTGAAGGCGCGCAGCGCGTGCTGGACGCGGTTGCCGAGTTGGCCCGCGACATCCTCGGGAATGTCGATCGGGTTCTGCGTCACGAAATAGACGCCGACCCCCTTCGAGCGGATCAGGCGGACGATCTGCTCGATCTTGTCGGCGAGCGCGGGCGGCGCGTCGTTGAACAAGAGATGCGCCTCATCGAAGAAGAAGACGAGCTTGGGCTTGTCGGGGTCGCCGACCTCGGGAAGCGTCTCGAACATCTCGCTGAGCAGCCAGAGGAGGAAGGTCGCATACAGCTTCGGGCTCGCCATCAATTTGTCGGCGGCGAGGATGTTGATATAGCCGCGGCCATTCTCGTCGGTCCGGATCATGTCCTGGATGTCGAGTGCGGGCTCGCCGAAGAAATTGGCACCGCCCTGGCTTTCGAGCGTCAGCAGCTGGCGCTGGATGGTGCCGACGGTCGCCTTCGACACATTGCCATATTTGACCGTCAGTTCGTCGGCGTTCTGCGCGCACCAGGCGAGCATCGCCTGCAGATCGCCCAAATCGAGTAGCAGCAGATTCTGTTCGTCGGCGATGCGGAAGGCGATCGCGAGCACGCCCTCCTGCACCTCGTTCAGCCCCATCAGCCGCGCGAGCAGCAGCGGTCCCATTTCGGAAATGGTGGTACGAATGGGGTGACCCTGCTCGCCGAACAGGTCCCAGAAGATCACCGGATTGTCGCGATAGGCCCATTCGCTGTCGCCGATCTCGGCCGCGCGCGCCGCGAAAATCTCATGCATCTTCGCCATCGGGCTGCCCGCCATCGCCATGCCGGCAAGGTCGCCCTTCACGTCGGCGACGAACACCGGCACGCCGACCGCAGAGAAGCCTTCGGCCAGCCCCTGCAGCGTCACCGTCTTGCCGGTGCCCGTGGCGCCCGCGATCAGACCGTGGCGGTTGGCGCGCTTCAGCACCAGCGACTGGCGCGGCCCATCGGGCGCCCCGCCGCCGCCGAGACCGATATAGATTTCGCTCGCTGCGCTACCGTCGCTCACCCGCCGTCCTTTCGCTGACCCAAATCCGCCTCCGGTCTAGAACGCGGCGAAAGCACAGGCAATCGGCAAGAGTGCGGGTGGTGGCGATGAGTGCCGGTGGGGAGATTGTGCGGCATACCACGTCGGCTGGCGGATGTCCGCTTCGGGGTGGAGAGCGATCCGGATATTTGTTTCGCGCAAAGGCGCAAAGACACAAAGATGTCGTAGTCGCCGCGAAGCGGCTTCTCCCTTCGATGCCGCTTCGCGACGCGGCGATGAAGGAAAGGCCCCTCGCAGTCGCGGGCCAGCCTCTTCGCGCCTTTGCGTGAGATAAATTTCACCGGCGCCGCAGGCAGGACCCGAGGTTGAACCGGGGTGACGCATTCGAGTTATGAATGAGGTTTGTGCGACGGTCGGCCTCGGGGTGGAAAGCGGACATCGACAGTCTCAGGCGCTGACGCTAGCCTCGATATATGGAGGCCGCTCGAGAAAATCTGGGTTTGGGCGGAGACGGCGACGAGATTTCGGCCATCCAGGACGTCGAAGACGAGTTTGGCGTTCGTCTCGATTATTCCTGTGCCAACACGTGGTCGACGGTCGGCGATGTCTACACCGCGTTGCTGGCTCAACTGTCGCCAGAAGAAGCTGCGCAGGCAGATGTCTGGGATCGCTTCTCAAAAGCGATAGGCCGTGAAACAGGGATTTCGCCGTCGACGATCAGGGCCGATCGACATTCAGAAGATGACGTACCGAAAATGGTGGTTTTCCGTGACCCGGAGCGCAGCGTACTTAAAGTATGTGAGCACCGGAAGCGCGGAAAGCCGCCATTTGCAGGCCGTCAGGGCTGAATGCCGATTGGCCCTAGCCCGGAAAGCGGTTTGATTGCCGAGGATGGATTGTGGATATCCGTCGGGTCCGGGCGGCGGGTGATTTTCGTGGTGGCCATGGTCGCGGCAATAATCGCCTTCAATATCCTGCGCTGATTTATCCATAGGGCGGGAACGTCCGAAATCGGTGGCTTGCTCCCATTCCGTCCGCGCAGCGCCGACAAGTCCGGTCGTTTCGGTTTTGTGCAAAGGCACGCAGAGATCATATCGGTCGCAAAGCCGCTTCCTCCTTCGATGCCGCTGCATGATACGGCGCCGATGAAAACGCCGCCTCGCCGCCCCAGCATATTTTCCCGCTTGACTCATTTAGACGTTTAGCTAAATATCGCATCATGAGTTCGATCTTCAAAGCCCTGTCCGATCCCACCCGCCGCCGGGTGCTGCAACTGCTGCGGCAGGGGCCGATGAGCGCGGGCGAGCTCAGCGACCGGTTCGACGTGTCGAAGCCGACGATGTCGGCGCATTTCGCGGTGCTGAAGGAAGCCGACCTCGTCCATGCGGAGAAGGACGGCAAATCGGTCATCTATCATCTGAAGCTCTCGGTCCTCGAAGAGGCGCTGCTCGGTTTCGTCCATTCGTTCAACCCCGGCGCCGCGGCGCCCGCCGATCAAAAGGATAAGGCAGGATGACACAGCAATTGAAGGCCGACATCGCCTGGGGCGGCGGGATCGTCCTGCTCGCGCTCGCCGCGACCGCCGCGCTCCAGCTCGGCTATATCGACGGCGACACCGCGACGCGCATCACGCTCGGCGCCACCGGCATCATGCTCGCCTGGTACGGCAACCGCATGCCCAAGCTGCTCGTCCGCGGCGACCGCGCGCGCCGCGCGAACCGCGTCGGCGGCTGGTCGATGGCGCTCAGCGGGCTCGTCTATGCCGTGCTGTGGATTTTCGCGCCCATGTCGGTGGCGCTGATCGGCGGCTGCGGCGCGGTCCTGCTCGGGGTCGCGGTGACCTTCTTCTATTGCCGCTCGCTGCCCTCGAACGAAAGCGCCGCCTGACACGCCGCGCCCGCTCACCCCATCACGAATGCGTTGAGCTTGTTGCCGTCGGGGTCGCGAAAATAACCCGCGTAGAAACCTTCGCCGCGCGGTCCCGGCGGGCCTTCGCAGGTGCCGCCATTGGCCAGCGCGATGTCATAGATCCGATGGACCTGCTCCTTGTCCTTCGCCTCGAGCGCGACCATCACGCCGTTACCGACGCTCGCGACGTTGCCGTCGAACGGCCTGGTCAGGCCGATCCCGGCGCCGCCACCCTCCTTGCCCCAGGCGATGAAGCCGTCGAATTCCATCATCCGCGGCGTGTCCAGTTCGGCGGCGATCGCATCGTAGAAGACCGCACCCTTGGCCAGATCCTTGGTGCCCAGCGTCACATATCCGATCATCATCTCTCTCCCGACTCGTGATCGGAACATAATAGGAACAATGGCCGCGTCGTGCAAAGAAAAACGGGCGCCGGACCCGGGAGGTCGCGGCGCCCGCCTTCTGCCTTCGCGTCGGAAGCGCTTATTTCTTCAGGCGCAGCGCCACATCGGCCGATGGCCCGCCGCGGCGGAGGATTTCGACCAGCACCGCGTCGCGGCCCGCCGCCTTGGTGTCGGCGACCACCTTGGCCAGCGCATCGGCGGTGACCACCGGGGTGCGGGCATTGCCCGCGCTCAGGATCACGTCGCCGCGACGAAGCCCCTTGCGCCCGGCGTCGCTGCTCGCCGAAGCGGCGGCGATCACCAGGCCCTTGGTCGCCGCATCGACGCCGACCGATCGGGCGATGTCGGGGGTAAGCGGCATGACCGTCAGGCCCAGCTCGTTCTGGATCGCGGTGTCGGCGGCGCCCGCCGGATCTTCGGTCGGCGCCTCGTCCTCGGGATCGAAGGTCGTGCCGGCGATCTGCTCCTCGGGCGGCCGCTTGCCGACGACGACCTGGATCGTCATCGTCTTGCCGTCGCGGATCACCTCGAGCGGGATGCGCGTGCCGGGTTTGACGCGCGCGACGATGTACGACAGCGTCTGCTGCGGCGTCACAGCCTTGCCGTCGACCCTGGTCACGACGTCGCCGCGCTTCAGCCCCGCCTTGTCGCCCGCCTCGCCCGGTTCGATGCGCCCGATGCGCTCGCCGCGGTCCTTGGGCAGGCCGAGCGCCGCCGCCATATCCTCGTCGACCGGCGTGATGCCGATGCCGAGGTAGCCGCGTTCGACCGCCTGGCCCGATTTCAGCGCCTCGATCACCGGGATCGCCGCCTCGGCGGGGATCGCGAAATTGACGCCGATGTTCGCGCCGACCGGCGAGATCAGCATGTTGTTGATGCCGACGACATTGCCCTGCAGGTCGAACAGCGGACCGCCCGAATTGCCGCGGTTGATCGCGGTATCGGTCTGGATATAGCGGTCATAGGCGCCGCCGCTGCCCAAGTTGCGCTGCACCGCCGAGATGATGCCCGCGGTCACCGTCGAGCCGAGTCCCAGCGGATTGCCGATCGCAACCACCCAGTCGCCGACGCGCGCGTCGCTGCCGGTGGCGAATTTGACGAAGGGCAGGCCCGTCGCGTCGATCTTGAGCAAGGCGAGGTCGGAGGCGATATCGCGCCCGACGATCTTCGCCTTATATTCCTTCTGGTTGGTCAGCGTGACCGTGACCTCGTTCACTTCCTCGCCGCGCGGGCCGCCCGAGATGACGTGATTGTTGGTGACGATATAGCCGTCGGCCGAGATCAGGAAGCCCGAGCCGCCGCCCTGCTGTTCCTGGGTGATCGGCTCGCGGGTGCCCGCAAAGGGATTGAGCCGGACGCCGAGCGTGACCTCCTGCTTGGTCGCGATATTGACCACCGCAGGCTGCAATTGCTCGACCAGGTCGGCGAAGCTTTCGGGCGCGCCCGACTTGGGCACGACCTTGGCGATTTCGCTCGATTCATTCTGCGCGACCTGCGCCCCGACGGGGGATTGGGTGACCAGCGCCAGCGCCGTGCCACCCGCCAGCAAAGCCGAAGTGATGCCATAAACATAACGCACGATCGAATTCCTTTTCTATACTCGAAAACTCATGGCCCCAACTCATGGCCCCGGCGGCGGTTGTCTGCGGCCGTTTTGCTGAACGGCGATTGAACATGAACGGACGTTGCAGCCTCCGTTCATTCGCCGCGCCCCGACGGTTCAGTTACCGCGGAAGCGGCGCAGATATTCATTGTCGGTCGACAGGATCACCGACGTCCCGCCCGCATTGTTCGGGTCGAGGAAGGTGGCCTGATAGCTCAGCATCGCGCGGTAGAAGTCATAGAATTCGGGATCCTTGCCAAAGCTCTCGGCATAGATACGCGCCGCCTCGCCGTCGGCGTTGCCGCGGATGATCGCCGCCTCTTTCTGCCCCTCGGCGCGGATCGCGGTCGCGACCTGCTGGCGCGCGGTGCGCATGCGGTTGAACGCCAGCTGCAGCGTCTCGCCCTCGGGCAGGTCGGCGCGCTTGATCCGCACGTCGATGACCTCGGCGCCATATTTGTTCGCCTCGCGGTTGAGCGCGACCTGGATATTGTCCATCACCGCGCCGCGCTCGGGCGACAACAGGGTCGCGAAGGTGCGCTTGCCCAGCTCGTTGCGCAGCGACGAGCCGAGGATCGTCGCCAGCTGCTGCTGCAGCCGCTCTTCGGTGCGGATCGCGGTGTACATGCGCACCGGGTTGGTGATGCGGAAGCGCGCGAAGGCGTCGACCTGCAACCGCTGCTGGTCGGTCGACAGCACCTGCTGGCGCTCCATGTTGACGCCCAGCACGCGCTTGTCGATGAACTGGATGCCGTCGGTGAACGGCACCCGCACCAACAGGCCGGCGCCCGAACCGCCGAATTGCTCGCCGGGGCGATAGATATTCTTGGTCCGCTCGATCTCGCCGAAGCGCAGCACGAGCGCTTGCTTGTCCTCGGGCACGATCGCCAGCGACTGCGACAGGATGACGAGCAGGGCGACGACGCCGACGAGCAGGCGCAGCGGGCGCTGGGTCAGATAATCGAACATCATTGGCCTCCCTTCGGGGCGGGCGCGGGGGTCGGCTCGGGCGCGGGCGGCATCCGGCGCTGCACCTCGGGAAGCGGCAGATAGGGGGTCACCCCGCGCGCCTCGACGATCGTCTTGTCGACGTTCGACAACACCCGTTCCATCGTTTCATAATAGAGCCGCTGGCGCGTGACCTGCGGCGACAATTTATACTGCTCGTAAATCTTGTCGAACGCCGCGGTCTGGCCGCGCGCGCCTTCCAGCACCTGCGCCTCATAGGCGCGCGCCTCGTTGATCGCCGATTCGCGCTGCTGCTGCGCGGCGGTCACCGCCTTGAACGCCTCATCGACCTCGCTCGGCGGGTCGACCTGGCGGATCGCGATGCCCTGGATCAGGACCCCGGAACGATATTCGTTGAGCAGCGCCTGCATGCGCTGCTGGACCTGCGCCTCGATCTGGACGCGCCCCGGACCGATCGCGTCGGTCAGGTCGAAATTGGCGACCGTCGCGCGCATCGAGGTCTCGGCGACCTCGCGGATCGTGCCTTCAGGGTCGGCGAGCTGAAAGAAGAAAAGTTCGGGATCGCGCACCGACCAGCGCACTTCATAGGCGAGGTCGACGAGGCTCTGGTCGCGCGTCAGCACGAAATTCTCGTCGGTCGCATTGGGCGAGCCGATCGGCATCGTGCGGATCGCGCGCACATCCTCCATGCGCATCGTTTCGAACGGCGCCGGCCAGGTGACCTTGAAGCCCGGGCCGAGGGTGCGCGAATAGCTGCCGAGCCGGACGACGACGCCTTCCTTTTCGGGCGGGACGATGTGGAAGGAGGAAAAGACCAGCCAGATCGCGACCAGCGCAAGCACGCCCCATTTCCAGAGCTTGGCCGAATCGGGCAGGTTGACGCGCCCGCCGCCGCCATTGCCGCCGTCGCCGCCGCCGAAGCCGCCGCGGCCCTTGCGCAGCAATTCGTCGAGCGCCGAGGGGCCGCGCGGCTTGCGGCCGCGGTTGATGTCGACCGGATCGGGGCTGACCCACGGGTTGCGCGGGCCGGGCTTCTTGCCGCCGCCCTCACCGTCGCCTTTCCCGTCGTCGCCGCCCTTGGGTCCCCAGGGGCTGTTCGCCATCGCGGTCGCGATCTGGCTCAAAAAATGCCGCACACCCGAAAGGGCGCGGCGTCCCATAACGTCGCTATTCTCGTTGCTCATAGGGCTTTTATAGGGAGGAGCCGCGCGATTAACAGGGGGTGCGCACGAAAATGGCTGGCAATCGGTTCGCGCCGCCCTATCTGCCACGGGCATGACCGACACCGCTCCCCTCGCCAGCATCGCCACCGACCTGACGGGTGGCCGCACCTCGGGCCTCAAATTCCTCGACGAACAGGGCACGCTCGCGATCGTCCTCGACGTCACCGGCCTCGATCCCGAGGAACGCAAACCGCTCGAAGAGAAATTGCGCGCCGGGCTGCTCGCCAAACCCGGGGTGACCAGCGTCCGCGTCGCGATGACCGCCGAGCGCCGGGGCCTCACCATCATCGCGGTGGGCAGCGGCAAGGGCGGGGTCGGTAAATCGACCCTCGCCGCCAATCTCGCGGTCGCGCTCCTGCGGCTGGGCGTGAAGGTCGGCCTCGTCGACGCCGACATCTACGGACCCTCGCAACCCCGGCTGATGGACAGCGAAGGCGTCAAGCCCGAGGCGCGCGGGCCAAAGCTGATCCCCGTCCCCAACGCCTATGGCGTGCCGATGCTCTCGACCGGCCAGATCGCGGCGCCCGGACAGGCGATCGCCTGGCGCGGCCCGATGGCGGGCAAGGCGCTCGAACAGCTGGTCGATGCCAGCTGGGGCGACATCGACACGTTGATCGTCGATCTGCCGCCGGGCACCGGCGACGTCCAGCTGACGATGATCCAGAAACACAAGCCCGCGGGCGCGGTGATCATCTCGACCCCGCAGGACCTGGCGCTGATGGACGCGACGCGCGCGATCGCCTTTTTCGAACAGGCCGATGTGCCGCTGATCGGGCTGGTCGAGAATATGGCGGGCTACGCCTGCCCGCATTGCGGCGAGGTCAGCGATCCCTTCGGCAGCGGCGGTGCCGAGGCGGCGGCGGCGACGATGGGGCTCGACTTCCTCGGCCGCGTGCCGCTCTCGATGGGCATCCGCCTCGCCAGCGACGGCGGCGTGCCCCCGGCCGCCGGAACCGACAAGCTGGGCGAGCCGTTCCACGCGATAGCGGCCAAGGTCGCCGCCTGGCTCGACGCACGCAATAAATAGGGACAGTCCCTATTTAATTGGGAGGATCAAATGGCGATCAACGACGAAGGCGAAATCCGCACCCTTCTGGGCCAGCCGCGCCGCATCGCGGTCGTCGGCGCCTCGCCCAATCCCTCGCGCGATTCGAACCATGTGCTCGCCTTCCTCGTCTCGCAGGGGCATGACGTGATCGCGGTCAACCCCGGTCACGCCGGCGGCACGATCCACGGCGCCCCCGTCGTCGCCACCCTCGCCAATGTCGAACCCCCCGCCGAGATCGTCGATATCTTCCGCAACAGCGACGATGCCGGCGCCGCGGTGGACGAGGCGATCGTGCACGGCGCCAAAGCGGTGTGGATGCAGCTCGGCGTGGTCAACGAGGCTGCGGCAAAGCGCGCCGAGGCCGCCGGCCTGATCGTCGTGATGGACCGCTGCCCCGCCATCGAAATCCCGCGTCTCGGCCTGCGGCGGTGAAGGCCGCGACCGCGCTGGCGGGCGCCGCCGTCTTGACCGGCTGCGCCGCCACCCCCGCCCGCGCTGACCCGCAAGCCGCCTTTTTCGCCGCGCTCAGCGCACGCTGCGGCCAGGCTTTTGCCGGGCGGATCGAGACCAACGAAGCCGCCGACGCCGCGATGCAGGGCAAGGCGATGGTGATGCACATCCGCCGCTGCACCCCCGACCGCATCGAAATCCCCTTCCACATCGCGGGTCTCGGTCCCGACGGCGGCTGGGACCGCTCGCGCACCTGGATCGTCACCCGCACCGCAAACGGCCTGCGCCTCAAGCACGACCATCGCCACGCCGACGGGACGAAGGACGCGGTCACGCTGTACGGCGGCGACACCGCAAACGCCGGCACCGCAACGCGGCAGGAATTTCCGGTCGATGCCGAATCGATCGCGATGTTCACCCGCACCGGGCGCAGCGTGTCGAACAGCAATATCTGGGCGATGGAGGCGACGCCTCGCGGCTTCGCCTATGAACTGCGCCGCGAAAATCGCCATTTCCGGGTCGGTTTTTCGTGGGACGCCCCCGTCGAACCCCCACCCGCGCCTTGGGGGTGGTAACATGCTCGTCGCCCCCGTGAAGGCGGGGGCCGATGGCGGCCTTTTGCTTCGCCACTGCGTAATTCGCTGGCGGCCCCCGCCTTCGCGGGGGCGACGGCTTCCTCCAAAAGCCTTTGCCTCCCAGACTCGCCCCGCTTATCAGCAACCCCGATGGCGGGTATTCGCGACAGCATCGACATAAAGAAACGGCGCCTGCCCCATGTCAGCCGCCGCACGCTGCTCGTCGGCGCGACCGCGGCGGGGGGGCTCGCTATCGCCTGGACGCTGTGGCCGCGCGACTATGCCCCCAATCTCACCGCCGCCGCGGGCGAGCATATTTTCAACGCCTTCCTCAAGATCGGCGACGACGGCCATGTCAGCGTCATCGTCCCGCAATGCGAGATGGGACAGGGCGTCACCACGCTGCTGCCACAGATCATCGCCGACGAACTCGGCGCCGACTGGCGCACCATCGCGGTCGAGACCGCCCCGATCAGCCCGCTCTATACCAACACCCTCGTCGTCGATGAGGATAGCGCCGCCTTCACCCCGCGCAGCATGGTCCCCGATGCCGTCGCCGATGTGCGCCAATGGGCGCGGCGCGAATGGGCGGTGCGCCATGCGGTGATGCTCACCGCGAACTCGTCGTCGGTGCGCATGTTCGAGGGGCCGTGCCGCGACGCCGCGGCGCAGGCGCGCGCGCTGCTGATGATGGCGGCGGCGCGGCGCTGGGACGCCGATTGGGAAGCGTGCGACACCCATGATGGCTATGTCACGCACGGCGCCAAGAAGCTCCGCTTTGCCGAGGTCGCGGCTGCGGCGGCGCTGCTCGAACCGCCCAAAATCCCTGTCTATCGCGCCGGCAGCCCCGACCCGCTCTATGGCAAGGAGGTCACCCGTCTCGACCTGCCGGCGAAGATCGACGGATCGGCCAACTATGCCGGCGATATCCGCCTGCCCGACATGGTCTTCGCCGCGATCCGCCAGGGTCCGCTCGGCGCAACTCGGCTCAAGAGCATCGACAAGAAGGCCGGGCTCGCGTCGCCCGGCATGTTGTACGTGGTCGAGCATGAACGCTGGCTCGCCGCGGTCGCGCGCAACTGGTGGGCGGCGAACCGCGCGCTCGACATATTCGCGCCGGTGTTCGAAACCGCCGGCACCCCGATTTCCTCCGATCGCATCGACCAGGCGCTGAAGAGCGCGATCAAGGGCGACGGCTATCGCATCGCCAAAAAAGGCGACGTCGGCGGCGCGATGGAGGGCCGCACCCGCATCGGCGCGACCTACGCGGTCGCCCCCGCGCTCCACGCCCCCATCGAAACGCGCACCGCGACCGCCGCGCCCGACCGGGGGCGGCTGCGCGTCTGGGTCGCGACGCAGGCGCCGGCGCAGTGCCGCGCCGCGATCGCGCGCGCCACCGGGCTCGACGAGAATGCCGTCACCCTGTTCCCGATGATGGCGGGCGGCTCGTTCGACGCCTGCCTCGATCACAGCGTCGCGGTGCAGGCGGCGATCATCGCGCTCCAGGTCAAGCGCCCGGTCCAGCTCGCCTGGTCGCGCGCCGAAGAGATCATGCGTGATATTCCGCGTCCCCCGGCGCGCGCGCATATGGCCGCGACCTTGAACGCAGCGGGCGGCATCGACGCGCTCGTCGCGCGCATCGCCGTTCCCTCGACCACGCACGAGTTCCGCGACCGCCTGTTCGACGATAGCCCGCCCGACGTCGCGCAACGCGCCGCCGCCGGTGCCCCGGATGCCGCGGCGGTCGAAGGCGCGCTGGGCGGCTATGCCATCCCGCATGTCGCGGTCGATCATTGCCCCGCCGACATCGGCCTGCCGACCGGGCGCTGGCGCGGCAATGCCGACAGCTACACCGCCTTTTTCACCGAATGTTTCGTCGACGAAATGGCGGCGAAGGCGGGGTTGGACGCGCTCTCCTATCGCGTCGCGATGCTCGGCGAACAGCCTTTGCTCGCGCGCTGCCTGCTCACCGCGACCAGCATCGGCGGGTGGGAGGGCATGCTCTCGGGCTCGGCGCAGGGGCTCGCGTGCCACAGCATGCGCGGCAGCCATATCGCGCTGATGGCGACCGCGCGCCCCAGCGACCAGGGGCTGCAGGTCGAACAGCTCGTCGCCGTCGTCGACGCCGGGCGCCTCGTCAATCCGGCGATCGCGCGGCAACAGGTCGAGGGCGGGCTGATCTTCGGCCTCGCCGCCGCGGTCGGGGCGACCACCGACTATGCCGGCGGCGTCGCGACCGCGCGCAAGCTCGGCCAGCTCGGCCTCCCCCGGCTGGCGCAATCGCCCGAGATCGTCGTCGAATTTCTCGACAGCGACCGCGACCCCGGCGGCTTGGGCGAGATCGGGGTGCCCGTCGTGGCCCCCGCCATCGCCAATGCGCTCTTCGCCGCGACCGGCCGCCGCATCCGCCGCCTGCCGCTCGCCGCGCAGCCGGTATGACCGCGCCAGCCGGCCACCACGCCATCGCGCCGCCGCGGATCGGCGTGCTGCTCGTCAACCTCGGCACCCCCGACGCGCCCGATGCGCCGTCGGTCCGCCGCTATCTCGCCGAATTCCTCTCCGACCGCCGGGTCGTCGAAATCCCGCAAATCCTGTGGCAGCCGATCCTGCGCGGCGTCATCCTGACCACGCGCCCCAAAAAATCGGCGCACGCCTATCGCCAGGTGTGGACCGACGAAGGCTCACCCCTAGCCGCGATCACCCGGCGGCAGGCGGCGGCGATACAGGCGGCGCTCGGCCCCGACATCCGCGTCGAGCATGCGATGCGCTACGGCAATCCCGCGATTCCGGCGACGCTCGATGCGATGCTCGCCGCGGGCTGCCGCCGCATCCTGATCGCGCCGCTCTATCCGCAATATTGCGCCGCGACGACCGCGACCGTGACCGACGCGGTGAACGCGCACCTCGGGGGCCTACGCCGGCAACCCACGCTGCGCTTCCTGCCGCCCTATCCCGACGATCCGCTCTACATCGCCGCGCTCAAATCCTCGCTCGAAACCGGCCTCGCCGCGCTCGATTTCGCCCCCGACATACTGCTCGCCAGCTTCCATGGCATGCCCCAGCGCACGCTCGATCTCGGCGATCCCTATCATTGCCAGTGCCGCAAGACCGCGCGCCTCCTGTCCGAGGCGGTGGGCCGCCCGGTCGAGGTCGCCTTCCAGTCGCGCTTCGGCCGCGCCAAATGGCTCGAACCCGCGACCGACGCCGCGCTCGTCCGGCTCGGCCGCGAAGGCAGGAGCGTCGCGATCTTCGCCCCCGGCTTCGCCGCCGACTGCCTCGAAACGCTCGAGGAACTCGCGATCCGCGGCAAGGAGCAGTTCACCGGCGCCGGCGGCCGGCACTTCGCCTATCTCCCCTGCCTGAACGACGGCGCTCCCGGCCTCGCGATGCTCGAAGCGCTGCTCCGCCGCGAACTCGCCGGATGGCTTTGATCGCGATCACTTACCTCCTGTTTAACCTCTTCGTTTAAACCCGTCCTCCAGTCTTGCGGAGGTCGTCATGAGTCAGGTCCAAACAGCGCTGCTGATGCTGGTGGCGGCGACGCTCGCCTTCCTGGTCGTCATGTATGTCCTGTGGCGTGCGACCCGCCCCGCGACCGAGCCCAGGGCCCCCAAAATCCCCCGCCCCCCGCGCGAACCCGGCGAAAGCCGCCTCCCCCGCCTGCCGCGCCGCGATCGCAGGGTCGAGGTCGAAGCGCCGGTCGAAATGTCCGCCGCCCGCCTCGCCCGGATCAGCGCCCGCCCCCCGCTCGAACGGCTGACTGACGCCGAGCCCGAAACCGCGCCCGCCCCCGAAGCCCCCCTCCTCGTCGCCGAGCGCGAAGCCGAAGCCCCCGCCCCCGTCCCGACTCCGCCGAGCGAAGCCGACCGCGAGATGGTCAGCCAGATGCTCGCGTCGATGGTCGCGCAGGTCGAGCATGAGGCCGACCTGGTCGAGCGCCGCGGCACCGAGCCCGTCGCGGTCCGCCTGGTGCCGCAAATCCCGCCGCGCGTGGGCGAGGTCGCGACAAGCTGGCTCGGCGGCCGCCCGCGCCTCGACCCCGGCCAGGCCTGGCCCGACATCCGCGAAGTCCCCGGCGAATTCATCGCGCAGATCGCCTGCGCCGGCCTGCCCGCCGACATCTGGGACGGCCTCGGCCCGCGCCGCGGCAGCTTCGCCATCTTCATCCACCCGCGCGACGGCGACGTCGCGCTGCTCCATGTCCAGGAGGCGGGCGACCCCGTCGATCCGCCGCATCCGCTCGACACCGGCGGCAGCTTCTTCGCGCCGGGCGGCGGGGTGCGCTTCGGCGACCTGATGCCCTTCACCCGTCACGCCTTTCCCGAATGGCCGGTCGATCTGGTCGCGGTGCGCCCCGGCGACCCCGACCCGCGCGCGGACGACGAGGAAGCGGACGACGACAGCGTCGGCTACCGCCTCTACCGCAGCGGTTACGACATCGCCGACCCCGCCTTCCACCCCTTCGACTGGGACAGCATGACCGCGATGATCGAGGTGCTGGCGATGCGCATCGCGCGCTACTGGAAGCCCGTCGACGGCCCCACGCCGGCCGATACCCAGCTCGCCAGCGTCGAGCGCCGCCTCGTCAAGCACGACGCCGGCGACAAGGACCCGCTCGGCCGCGAAGGCCTCGTCCACATGCGCGCCGCGCTCGAGGAACTGCACCGCGCCACCGACGCCGCGCGCGCCGCAAACGACGCCGCGCGTATCCGCGCCGAGGAGATCATCGGCATCGTCCGCGACAGCGCCCCCAAAATGGCCTTTTCGGCGAGCGACGCCGCGGCGGTGATGGAGGCGCTGCACGCGATCCGCTGGATCAAGGTCAACCGCAAAGCCGACCCCGAAGGCCGCCCGGGCGCCGAGCTGATCGAAAGCCTGACGCTGCCGCTGACGCAGCATCACCCTGATGCCCCGCTCTGGACCCACGACTATCTCAGCATCTGGTTCGACCATGCCAAGCACGCCTATGCCGCCGACCCCGGCACGCTGTCGGACGCCGCGCGCACGGTGCTCGAACCCTGGCTGCGCGATCTCGCCGCGCGCGAAATGCCCAGCATCGGCCACATCCCCTTCCGCTACGTCCATGACTTTGAAGAGGAACGCCACGCCACCCTGCTCGAACTGCCGTCGAGCGGGCTGATGAGCTGGACCTTCGGCGACGTCGACCATCTCGTCCTGACGCTGCGCAAGGCCGACCTCGCCGCCGGCCGCTGGGACCGTCCGCTGGTCCAGGTCAGCAACTGAAAATAGCTATGCGCTTGACGTAACGGTCAACTTGCGAGCCTCCCCCGCCCGCCCTAATCAGGGTGAAACACTCTGTGGGAGAGATTCATGTCACGCGTAGCAATCGTCACCGGCGGCAGCCGGGGTATCGGGGAGGCGATCAGCCTGAAGCTGAAGGAACAGGGTGCCACCGTCGTCGCCAACTATGCCGGCAACGACGAAAAGGCGCGCGAATTCAGCGAGCGGACCGGCATCGCGGCGCGTAAATGGGACGTCGGCGACCATCAGGCGTGCCTCGACAATTGCGCCGCGATCGCCGCCGAATTCGGCCCCGTCGATATCGTCGTCAACAACGCCGGCATCACCCGCGATGGCACCCTTGCCCGCATGAGCTACGACGACTGGGACGACGTCATGCGCGTCAACCTCGGCGGCTGCTTCAACATGGCGAAGGCTTGCTTTCCCGGCATGGTCGAACGCGGCTGGGGGCGCATCGTCAACATCGGCTCGATCAACGGCCAGGCGGGCCAATATGGCCAGGTCAATTATGCCGCCGCGAAATCGGGCATCCACGGCTTCACCAAGGCGCTGGCGCAGGAAGGAGCCAAGAAGGGCGTCACGGTGAACGCGATCGCGCCCGGCTATATCGACACCGACATGGTCGCCGCGGTCCCCGCCCCGGTGCTCGAAAAGATCGTCGCCAAGATCCCGGTCGGGCGCCTGGGCCAGGCCGACGAAATCGCGCGCGGCGTGGCGTTTCTGTGCAGCGAGGATGCGGGGTTTGTGACGGGATCGACGATGTCGATCAACGGGGGGCAGCATATGTACTGACGGTGGCAGGCGCGTAACAAGGCGTTCGCGCAGCGAACGACGCGTTAGGCGCCGGTGCCGCGAAGCGGCAGCCACCGGCTCGGCCAGCGGGGCGGTTGGCCCTGCAAGGCCGGCCGAACCCGTCTGACGTCATGGCGGCGGCTTTGCCGTCGCCGCGGAAAGCAAGGCAAAAATGCGCGATTTTGCGGCGCGCCAATCCAGGGTGACAACCACCGTTGTCGGCCAGTAGTGCCGTAAAGATCCTCCCCTTCGCGAAGCGTTGGGGAGGGGGACCGCGCCCGAAGGGCGTGGTGGAGGGGTTCGACGGTGCGTCATGGCGCGAGGGTGCTGACCCCTCCGTCAGCCCTGCGGGCTGCCACCTCCCCATCGCTTCGCGAAGGGGAGGATCTGAGCGTCCGCTCCCCAACCCTACTCCACCGTCACCCCCACAACCCGCCAGCTCCCGCCTTCGCGCACCAGCGACAGCGTCTCGATCGCCCCCGGCTTGTTCGCATAGTCGGTGCGGAACTTGACCATCTGATAGCCATAGGGCGGCGCCGGCACCGTCTCTTCGCTCAGCAGCGCGCGCGCCTTCACCGCCCCCAGCGGCCCCTGCACCTGCCGCGCCACCCGCGCCCAGGTCTCGGCCGTATTGAGCGCCTTAAACGCCTGTCCCGTCGCCTCCCAGCTGCCATTCCAGTCGCCCTGGTCGACCAGCGCGAGCCAGTCGCGCGCCGCGCCGACCGCCGCGCTTTCGGCGGGGGCGGTGGACGGCGGTGCGGCGGGCGTATCGGCGCTCCCCGACAGCGAGGCGAAAGCGAAAAGAGCAAGCGCAAATGACATAAGACCTCCGACGATCCAGCCGAGCGGCCGCACCATGCGGGGCGCCTCGGCTGGCACGGTCCGATCCTCGGCGGCGGCGGCGGCGCCCGCATCCCCCAAAGCCTTGTCCCCATATATTTCGGGGGCGGGCCCCTCGATCTCGCGCAGCTGCCGCGCCGCCTCGCGGCTGCTCGACACCGCCAGCTTGCGCCGCGCGTCGCGCAGCCGTTCGTTGACCGTATGCACCGACAGCCCCAGATGGCGCGCCATCGATTTCGCATCATAGCCGCTGACGAGCAGCCGCAGCGCCTCCTTCTCCTTTTCGGTGAGGGTCTGGATTCCTGTTATCACGTCGCGGTGCATCCTCTTTCCGTCGCCCCCGCGAAGGCGGGGGCCGCTGGCCACGTAGCGCAACACCGATACCGGCCCCCGCCTCCGCGCGGGCGACGTATTTGCCTATAATCTAAGCCCCGCCCCAAACCCGGTCACCCCCAAATAAATCGTACCTCTCTGGCGGCGTGCACGGTAAACCCGTGCCATGGCGGCTCCCTACCACCCCCCGGTCAAACGCTCGGTGACGATCGCCGGCCACCCGACCTCGATCAGTCTCGAACCGGTCTTCTGGGACGCGCTCGAAACCGAAGCCGCGCGCCACGCGCTGCCGATCAACGCCCTCGTCGCGCGCATCGACGTCGAACGGATGGAGGCGGAGGATCCGCCGAATTTGACGTCGGCGATCCGGCAGTGGTTGTGGCGAGGGCGCAATTGATCCTCCCTGTGGCGAAGCCATGGGGAGGGGGACCGCTCGCGAAGCGAGTGGTGGAGGGGCCGGCAACGTCCTCGCCGTAAACCCTCCGTCAGCTCGGTACCTCTGATTTATCCTGAGTCCCGCATACCAGTTTCCTCAGCGAGGTCTTGATCGGTGTGAGGGCTCATCTTCTTCGACATCATCACTGAACCAACCGCGAGCAACCATCAATTCTAAGGCGTGTCTTGCGACCGGCTGAATACGGCGGGGCCACGCGGTTGCGATAAAGGCATCAGGAGACATCTCGTTCGGCGTTGCACCACAAGCATCGTCAACGATTTGGCTGACCATTTGCAGCGCCGCGTTTTCGGCATCCGTCAGCGTTGCCAAGTGAGGGAACGCGCCATCGTCGCGATGCGGAATCCAGTCATAGAACCATTCAAAATAGTTATGAAAGAGGCCGAACTCAGACACCCCCGCGTCGCCGGCTGCGTATATCTCGATGACGTCCATGATCCGGGTACGGATGCGCTGATCGACCAAGCGAGTGGAGGCCCGTTGGTCGCTCATCTATGCGTGGCCCCCGCCACCGCGCGCCCGAACGCGGCGCCCTTGTCCTCCGCGAAGTGCAGGAACAGCGACGGCTCGATCAGCTCCAGTTCCATGATGTGCAGCACCCCCGCCGCGTCGCCGACCATGTCGACGCGTGCATAGACGGGCGGCGCGGGCGCCGCCGCGAGAGCCGCGGCGGCAAGCGCCTGCGCCTCGGCGCTCGCCTCCCACGCCGTCTCGCGCCCGCCAAACTGCTCTTGCACCCGAAAATCGCCCGCCGCCGGACGCTTGACGATCGCATGGCTGAATTTGCCGTCGAAGAAAAACAGCGAAAACTCGCCGTCGGTCAGGATCCCCGGCATCAACGGCTGCACCAGCCGCCTTTGCCCCAGCGCATCGGCGGGAACCCCCGCGCCGCTCGCGACCCGGTGCGTCCCGTCGGCACCGCCCGAGATCGCGGGTTTCACCACCACCTCACCGGCACCAAGCCGCGCCCGCGCCTCAGCCAGCGCCGCTTCATCGAGCGCCGCGACCTCGACGGTCGGCACCACCGCGACGCCCTTGGCGGCGAGTTCGGACAGATACGCCTTGTCGCTGTTCCAGCGCAGCACCGCGACCGGATTGACCACCGGCAACGCCTCAGCCTCCAGCCGGTCGAGCAGCTTGTACCAGCCCGCCACGTCGCGCTGATAGCCCCAGGCGAAGAGCGGCAATATCAGGTCGAAGCCCGACAGCTCGCCGGGGTCGCCCCACACCCGCTGCTCGACCGCCAGCCCCGCACCCGCCAGCGCGAGCGCCTTGCGCGCAAAGGCGGGCTGCCATTTTTCGTAATAATCGGGCGCCGGAACGAGGATCGCGACGCGGGGCTGATAGGGCAAACAACCTCTCCCAATAAATAGGGACAGTCCCTATTTAATTTGATCGACCGACGGATCGGAAACGACGCGCCCGATTAAATAGGGACTGTCCCTATTTATTGCCCGCGCCGTCGCTGATTACCGCCCCAGCAGCCCGCGCGCCTGCCCCGCGATATGCGACAGCATCGCGCCGTTCGGGTTCGGGATCGTCCGCGCCCGGTCGACCGTGGCGCGGAACTGCGCCACGCGCGCCGCCTGATCGGCGAGCCACGCGGTCACCGCCGCGTCGAGATCGCCTGCGGGCAGCCCCGCGAGGAAGCTCAGCCGCATCTGCTGGAAATCGCGGGCCAGGCTGTTGACCAGCAGGCGTTCCCACGGATCGGCGGGGCTCATATGCGCCGCCAGCGTCTGCGCCCAGTCGAGTCCCAGGGCTTCTCCCAAATGCGTGAAGGCGTGCGTCACCGCGACCTCGTCGTCGCCGCGCCGCGCGGCGAGGTCGACGATGCCGATCGCGCCGTCGGTCTTGAACAGGCGAACCACCGACGACGCCAGCGCCTCGGGTGCGCCCGCGTCGAGCAATTGCTGCGCCAGCATGTCCCACTGGCGCTTGACCGACGGGCTGAGCAGCCCGTCGACGCGCGCCATCAACCGGTCGACCCCGGGTTCGAGCCGCGCGACCATCGGCCCCGGCTGGGCCTTGTTGCCCGACACGCGCAGCAGGTCGGCGATCTGCGACGCCATCGCCGACGCCGCCTGGGTGAAGAGCGACAGGCGGATCGCCTCGTCGATCTTCGCGCTGTCCAGCGACGCCCATATGTCGTGCATGCCGAGCAGCCGTTCGACCACGACGAAGGCCGCGGCGACGTCGCCGAGCGAACAGCCTTCCTCCTCGACCAGTTCGAAGGGATGGACGACGCCCATGCGGTTGACGATGCGGTTGGCCAGCTTGGTCGCAATGATCTCGCGGCGCAGCTGATGATCGGCGATCGCCTGCGCAAAGTCGCGCTGCATCTCGGCCGGGAAGGCCGCGGCCAGGTCGCTGCCGAGCGCTGGATCGTCGGGCAGGTCGCTGTTCTCGATCGCATCCTGCAGCGCCAGCTTCGACGTCGACAGCAGCACCGCGAGTTCGGGCCGCGTCAGCCCGCGCCCCTCGGCGGCGCGGCGCAGCAGTTCGTCGTTCGCGGCCAGCCCCTCGACCTTGCGGTCGAGCCGCCCCGAAGTCTCGAACGTCTCCATCAGCCGCACCAGCGACGGCACCGCCGCCGATCCGCCCTTTTCGGCGATCGACAGCGCCAGCGCCTGCAGGCGATTGTCCTCCAGCACCAGCGCCGACACATTTTCGGTCATCCGCACCAGCAGCGCGTCGCGGTCGGCCTGCGCCAGCCGCCCCTCGGCCATCTCGCGATTGAGCGCGATCTTGATGTTGACCTCATTATCCGAGCAGTCGACGCCCGCCGAGTTGTCGATGAAGTCGGTGTTGATCCGCCCGCCATGCGCGGAGAAAGCGATGCGCGCCGCCTGCGTCACGCCCAGGTTGGCGCCCTCGCCGATCGCGCGGACGCGCAGTTCCTCGGCATCGACGCGCAGCGCGTCGTTCGCGGGGTCGCCGACCTCGGCATTGTTCTGCGCCGCCGCCTTCACATAGGTGCCGATACCGCCGAACCACAAGAGGTCGGCCGGTGCCTTCAGGATCGCGGAGATCAGCGCGCCCGGCTCGATGTCGGCCTGCGACAGCCCCAGCATCGCCTGCACTTCGGGGGTCAGCGGGATGCTCTTCTGGCTGCGCGGGAAAATGCCGCCGCCCTTGGAGATCAGCTTCACATTATAATCGGCCCAGCTCGACCGCGGCAGGTTGAACATCCGCTCGCGCTCCTTCCAGCTTTTCGCCGGATCGGGGTTCGGGTCGAGGAAGATATGGCGATGGTCGAACGCCGCGCAAAGCTGGATCGCTTTCGACAGCAACATGCCATTCCCGAACACGTCGCCCGACATGTCGCCGCAGCCGACGACGCGAATGCTGTCGCTCTGCACGTCGACGCCCAGTTCGGCGAAGTGGCGCTGGACCGACACCCAGCCGCCCTTGGCGGTGATGCCCATCGCCTTATGGTCGTAACCCTTCGACCCGCCGCTGGCGAAGGCGTCGCCCAGCCAGAAGTCGCGCTCCATCGCGAGGCCATTGGCGACGTCGGAAAAGGTCGCGGTGCCCTTGTCGGCGGCGACCACGAAATAGGGGTCCTCGCCGTCGCGGATCACGACGCTTGCCGGATGCACGACCTGGCCCGCGACCAGATTGTCGGTGATCGACAGAAGCGAGCGGATGAAGATGCGATAGCATTCGGTCCCTTCCGCGAACCAGGCATCGCGGTCGAGCGACACATCGGGCAGCGCCTTGGGATAGAAGCCGCCCTTCGCGCCGGTCGGCACGATGACGGCGTTCTTGACGCGCTGCGCCTTCATCAGCCCGAGGATTTCGGTGCGGAAGTCGTCGCGGCGGTCGGACCAGCGCAGCCCCCCGCGCGCCACCGGACCGGCGCGCAGGTGGATGCCCTCGACCCGCGGCGAATAGACCCACACCTCGCGCCACGGCAGCGGTTTGGGCAGGCCCGGGACCAGGCTCGAATCGATCTTGAACGCCAGCGCCTCCGCGGCGGCGGGGGCGAAGGCATTGGTGCGCAAGGTCGCCCCGATCACCGCATGGAACAGCCGCAGGATCCGGTCGTCGTCGATCGACTTGATCGCCGCGAACCCCGCCTGGATTTCCTTGTCGAGATAGTCGGCGCGCGCATCGTCGCGCTTCGCGGGGTCGTGGAGCGCGCAGAAACGCTCGACCAGCGCGCTGGTCAGGTCGGGGGCGTGACGCAGCGCCGCGACCACCGTGTCCATGCCGTAACTCGACCCGCCCTGGCGCATATAGCGGAACCAGGCGCGCAGCCACACGATAGCCTGCGGGTCGGTCTGCGTCACCAGCACCAGCTCGTTGAACGCGTCATTCTCCGCCTTGCCGCCGAGCACCGCGGCGATCGCTTTCTCGATCACCTCGGTGTGCGGCAGCAGCGCGAGTTCGTCGACCGAGGCGGGCAGCTTCAGCGTGAAATCATGGATCACCGCGGGCACTTCGTCGTCGCGCTCGGTGCCGGGGATGCGGCTCGCGCCGAGCGTCGTCGGAATCTCCTCGAGCACCTCGAAACCGAAATGTTCGAGCGCGGGCACGACGTCGGACAGCGCCAGCGGCCCGACCGCGCTGTAAACCTTCAGCCGCAATTTATCGTCGCCGTCGAGGCTCTTGCGCGCCAGCCGCACGCTGCGCGGATTGTCGGCGTCGAGGTCGCGCAGCCGCAAGATGTCGCGCGCCGCCTCTTCGGGATTGTAGAGGTTGCGGTAATTGGCCGGGAACAAGGGCGCGAACCGCGACGCCAGCGCCGCCGCCCGCCCCGCGTCGCCGCGCGTCGCCAGCGCCGCCTCGACCTCGGGCTGCCAGCCGCGCACCATCTGTTCGAGCTGGGCATTGAGCTTGTCGGCGTCGGGCACCACCCCGCCGCTGCGCAGGTCGAGCGTATAGCGCAGCAGCGCCGCGCCGCCGTCCTCAAGCACCATCGTCCAGCCGATCACGCCCGCCTTCGCCTCGCGCACCAGCATCGCCTCGACCGCGATACGCCGCCCGGTCGATACCTCGTCGCGCGGCAGCCAGACGAAGGCGAACAGATGCCGCCCCAGGGCGCTCCGCACCATCACCAGCTTCGGCCGCGGCCGGTCGGTGATCGACATCGACGTCAGCACCAGCTCCTCGAGCGAGGCCGCGTCGAACGCGATCAACAGGTCGTGCGGCAGCGCGGTCAGCGCATGCGCCAGCGCCTTGCCCGCATGCCCCGTCGGATCGAAGCCGAATTTCGCCATCAGCGCGTCGAGCTGCGCGCGCAGCACCGGCACCTTGGCGGGCGGCGTCGACAGCGCCGCGCTCGTCCACAGCCCCGCGTGGATCGACAATGTATCGACCTTCTTGCCCTTCATCTCGGGCACGATCACCAGGTCGAGCAGGACCCGGCGGTGCACCGCCGACAGCCGGTTCGACTTGATCAGCAGCGGCGCCTGCCCGCCCGCATCGAACCAGGCGAAGGCGGCGTCGAGCGCATTTTGCGACAGCAGTTGGCTCGACCCCGACGCGCTGATCCCCAGCGGCGCTTCGACCGCGCCGTCGCGCGTCCGCCATTCATGGCCGAGCTGGGTCATCGCCCCGCCCTCGAACCAGCGCAGCAGTTCGGCGGCCTCGCCCTCGACGCGCATCGCGGCGTCGGCAAGCATCGCGGCACGCATCGCGCGCCAGTCGGCCACCGCCGCGCGCACATCGGCGAGCGCGCCTTCGAGCCCGTCGAGCAGGCGGCGCCGCGCGCGCGCATCGCCGCGCTCCAGCTCCATATAAATCACCGACTCGCGATTGTCGCAGCCGGGGGTCGCCGCCTCGGCGCCGGTCAGCGCACCCCTGGCATCGCGGGTCGCGGCGACCACGGGGTGGAGGATGCGGTGGATCACCAGCCCCTGCGCGCCGACGATCTGCGACACCGAATCGACCAGAAAGGGCATGTCGTCGTTGATCACCGCCAGCCGCATCCGCCGGTCGGTACCGTCGGCGACCATCGGTTCCAGCAACAGCGAAGGGACGCCGGGCTGGCGGTCGAGCGACGCGCGCGCGGCAAATTCGCCCGCATGTTTCAGCGCGTTATCGTCGAGGTCGTCGCCCTCGCCGGGCAGCGCGCTTCCATGCAGTGCCGCCTGATAGGCCTTGGTGATTTTTGCGGGGATTTGCACCGTCGAAACGGGATTTTCGGCGTCGATGGTATCGCTGGAATTTTGCGGCATAGGATATGTGGCTTCCCGACCAGTTGGCGGGCCTTCAGCCGGGGGGTGGCTGGCCCGTTCGCTGCCTGCCCCTATGCGCCCGCGACGCGCGCGGCTCAACCCCCCGCGAAACGCCCGCGTAAATTTATTTCAATTTTGGGGTCTAGTGTTGCGCAGGCCAAGCCTCCCCTCCCGCAAGCGGGAGGGGCAGCGAGACTTACCAGCTTGCTCGTTAGTCGCAGCGGGGTGGGCAGTCGCGGCACCGCTTGCTCGCTACGCTCGCGCTCACCCCCAACGGCGGCTTACGCCCCCGGCGTAATCACCACCGACTTGCGCGCGATCTTCGCCAGCAGCGCCTCATCATCGCTCGCCTTTGCGACGATGCCGATATGCCCGCCCGGCATCGCCCGCGCGATCAGCACGACGAACTCGGCGTCGCCGGCATCATGTTCCAATATCACCGCCGGATGCGCGGCGCGCAGCGTGTCGAGCGACGTGTCGGCCTTCGGCTCGGCGCCCGCCGGCTTGCGTTTCGCGCGCGCGTCCTTGACCAGCCCTTTCAGGCCGCCCGGATAATGATCGAGATAATCGGCAAGTTCGCCGCGCCCGACGCCTTCGTCGCGGGCATGGCCCAGCACACAGGCATATTCGGCGACCCGCGTCTTGTCGTAATGTGCCCCGAACACCAGCTTGACCAGCGGCGTCATCGGCGCCCGCTCCTGCGCCTTCAGCCCGGCATCGTCGAGCAGCTCGGCGAATTCCTCCGGCTGCGCGTCGGCGGCGAGCGCGAAATCCCATGCCTGTCCGACCGCCTGGTACAGCGCGCTGCGGCTGCGGCTGTCGGCGGCGAGCGCCTTTTCGGCGGTCGCGCGCGCCAGCGCCAGCCAGTCGGCCAGCCCCGCGTCGTCGCCCAGTTCCTCGGACACCAGGACCGGCTCGTCGCCGGCCGCCAGCGGCACCGCCGCCAGGGGCTCGCGCCCCGCGCCGAAACCCGGCGCGGGTTCGTCGTCGATATGTTCGCTGTCGGGGCCGTCGGCCCACACCGGCACGGGGGCGGTCAGCGGCGGCGCGCTGCGCAGCGCCTGCTCGACCGACAGCTGCAATTCCTCTTCCTGCTCGGCGGGCGCCGCCTCTTTCCAGTTGATCACGCCCATGATGAAATCGATCGTGTCGTCATCGGACGAAAAAGGCAGCAGGATGCCGCGGTACATGATCGTCGTGCCGCGATCGTTGACGAATTCGGCCTCGAAACCGATCGGCGCGCGGTTGGCGATGATCTGGAGATAATGGTCGGTCAGCCGCGACAGCAGCGAGCGGCCAGGGACTTCCTTGATATATTGCACATCCTCGTCGATCTGCGACTCGGCGCGCAGCTTGTCGCCCAGGAAGGACAGGCCGGGATTGTCGACGCCGGCGGTGAAATCGAGCAGCACCGAATAGGGTCCGAAGTCGTCGATATGGTCGAGATCGAGGTCCTCGACCGACGGATAAGCGCGGTCGGCGAGCAGCGACGCCCAATGATTATAGGCGCGCACCTGCATCCGCCGTTCGTCGACCCCGACGGATGTCGGCGATTCGATCGCCCCGTCATCCTGGCCGTGGCTGCCCGAAAGCAGTCCGCGCATGCTGTCCATCATTCATCCCCACTGCCAAATATAGGTAAAGGTGATGCACCAGGACTGGTAAAGGCCGCGTAAACGATGGCGTCGGGGCGCGTTGCAACGCGACGTTACAGGATCGGATCGTCCCATCGTCACCCCGGGCTTGACCCGGGGCCCGCCTTGTCTTTCCATGCGACGATGGAACGCTATCCCTGCGTCTATATCCTCGCGCGGTCGTCGCACGGCACGCTTTACACCGGCGTCACGTCCAACCTCGTCCAGCGCATCCATCAACATCGCGCCGAAACCTTTGGCGGCTACACCAAGGAATATGGGATCAAGCGGCTCGTCTGGTTCGAACGCCATGAGACCATGGACAGCGCCATCCTGCGCGAGAAGCGCATCAAGCGATGGG
>JAEULK010000057.1 GCA_016793775.1 Sphingopyxis sp. | reverse complement strand
CCCTGGTAAAGTTGAGCCGTTTCATTATTGGCTCCACCTCGCCTCGAATGAAATAGTGGGAAGACGGACTCCGCGTGAAGTCTCGGTGCACGCGGCCTGCTCGCGCACCGACGCGCTGTATCGCGAAGTCGGCTCGATCTGACGTCGTAAAACTAAAATCCCGGTGATGGATTGCGACATGTTGCAACTCTCGCAGGTCATCGCGACGCTCCCAGATCTGGAATACAGCCGGTACGTCGAACGGCTTGGACCTGAATAGGAACGCGTCACACTGCACAGTCTCTTCGTGGATTAGATGGAAGTTACGATCGAGGCGATTTTCTATGGAAGCCTTCCGAAAAGTTCGCGGCAGTATCAGTGCGATGACACTCGCCTGCCATGCAGCATGGTTGAAGAAGCGTACTGCCATACTGGCATTCCGGCCGAACGGCGGATTGCCGACCACAGCCACCTCCCGTTCGCTGCGGATTTCAACGCATAGGAAATCAGCTGTGCGGATACCCGGATATTTTGGATCAACATCAAACGCGAGGCTCCCATGGGGCATCAGTCTGAAAAACGATCCGGTGCCAGCGCTCGGCTCGACTAGCTGATATTGGTTCGGATCAAAATACTCCTGGAATACGCCATACAGTTTTCGTGCGACTTGTTGACACGTATAATACTGATCGAGCAGTACATCCTGCGGCTTTGGCCAAACTTTCATTTTTCACTCCTTGGAGACAATATTCCATCTCGTCGGACGTGATTATTTCGCCGACCCTGAGTTATAGGATCGTCGCAATGTCATCCCAAGCTACTCAGAAGTTTTTTTCATTTATTCGAATTTCAATAGATCTGGGCGCAAGGTAACGGGTGCCCGCCCGCACCGCGGGTGGCCTCCAGTCATATTTTCTGGAAGCATTATCGCAGCGCTGCTGCCTGAATTGACGCGCTTAGTCGGTGGACAGGCAAGATTGCAGCACTGATTTAGGTGTATTTGCCGCGCGGGCAGCCCGTTTCTCGCGGACTAACTTGGTAGACGCGGTACGAGGGGTTTTTCTGATTGCTGACGAGATAGGACGGCGCCTACGAGGCGCGGTTGCTATGGAGAACCTTTTTCATTCGGGCGAGAGCGGGCGGCATGCGATGTGCAAATTAACGCCGTGACATCGCTTAACAACGCGCTGCGGAAGAGCCCAGGGGCCCGTACTCGTACGCAGCACCGAAGCTCTATTGCAGTTGGTCTGTGATGCCACTAACTGTAGCCAGTGAGTGTAGCCAGTCGCAACTGGTGCCACGCGAGAATGGCCGAAATCAGGGCTTTTTGAGGTGCAGCTTTTCCTTAGGTGAGGTTCCTGCCGCCCCAGCCAGCCGGTGAGCAATAAAGACATCATGGCAATTCCCTGGCCGTCGGCGGCGCGATCGGCGTCTGCGCGGGCAGGACCGCGTGCGTCTCGCTTTCCGAATCCGCTGGCCGCAACCGATGGGCGGCGCGATTCCCGCCGCACGTCTGCACCGGAATCTCGATTCCGCCGTCATCGAAAAAGCAGAAATTGTCGCTGTGACGTGTTTCCGTCACTGGGGCAAAATGGCGGAAATACGCATATATATTCGGTTGGATGGGGCCGCTTCGATGTGCTCGCCGCTGCGATGCGATGTTCAATTTCGTTCGACGATTTCGCCTAAACACTCTTCCGCTTTCCAACGAAGGGTGCTAGTCGGGGGTGCAAGAACGGGGTCGCCGCAAGCAAAGGCGGCCCGGCCAAGGGGTGAGCGATGCTGAATTATACGCGATTGCTGGAGGCGAATAATGCGATCCAGACGCTGGGCGATGACACCTATTGGCTGTGCGTGACGCGCACGGTGCAGGAATCGAAGCTGTTCCCCGTTCCCTCCTATATGCTGCTGTCCTATCTCTGCTGCTTCTATCGCTACCCCGAACTGCTCCGAAAGGTCGAGGCGAAGATGTCGGCCGAGGAGATCGGCGACCGCGCCCGCGCGATGGGCGGCAAATTCGGCAATCTGCCGGGCTGGGGCCTGCCGACATTCTATCTTTTGGGCCGCGAGATGCTGATCAATTTCGGCATGTTGGCACCCGAAGATGCCGCCGAGGACGTCGCCTATGTTATGGACTTCTGGCGCCGCTTCAAACTGGCGCAACAGCGCGAGGACGGGCATCTCAACGCGCGCGAATTCGGCCAGCGCGTGCAATTGCTGCCCGAACGCCGCGTCCAGCGTTTCCACGCCGACCTCCACGCCTGCCAGGCGGGCGACCGGCTGCACAAGGCGGCGCAGGGATTCCTCGCCACCGTGTCGCAATATGGCTTCCTCGTGTCGTGCGAGAGCCGCGTCTCGCTCAACAACAACGGCCCCTACAAGCTCGACGACGACCGCGAGCTGATCATCCGCGAATTCAGCGATCTGGCGGAGGGCGACTATCCGTGGCTCGACGGGATCGCCGGCGATATTCCGTACAACAACCTGACCGTCACGATGGAGGCGACCGGGTGCCATTTCTATCTGATGGACGATTGGGGCAGCTTTGAATCGCGCCCCGAATTCACCGCCGAGAAGCTGACCGGCGTCGGTCTTTATACCTCCGATGCCCTGTCCGAAGGCTTTGTGCCTGTCGGCATGGGATCGGCCGACGAACTCGCGGCCACCTTCGAGGATTTGACCGAAAAGGTTCGCATCGCCACCGTCGCGCTCTGGAAGCGCGTCGCCAGCTGGACGCGCGACCAGATGATGGACGCCGGCGCGCTCGTCTATTTCTCGATGGCCAAGGATTTTGCGCATATCGCCGGGGTCTATGACGTCAACGATTGGATGACGATCGACCCGCGCGCCGATCGCTTCCGCCCCTTGCTCAACGACGAGTTCGGGCGCGATTTCCTCGGCGAGATGGTCGGGCTCGTCGACCTGCCGAGCCAGCGCATCAACGACTATGCGATGATGCAGCACAATAATGCTCCGGTGCGCTACATTTCGCAGATCCCCTACAGCACGCTGAACCGCACGGGCGAAGCGACCAAGCTGGCGCCGATCGGCGAAGGCGTCACCCATCTGGGGCCGAAGGCCGATCGCTACACCACGACCGCCGGCGTGCTGAGCCTGGCCGACTATAATGCCCGCGCCGCAGCCTTCCGCCCGCGCCAGATGGAGGCCGACTATCGTTTCCTCTGCGACACCACGGTCAAATATCACGCGAACGACGAAGCGGTGCAGGCGCTCTACCGCGACGAGCAGCGGGATTCGCGGCTGGCGGGCAAGGGCGCGGGGCTCAGCCGCACCGAAATCGAGGCGCTGCGGGGAGCCGCCCGATGAGCGCCGCCGACCGCACCGCCGAACTCGAGCAGCTGATCGCCGAGTTCGAAAAATCGGGCCTGCGCGAACTCCATGTCGTGCGCGACGGCGTCGAAATCTATCTCTCGAACGACGGCAACAGCGTCGGGCTGAGCACGGGCGCGGCGGCGGAAGCCGCGCCTGCCGGTCCGGCGCCCGCTGCCGCCGGCGCACCACCTCCCGCGCCGGCGGCGGCTCCCACCCCCGCGACCGAAGCCTGGCCCGAAGGCGCGCAGGTCGTCCGCGCACCCTATCTCGGCACCTTCTATCGCGCGCCCAAGCCGGGGTCGCCGCCCTATGTAGAGGTCGGCAGCGCCGTGACCGCCGAAAGCGAGCTGTGCCTGGTCGAGGTGATGAAGCTGTTCACCACGGTGCGCGCGCCCGCTGCCGGGGTCGTCCACGCGATCCTGTCGCAGGACGGCGCACTGGTCGAGGCCGACCAGCCCCTGTTTGTGATCGTCGAGGGCTGAGCGATGGCGATCGGCCGCCTGTTCATCGCCAACCGCGGCGAGATCGCGCTCCGCGTCGCCCGCGCCGCGCAGGCGCTGAATATCGAAACGGTGCTGGGCGTGTCGGAGGCCGACAGGGACAGCGCCGCCGCGCGCCTCGTCGACCGCGTCGTCGTGATGGGGCCGGGACCCGCGGCGAAGAGCTATCTCGACGCACGGCTGGTCGTGCAGGCGGCGAAGGCGACCGGCTGCGATGCGCTCCATCCCGGTTACGGGTTCCTGTCGGAACGCGCGATGTTCGCGCAGCTGTGCGAGGAGCATGGCATCCTCTTCGTCGGCCCGCAGCCGGGCATCATCGACGCGCTCGGCGACAAGCTCCGCGCGCGTGAAATGGCCGCCGCAGCGGGTGTGCCGCTGGTCCCGGGCAGCGGCGAAATCCGCAGCGCCGCCGACGCGCGCCGCATCGCCGACGACATCGGCTATCCGGTGCTGCTGAAGGCCGCGGCGGGCGGCGGCGGGCGCGGCATGGTGATCGCCAACAATGGCGAAGAGGTCGAGGCCGGCTATGGCCGCGCGAGTGCGGAGGCGCTGGCGGCGTTCAACGACGGCACCCTGTTCATGGAACGCTTCGTTCCCGAAGCGCGGCATGTCGAGGTCCAGCTGATCGGCGACGGGCAGGGCAAGGTTCTGCATTTCGGCGAGCGCGACTGTTCGGTGCAGCGCCGTTACCAGAAGCTGATCGAGGAGGCGCCGAGCGTCGCCATGCCTGACAGCCTGCGCGCCGAGCTGCACAAGGCGGCGGTCGATCTGGCCGCGAGCGTCGATTACCGCAACGCCGGCACGGTCGAATTCCTCTACGATGTGATGCGCCAGGAGGTCTATTTCATCGAGGTCAATGCCCGCATCCAGGTCGAGCATCCGGTCAGCGAAATGGTGAGCGGCGTCGATCTGGTGCAACAGCAATTGCGCGTCGCGGGCGGGCAGGGGCTGTCGATGAACCAAGCGGATGTCGTGCTGTCCGGCCACGCCATCGAATGCCGCATCAATGCCGAGGATGCCGCGCGCGGCTTCACCCCGGTGCCCGGCACGATCAGCCGCTGGGCGCCGCCCGAGGGCGAGGGCATAAGGCTCGACAGTCATATGGGCAGCGGCGCGGTCATCCCGCCTTTCTACGACTCGATGGTCGGCAAGCTGATCGTCCATGGCCAGGACCGGGCGCAGGCGGTGGTGCGGCTGACCGACGCGCTCGACGACTTCATCGTCGAAGGTGTGCCGACGACGATCGACCTCCATCGCCAGATCGTCCGCCACCCCGATTTCATCGCCAACACGTTCCACACGCGCTGGCTCGAACAGGTCATGCTCGCCGAACCGGCGATCGCAGCAGAATAGGCACATCATGGCGCATATCAAATTCCTCGACGAGACCTGCCGCGACGGCCAACAGAGCCTGTGGGGCATGCGGATGCAGGCGGGGCAGGCCTATCCGGTGCTGCCGACGATCGACCAGACCGGCTATTCGACGATCAGCCTGGCGGGATCGTCGCTGTTCGAGGTCCTCGTCCGCCATTGCCAGGAGGATCCCTGGGCGGGGTTCGACCTGATGATGAGCCAGATCAAGAACACCCCGGTGCGCGGCGGCATCCGGTCGAACGGGTCGGTGACCTTCGGTTTCACCCCGCAGGTGCTGATGGACCTGTGGATGGAGCGGCTCTGCGTCCATGGCGTGCGCAGCTGGTGGATTTACGACGTCCTGTTCAACATCGACAAGATGACGCGGCTTGCGAAGCTGTCGAAGAAATATGACTGCAAGGTCGCCGCGACCATGCTGTTCACGCTGTCGCCGGTGCACGACGATGCTTTCTGGGCCGACAAGGCCGACAAATTATCGGCGATCCCCGAGGTGGACAGTTTGCTGCTCTACGACACCGGCGGCGTGCTAGACCGCGATCGGATCAAGACGCTTGTCCCGGCGATCGTCGCCAATGCGCGTGGCAAGCCGGTCGAGATGCATTCGAACAACATGCTCGGCCAGTCGGCCAAGGCCTATTGCGACGCGGTCGAGTTCGGCGTCACCGTCCTCCACACCGCCGCAAGGTCGATGGCGAACGGGCCGTCGATCCCGTCGATCGACATCATGGTCAAGAATATGGAGACGCTGGGGCACACCCACGACATCGACGTGTCGAAGCTGCACCCGGTATCGGAGCATTTTCGCAAGGTCGCCAGGACTGCGGGCTATCTGCACGACCAGCATTATGAATATGACGTCACCTCGCTGACCACGCAGATTCCGGGCGGCATGATGGGGACGCTGCGCAACCAGCTGATCCAGCAGAATATGCTCGATATGCTGCCGGTGGTGCTCGACGAGGTTGCCGCAGTGCGCCGCGAACTCGGTTACCCCGGCATGGCGACGCCGTTTGCACAGCTCGTCGGCACGCTTGCGGTGCTCAATATCGTCACCGGCAAACGCTATGGCGCGATCCCCGACGAGGTGATCCAATATGCCGCCGGCTATTATGGCGAGCCGCCGGCGCCGATCGATCCCGACGTCATGGACCGCATCGCCGCGGCGCCGCGCGCCAAGGAGATTTTCGGCAGTCCGCCCCCCGAACCAACCTTGGCCGATCTCAAGCGCGAGCATGGCACCGATGATGAGGATGAGCTGATCCTGCGCGCGCTGGTCCCCGCGACCGACATCGACAAGATGCGTGCTGCCGGGCCGCTGAAGCGCGACTATCCGACGATCTCGTCGCCCGAGATGGAGCAGGTGCGGCGATTGATGAGGATCGCGAACACCCCGTTCGTGCAGATCAAATCGGCCGAACTCGACCTCGTCATGCGGAGATAGAATCGCATGCGGATGATCGACTATTTCGATCGCGGCGCGCGGATCGCGCATGCCCAGCCGTGCATGATCGCGGGCGACGATGCGCGGACCTATGCCGAGGTGGCGGCGCGCAGCCACGCCATTGCGCGGGCGCTGATCGCCGACGGCTTCGCGCCCGGCGCCCACGCAGCAGTGCTCAGCGGCAATGCGATGGCCGCCTTCGAGGCGATCCTCGGCATCCTCCGCGCCGACGGCGTCTGGGTCATGGCGAACAACCGCGCGGCGGTGGGCGAAAACGCCTATCTGCTCGACCTGCTCGACGTCGATACGCTGTTCGTCCATTCGGAGATCGCCGACCGCATCGCGACCTTTCGCGCCGAATGCCCCAACATCCGCCGCTATGTCGCGCTCGACCGGCCCTTCGCCGAGGCCGATATCTTCCTCGAGGATATGCTCGACAGTTCGGACGAACCGGCCCCGCAGCGGCGGTCGGGGCATGAGGATGAGCTGGCGTTCCTCGGCAATACCGGCGGGACCACGGGGCGGCCCAAGGGCGTGATGCTGTCGAACCGCAACTGGCAGGCGCTGGTGTCGAGCCTCGTCGCCTCGATGCCGATGAAAGTACCGCCGGTGAACCTCGTCGCCGCGCCGATGACGCATGCGGCGGGGCCGCTCGCGCTCGCCAGCATGGCGCTCGGCGGGACGGTGGTGGTGCTTCCCAAATTCGATCCGCCCGCGGTGGTTGCGGCGATCGAAAAGCACCGCGTGACCTATATGTTCCTGCCGCCGACCGCGATCTACATGCTGCTCGCCGAGCCGAGTGTACGGGCGGCCGACCTCTCCAGCCTCGAATATATCAGCTATGCCGGGGCGCCGATGTCGCTCGACCGGCTGAAAGAGGCCATAGCGGTGCTCGGCCCGGTGATGAACGCGAGCTTCGGCCAGACCGAGGCGCCGATGTGCGTCACCGCGATGCCGCCGCACGAGCATCTCGACGCCGACGGCGACCTCGCCCATCCGGGCAGTTGCGGCCGCGCGAACCTGCTGTCGATCGTCGAGATCATGGACGAAGAGGGCAATATCCTGCCTGCCGGCGAACGCGGCGAGATCGTCGTGCGCGGGCCGCTGGTGATGGCGGGCTATTACAAGAACCCCGAAGCGACCGCCGAGGTATCGACCTTCGGCTGGCACCACACCGGCGACATCGGGGTGCGCGACACCGACGGCTGGTTCTACGTCGTCGACCGCAAGAAGGACATGATCATCTCGGGCGGGTTCAACATCTACCCGGCCGAGGTCGAACAGGCGATCCTCGCGCATCCGGCGGTGCAGGATTGCGCGGTAATCGGGGTGCCCGACGACAAATGGGGCGAGGCGGTGGTCGCGGTGGTCGAGCCGCGCGCGGGCGCGTCCATCGACACCGACGCGCTGCTGGCAGCGGCACGCGAGGCACTGGGGCCGGTGAAGACCCCCAAGGCGATCGAGATCGTCGCCAGCCTGCCGCGCAGCAATGCGGGCAAGGTGCTGCGCGCCGAATTGCGCCGCACCCGCTGGACCGCAGCGGGACGGACGATCTGATGCGCGATGCCGTCATCCTCGGCGTCGGTATGACGCCGTTCGGGCGTCACCTCGACAAGAGCCACGAGCAACTCACGCAATGGGCGGTGCGCGATGCGCTGGCCGACAGTGGCGTGCCGCCGGAAGCGATCCAGATGGCCGTCTATGCCAATGTCATCCAGGGCTTTTTCGCGGGCGAGATGTCGATCCCCGGCGAATATGCGCTGCGCCCACTCGGCATTTCGGGGGTGCGCGGCTTCCATGTCGAGGCGGCGTGCGCGAGCTCGACCGTCGGCCTGCACGTCGCGGTCGATTATGTTCGCGCGGGACTCGCCGACTGCGTGCTCGTCGTCGGGGTCGAGAAGCTTTATTCGGACGACCGCGCCAAAAAATTTGCGGTCTTTCAGCAGCCGCGCGACTTGGTCGAGGCCGAGGCTTACCTCGCAAAGACCGCGGACCTGCTCGCGCCGGTGCCGCCGGGCGGCGAGAGCGAAAGCCCGAACATCCTGATGCAGGCCTATGCCGCGCAGGCGCGGCTGCATATCGCCACCTATGGCTCGACCCAGCGCCAGATTGCCGCGGTCGCGGCCAAGGATCACGGCCATTCGGTGCACAATCCGCTGAGCCAGTACCGCAAGGCAATGTCGGTCGACGAGGTGCTCGCCGCGCCGACCGTCGCCTGGCCGCTGACCAACCCGATGTGTGCGCCGATCAGCGACGGCGCATCGGCGGCGATCGTGTGCAGCGCCGACTGGGCGAAGCGCTTTCCCGATGCGCGCGGGGTGCGCGTGCTGGCGGCGGAATCGCAGACGGGCAGCGACCGCGCGCCCGACGATTATGTGAACCACGTCACCCGCCTTGTGGGGATGCGGGCCTATGAGAAGGCGGGCGTCGGCCCAGGCGACATCGACCTCGCCGAAGTCCATGACGCGAGCTCGATCGGCGAGATGATCCAGACCGAGGCGCTGGGTCTTTGCGGACGGGGTAAGGCGGGGATTGCCGCCGAACGCGGCGAGACGGCGCTTGGCGGGCGCATTCCGGTCAATGTCTCGGGCGGACTGGTGTCGAAGGGTCATCCGCTCGGCGCGACCGGGCTGGGGCAGATTTTCGAGCTGGTCACGCATCTGCGCGGCGACGCGGGCGCGCGGCAGGTTGCGGGCGCCCGCATCGCCATCGCCGAAAATAGCGGCGGCTTCTACGGCGTCGAGGATGGCATGTCGGCGGTGACGATATTGGCGCGGGGGTAATTAGAGCCGCCCTATAATCCCGGTTGTGTGGAGCGAAGGGGGGACACCGTGAGAGGGCACCCCAACGGGGGTGTGTCGACATAGCACAACAACAAAC
>JAEULK010000007.1 GCA_016793775.1 Sphingopyxis sp. | reverse complement strand
GCGCGCCTCCGGTCGGGCTACGCCCGCCCTCCGCCGCACGCAGCGCAAGGCCATCTTCAACAAACCAGCATCATATTATCCGAAAAGGGGGTCCCTCTTCGACGCCGATCGGGGGTCCCTTTTGAACGCCGTTTGACAATTCACAAACAGCACGGCACCTTCGCCCAATATCTGCTGATGATCCCTGCCATAGTCCCATTGCATGCCCCAGCTCATGAGCTGGGTGAGGGCATCGGCCTGGTCGTCGTGACGGGCATTGGGGAAACCGAGAAGTTCCTTTTTGAACTCGGCGAGCCAAGGCGCATCTTCCGGCAGTAGGAGTTGCCCACCTTCGATCTGGCCCGAGACACCAGCCATCCGAGACAATTTGTCACCCTCGGGTTTGCGCGAGATCGGCATCGGCACGCCGCGCGGCTGCTCATTGCGCAGTACCTGCAGCAATTGCTGCCCGGACGCGGCATCTTCGATCAAAATCGTGCGGGCGCGATATTGCCGCGCCAGGCGGATCGCCGCCTGCTTCAGTTCGGGAAAGGCCGCCTTGGCGCGGAATACGTCGAGGATGCGGATCTCGTTGCGGTGGATGCTGGCGGTGATGCAGACGGAATAGTCGTTGTGGACGCCATCCTTGCTGGCGGTGTCCCACGACTGCACGATACGGCCCGGCTTCTCGGCGAGTTCAATGTCGGTGTAGATGCGCAGCCATTCGGCTTTCACCATGTTTCCGACTGCGGGGATCGGATTCTGCTGATATTGAGCCTCGAACGCCGACGAGCCCATGGCGAGCCGTTGCGCCTGCAATACTTCAAGGCTTTCGCGCTCGGGATGCAGAACGTCGCCTGCCTTGCGGTAATGCACCTTTCGGCGCGACAAGGCGATGATCTCGTCCTCAGCTGCGATCGCCGACAGTCGCAGCTCGCGCCACCCCGGTGTTTCGAGAAGCATGCCCGCGAGATCATTCTCGTGCAGCCGCTGCATGACCGTGACGATAGCGCCCGACGCCTTGTCATTGAGGCGCGAGGTCAGCGTCGAGCGGTACCAGTTGTTCACACCCTCACGTGCGGTATCGGAATAGACCTCGTCGGGCTTGATCGGATCGTCGATGATCAGGATATCGCCGCCGCGACCCGTCAGAGTGCCGGTGATCGAGGTCGCGAGACGGCCGCCCCCGCGCGTCGTCTCGAAGTCGCCCGACGCCGAGCGCTTGGGCGATAATATGGTGCGCGGGAACATCGAGCGATACCAGCCCGACTGCATGATCGCGAGGCAATCGCGCGCGAGCTTGCCCGACAGCTCGTTCGAATAGCTGATACAGACGAAGTTGCGGCGCGGATCGCGGCCGAGCATCCACGCCACCCAGGCGACCGAGATGGCGATCGATTTCAGGTTGCGCGGGGGCAGGGTGACGAGCAGCCGTTGGTTCTCGCCGCGATCGATCCGGTCCAGTTCGTAAGCGATCGCATCGAGGTGCCAGTTCCAGAGGATTTCATCGCCGCCGCGGATGGTGGGAAAGGCCTTACGGAGGAAAGCGCGGAAGTCACGACGCATCAGCTCCTGCAGGAGCAGGGTGGGGTTATCGACCCGCTTCATTGCCCTGCTCCCCATCGTGGTTGGAGCTGCCGGTCTCATCAGCGTCGAGTGCATCGCCCGCCTCGTCGAGCATCGCGTCGAGGATGGCCTGGTCCTGCGGCGACAATTTCTGTCCCCCGGTGCCGCGGTCTTCGACGCCTAGCACCTGCAGGATGAGCGGGAAGAAGATCGACTGCGCCTTCTGGTCGCCGGCCGCTGCGCGCATCGCCAAGGTGCGGACTGCAAGGCGCTGACGGCGCCCACTGATCTTCTCCCCGTTGATCTGGATGGTCTGCCTCGCGTCGAGCTCCGCCGCAAGATCGGTCTTCAGGCCCTTCTTGCCCTTCTCCCTCCCCTTGGGATTGCCGGACTGGCCGGGCGGAAAGCGGGTGTGCTTGGGCGGCTTGCCGTAGCCGACCTCATAATCGCCGGGGTTCTTATCCTTCGTCATCGGTCATATCCTGGTTCAGCTCGGCCTCGAGGTCGACGAAGCGGCGGCCGTCCTCCCGGACGGCGTCGAGACCCGAGGCCTCCATCAGCCGGCGGATGCTGGTGTCGCAGTAGAGCGGGTCGATTTCGATGGCCGCGCCGCGCCGGCCGGCCTTGTGCGCCGCGATCAGCGTCGTGCCCGACCCGCTGAACGGATCGAGTATCAGGTCGCCGCGGTTCGAGCAGTCGCGGATGGCGTCGATGACGAGCGCGGTCGGCTTGACCGTCGGGTGCGCCGCGAGATCCTTCGCCCGGCCTTTGCGGAAGCTGTTGGCGCCGGCATATTCCCAGACGTTGGTCCTGTAGCGCCCGGTGTCCCCGAGGCCGAAGTTGTTGATGTGCTTCGCACGGCCCGACTTGAACACGAAGATCAGTTCGTGGCGGGACCGATAGAAGGTGCCCATTCCCGCATTGTCCTTGACCCAGGTGATGAGCTGCTTGAAGCCGGAATAGACGCCATCGGCCGCATCGAGGATCTCGCGGCAGTGCTTCCAGTCCATGCAGTGGTAGTGGATCGAACCTTCTCTGGCGAACCGGACACAGTTCCTGAAGATCGAGCGCAGGAAGGCAGTAAACTCGGCCTGCGTCATTTCGCCGCTGGCTTCGGCGAACTCGCGGTGACGCTGCTTGCCGAGCCCGGATACATGGCCATCGATCGGAACGTTGTAGGGCGGGTCGCTGAACACCATGGCCGCGCGGTCGCTGCCGAGCAGCACCTCGTAGCTCTCGACCTCGCGAGCGTTGCCGCAATAGAGGCGGTGGGGCCCGATGTGCCACAGGTCTCCTGCGCGCGACACGGCGAGCGCCTCCGGATCGGGCAGTTCGATCATTTCGGGGCCGGGCTTCTTCTTTTCGTCGGGGGACGAGAAATCGAGACTGCTCGTCGAGAAGCCCGTGATCTCGAGGTTGTACCCTTCCTCGAACAGAATGTTCAGCTCGTTCGCGAGCAGATCCTCATTCCAGCTGCTGAGTTCGGAGATGCGGTTTTCGGCGAGAGCGAAGGCGCGCCGATCGGCATCGGTCAGAAAGCCTGCGCGGATGATCGGTACTTCCTTCAACCGCAGCAGCTTCGCCGCCTGCCACCGGCCGTGACCGGCAGCAATCATGTCATCGTCGTCGATGACGATCGGGATCAAAAAGCCGAACCTCTCGATGCTCGCCGCGATCTGCGCGATTTGCTTGTCCGAGTGGTCGCGGGCGTTGGTCGGGTTGGGCTTCAGGGACTTGCGCCGCACCATTTCGATGTGGGGATGCGCGAGGGATTTTGTCGTCATTGGTTTGCTCCAGAAAAATTGGAGCCAACCAACTATCGGTGAATGTGGTCGCCGCTAAGGACAATAAATTGGGAAAATGATGCCGGACGCCTCCACACGGTAGCCGGCACCCAGTTCCAACCCATCCTTCGTTACCCGGCTTCGGTAGAAGGGGAAAAGGTCGGAAAATTTCATCTCTTTGCCGGCATTTTTTCGCCGGATTTTCCCGATCATGTTCACGAGCGTAGTGTCGGAGAGGCCGGGTTCGACACTGTCCGCAAACATTCGAATTACCTGACCAGCGGCACCTGTCAGCCTTGGTTCGTAGACGCTGTTCGACGTTCGTGGTGCCATGACGGGCTTTCCGGTCACCTCGATTATCAGTGCCACCAGTCCTTCGAGATACTGCATCAGAACCCCGCGGCCGGGTCGACCCCTTCGAGGAGCTTGAGCAGATGCAATCTGTCTGGCTGCGGCGAGGACGTGTGATTGATGCTCGGGCAACAAGGCCGCGCTCTGATCTACGCCAGCTCGATTTCGGGCCTCGACATTGATCAGCAGTTCGAGTTCCGGATGAAGTCGATTGTCTTGCGATCGTTCGAAGGCCACATGCTGTCCGCGATCAATGCGCGCCAACTGATCCTTCAAGCGCCTGAGGGATTCGTTGAATGCGACTTGGTTGGACTGGAGTATTGTCTTCGCGAACCGGCATCCGCGCTGAAGGTAATTTAGGCGGTCGATAAAGCTTGCGACGATCGCTGCTACGCGAACGGGATCCTCCACGATGTTCGGATAATCGGATGCACCGATCGGATCGAGAGTGCGGGGTCTCGGCATAGGGTCATACTGAAATATTCGGACTTCGGGCGCAACGTTCCCTGCGCCGATGACTAGGGAATTCTGTGAGTAATATGGGGGATGTCGAGAGTCTTCGGCCGATGTTGAGCCTAGTAGCTCGACCGATATCGGAAATTTCCTTGCGATAAGTCAATGTGGCGAACGCGGTAGAGGGCCTTTGGCGGTCTTTGGTCCGTCCGGGGCGAGCGTACCAAAGTCGCGGCCGCCACCCCTCAACACTACGATAGCTCAATATAAACTTGCTTGACGACCAGCTAGTAATCTTTAATTTGCCTACCTAGAACGGTGGGAGTGCGAGATGCTGGATAGGCGCGGGTTCGGGAAACGGATTGCGATTGGTGCTATGGCCACGCTCATCGCTCCCGGTGAGGCGATCGCAAAACCTCGTATGGCGTCAAGTCGCACTGAGGGGCCCATAACGGGTGGACAGCGGAATCGGATTTTCGGCGCGCATGCCAACGATCTCGCCGCGCATGGTTATGTCGAGGAAGAATATTTCATCGCGGGTACGGCCGACGCTTATGCGCCCGTCAGCACGCTCGGACCCGACGGTGTATGGACCGTCGCACCCGCGAAGCAGGCGCCGTTCAAGACGCGCGTGATCGTGCAGCGGCCGAAGGACGCCGCGACGTTCAATGGCACCGTCATCTGCGAATGGGCCAATGTTTCGGCCGGTTTCGAAATCTCGTCGGCAGTGAACCAGCAATTCTGGAAAGACGGCTACGCCTATGCGGCGATCTCGGCGCAGCGCATGGGGCTCGAAGGGACGAAGGAGCGGCCCCTCGGGCTGAAACAATGGGATCCGGAACGTTATGGATCGCTCGAGATTGCCGGGGATAGCTTTTCTTACGACATATTCTCGCAGGTCGCGCGGGCGCTCGGGCCGGGGCGGGCAAGACGCGGGAGCGACCCGATGGCTGGATTGCCTGTCGAACGCCTCTTTGCGCTTGGTGAGTCGCAATCGGCGGCACGACTGCTTTCCTATGTGAATGCGGTGCACCGGCTCGCCAATGTCTTCGATGCTTTCATGATCGTCGTCGCGGTCGGCCGGTCGACCGAGTTCGACGACTTTGTCTACGATCCCGCCAAATCGCTCGACGAGAATAACAATGTCCGCCGCTCGCGGACCGTGCAAACGCGCGTGCGCACCGACCAGAAGGTGCCGGTGCTAATCGTCAATTCCGAGACCGAGACGCCTTATTTCGTCGCGAGCCGCCAGCCCGACAGCGACTGGTACCGCTTCTGGGAGGTTGCGGGATCGACCCATGCCTCCGCGATCGGCGGCGGGCGGCGTCCCGATATTTCGCAGCGTGACGGCATTCCCAACATGGCGGCGCGCTGGCCGAAGATGGTCGACCTGTTTCCCATCCTCGAAGCCGCCGCCGTCGGCCTCGATCGCTGGCTCTCCGGCGGCGCGCCGCTCGGGCGGTTCGACCGGATCGCGGTCGCGGGCGACAAGCCGGTCATCCGGACCGACGCCTTCGGCAATGCGAAGGGCGGCATCCGCATGCCTGAAATCGCCGTGCCCGCAGCGAAATATGTGACGCAGACGAACGACGCCGCGGGGCGGCTGGAACCCTTCGACGCGGAGACCTTGAAGGCGATCTATTCGACCGATGCGGACTATGCCGCACGCATCAAAGCGGCGGCCGAATGGGCTGCGGCCGCGGGGCTGATCCTGCCGCGTCGCCGCGACGAATATGTCGCGAAATCGGCCAGCGGGCCGGTGCCCTATTATTGAAGAACGGAGAAAAGGCGATGCGGATGAGCAGGCGGAGTTTTGCCGCCACGGCGCTGGCCGGGGCGACGCTCGGAGCCATGGGGATCGGGGCCCGCGCCGCTGACGGGGCAGCGGCGATGCTGCGTCCGATGCCTGCCGCCGGGCGCGGCAAGTTCTTCGGGACGACGCTCGATGACCTCGCGGCGCTCGGCTATATCGAGGACGAGTATCTGCTGGAGGGCGAGGCCGAACGCTATGCCGCTGCGGGTGCGCTGACCTCCGACGGGAAATGGATGCTCGCGCCCGGCGAACGCCGGCCCTTTGCGACCCGCCTGTTCGTGCGCCGTCCGGGGGATCCGAAGAAGTTCAACGGCACCGTCGTGGTCGAATGGCTCAACGTCAGCCTCGGCTTCGACGTCAGCTTTCTCGACGGGGCGGGCCTTTATGACGGCTTCACCTATGTCGGGGTCACGCCGCAATATGGCGGGGTGTTCGGCGAAGGCGACAAGCCACAGGGCCTGAAGAACTGGGATGCCGATCGTTATGCCGCGCTCGTCCATCCCGGCGACGACTGGTCGTACGACATCTTCACCCAGGCAGGCCGTGCGCTGCGCGCGAATGCGGCGCGCGGGCATCCACTCCACGGCTACAAGGTAAAGAAGCTGATCGGCGCGGGCATCTCGCAGTCGGGCAGCCGCATCCTCGCCTATGCGAACGGAGTGCAGCCCTTGGCGCGCGCCTATGATGCGCTGATGCCGATGCTCTGCGCGGGAGCGGCGGCGCCGTTCGAGGGCGGCGCGGCACCCGGCATCGCCGCGGCGCGCGCGCGGCCGCTATTCACCCAGGTGCGCGCCGATCTCGGGATTCCGACGATGCAGCTCAACACCGAGTTCGAGGCGCCCTTCTTCCGCGCGATCCGCCAGCCCGACACGCCGTCCTATCGCAGCTGGGAGGTCGCCGGCGCGTCGCACGGTCCCGCCGAGCTGCTCAAGATCATCCACGGCAAGGAGGATCGCGACGGCGTCGGCAGCCGCTGGCACGCCTTCGACGCGGCGAGCGCCGTGTCGTGGCAGCCGACCTCCGACGCCGCGATCCATCACGTGCACCGCTGGCTCGCCGGCGGTCCGCCGCCGCCCGCACAGCCGCCGATCGCCTTCGAGGCCGACGGCAAGACGATCGCACGCGACGTTCATGGAAATGCGCTGGGCGGCGTGCGGCTCCCTGAACTCGAGGTTCCGATCGCGAGCTACAAGGGGCAGGGGTCGAAGCATTTTCTCGCGGGCGAGACGCATCCGTTCGTCGCCGACGAGTTGAAGCGACTCTATCTCGATCACGATACCTACGTCGATCGCGTCACCGCTGCTGCGAAGGCTGCGCTCGCCGCGGGCATTATCCTGCCAGCGCGCGCGAAAGCCTATGTCGAGCAAGCTCGCGCCGCCGACATGCCACCCACCACCTGACCCTTCGGAGAGGAAGACATGCTGTCACGCCGGGACTTTGCCATGACCGCCGCCGCCGCCGCGGGAACCCTCGCGCTCGCCGCGACCGCCGCCGCTGCGAAAGGGCCCGCTGCGACGAGGGTCGAAGGCCCGGTCACGGGCGGCAAGCGCGGCCATATCTATGGCGCCTTCCATGGCGACATGGCGGCGCACGGCTATGTCGAGGAGGAATATTTCGTCTCGGGCACCGCACAGAGCTTCAAGCCGCTCGGCGATCTCGGCAAGGACGGGCGATGGAAGGTCGCGCCCGATGCCCGCGCGCTCTACAAAACGCGCGTCATCGTCCATCGCCCGACGGACCCGGCGAAATTCAACGGCGTCGTGATGGCCGAATGGACCAATGTCTCGACTTTCAGCGATCTGTCGAACGCGGTGAACGAAAGCTTCTGGCAGAGCGGCTATGTCTATGTAGCGATCTCGGCGCAGAAGGTCGGGATCGACGGGCTCGACACGGTACCGACCGCGGGGCTCAAAAATTGGGACGGCGACCGATATGATGGCCTCGTTCATCCAGGCGACGCCTATTCTTACGACATCTTCACCCAGGTGGCGCAGGCGCTGGTATCTGCGAAGGGGCCCAGCGGCCCCGATCCGCTCGCTGGGCTGCAGGCGAAGCATGTCATCGCTACCGGCGAGTCGCAGTCGGCTGCGCGGCTCGCGACCTATATCAACGCGGTCCATCCGCTCGCGCAATTCTTCTCGGCCTTCATCCCCTGCGTGCTCGTCGGCGGCGGAAGCGAGCTAGCGAACCCCGAGATCATTCCGGGCGAGAGCGCGGCCGACTACAACAAGCGCTTCTTCGCGCGCATCGTCGAGACGGTGATCCGCGACGACCTCGACGTGCCGATCCTGGTCATGCTGTCGGAAACCGAAGCGCGCATGCACCGCGTGCCGCCCCAGCCCGATGCCGCGAAACTGCGCTTGTGGGAACTCGCGGGCACCGTCCATGGCTCGGCGTGCGACACCGGCTACCGCGCGAGCGTCGCGGAGCGCGACGGGATCAAGGATTCGGTCGGCGGGTCGGACGCGCGCATGGTGCGGTTCATGCCGACGATGGCGGCCGCGGGGCTGGCGCTCGTGCGGTGGAAGGAAGGCGGCGTCCCGCTCGCGCGGCATCCGCGGCTGCTGCGCGGTGCGACGCTCCGCGACATCGTCACCGACGTCCACGGCAATGCGCTCGGCGGCGTGCGCCTGCCCGAAGTCGCGGCGCCGACGGCGGTGTTCGATACCAAGACGTCGCCCGCGCGCGGTGGGCGCAAGCCGCTTCCCGAAGAGCTTCTGCGGCGGCTCTATCCGACCGACGAGGCCTATACGAATGCCATTCGGGCCGCGGTCGACGACGCGCTGCTTGGCGACCTGATCCTGCCCTATCGCGCCGAGGAATATTTCGCCGAGGCAGCGACGGGTCCGGTCGCGGCGGGTTAGGGTTTCAGCCGCTCGGCGACCTGCGTCAGATAACCGTCGAGGATGCTGACCAGGTCGAGCGCGGGGTCGGTGAAATGGACCAGCGCCGACCCGCGGCGGAACAGCAGCAGCGCCTGCGCCTCGACCTCGACGTCGACGTCGCCGCGCACGTCGCCGCGCGCGATCGCCTCGCGCAGGCTGTCGGCGATGCGCGAGACCGTCGCCTGGTTGTAGCGCGCCATGATCTTCGCGAGCTCGGGGTCGAACATCGCGCCGAGAAAGAGCGCGTACAGCGCGCGCGTGCGATAGGAATCGGCGCCTTCGGCGGCCAGCGCACGCCCCCAGCGCGCGCGCATCGATTCGATTCCGGGCTCGGCGTCGGGGTCGGTGATCGCGGCGAGCGAGTCGCGCGTGATATGCTCGACGACGCGCGCGAGCAGCGCTTCCTTGGTCTCGAAATAATGGCCGGGCAAGCTGCGGCTGTATCCCGCCTCGTGCCCGACCTCGGCGAGGGTGAAGCCGTTCGCGCCCTTTTCGGCGATCAGCTTGACCGCCGCGGCGAGCAACCGGCTTTCGGATTCCTGCCGCCGTTCTTCCTGCGTGCGCCGCACTCAACCCCCTGAATCATTGCCCCGAAACGCGCCATCTATGCGCGCTGGTGTGGGGCGAAGCAAGCATTGGCTGGCTGGACAGCAAAAACTTGCTTGACAACCAGCCAGTAAATTGCGAGTTCGAAAATTGACACATGCTCAACTTTGAACGAGCAGGGAGGGAGAGGGATGACTGGGAAGCAGGAGCGCGCCCGCGGCGCATGCGATTTTCGGGCGGCCTTGCTGGCCGCGGCCAGCCTGGCGGCGCTGATGCCGGCAGCGGCGTTCGCGCAGGCTACGCCGCCCGCCGACGAAGAGCAGGCCGCCAGCGACGCCGATCCGACGATGATCATCGTCACCGCGCAGCGCCGCGAGGAATCGATCCTCGAAACGCCCGTCGCGGTCAGCGTCGCCTCGGGCGAGATGCTGCGCGAGAAGGATGTCAGCACGGCGCCCGACCTGATCAAGGTGACCCCGGGTCTCACCGCGCAGCTCGGCGCCAACCAGTCGCGCCGCACTTCGCGCTTCGCGATCCGCGGGCAGGGCACGACCGGCCTCGCCGGCGTCGCGACCTATTTCGCCGAAGTCCCCGACATCGGCACGCCCTTCTACGACCTGCAAAATGTCCAGGTGCTCAAGGGCCCGGTCGGCACGTTGTTCGGCCGCGTCACCACCGGCGGCGCGATCCTCTTCACACCGCAAATGCCGGGCGACGAATTCGAGGGCTATGGCAATTTCAAGGTCGGCCAATATGGCCGCCGCGACCTCGAGTTCGGGGTCACCGTGCCGGTCGCGCCCGACCTCCTGACCGTTCGCCTCGCGGGCCAGTTCCTCAAGAGCAGCGGCTTCTCGCGCAATCTCTACAACGACAGCCGGCAGGATGGCCGCGACGGCCAATCCTATCGCGCGATCGTCAAATTTACCCCGGCCGACTGGTTGACCAACACGACGATCCTCGTCGCCGACTATATCGAGGATCCGACGCGCTCGGGCGTCGCGACGATCGCGCGCCAGTTCAACTCGGGCAGCGCCACGCTCAACCGCGGCAACACCCAGCGCATCGCGCCGATCATCGCGCAGCTGAACGGTGTTGCCTGCCCCGGCAATATCTGCCCGACCTGGCTCGAATATGCGCAGGGTCAGGTGACGGCGGCGGCAGGCCGTTCGCCCTATGTCGTGAACGAAAACAACGTCAATTACGGCAATCCGAACTCGCGCCAGCTCGGGCTGATCAACACCACGGTGGTCGAACTCAGCCCCGATATCTCGATCAAGAATATCTTCAGCCGCCAGCGCACCAAGGGGCAGGGGCCGACCTCGGTCAATATCGACGGCCTCGGCTTGCCGATGCTTGAACAGATCAACGCGACGCGCGGGCCGAGCGACGGGCTGACCGAGGAATTGCAGCTGCAGGGCAGCCTGTTCGATGACCTGATCGAGTTCACGACCGGCGGCTATTATGAGAAGAACTGGACGCCCTTCTATCTCGGCGGTTCGAACGTCTTCTACGGCGGCTATATCGCGCAGTCGACGACCGCGGCGGGCTGCGGCGCGCTCGGCGCGCGCGCCGATGCGGGCCCCGACGGCGCCTTCTATTGCTGGACCGGCGCGCAGACGACGGTGAGCCGCACGCGCGGCATCGACAAGGCGCTCTACGGCCAGGCGACGATCAACATCACCGATCAATTCTCGCTGACCGGCGGCTATCGCTATACGTGGAGCAGCCGCAAGTCGGCGTCGCAGACGATTTCGTCGCTCTCGCCGCTGCTCACGGGTGGCACGATCGCGTCGCAGATGCTGACGATGAACGGCGCGCCGCCCTTCCTCGTCCCCGGCTCGCGGATCCGCTCGATCCCCGGCGAGACCTATTTCACGGTGAAGTCGGAGAAGGGGACCTATACGCTCGCGGCGCAATATCAGTTCTCGAAGGACTTCATGGTCTATGCGACCACGCGCAGCGGCTATAATCCGGGCGGCCGCAACAGCCGCTTCGCGCCGGGGTTCGAATTCTACGCGCCCGAGACGGTGACCGATTACGAAATCGGGACCAAGATCGGCTGGCATTCGGGCGATCTGCGCGGGCTCGTGTCGTTCGACATCTTCCGCGACAATTACAACAATGCCCAGCGCAGCGTGACCCAGCCGGTGAACGGTACGCCGACGGTGTTCCTCGCGAACGTCGCCAAGGCGCGGATCCAGGGCTTCGATTTCGACGCCAACGTCAATTACGGCTGGTTCAACCTCGGCGCCTTCGTGACGCTGACCGACGGCAAATATCGCGAATATCCGAACGGCGGCAATTTCCCGCAATATCCGGTCGCGACCTTCCCCGACCTCACCTTCTTCAACCTCGCTGGTATCTCGAAATGGGTGTGGGGCATCCGGCCGACGATCGATTTCGGCAAGATGGGCGGCGATATTCCGGACATTTCCCTGTCGGGCAATATCTACCACCGCGGCACCTTCTATTCGAGCGAGCCGAACACCGATATCGAGGCGCAGCGGACGATCCCGGCGAACACCCAGCTCGACCTCCGGCTCGACTGGCGCAACATCGCCGACACCAATTTCAGCGCGGCGTTTGCGGTGACCAACGTCACCAACTTCAACGGCAAGGTCGGCGGCAACGAACTGCGCGCGACGAACGGCATCAACATCGATGTCTATGCGCCGCCGCGGCAATGGTATCTTGAACTCAATTATCAATTCTGAGCGATCGCATACCGGCAACCTGGCGGTGCCGGTCGATGGGGAAGCGTCCATGACAATCGGGTCAACATTGCCATTGGCGCTTCCCCTCTATCGCCGCCGCTTCCTCGGCGGCGCGGCGGGGCTGGCGGTGGTGGCTGCGACAAGCGGTGCAAGGGCGACGAGCGAGGTCATGGACCTGGTCGAAACCACATCGGGCAAGGTGCGCGGGACCAGCGACCGCGGCGTCCGCGTCTTCAAGGGCATCCCCTATGGCGAGCCGACCGGCGGGGCGGCGCGCTTTCTGCCGCCGCAGTCCTTCAAGCCGCGCGGCGAGGTGATCGAGGCGGCATCCTATGGCCCGAGCTGCCCGCAGCTCGGCGGACGCGACCTGACCGGTGCCGAGGATTGCCTCGTGCTCAACATCTGGACCCCGGCCACCGACGCCGCAAAGCGTCCGGTGATGGTCTATCTCCACGGCGGCGGCTTTCGCACCGGATCGGGTTCGGGCGCGTCGAGCGACGGCACGCATCTGGCGCTGACCGAGGATGTCGTCGTCGTCTCGCTCAACCACCGCATCGGGCCGCTCGGCTATCTTTATCTCGGCGACCTCCTCGGCGGCGATTATGCCGCGGGCAACGCCGGCAATCTCGACCTGATCCTCGCGCTGCAGTGGGTGAAGGACAATATCGCGGCCTTCGGCGGCGATCCGGGCTGCGTCACCATCTTCGGCGTGTCGGGCGGCGGCAAGAAGATCAGCCATCTGCTCGCGATGCCCGCGGCGAACGGCCTGTTCCACCGCGCGATCGTGATGAGCGGGGCGCTCTCGACCGCGATCGAACTCCCGGCCGCCACCGCTTACTCCGATCGTCTGCTCGCAAAGCTGGGCCTCGACCGCTCCCGCGCGCGCGAGTTGCTGGCGATGCCTGCCGCGCCGATCCTCGAAGCGGTGGCGGCGCTGTCGAAGGCGGGGCAGGATCCCGAGGGCGGCTATGGCGGCGGCGGCGGTCCGCAGCCGCTCGTCGACGGCGTGACCCTGCTCCAGCACCCCGGCGCTGCCGTCGCGGCGGGCGCGTCCGGAACGATCCCCACCATGATCGGCAGCACGCTCGACGAACCGATCGCGGGCTATCAGGGTCCCGAGGGTCTGAAGCAGCTCGAAACGATGAGCGAGGCCGAGGTGCATGCGCGCCTCGCCGACGGCCCCTTCGTCAAGCTCGGCGACCGCACCGATGCGGTCCTTGCGCATTACCGGAAGGTCTGGCCCGAGCTCTCGCTCGGCGCGCTGATGGTGCGTGTCGAGACCGCGGGCAGTTGGCGCTATCTCTCCAACAAGTTGGCCGATGCTAAGGCGTCGGCGAAGGCAGCGCCGACCTTCGTCTATGTGATGACCTATGCCGGCGGCACCGCCGATGGACCGCGCGGCGCGGGACACGCGACCGACGTGCCGCTCGTCATGGGCAATTATGCCAATCTCACCGAAATGAGCCGCACGCCTTGGTTTGCGGACTCGCCACATGTTGCCGAAATGAGTCGGATCATGGGCCGCAGCTGGGCCAGCTTCGCCCGCCATGGCAAACCCGACAACGCGCTGCTCCCGCGCTGGCCCGCCTATACCGCGAAGAAACGCGAGACGATGCTGCTCGACGTGAAGCCGCACGTCGCGAACAACCCGTTCCAAGACCGCCAAGCGATGGGAGCCGCCTGATGGCCAGCACGACCGCGCCCGAGATCGCACCCGCCCCGGCCGCGCCCGCGCGTCTCGACCGTCCCGGCCTCGCCTGGGCGCTGTTCGAGGGCGGGCGCATCCCTTATGTCGTGATGCTCGGCGTCGTCTTCATTCCCTATTTCGCCAAGACCGTCGTCGGCGACGCGGTCGCGGGACAGGCCGAGGTCGCGAACTTCGCCAAATATGCGGGTTTCGCCGCCGCCTGCACCGCGCCGTTGCTCGGCGCGCTGCTCGATCAGCGCGGGCGGCGCAAGCCGTGGATCGTCGCCTTCATGGCGATCCTCGTCGCTGTTGTCGCCGCGCTCTGGTTCGCGAAGCCGGACGCTGCCGGGCTGCCGATCGGGGTGATCGTGACGCTGCTGGTGCTCGGCAAGCTCTTCTACACTTACACCGAGATGCTCCATAATTCGCTCCTCGCCGTCGCGGCGTCGGGCGGGTCGATGGCGCGGCTCTCGGGCCTCTCGATCACCATCGGCGCGTCGAGCGGCTTCCTCTTCCTGATCTTCATCCTCCTCGCGCTCGTGCAGCCCGATGTGCCGCTCTTCGGGCTCGATACCGCAAGCTTCCAGCATCTGCGCATCGTCCCCGTGATGGCGGCGCTGCTGCTTGTCGCTGCCAGCGTGCCGCTGCTGCTCTACGCGCGCGACTATCCGCCGACGAACAAGAGCTGGGGCGCGTCGTTTGGCGGTGCCTTCGCCTATCTCGGCGGGCTCGCACAGCATCTCAAGGCACGGCCCAACGCCGCGAAATTCCTGCTTGCGCGCATGATCTATGCCGACGGAATCGCCGCCATCTCGATCTTCACCGGCGTGCTCGCCGGCGGGGTGATGGGGTGGAGCGCGACCGAGCTGCTCCTGCTCGGCATCGGCCAGCTCGCAGCGGCCGCCACCGGCGCCATTTTCCTCGCGCGGCTCGATATGCGCATTGGGTCGAAACGCACGCTGCAGATCATGCTCAGCGGCATGATCCTCGCGCTGCTCATCATCGTCGGGACATCTCCCGACCGGATCTTCTTCGTGCCGCTGGACGGCACCCCGGTTGTCTGGACCGGGCCGGTGTTCGCCCGCGTCACCGACATCGTCTTCCTCGCGCTGCTGCTCACCATGACCGGGCTGACGTCGGGCACCACCGCGTCGAGCCGCGCGCTGCTCGCATCGCTCAGCCCGGCAAGCGAGGCGGGCGCCTATTTCGGCCTCTATGCGATGGCCGGCACGGTCACCGCCTGGCTCGCGCCGCTCGCGATCGGCTGGGCGACCGCAGCCACACAATCTCAACAAGCCGGCTTCGTGCCGGTGATCGTCCTGCTGGCCATCGGGCTGGCGCTGCTCTCGACAGTAAAGCCGTCCGAGGCACCTCAGAAAGAAAATCCATGAATATCGAGCGCCCGCTTCAGGACCAGAAGAGCATGACCGACGCCAGGGAGAGGGCGTTCAGCGACATCGTGCCGATCGTCGAGCCGAAACCCAAGCCGCGCACGGTCGGCCTCACCGAAATCCGGTCTCCCGCCTATTCGCTCCACCAGCTCACCGGGATCGTCGAGGGGCTCGGCGATTTCGTCGACAGCGTCAAATGGACCTGCGGCACCCAGCGGCTCTTGAGCCGCGACACCGTGAAGGAGATCAACGCCTATCTCCACGCCAATCAGATCGAGGTATCGACCGGCGGGCTGATCGAGACGGTGTTGCCCCTGGGCGAGGTCGCGGTACACCGCTATCTCGAACAGTCGAAGGAACTGGGCTTCGACATCGTCGAGCTGTCGTCGGCGCTCGTCTCGATCTCGGTGCAGGACAAGGCGCGACTGGTGAAGGCGGTCAACGCGCTCGGCATGAAGGCCAAGCCCGAGATCACCGGCTGGAGCCCCGGCGACCGCGGCAAGGTCAGCGCGGAAAAGATGATCCGCGAAGCCGAGGCGATGGTCGAGGCCGGCGCCTGGACGATCATGATCGAGGAAGACGGCCTCTTCTCGAGCGGCAACAGCGCCAACGACGAACGCGACTGGAACCGCGATGCCGTGTGGCGCATCGCGTCGCGCCTGCCCGAGGAAATGCTCTATTGGGAGGCGAGCTCGGTGACGATCATCCGCTGGCTGCTCAACAGCTTCGGCTCGGACGTCAATATCTTCGCGGGCGCCGAAGACCTCGGCTATATCGCCGCTTTCCGGTCGGGTACGTTCGCAATGAACATTGCGGCTTTCAACGGCTGAAAACGCCTATATCGCGGGCGCGAGCGGTAGGTGCCGCTAGCTCGCCTCCTTCATAAATTGGCGTCGTATTGGCGCGCGATGCGGTGTCGCTTCGAATATTCCCTGCATTTCACGTTAGGGAAATCGATGATCGAACTGACAGAAAACCTCGCACCCATCAGGACTAATGGCGGCGGCTCTGCCCTCGTGTGAGCAAATTCCCTGCAAATACCCTGCAGTGCAGGGAAATCGTCAGAGAGACGGGTGGCACCAGCACTGCGCACACCTCCAACCATATTCATCGAACCAACCGATAGACAGTTTCGTCGGCGAAATGGCGCAATTGTCGGTGTCTGCGAGGCGTGGACGGTTTCTGGTCACGGTGCTCTCGCCTGTGAAAGAGCGTGAAATTGGCCCGAGTCTCTGCGCGAGAATGACCGCCCCCCACCGGGTGGTCCGTTCGGATTGTTAGTGCATTGACGCCTTGATCGCCAGTGTCGGCCGTAGGTGGAGCGAAGCGGAACCGGAGGGCGACACTGGCGATGGAACGGCTTCCGGCGCCGGTGGTCGATATCCGAGCGAGCTGTGCGGCCGGACGGTGTTATAGTGTCGCCGCCAAGCTTCGATCAGGATGCGGGCCTCGGCGAGCGAGTAGAAGATCTCGCCGCCCGGCAGCTCATCACGCAGCGATCCGTTGAAGCTCTCGCAATAGCCATTCTCCCATGGCGATCTGGGCGCGATGTAGAGCGTCTTCACGCCGATCTGGGCGAGCCATTGCTGCACCGCCGTCGCGATAAACTCCGGGCCATTGTCCGACCTTATCTGCGCCGGCGGGCCGCGCGTGACGAACAGCTCGGCGAGGGCCGCCAGCACGTCATCGCTCCTGAGCTTGCGCGCGACCGGCAACGCCATGCACTCCCGGCTCGCCTCGTCGATGATCGACAGGATCCGGTATTTGCGGCCGTCGTGCGTCCGGCCCTCGACGAAGTCGTAGGATCAGACGTGCCCGGGATATTCCGGCCGGAGCCGGATGCACGATCCGTCGTTCAGCCAGAGCCGCCCGCGCTTCGGCTGCCTTTGTGGCACCTTCAGCCCTTCGCGGCGCCAGATACGCTCAACCCGCTTGCGGTTCACATGCCACCCAGCATCGCGCAGCAACGCCGTCACCCGGCGGGGGCTCAGAAGTTTCCCCGGGCGGCCTCCTGCAGGATGAGCTTGTCCAATGTCAGATCCGAGATCGCCCGGCGAAGCCGCGCATTCTCTTTCTTCAGGCCCTTCATTCGCCGCGCTTGATCGGTCTTCAGGCCGCCATATTCCTTACGCCACCGATAATAGGTCTGCTCGCTGATAGCGATCCGCCGGCACGCTTCCGCCGCCGTCGCCCCCTACGCCAGCAAAACCTCCGTTTCACGCAGCTTGCCGATAATCTCTTCCGGGCGATGCTTCCTGGTCGGCATTCCATGTCTCTTTCATGATCCAGAATATCACCAATTTTGGACCACTCTGAAGGGGGCAGATCAATCCGGCGGAAGGGGAGCAAGGCTGGCGACATCGGCGGGATCCTCCGAGGGAAATATCGGCGCAGGGCGCGAGCATGTCCCGTCCGGGCGTCCCGCGTCCAGCCAGCGTTGTTGCACCCCCTATAACCCAATGGCATAAAAAGGGCGAGCGGCCGCGAAAATCGGGTCGCGGCTGCGAGGCTATGACCGGATGAACCTGCGCCAGATCGAGATATTCCATGCCGTCTTCCTGCACGGCACCGTCAGCGCCGCAGCGCGCTCGCTCAACGTATCGCAACCGTCGGTGACCAAGGTGCTGCGCCATGCCGAACGCTCGATCGGCCTGACCCTGTTCGAACGGTCGAAGGGGCGGCTGATCCCGACGCAGGATGCGCATACTTTGTTCGCAGAGGTGTCCGACATTCAGGACCGGGTGCGGTCGCTGCGCCAGGCGTGCCAGAATATGCGCCACGGGCGGGGCGGACTGCTCCGCATTTCGGCGCTGCCCTCGCTCGGCCTCGGCGCCATCCCTGCGGCGGTATCGCGCTTTCTGGGCGATCATGAGGATATCATGTTCGACCTCCAGACGCTCCACCACGACGAGATGGTGCGGAAACTCTATGAACATGAGACCGACATCGCTATCGGCTTCGAAGTGCCGCTGTCGGCCCCCGTCGCGCACCAGGTCATCGGCGAGGGCGAGCTGGTCGTGATCTATCACGAAGGGGATATGCCGGGCGCCCCGCCGCGGCTGCGCCTCGACGAACTGTGCGGGCACAAGTTCATCAGCCCGGTACAGAGCGGGCCGATCGGGCGGATGCTGTCGAGCGAACTCAGCCGGCTGGAGGTGGAGCTCGACGAGCTGGTGTCGGCGCGCACCTATTATGTCGCGGCGGCGCTGGTCGGGGCGGGGGTCGGAATGGCGATCGTCGATAATTTTACGGCCCATGCCGCCCTGCCCCCCGGCCTGTCGAGCCGGCCTTTGCAACCCGCGATCACCTTTGACATCAACGCCGTCTATCTGCAGAACCGCCCGCCGTCGCGGACCGCATCGGCGTTTCTTGCGGTCCTCGCAACGGTGATCGAAGGACTATAGCGTCAAGTTATAGGAAAGGCGGCGCTAGATATTGGGGCGGCGTGGGTAGTGGGGCTAGGCTTGGCGTTTCCTCCTTTACGCAGGTCTTCCGGATCCATGATCGAAACACCCTATCTTCTCTACCTCGGCCATGCGAGCGACCCCGCCGACATCAAGACCTCGCGCGGGCTCGCGGTGTTCCGGCCCGACATCTGCATCGGCGAATTTCGTCACGACGATTGCCCACTGACATTGGACTTGCCGCGCCTCGATTTCGCCGCCGCGCACGCGGCGGGCGCGCGGACGCTGGTGCTGGGCATCGCCAATGCCGGCGGCAAGCTCGGCGAGGACCTGATCCTCGACGCGCTGGCGGCGATGGCGGCGGGTCTCGATATCGCGTCGGGGCTGCACCATCGGCTCAACGCCGAACCGCGTTTGATCGAAGCTGCGGCACGGCTCGGCCGCCAGCTGCACGACGTGCGCGATCCGCGGCCCGACATTCCGATCGGCAACGGCAAGCGCCGCGCCGGCAAGAGGCTGCTCACCGTCGGCACCGATTGTTCGGTCGGCAAGATGTACACGACGCTGTGCCTTGCGAGTGCGCTCGAAAAGCGCGGGGTCGCCGCCGATTTCCGCGCGACCGGGCAGACGGGCATATTGGTCGCGGGCGACGGCGTGCCGCTCGACGCCGTGGTCGCCGACTTCATCTCCGGCGCGATCGAACAGGTGTCGCCTGCGCGCGGCGACGACGGCTGGGACCTGATCGAGGGGCAGGGCTCGCTCTATCACCCGTCCTTCGCGGGCGTGTCGATGGGGCTCTTGCACGGGGCACAGCCCGATGCGCTGGTCCTCTGCCACGACCCGGTGCGCCCGCATATGCGCGGCCTGCCGCATTATCCGCTGCCCGGCATCGCGCAGACGATCGAGGCCAATCTGAATGCCGCGCGGCTGACCAACGACGATGTGCGGGTGGTGGGCATCGCGCTCAACACCTCGGCGATGCCCGAGGATGCGGCGCGCGCGCTGTGCGCCGCAACCGAGGCCGAATTCGGCCTGCCGACCAGCGACCCCTATCGCTTCGGGGTCGAAGCGATCCTGGACCGGCTGCTCGGGACCGATGTCGCCGCGCCCAGCATCGCCGAAACCGCCTGACATTCTCCCGATGATCCGCAGCCTGTCGGTCCGAAGCGAGATCCTGCCGCTTCGCACGCCCTTTCGCATATCGCGCGGAGTCAGGACCGCCGCGCAGGTCGTCACCGTCGCCCTGACGCAGGACGGCGTCACCGGGCGCGGCGAAGCGGTGCCCTATCCGCGTTATGGCGAGAATGCCGAAAGCGCGATGCTGGCGATCGAGGCGGTGCGTAGCGGGGTCGAGCAGGGTGTGGGCCGGCAGGAGTTGCTGGACCTGATGCCCGCCGGGGCCGCGCGCAACGCGGTCGATTGTGGACTCTGGGATCTCGAAATGCGGCTGGCGGGGAGCGATGTTGCGGCGGCGCTCGGCCTCGATGCGCCGTTTCAGCCGATCGTCACCGCGATGACGGTCGGGCTCGATACACCCGATCGCATGGCGACCGCCGCCGCAGCGCTGGCCGATGCGCCGCTGGTGAAGGTCAAGGTCGACCGCAGCGATCCCGCCGGTCAGCTCATGGCCGTCCGGCGCGCCGCACCGAAACCGCGAATGATCGTCGATCCCAATGAAAGCTGGACCATCGCCGAAGTGCGCGACCTGCAAGGGCTGATGACCGAGTTGCGCATCGACCTGCTCGAACAGCCGCTGCCCGCCGACGCCGATTGTGAGCTGGGCGGTTTTCTGTCCGCCATCCCGATCGCCGCCGACGAATCGATCCATGTCGCGGCCGACCTCGACAGGCTGCCGGACGGCTATGCGGTCGTGAACATCAAACTCGACAAGACGGGCGGGCTCACCGCCGCGCTCGACCTTGCCGACGCGGCGCGTGCGCGCGGGTTCGGCGTGATGACCGGTTGCATGATCTGTTCATCGCTGTCGATCGCGCCCGCCTGGGCTATGGCGATGCAAAGCGATTTCGCTGACCTTGACGGCCCGCTCTGGCTTGCCGAGGATCGGGCGGGCGGGGTGCGCGGCGCGAACGGCTATTTGGCGCCGCCGCAGTCCGGCTTTTGGGGCGGCTTGTGACAGGATCGATGATCGAGGCGATTTGCGAACGGGGTTTTGCGCCGACAGCGGCGGCGGTCGCCAGCGGGCGCATCCCGGGCGCGACGCTCGGGGTGATCGGCGCCGACGGGCGTCGCGCGGTGCGCCTCGTCGGCATGGCGGCGCTCGTTCCCGAGCGCGAGACGCTGACCCGCGACCACTGGTTCGACCTCGCATCGCTGACCAAGGTGATCGCCACCACGACGATCATCCTGACGCTAGCCGAGCAAGGCCGCCTCGATCTCGACCGCCCGCTGACCGATGCGATCCCCGACCTGCGCCAATATGATGTCGCGGCCGCCGCCGAGCGCCGGCTGACCTTCCGCGACTGTCTGATGCATCGAACTTTCCTGCCCGCGGTCGAGCCTATCTACACTTATGGCGACGATCCGGCGCGGCTGCGCGCTTTCGTCCTCCAGCGCGAGTGGCGGCACGGGCCGCCGGTCTATTCGGACATCAATTTCATCCTGCTCGGCATCGCGATCGAGCGTCTCACCGGCGCGTCGCTGTCCGCCTGGCCGCTCGGCGACGGCCTCGGCTTCGGCCCACCCCCGGGCCCGGCGGTCGCGACCGAGGATTGCAGCTGGCGCGGCCGGGTGATGAAGGGCGCGGTCCATGACGAAAACGCCCATGCCCTTGGCGGCGCCCCCGGCCACGCCGGGCTGTTCGGCACGATCGACGGTGTCCTCGATTTCGCCCGCGCGATGCTGGCCGGCGAGATACTGTCGCCCGCGATGATGGCCGAGGTCCGCGCGGCGGGCGAGCGCCACCGCACCTGCGGCTGGGAACGCGCCTTTGCCGGCTGGCACGGCGGCGACGCTTGTTCGGCCGAGACCATCGGCCATACCGGCTTCACCGGCACCGGCCTTTGGATCAATTTCGAGCGCGGCCTCGCTTGGGCTTTGCTGACCAACCGGGTCCATCCGACCCGCCACGCCGACAGCGGCATCACGACCCTGCGCCCCGCCGTGGGGGATGCGGTCATCGCCGCCTGTGACGAAGGAGAAACGCTATGACACTATCGATCGGACGCATCGCGCTGGCGTCGGCGCTCGTGCTGGCGCTCCCGCTGACGAGCCAGGCCCAGACCGCCCCTGCCACGCCGCCGCTGCTGACGGTGGCCGAGCAAAAGCTCGCCGAGGGACCGGCGGGCGCGCGTTTCGGCTTGCTCGTCACCACGCTCGAGGGTGAGATATTGGTGGCAATCGCCCCCGACCAGCGCTTCATCCCTGCGTCGAACACCAAGATGTTCACCACCGCCCTCGCTTATGCCCGGCTTCCGCAGCTGCAAGCCAGCGCGAAGGGCACCGGTGTGAGGCTCGAAAAGGGTCCTGACGGCGCCACCGACGTCATCCTCCACGGCCGCGGCGACCCCCTCCTGTCGAGCGCCGCCGATTGCAAGCTCGACTGCCTGCAGACGCTCGCCGACGCGGTCGCGGCGCAGACCCGCCACGTCCGCAATGTGGTCGGCGACGACCGCTGGTTCCCCGACGAGCGCTGGAGCCCGGGGATGAGCTGGAACAATATCCCGTCGCGCTACGGCACCGGCATCTCGGCGCTGACGCTCGACGACAATGAGCTGGTGGTGAAACTCGCCCCGGGCGCGGTCGGCGCCGCGCCAAGCTTTCAGACCTCGGGCTATTATACGATCGAAAACCGCGTCGCGACCGTGGCGGGCAAAGAAGACGCGATCGAGGTCGACCGCATGCCCTTCAGCCGCACCCTGCGCCTGACCGGCACTATCGGCGCCGAGGCGGGGCCGATGATCCTGCGCTATGGCATCGACGATCCGGCGCATTATGCGGCGTGGCGGCTCGGCGAATTGCTGCGCGAACGCGGGGTGAAGGTTGATGGTACGGCGGATGTGCGCCACCGGCCGCTGACCGCCGCCGACGATCCCAAGGCGCGCAAGGAGGCTCCGGTAGTCTTGCCCGCCGAACCCGCGATGCTCGCTGAACTGCCCGCGCCCCCGCTCGCCGAAAATATGGTGCGGATCAACAAGGAGAGCCAGAATCTGCACAGCGAGCTGATGCTGCGCCGCGTCGCGCGGGCCGCGGGCAGCGGCTCGATCGCCGACGGGCAGGCGGTGCTGCGCACGACGATGGCGGACGCCGGGCTGCCCGATGCGGGCTATTTCTTCGCCGACGGCTCGGGCATGTCGAGCTACAATCGCCTCTCGCCGCGCGGCGCCGTCGCGCTCTTGGGCTGGATCGTGCGCCAGCCCTGGGGCGCGGCATGGCGCGACACACTACCGATCGCCGGGCGCGACGGCACGCTCCAGAACCGTTTCAAGGGCACGCTGCTCGAGGGCAGGCTCTTCGCCAAGACCGGATCGCTCAACGCCTCGCGCGCATTGTCGGGCTATCTGGTGACGCGCAGCGGCAAGACCCTGATCTTCTCGGCGCTGGCGAACGACATGCCCGAGGACACCGACGCAGAGGCCACCGCCGCGATCGACCGCGCGCTCGTTGTGATTGCCGAAGCGCTTTAAGCGGGTGTCAGGATCAGCCGTTCGGCGGCGTGGCGATCGACCGCCGCCTTGCTGAACCAAAGCGGCTGCATGTCGCCCGCGAGCCATTTGGGATAAAAGTCGCGGTAGCGCGGCGAGCGCGGGTCGGCCGACTGGCCGGGCAGCAGCAGGAACCGGCTGTTGTCCCAGGCGCCGACGTCGGCGACGAACAAGAAGCTCGCGCCATGCGATACATTGAACCGCGCCGCGCGTTGAAGCCGCGCGCCATCGGCGTCGTCCCGTCGCCGCCCGATCGGCCGCCCTCGATCCGGGGAAACGCCGCCGCGATGGCCGGGTTCGACGCCAGCGGATGCGCGATCGTCACCCGGTGGAAATCGCCCCATTTCCACCGCTTCGGGTCGGGGCCGCCGAGCACGACGGCGCGGTTCCAGCCCGCCACCAGCGCACGGTCGATCATCGCGTCGCGCGCGGCCATGGGGTCGTCGCCGAGGCGCCGGTCGGGCGCGGCGAGGATGCGCAGCATCTCCGACAGGTTGACCGAGGGGATCAGGTCCTTCGCCCCTTCGGGCACGATGCCGTCGCGAAAATCGGACGACAGCGCCAGCATCACCATTTCGAAGAGCAGCGCGGCGGCGCTGTCGGCCTCGATCCCGCAGTCCCAGCGCCGCAGCAGCGCCGCCGCCGGGGCGCCCTTGACCGCGATCTCGTCCTCGAAAATCTCGAACGGCTTCCATGCGCCCTTGTGCCAATAACGGTCGGGGTCTCCCTCCTTGGTGCGCAGGATGAACAGGTCGGTCTGGTCGATGTGGAAATTGGTGCGGCCGAAGGCGAAGCGATCGGCGTGACCCTGGATGATGCCGGGTTGTCCGGGCCCGCCGGCGCCGATGACGTCGAGCCCCGGTGCGATCAGATGGACCATGTGGCGCGGGCTGAAGCGCCCGATGCCCAGATGCGGGCCGTTGGTCAGGATCGGTCGCCCGGTGGCGCTGCGCGATGGCGCGATGGTCCAGGCGTTGCTGCCCAGCGCGAAACGGTCGATCCCGCGCTGTTCGGGATCGAGCATCGCTTCCTGCACGACATCGAAGGGCGTCGGGCGGGTCGCCGGATCGAGCAGGCCCAGGTCGGCCTCGCTCACCGACGCGACGTCGAGTACGTCGGGAACGGTAAAGGACCGGGCGGGGCGCAGCGGCGCTATCAATTGGTCGGCGTAGAGCAGCCCACGCGCCGCGAGCTGCGCTCGGCGTATCTCGTCGTCGGTATCGCCCATGCCGGTGCCGCGGCCTTGCACCAAGTCGCGGACATCCCAGTGCAGCGGGACGATCCCCAATATCCCGTATTCCAGCGGCAGCTGCGCCGGATCGGCCGCCAGTTCGTCGATCCGCGCGTTCACCCCCGCGACATAGCCGCGCGCGCATTCGAGCACATCGGGCGGCAAGGCCGCCAACTCGGCGTCGATATCGCCGCGATAGTGGAAAAGCCGTGCCGCCCGGTCGGCGGCGACGAAGCGTGGGCCGAAGGCTTCGGCCATCCGCCCCCTGTCGCGGCGATGCTCCATGTCGTTCTGGAACAGGCGGTCGCGGGCGACCAGATAACCCTGCCCGAAAAAGGCGTCGTGGAGCGAGGCGGCGCGGACATCCAAGATGCCCAGTTCGTCCTCGATCACCTCGATCGGCGCGCGCGCCGGAAAGCCCAACATTGCGTGTGCCGCCCTATATCCTCGGGCTATATGTCCATATCGCGAGGTTAGCGGCGGAGCAGTTGACCGGCTGCAACCACCCTGTAACCTCCCCGTCACGAAGCCGGACATCCGCGGCCCCCGGTCGCGGCGATTGCCGGCCCGGTTACGTGATTGTCCAAGAAAAAGAAGAGGGCGGGGCGACGCTCCGTCAGGCGGTCAGGTGGGACGACAGGGCGAGCCAAAGCACGCGGCAAGCGACGTGCGGTTCGGTCTCAGGGCAACAAAGGGGACGGTAATAATGCGTAATTTTGGACGAGTTCGCGGGTCGCTGGGCCGCAATATCGGGTTCGGCGCGGCGATGACCGCACTGGCGCTGGTTCACAGCGTTCCGGCCATGGCTCAGGACACCCCCGCCCCGGCGGAAAGCGACAACGCGGCGCCCGGCGACCAGATCGTCGTCACCGGCTCGCGCATCGCGCGCGACGGGTTCCGGGCCCCGACCCCGGTCATCGTGCTGACGCAGGAGGATATCCAGAACACCTCGCCGTCGAACAATATCGCCGACTTTGTCAACCAGCTGCCGCAGCTCGCGGGTTCGACCAAGCCGGCCAACTCGCGCCTCAACATCTCCAACGGATCGGCGGGCATCAACGCGCTCAACCTGCGCAACCTGGGCGAGAGCCGCGTGCTCGTGCTCGTCGATGGCCGCCGCTCGGTCGGCTCGACGATCTTCGGCTGGGTCGATGTCAACACCATCCCACAGGCGCTGATCGAGCGCGTCGAACTGGTCACCGGCGGCGCCTCGTCGGCCTATGGCTCGGACGCGGTCACGGGCGTCGTCAACTTCATCCTCAACAAGAAGATGGAGGGGCTGCGCATCACCGGCGACGTCGGCGTCACCAATGTCGGCGACGGCTTCAACTATTCGGGCAGCGTCGCGGGCGGCAAATCCTTTGCCGACGGCCGCGGCCATTTGGTCTTCAACGCCGAGATTGCGCATCAGGACGGCATCTACGAAGTCGATCCGAACGACCGGCCCTGGAACCACAAGGGCTATCTTGCCTTTGCCAACCCGGCCTATGTGGTGACCAACGGCGTCGGCAACGGCCAGGCGGCATTCATCACCTTCCGCGAAAATGCCGGGCAGACGAACCAGGCGCCGGGCGGCTTCATCACCGGTTCGACCGGCGGCATGACCAATGCGCTGCGCGGCCTCTATTTCGGCGATGGCGGGCAAGTCCGCCAGTTCCAATATGGCTCGTTCAATTCGCCGGTGCTGAACCCGACCGGCCCTGGCACCGGCGCCGCGGTCACGCGCACGGTTGGGGGCGACTGGCGCCTCAACGATTCGGGCCGCCGCATCGGGCTCGCACCGAAGGACGATCGCTACGGCTTCTATGGTCGCCTCAGCTTCGACGTGTCGGATGGCGTCACGCTGTTCGCCGAGGGGTCGTTCAACAAGCAGGAAGTGTTCTTCAACGCCGGCCCCAACCTCGGCTCGGCGACGATCACCACGACCGGCTGTACGACGGTACCGGTTCCCATCACCTGTAACGCCTTTGCGCTGCAGACGCTGGGCGCGACGCGACTGGCGGGCATCAACACTTTCGGCATCACGACGACGGCGGCGGATCTGCCGTTCCGCGGCATCAACAACAAGCGCCAGGTCCAGCGCTACGTCATCGGCGCCGAGGGCGAGTTCGACGCGTTCGGCAAGGCGGCGCGCTGGGATATCTACGGCCAATATGGCCGGTCGGACGTGCGCGAGCAGCTGCGCAACATCATGCATGTCGCCAAGATGACGGCCGCGACCGACGCCGCCTTCGCGCCCGCGGGCAATGCGCGCGGCTATGCCGTCGGCTCGATCCAGTGCAAGATCAACGTCGACGCCGATGCGGCCAACGACGATGCGGCGTGCGTGCCGCTCAACCGCCTCGGCATCGGCGTCGCCGACCCGGCGGCGATCGACTATGTGCTCGGCGATCCGTTCCGCAAGCAAGTGCTCGAACAATATGTTGCCGGCGCCAACCTGTCGCTGACCCCCTTCGCCACCTGGGCGGGCGATGTCAGCATCGCGATCGGCGGCGAATATCGCGAAGAAAAAATCCGCGGCAGCGTTCCGCAGGAGTTCCAGCCGATCGCGACGGTCGATGGCACCGGCCGCCCCGGCTTCCGCAACGCCTGGTCCGTTGGCAATTACCTGCCGTTCAAGGGCAGCTATAGTGTGAAGGAAGCCTATCTCGAAACGCTGATCCCGCTGGGATTCGGACTCGAATTCAACGGGGCGGTGCGCGCGACCGACTATTCGAACTCCGGCTATGTCACCACGTGGAAACTCGGCGCGACCTGGGCGCCGATCGAGGATATCCGGCTCCGCGTCACGCGGTCGCGCGACATTCGCGCGCCGAACCTCAACGAGCTGTTCCAAGCGGGCACCGCGAACAGCGATTCGGTACGGAACCCCAACTTCGACGCGAACAACCCGGCGAACGGCCCGCAATTCTTCCCCTATTCGGGGCTGACCCAGGGGAATCCGGACCTGGTACCCGAAAAGGCCGATTCGTGGAACATTGGCGGGGTGATCACACCGCGCTTCCTGCCGGGCTTCCAGGCGTCGGTCGATTATTTCCGCATCGATCTTGAGGGCGCGATCGATACGATAAGTGCGCAGGAAGTGGTCAACCGCTGCGACGAGGGCGTGCAGGCCTTCTGCGATGCGATCACCACCGATCCGACGCGCTCGACCCCGACCGTCCCCTATCTGCTGATCCGCACCCAGCCGTTCAACTATGTGCGTCGGCTGGTGCGTGGGATCGACTTTGACGCCGCCTATCGCCTGCCGGTGGGCGAGAACAGCGCGATCACGCTGAAGGGCACGGCGACCCGCTATATCGAGAATCTGGCCGAGACGGGTATCGCCGGGACGACGCCGGTCAATACGGTGGGCGCCAACGGCGGGCAGGCGAGCACGCCCAAGTGGATTTTCCGCGCCAACCTCAACTATTCGACCCCGACCTTCTCGGGCACGGTCACCGGGCGCGGGGTCAGCTCTGGCAAATATCTGGCCAACGCGATCGAATGCACCTCGGCGTGCCCGACCTCGACCAGCCAGTTCCCGACCTATGACAACAACCATGTCAAAGGCACATTCTACATCGACCTCAACCTGACGCAGAAGATCAGGGTCGGCAATGCGTCGGAGGCCGAGTTCTTCTTCAACGTCACCAATTTGTTCGACGCGAATCCGCTGCTGCTCCCCGAAACGGGCCTGGCTGCGAACAGTACCTTCTCCGACCTCTTGGGCCGCACCTACCGCGTCGGCGTCCGCTTCAAGCTGGACTGACGCGTCCGTGATCGGGCTACTATCGCCAGCGTTTCGGTCGAGAAACGCTGGCGATAGTCGTTCGGCGACAGGCCGGTGATGCGGTGGAAAAGCTTTCGGAAGGCGGCGGCGTCCTCGTAACCGACGCTCCATGCGATCTGGTCGACGGTGCGGCGCGTGAACTCGAGCAGTTCGCGCGCCTTGCCGACGCGCAAATGCTGCGAATATTCGATCGGGGTCATGCCCGTCGCCGCCTTGAAACGGCGCTGGAAGGTCCGTTCCTCCAGCCCCGCCTCGGCCGCGAGTTCGGCAACGCCCGACATGCGGCCCTCCTTCGCCTGCAGCCAGTGCTGCGCCTTCAATATCGCTTCGTCGCCGTGGGTGAGGCGCGGCGCGAAGCTCGCGTAATTTTTCTGCTCGCGGCCGCCGGGATCGATCAGGAAGAAGCGCGCGGTCTCCATCATCACCGTCGGGCCGAGCAGCCGTTCGACGATGCGCAGGCCGAGGTCGGTCCAGGCCATGAGGCCGCCGGCGGTGATGATGTCGCCGTCGTCGATCACCATGCGGTCCGATTCCATGCGCACGTCGGGAAAGCGCGCGCGGAACTCGTCGGCGAAATACCAGTGGGTGGTCGCGGGGCGCCCCGCGAGCAGGCCGGTCGCGGCGAGGGCGAAGGCTCCGCCGCAGGTCGAGGCGAGCGTCGTGCCCTGCGCGTGGCGGTCGAGCAGCCAGCGCGCATAGGGGACGACCTCGTCGGCCTCGAGCAGCTTATGCAGGCTGCCCGGGGCGATCAGATAGGTCGGGGCGGTTGCGCAGGGCTCGTCGGGGTGGCTGTCGTGGCAGCGCGCGAAGCCGCCGCCGTCCTGCAGGCTCCAGTGGCTGACGCGGATAGGCGGGCGCTCATGCTCGGCGGCGAAGCGGCCGGCGACGTGGAAGAGGTCGGTGATTCCGCTGACCATGCCCATCTGGCAGTCGGGGTAGAGCATCAGACCGACTTCCGGGAGTTTGGGGGGGAGATTCTGCGGATGTTGGCGAAGGTGCCGCATAACGTGACTCCGGTTTGTCGTATTTGGCCCGCATGATGTCGTTTCCGCCAATCCCGCGCAAGCGAAACCTGACCTAGATAGGTGTCACAGGGACGGGCACTTTCGCCCCACCCAAGTGGAAAGGAACCACGACATGACCACGATCACCACCCAGGACGGCACGCACATCTTCTACAAGGACTGGGGTCCGAAGGATGGGCAGCCGATCATCTTCTCGCACGGCTGGCCGCTGAGCGCGGACGCCTGGGACGCCCAGATGGTTTTCTTCGCCAATCAGGGCTTTCGCACCATCGCCCACGACCGCCGCAGCCATGGCCGCTCGGACCAGGTCTGGGAGAATAACACTATGGACCAATATGCCGACGACCTCGGCGAGCTGATCGACCAGCTGGGCCTCCATGACGTGATCCTCGTCGGCCACTCGACCGGCGGCGGCGAAGTCACCCGCTATATCGGCCGACACGGCACCGACCGGGTCGCCAAGGTCGCGCTGATCGGTGCGGTCCCGCCGCTGATGCTCAAGACCGAAGCCAATCCCGGCGGCCTGCCGCTGGAAGTTTTCGACGGCATCCGCAAGGGCACCTTCGACAACCGCCCGCAGTTCTTCAAGGACCTGACGATCCCCTTCTACGGCTATAACCGCGAAGGTGCCGTTGTCAGCGAAGCGGTGCGCGACGATTTCGTGCGGCAGGGCCTGAACGGCGGCCTCAAGGGCCTGCTCGACAGCATCCGCGCCTTTTCGGAGAGCGACTTCCACGAAGACCTGAAGCGCTTCGACAAGCCGACGCTCGTGCTGCACGGCGACGACGACCAGATCGTGCCGATCGGCGCGGCGGCGCTCTCGACCGTCAAGATCGTCAGCCAAGCCGTCCTCAAGGTCTATGAAGGCGCCGGCCATGGCCTGACGGTTACCCACCAGGACCGGTTCAACGCCGATCTTTTGGACTTCATCAACCGCTGATACGCAGCGGGGCGCGGGCATCAGGTCCGCGCCCCCTCCTGCCGCAAGGAGACGTGCCATGATCCTCGTCCTGACCTTCTGGGGCTGGTACGGCCGCAAGCTCGCCGGGTCGGCGCGGACGATCTATGCGGTGACCGCGACGATCGCGCTGTGGCTCAACCTGTTCGTGCTGGTGGTGCAAAGCTTCCTGATGGTTCCGGCGCTCAACGCGCTGGCCCCCAATGGCAACGAACCGCCGTTCCTGATCGCGCAGACGGTGGTGCTGGTTGCGGCGATCGCGCTGGGGTACAAGGCGGTAAAGACGAAGCGGGTCGTCGCGACGGCCGCCTGAATGGTCCGTCATTGCGAACGAAGCGAAGCAATCCAGAGTGGCGTAAACCGCCCTGGATTGCTTCGCTTCGTTCGCAATGACGATGTTGATCGATGGGCTGGGAAAATCGGCGGCCCGTAACCGAGGGAGCCAAAGCTCAGCTACGGGCCGCGACAGTATCTCTACTGCTTTGGTAGAGTGACAGCGGGCGATGCTTCTGGCTAGACTGGAAGCGCTCGAAACGGCGCAGCAAAAACTCCGTTCGTCGCCCGAAGAAAGAGAATCGTCCCGCCACGCCCATGACCAGGACCGGACTCATCATCCGCCATGTGCCGCACGAAGGACTCGCGGGGTTTCGCGAGCCGATCGAGGCGGCGGGCTATGTGCTCGACCGGGTCGACGTCGGCGATCCGGGTTTCGGCGGCATCGACCTTAGCGAACCCGATCTGCTGATCATGATGGGCGGGCCGATGGGGGTCTATGAGCAGGCCGAGCATCCGTGGATCGCGTGCCAGCTCAGGCGGCTTGCGCGGCGGCTCGAGGCGGGGCGGCCGACGCTGGGCGTCTGCTTTGGCGCGCAGATGATCGCCGCGGCGCTGGGCGCGCGCGTCTATCCGGGGCCGGCGAAAGAGGTCGGCTTCCGGGCGCTGACGGCGATCGACGGCGCCTCGCCGCTGGGGCATCTGGCCGAGGTGCCGGTGTTGCACTGGCATGGCGACACCTTCGACCTGCCGGACGGCGCCCAATTGCTGGCGTCGAGCCCGGCCTATCCGCATCAGGCTTTCCGGCGCGGGCCGAACATATTGGCGCTGCAATTCCACGCCGAAATGGGGTTCGACCCGCGCTTCGACCATTGGGTCGACCAATGGCCCGAGGCGCTGGCCGAGGTTGGCAGTTCGGCGGAGACGATGCGCGCCGACCATGCGCGCCTCGGGCCGGACGCGGTCGCGGCGGGGCGGCGAATGATCGGGCAGTGGCTGGGAGAGTTGGCGGAGTAGGGGCACGCGGACGTTTATTGCATCGTCATCCCGGGCTTGACCCGGGACCCGCCTTCCTTCGTCGCCGGACCAAAGACAAGGCAGGCCCCGGGTCAAGCCCGGGGTGACGGGGAATGGGACGTCTGTCCTCGCCCACTAGCGGCTATCTTATCCGCCCGGTAGCGAATGGCTGAAATGGAGTGGGTAGCGGACGCTGATCCGTTGCTGTTGATTGCTGGTGCCGGGAGAGCGACGGAAACTCCTCTGCCTTTCGCAAGGCCCCGGCTGATCCCCTCGCCAAGTCAAATCCGCCGGCTTGGCTGAGAGAAACATCGCCTTACCTTGAGCAGAAAATGTCGGCAACCGGTCGTTAGCCGTCACTCGTCATCCCGGGCTTGACCCGGGACCCGCCTTCCTTGGCGCCAGCGGCAACGGCTCGAACCCGAAATCCTCGGCGAGGTCGCGCCAAGTCGGGTTGATCGCGTTGATCAGATCATATTTCCACGGCCGCACCCATCGCTTGATGCGCTTCTCGCGCAGGATGGCGCTGTCCATGGTCTCATGGCGTTCGAACCAGACGAGCCGCTTGATCCCATATTCCTTGGTGTAGCCGCCAAAGGTTTCGGCGCGATGTTGATGGATGCGCTGGACG
>JAEULK010000003.1 GCA_016793775.1 Sphingopyxis sp. | reverse complement strand
CGCGCGCCTCCGGTCGGGCTACGCCCGCCCTCCGCCGCACGCAGCGCAAGGCCATCTTCAACAAACCAGCATCATATTATCCGAAAAGGGGGTCCCTCTTCGACGCCGATCGGGGGTCCCTTTTGAACGCCGTTTGACAGCATGGTAGAGCGCGACGGCGACGTCGTGACGAAGGTCGTGCCGAACGTCCGCAAGCAAAACCTGTTGCCGGTGATCGCTGAGAACGTCCTGCCCGGCACCGCTGTGCACACCGACCAGAACCACACCTACCGCAATCTTCCCGCGATGGGTTATCAGCACGAAGCGGTGAACCACAACCGCGACGAATGGGTGCGCGGCGACTGCCATGTCCAGACAATCGAGGGCTTCTGGTCGCAGCTAAAGCGGTCGATCAACGGCACCCACATTCACGTGAGCGGGAAGCACCTGTGGAAATATGCCAAGGAAGCGGAATACCGCTTCAATCGTCGGAGCCGCCCTTCGGTGATGCTGGACGAGCTTCTTTCGACGTTTGGGCCATTGCCTGAACGGCGCGGTTGAACGCTGCTTCGTCGCCAATCATGCCCTCGCGCTCGGAAATGAAGCGATCCAGATCGCTATTCTTCAACGCTTTCGCCAAGCTTATTTTGTCGTCAGCGGGCAAGAAATTCTCCGTTATTAATCAAGTATTTGAAATGACTCGGATTTGTGTTTCAGCTCCCATTGTGGTAAGCTGATCGGATACGGACCATAGCATGAAGGCCCTTGCTGTGCCACCTGATCGGGTCGTGCCAGAGAATCGAAAAACAAGCTTCGGGATCATGGCGGCTTCGGCTGTTTTGACCGTTACCGCGCTCGCGGTGCTTGCTGCTTACGATGCGAAGGTAATGGCAGTGTCCGCCGGCATTGGGTTCGCCGCGCTTCTGACGCGCTTCGTGTGGCTAGTTTGGCGGGAACTTGATTGACGGCTGCCTGTCGATGTTCGGCCACAGCACCTTCATCACGTCCAGTTCTTTCTCGTGCCAGACGCCGCCGATCTTCTCTTCCTTGATCCGCAGATCGACGCGAAGCTCGACGCCTTCACCAATCTCCACGCCAGTGTGCCCGGATTTGATCGCGGCGAGAAAATCCGGGTCGCGCATCGTGGCACTGAATTCAGTGGCGCCGTGCTCAAATCTCCAGCGCCGTTCTTCGGCCTTCGAATATGAGCGGACGATTGCAACCGGATAATCATATTTCCATGTGGTGCGCCGCTCCACAGTCTCTTCTTGAACCACCAAGTCGTCGCCCCGATAGGCTGGAAAACTTGCCCGTGGGATTATCAGCGCCGGTGGCGGGCGTCCGATTATCGGAGTTGCGCCCAGCCCCGTAATTTTGTCGTCTCTCGACGCCTCGCTGAATATCTCCTGCTTCAAGCCCACAGGGACCTTGTTCCGCTGAAGCGCCGCAACCTTTTCCGCAACCCTCTGGACGTCATTGTCGGAAAGCGCGTCGTCTTGATGGCCGAACCATGCCTCCGCGAGATGGTCAGTCACATCGTCTGCGGCGTGCTGGATCGGAGACAGAAGAAATACACCGGCAATCGCTCCGAGCGAACCTGTCGTCCAAGGGTGCTTTATCGCGACCTTTGCCGCCGCTCGAATGACGCTATTGATTGAGCGGCTTCCCATTGTGCCGCTCATAAATTCGATACGTATCTCCAACGAGGGGTCAACGACCGACGCTATTTCTTTGATAAGGTCGTTCCACGCCAAAGTGGCGCGAGCAACGACGGCCAAATCTGGGGCCTCATTTGGTGGGATCGCCAAATACAGGCTTATCGGCGCAGATCGCATACTTGGTTCACCCCTCCCATTAGGGAATGGCTACGCCAATTGCCTCCATTGCGTCAATGTCCGTATGCCAAGGGGATAATGCCCAGAGCTCTTGACAGGTATCGCTTACGCTTTCCTAACCCGGCGCTGCTACATCGGGGCCGGGCGAACGGGGGCACGGTCCATGATGCGCAAATTCACGATGATCGCGGCACTGCTGCTGCTCGCGGGGTGCGGCAAGGCGCTCGAACTCGTCAACCAGACGCGCGTCGTGGCGGCGCCGCGCGAAGAAGTCTTCGCCAAGATGTTCGGCGACGGCAGCAGCACAGGACTGCCGCTTGTCACCAACGGCGGCTCGACGCGGCTTTACGAGTTGGTGGTCGAACGCGGCGATCCCGAATGGTCGTCGGTCGTCCCCAAACAGCGCCCCGACGCCCACAAGATCAAATATGCCGTCGCGATGGAAATCCCGCGCGAGATGCATATCCTCTACAGCATCGACGACGGCGCGGTGACCACCGGCCTGAAATTCACGCTCGAGGAACTGGCGCCGGGCAAGACGCGCGTCGTCTTCCATGTCGACGAGCTCAAGGGCCACGACACCGAAGGCCTCGCGGTCAATACCGCGAAGCTCCACGCGATCGCCTATGAAGCGCTCGAAAAGCTCGACGATTTCGAAGAGGTCAAGGACGCCGCCTGACGGGCGGGGAACCGACGACGCGACCGGCCATTGTTCTTTGCGGGGGTGCCGCAAGGAGAATGTCTTGGCCGCCCTCATCGCAACCGCCATCAACTGCTCGCTGTCGGCCAAGGGCCGGTCCAGTTCGACCGACGCGATGATCGCGGTGCTCGCCGAGCATTTCGCCGAGCATGATGTGAAGGTCGGCAAGCCCATCCGCATCGCCGCGCGCAACGTCAAATGGGGCGTGTCGTCGAACGAAGGCCCCGACGACGACTGGCCCGCGATCCGCGAGGCAATCCTCGCCGCCGACATCCTCATCTTCGGCACGCCGATCTGGATGGGTCAGATCAGCAGCGTCGCCAAGCTCGTGCTCGAACGCATGGATGCCTTCCTCTCCGAAACCGACGAGGCGGGACGCATGCCGAGTTCTTCCAAAGTCGCCGTCGCCGCGATCGTCGGGAACGAGGACGGCGCGCATTGGGCCTCGTCGCAACTGTTCCAGTCGCTGAACGACACCGGCTGGACGATTCCCGCGGTCGCCGCCTGCTATTGGGTCGGCGAGGCGATGGGGGATGTCGATTTCCGGGACCTGCCGCACCGCCCGCGCAAGGTGACCGAGACCGCGAAGATGGTGACCGCCAACGCCGCGCATCTGGCGCGATTGCTGAAGGCGTCGCCCTATCCCGGCTGACGAGGTTGCGCCCGGGCGACAAGCGCGGCACAATCAAGGCCGTCGCCCCCGCGCAGGCGGGGGCCGCTATCGGCCCTGCGCTTTCCGGCCAGCGGCCCCCGCCTGCGCGGGGGCGACGACAAGCCTGTTAGGAGCCTTCATGAAATCGCTGCCGCTTGCCGCCCTCCTTGCCGCTTCGTTGATGCTCGCCCCGGCGGCGCAGGCGAAATTGTCGAAAGCCGAGGCGGCGATGGCGAAGACGGTGAGCGCGGAACAGGAACGCTCGATCGCGCTGCTCGAAAAACTGGTCAACCAGAACAGCGGCTCGCTCAATCTCGAAGGCGTCGAGAAGGTCGCGGTGATGATGCGGGCCGAACTCGAACCTTTGGGCTTCACCGTCACCTGGAAACCGACGCCGGAGACCAAGCGCGCCGGCCATCTGATCGCGGTGCGCAAGGGCAAGGCGGACACCAAGCGCCTGCTGCTCATCGCGCATCTCGACACCGTGTTCGAACCCGATTCGCCGTTCCAGGCCTTCACCCGCAAGGGCGATAAGGGCGAAGGCCCCGGCGCGGGCGATGACAAGGGCGGCATGGTCGTCGTCGTCGCGGCGCTGCGCGCGATGAAGGCGGCTGGTACGCTGAAGGACGCCAATATCGAAATCCACATGACCGGCGACGAGGAAGACGCCGGCGACCCGATCGAAAAGGCGCGCGCCGACCTGATCGAAGCGGGCAAACGCAGCGACGTCGCGCTCGATTTCGAAGGGCTGGTGCGCGATGGCGGCGCCGACATGGGCTCGGTCGCGCGGCGCTCGTCCGAAAGCTGGACCGTCACCGCGACCGGCAAGTCGGCGCACAGCTCGGGCATCTTCAGCGCCGCAGCGGGCGACGGCGCCATCTATGAACTCACGCGTATCATCGCGCGCTTCCGCACCGAACTGCCCGAACCCAACCTCACCTTCAACGTCGGGCTGATCGCGGGCGGGCAACAGGCCGAGCTCGACGTGGGCGGCATCCGCGCCACCGCCAGCGGCAAGACCAACATCATCGCTCCCATCGCGATCGCGCGCGGCGACCTGCGCACGCTCTCGGCCGACCAGGCGGCGCGGGTGAAGGCGAAGATGGCCGCAATCGTGGCGGACCACGCCCCGCTGACCGGCGCGACGCTAAGCTTCGACCCCGGCGGCTATCCGCCGATGGCGCCGACCGACGGCAATCGCGCGCTGCTGGCCAAGCTCAACGGGGTGAACCGCGACCTCGGCCTCGCCGAAATGGCGCCGCTCGATCCGCTGAAGCGCGGCGCCGGCGACATCAGCTTCGTCGCCGCCGATGTCGACGGACTCGCGGGCCTCGGCCCCTATTCGACCGGCGACCACGCCCCCGGCGAAGCGGTCGACCTGCCGAGCATCGAGCGTCAGGCGATCCGCGCCGCCATCCTGATGTCACGCCTGTCTGCTGAAAAGCGCTAGCGGCGCGTCAAAACGCACGTCGCGCGCTTGATTCATTCGCCGCCGTCATTAGGTAGCAATCCGATACGTATCCGAAACCGCCGATGGGAGAGAGAAAATGAGCAGCTTCGAGACGCACCTGAAACAAAATTACATCGGCGGCCAGTGGGTCGATAGCATCGGGGGCAAGGAACATCGGGTCATCAGCCCCTCGACCGAGGAAGCGACGACGACCATCGTGCTCGGCACCGCCGCCGACGTCGACGCCGCGGTCGAAGCCGCGAAGGACGCGTTCAAGACCTTCTCGCAGACGACGCGTGAGGAACGCCTCGAACTGCTCGACAACATCGTCGCCGAATATAAGAAGCGCATCCCCGACCTCGCCAAGTCGATGGCCGCCGAAATGGGCGCGCCGGTCAGCTTCGCCGCCGCCGCACAGGCGCCCGCCGGGCTCGGCGGTTTCCTCGGCACCATTGCCGCGCTCAAGGACTTCCAGTTCAAGGAACAGCACGGCCCCAACACCGTCGTTTACGAACCGATGGGCGTCGTCGGCATGATCACCCCGTGGAACTGGCCGCTCAACCAGATCGCGCTCAAGGTCGCCCCCGCGCTCGCCGGCGGCAATTGCATGGTGCTGAAACCGTCGGAGGAATGCCCCGGCAACGCGACGATCTTCGCCGAAATCCTCGACGCCGCGGGCGTGCCGCCGGGCGTGTTCAACCTGGTGCAGGGTGACGGCCCGACCGTCGGCAACGCGATCTCGTCGCATCCCGGCATCGAAATGGTCAGCTTCACCGGCTCGACCCGCGCCGGTATCCTGGTTGCCGTCGCGGCGGCGCCGACGGTCAAGCGCGTCCATCAGGAACTCGGCGGCAAGTCGCCGAACCTGGTCCTGCCCGACGCCGATCTCGCCGCCGTGCTGCCCCCGACGGTGCAGGGCGTGCTGATCAACACCGGCCAGAGCTGCATCGCGCCGACCCGCATCCTCGTCCAGAAAGAGCGCGAGGCCGAGGCGATCGGCGTCATCAAGGCGATGTTCGACGGCACGCAGGTCGGCGACCCGCTGGCCGAGGGCGGCCATATCGGCCCCGTCGTCAACAAGGCGCAGTTCGACAAGATCCAGGGCCTGATCCAGTCGGCGATCGACGAGGGCGCCACGCTGGAGACCGGCGGCACCGGCCTGCCCGCCAACGTCAACCGCGGCTATTATATCAAGCCGACCGTCTTCTCGGGCGTCACCCCGAACATGCGCATCGCCAATGAGGAAGTGTTCGGCCCGGTCGCGACGGTCATGACCTATGACACGCTCGACGAGGCGATCGCCGTCGCCAACGACACCGAATATGGCCTGTCGGCGGTGATCTCGGGCGACCCCGCCAAGGCGGCCGACGTCGCGCCGAAACTGCGCGCCGGCATGGTCGCGGTGAACAATTGGGGTCCGGCCCCGGGCGCGCCCTTCGGCGGCTACAAGGCGTCGGGCAACGGCCGTGAAGGCGGCTTGTTCGGCCTCAAGGACTTCATGGAAATCAAGGCGATCAGCGGTATTCCGGCGTAAACTGGTCTCCCCTCCCTGCAAGGGAGGGGGCGTTCAGAGTCACGTGCCTCTGAACGCGGGTGGGGGCGAGCAAAGCGAGCGTCTGCGCGATCCAGCATACCCACCCCTAGCTGCGACTAGCCGGCAAGCCGGCAAGTCTCGCTACCCCTCCCCGTCAGGGAGGGGTTTTTCTTTGCCCTCAGCAAAGCTAAACGCACCCCCATCATGACCACCCGCTCCCCGCTCGCCCCCGCCGCCTTCCCCGCGCTCCCCGCCATTGCCGGTGTCACGCTCCGCGTCGCGCGCGCGCAGTACAAGAATTGGGACCGCTGCGACCTGACCTACGCCGAGCTCGCCCCCGGCACGGCGGTCGCGGGCGTATTCACGCGCAACATCTGCTGCTCGCCCGAAGTCGAACTCGGCCGCGAGCAAATAAAGGACGGCGCCGCGCGCGCGCTGATCGTCAATGCGGGCAACAGCAACGCCTTCACCGGCTATCGCGGGCGCGAAGCGGTCGAGCAGATCATGGGCCAGGTCGCGAGCCATCTCGGCTGCGCACCGAGCGACGTCTTCGTCAGTTCGACGGGCGTCATCGGCGTGCCGCTACCCAAGGACAAGGCGCACGCCGGGGTCGCCGCCGCGCTCACCGCCGCGCCCTGTTCGTGGGAAGCCGCCGCCGAAACCATCTGCACCACCGACACTTTCGCCAAGGGGTCGACGGCCAGCGCCGTCGTCGGCGACCGCACCGTGCAGGTCGCGGGCATCGTCAAGGGATCGGGCATGATCGCCCCCGACATGGCGACGATGCTCGGCTATCTCTTCACCGACGCCGCGGTCGCGCCGGCGCTGCTGCAGGACATGCTGGGCGAGGCGACAGGCGGCAGCTTCAACAGCATCACCGTCGACAGCGACACTTCGACCAGCGACACGGTGCTGCTCTTCGCCACCGGACAGGCGGGCAACGCACCCCTCGAATCCTGGGACGACGCCGGTGCCGACGCACTTTACGCCGCGATCCGGCAGGTTGCGCTCGACCTCGCGCATCAGGTCGTACGCGATGGCGAGGGCGCCTCGAAATTCATCGAAATCCAGGTCACCGGCGCCGCCGACGACCACAGCGCCAAGCGCGTCGCGCTCGCCATCGCCAATTCGCCCTTGGTCAAGACCGCGATCGCGGGCGAGGATGCGAATTGGGGCCGCGTTGTCATGGCGGTGGGCAAGGCCGGCGAACCCGCCGACCGCGACCGCCTCGCGATCCGCTTCGGCGACCATTGGGTCGCCAAGCAGGGCCTGCCCGTCGATGGCTATGACGAGGCGCCGGTCGCGGCGCATCTGAAGGGGCTGGAGATCCGCATCGGCGCCGATCTCGGCCTCGGCACCGGCCGCGCGACCGTGTGGACCTGCGACCTCACCCACGGTTACATCAGCATCAACGCCGATTACCGCAGCTGACGCCGACGCTGGCCGATCGGTCAGTCGGGATATTCGAGCCGCAGCGCGCGCGACCCGATCGGGGCGCCGGTGTTGGCGTCGATCACCACGGGGCGCACCGCCTCGCCCGTTTCGACATCGATCTGGCGCGTCAGCGCACCGCCCCCAACATGCTTGCCGCCCCAGGCGCCGATGGCGGCGAGGATGGGCAGGAAATCGCGGCCCTTTTCGGTGAGCAGATAGTCGTCGCGCGGCGGCCGCTGGCTATAGCGGCGCTTTTCGAGCAGCCCCGTTTCGGTGAGCGCGGCCAGCCGGCGCGCCAATATGTTCGGCGCGATGCCCAGGCTGGTGCGGATCTGGTCGTAACGGGTTAAACCGCGCTGCACGTCGCGCAGCACCAACATGCTCCAGCGGTCGCCGATCAGCGTGAGCCCGCGGTCGATCGGGCAGGTCCCGAGATTTTTTTCATCGTCGGTCATTGAATGCATATGATGCAGTTACTATCATTTTGCAAGTGACCCGTTCGGGCCCGGCAAAAGGAGACAGGCTATGACCGACAACATCCAGGGAACCGCCCTCATCACGGGCGCCTCGACCGGCCTTGGCGCCGTTTATGCCGACCGGCTCGCGCGCCGCGGCCATGATTTGATCCTCGTCGCGCGCAACGGCGCGCAGCTTGCCGAACGGGCGGCGAAACTGCGCGCCGACCATGGCGTCGCGGTCGATGTGATCGCCGCCGACCTGGCCAAAAGCGACGATGTGACGCGCATCGAGCAGCGCCTGCTCGACGATGCCGCGATCACCCTGTTCGTCAACAACGCCGGCATGTCGCTGAACGGCGGCACGCTCGAGAATAGCGCGTCGGAGATCCAGACGATCATCGCGCTCAACATCACCGCCGCGGCGCGGCTTGGCATAGCGGCGGGCAAGGCCTTTGGCGCGCGCGGCAAGGGCAAGATCGTCAACATCGCCTCGGTGCTCGCGCTCGCCCCCGAGCAATTCGAGGGCGTGTATAGCGGCTCGAAAGCCTTCCTGCTCAACCTCAGCATCGCGCTCGCCAACAGCGTTCGCGATCAAGGCGTGTTGGTGCAGGCGGTGCTGCCCGGCGCGACGCGCACCGAAATCTGGGAACGCTCGGGCAAGGATATCACGGCTTTCCCGGCGGAGATGGTGATGGAAGCCGCCGACCTCGTCGATGCGGCGCTGCTCGGCCTCGACCGCGGCGAAGAAGTCACGATCCCGCCGCTCGCCGACGAGGGCCAGTGGGCGGCGTACCAGGATGCGCGGCTTGCGATGGGCCCGGGCCTGTCGCGGCGCGCTGTGGCCGAGCGCTATCGGGTGAGCGAAGCGGTTTGAGGAGTAATCCTCCCCGCTTGCGGGGAGGAATGCCGCCGCCATAGGCGGTGGTGGCGGGAGCCGTCGGCCTCAAGCAGCGTTGCGCAAGGACGCGGTCCCCCTCCCTCAGCCCTGCGGGCTGCCACCTCCCCGCAAGCGGGGAGGACTTTTACAACGGGGTGGGCCGGAACCCACCCCGCACCTCTTAGATTCCGTCGACAGCCTTGCTGACGAGGATGTTCACCGCGACGCGGCGATTCTGCGCCTTGCCCTCGGGCGTGCTGTTGTCCGCCGCCGGATCGGCTTCGGCCATGCCCGTCGGGGTCAGCATGCGATAGGGTTTCCAGCCGCACGCCTGCTGCAGATAATTGACCACGCGGCTGGCGCGCTTTTCGCTGAGCTCCTGGTTCAGCTCTTCGCTGCCGGTCGAATCGGTGTAGCCGACAACGAGGATCAGGGCGTTCTCCGTGCTGTTGGCCTGGTTCGCCGCGGTGCAGAGATCGGATTTCGCCTGTTCGGTCAGCACGGCCTTGCCGGTGTCGAAATTGACGTTGGTCGTCGCCTTGACATTATATTGGTCGATGTCGCCGACGCGGCCGCGCAGCGCCTCGGTCGCCGCGGTCTGCTCGGCGAAGCCCTGCGCCGTGCCGGTGCGGATCATCGACGCGGTCTTCAGATCCTTGGTCTTGAGCGCGATCTGGTTCGCGACCAGCCCGCCGTCCCACTGATAGGTATCGACCGTCACCGGCAGGCCGTTGAGCAGCTTGTCGGCCGCGAGCTTGTTGCTGCTGAGGCCGAGGAAGCCGCCGCTGCCCTTGATCTTGGTATAGTCGGCGATGGCGATGGTCTGGTTGCTGCCGTCGGCGGTGGTGACCTGCATCCGGCCGTCGGTGCGCGCCGAGATCAGGCCTTCGACCTTGGGACCCTTGGTCATCTGGTCGGGGGACGGCAGCTCGCCGTTGACGGTGATCGCCGGATCGGGATAGCTGTCCTGCGCGGCGACGCCGATCGAGGCGGTGCTGGCCAGCATGGCGGCCGCCAGCAAGAATTTCGGACTGCGGGAAATGACCTTCATATATCGCTCCTTCGATTGGACGGGCCGCCTGACCGGCGCCCCTGATCGTCGCGTCAACCGTCGCGAGACGCCAAAAGTTCACCGGTGCGGTTCGGGAGCGGGGTGACGCGAGCCGATCATGCGGCGAGCCGAGCAACTCGCGCAGCGCTCGCGGATTCCTATGGTTGATGATGTCGATACCGCGCAAAGCCACGGTTTTGCGCGGCCTTTCTCGTGGTCAGGCGTTGCGTGCCGTCAGCCCGCCATCGACCGGGATCACCGCGCCGGTGATATAGCTCGCCGCCGGCAGCACGAGGCTGAGCGTCATATGCGCGACCTCCTCGGGATCGCCATAGCGGCGGAGCGCGGTGCGGCGCCTGGCGAAGACCAGCTTGTCGGCCTCGGGCACCGTGTCGGTCATGCCGGTGTGGATCGGGCCGGGGCAGATGCAATTGACCGTGATGCCTTCCTTGCCGAGATCGACCGCGAGGCCGCGCGTCAGCCCGACGACGCCCGACTTTGCCGCCACATAGGGCGTGTCGCCAGGCGTGGCGCCCAGCCCCTCGGTCGAGGCGATATTGACGATGCGCGCGGCGTCGCTTTGCCGCAGCCAGGGCAAGGCGGCGCGGACCATGCGCTGGTGCGCGGTCAGCATGACGGCGACCGCGCGGTGCCAGATCGCCTCATATTCGTCCCCCGCGTCGAGCGGCGCGAAACTGGAGACCCCGGCATTGTTGATGAGAATGTCGATACCGCCGAAATGCGCGGCTATGTCCCCGACCACGGATTTGATCGCCTCGCCATCGGCAACGTCGAGCGCGAAGGCCCTGGCGCCTGCCCCCGCCTCGGCCGCCACGGCCTCGCAGGCCGCGAGGTCGAGGTCGGTGACCGCGACTTTCGCGCCCTCGCTGGCGAGGAGCAGCGCGGTGGCGCGGCCCATGCCGCTCGCGGCGCCCGTGACGATCGCGGCCCGGCCGGCGACGGAGCGCGAACGGCTCACCGGAACGGCGGCTCGTTGCCCCCGCCGTTCATCTGAACGGCGGCTCGTTGAACGCGCGCAATTTGCGGCTGTGGAGCTTGGCGCCCTCGTCGCGCATCGTCTCGCAGGCGCGGATACCGATCTGGAGATGCGCGGCGATCGCTTCCTCATAGAAGCGATTGGCCTGACCCGGCAGCTTGAGTTCGCCGTGGAGCGGCTTGTCGCTGACGCAGAGCAACGTGCCATAGGGCACGCGGAAACGATACCCCTGCGCCGCGATGGTCGCGCTTTCCATGTCGATGCCGATCGCGCGCGATTGCGAGAAGCGCAGCGCGCTGTCGGTGTAGCGCAGCTCCCAATTGCGGTCGTCGGTGGTGACGACGGTGCCGGTACGCATGCGCTTCTTGAGGTCGGCGCCGCTGGTCCCCGACACCGATTCCGCCGCGGTCGCGAGCGCGACCTGCACTTCGGCGATCGGCGGGATGGGGATTTCGGGCGGCAGCACCGCGTCGAGGATATGGTCGTCGCGCAGATACGCGTGGGCGAGCACATAGTCGCCGATACGCTGGCTGGGGCGCAGCCCGCCGCAATGACCGATCATCAGCCAGGCCTCGGGTCGCAGCACCGCCAGATGGTCGCAGATCGTCTTGGCGTTCGACGGGCCGACGCCGATGTTGACGAGCGTGATGCCGCCGCCGTCGGGCGCGATCAGATGATAGGCGGGCATCTGGTGCCGGCGCCATGCGCTGTCGGCGACGAGCGCGCTGGCGTTGACCCCCGGCTGGTCGACATAGAGACCCGCCGCCCCCGCGAGCGCGGTATAGCGCCCCTGCCCGACCTGTGCGCCCGCCCAGGACACGAACTCGTCGACATAGCGGTGGTAGTTGGTGAACAATATGTAGCGCTGGAAATGCTCGGGCGCGGTGCCGGTGTAATGGCGCAGGCGCGCGAGGCTGAAATCGGTGCGCAGCGCATCGAACAGGGCGAGCGCCTGCGGTTTCGCCGGATCGCTGCCGAACAGCCCGTCGGCGAGTTCGTCGCCGATGTCGGCGAGCTCGGTGGTCGGAAAATGGCGCGCGAGTTCGAGCGGGGTGACGCGGCCCATGTCCGACCCGTCGCTGGCGTCGAGCACATAGGGAAAGGGGATCTGCTGCCCGGTGCGCGTCACCGACAGCTCGACGTCATAATGACGGACGAGCAGGCTCAGCTGGTCGCGCAGATAATCGGCGAACAGGTCGGGGCGGGTGACGGTGGTGACGAACTCGCCCGCGCGCTCGAAGCGGCCGAAGGCGAGATTGTGACTCGCCTGCCCCTCGCGCGGCTCGCCGGTGGTGACGAGGCGCAGCGCCGGATAGTCGAACAGCCCGGTCGCCGCAGCGTCGGCGGGCGGCAGCGTGCCGTCATGGACATAGGCGGCGATGGCGGATTTGAGATTGGTGACCGAGGTGCGGAACTTGTCCTGAAGCTCGGTGATGATCCCTTCGACCAAAGGGTCAACGGCGGCGGCGGGATCGGCGATGTTCTGATTTTGCGATGAGGATAATGTCATCGCGTCGCTGTTGCACGAAATTGTGACAAAAGGGAAGAGGGCGGACCGCGATCGGCCCGCCCTCCACGCCTTACAGCTGCTCGAGCATATGGTCGGCGCTCGACACCCGGAATTCGCCCGGCGCTTCGACGTTGAGCTGTTCGACGACGCCGTCGTTGACGATCATCGAGAAACGCTGGCCGCGCTTGCCCATGCCGAATGCCTTGCCGTCCATGGTCAGGCCCACCGCCTCGGCGAAATCGCCATTGCCGTCGGCCAGCATCGTCACCGCGCCGCCGGCGTCGCCATTCTTGCCCCACGCGCCCATGACGAAGGCGTCATTGACCGCGGTGCAGACGATCTCGTCGATCCCCTTGGCCTTCAGTTCCTCGGCCTTGTCGACGAAGCCCGGCAGATGCTTGGCCGAGCAGGTCGGGGTGAAGGCGCCGGGGACCGAGAAGAGCGCAACCTTGCGGCCCTTGAAATAATCGGCGGTGCTGACCTGTTCGGGACCGTTTTCGGTCACCTTGACCAGCGTCGTTTCAGGCAGCTTGTCTCCGGTCTGGATCGTCATTTTCTCGTCCTCTCAAGCGGGGGAAATGGGAGCGCAGACATTGGGGCGGGGCCGAGCGGAGTCAAGCGCGGCGGATAATTTCACCGGGGTGCTGGACCGGACCGGCGTGCGCGGGCATGGTGGCGCGATGGAAACGGCCCCCTCCTGGTTCACCGGCCAGTTGCTGCTCGCGCTGCCCGGGATCGGCGATCCCCGCTTCGAACATTCGGTGATCGCGATGATCAGCCATGACGAAGGCGGCGCGATGGGGATCGGCATTGCCGACCCGATCAAGGGCATGACCGTGGGTGCGGTGCTCGACCAGCTCGAGATCGCGCATGACGACGACCCGCTCGACATGCCGGTGTTCCTCGGCGGGCCGGTCGAACAGTCGCGCGGCTTCGTGCTCCACAGCAGCGACTGGGGCGGCCAGGACGCGGTCGAGGTCGCGGGGCGCTGGACGATATCGAGTTCGCACGACATCCTGCGCGCGATCGGCGAAGGCCGCGGGCCGTCGCGCTGGCTCGTCGCGCTGGGCTATGCCGGTTGGGCCGGCGGCCAGCTCGAGGAAGAAATGGTCCGCCACGGCTGGCATGTGACCCGGGGCAGCGATGCTTTGCTGTTCGACACGCCGCCCGAAAAGCGCTGGCAGGCGGCCTTTGCCGAAGCCGGGATCGATGCGCGGCTGCTGACGACCGAGGGCGGCGAGGCGTAAAATACGCGGCCAAAAACACGTCGCCCCCGCGAAGGAGTGGAGGGTCGGGTTGCCCCCCGGACAACCCTTGGACATGCCGGGGGGCATGTCCAACCCTTAACTGGCCGCTATCGGCGTGGCGCAAGGCTGCCTGCGGTCCCCGCCTTCGCGGGGACGACGAATATTTATCAGCGCGCCAGCGCGAGCAGCGGGCGACCTTCGTTCAGGTTGGCGAGCGCGGTGCGCGCGGCCCAGCGCGAATCGACATAGCGGCCATCCGACAATTCGAGATCGTAACGGATCGGACTGCCGATCGCGGCATCATAGGCCGCGGCGGCATCGGCGGTGCGGCCCAGACGCGCGTAAGCGGTGCCGAGGTTGATCAGCCGCGACGGGTCGCGGGCATCGACATGGGTTTCGTCGGTCAGCTTGGCCACCGCGCCGCGATTGTCGCCGGCCTTGAGCTCGGCATAGGCGACCGGCAGCGTGTCCGACTCGACCTGCGGACCGGTGACGACGATGATCGATTGGGCGCCGACAGGGGTCGCGAAAGCGAGGGCGACGAGCGGCAGCAATATTTTTTTCATCTTTGGTATCTCCCCGTAACTTGGGAGGATTTTCTGCCTGCATGGATGAAAAGTCAATATTTCGAGCCGTTTGTAACACTCTTGTCACAAACAGCAATTAAGCTGTTCGCAAGGCGCATTATAAGTCATGATTTTCAGAATCTTGGCCTCGGCGACTCGGTGTCACATTGGCGACGCGCGGATTGTCACAATTGCGCCCGCTGAAAATTTATTTTCGCCGCCATGCAATTTTGCGGCCGTCGATTCGCATTTCTGCGACGCGAATCCCTGCGCGCTTCGCATCCGCGCCGCGGCCCGTTCGGACGACGCCATCCTCGACGAGCCGCCCGCCGGGATGCGCCGGACTTGCGATATAAAGAAAAGTTTATATTTGATTCCGATGGCGCTCTGAGCTACGGCGCGCAACATAATTACTCATAGCTTTCGGGGCCGCTCGCCTGCGGTCGCTCTCGCCAACTGGAGAAAATAGCCGTGGCCACTCTCGCCGCCGACACCCGTGATTATGTCGTTGCCGACATCGCGCTCGCCGATTTCGGGCGCAAAGAAATCAACATCGCCGAAACCGAAATGCCGGGCCTGATGGCGCTGCGCGCCGAATATGGCGCCGCGCAGCCGCTGAAGGGCGCGCGCATCACGGGTTCGCTGCACATGACGATCCAGACCGCGGTGCTGATCGAGACGCTGACCGCGCTCGGCGCCGAGGTGCGGTGGGCGACGTGCAACATCTTCTCGACGCAGGACCATGCCGCCGCCGCGATCGCCGCCTCGGGCGTGCCGGTGTTCGCGATCAAGGGCGAGAGCCTCGCCGATTATTGGGACTATGTCGGCCGCATCTTCGACTGGGGTGTCGAAGACGGCACGACCTGCAACCTGATCCTCGACGATGGCGGCGACGCCACGATGTTCGCGCTGTGGGGCGCGAAGCTCGAAGCCGGGCAGGAAATGCCCGCGCCCGAGAACGAGGAAGAGATCGAGATGCAGCGCGCGCTGAAGGCGTTTGTTGCTGCGAACCCCGGTTACTTGACCAAGACGGTCAAGGCGATCAAGGGCGTGTCGGAAGAAACGACCACCGGCGTCCACCGCCTGTACCACATCGCCAAAAAGGGCGAACTGCCCTTCCCCGCGATCAACGTCAACGACAGCGTCACCAAGTCGAAGTTCGACAACCTCTATGGCTGTAAGGAATCGCTCGTCGATGCGATCCGCCGCGGCACTGACGTGATGCTGGCCGGCAAGGTCGCGACCGTCGCCGGCTTCGGCGACGTCGGCAAGGGCAGCGCCCAGTCGCTCCGCAACGGCGGCGCGCGCGTGCTCGTCACCGAAATCGACCCGATCTGCGCGCTGCAGGCGGCGATGGAAGGGTTCGAGGTCGTGACGATGGACGAAGCCGTCCAGCGGTCGGACATCTTCGTCACCGCGACGGGCAACGCCGACGTGATCACCGCCGAGCATATGGCGGGCATGAAGAATATGGCGATCGTCTGCAACATCGGCCACTTCGACAGCGAGATCCAGATCGCGGCGCTCGCCAACTACAAATGGACCGAAGTGAAGCCGCAGGTCGACCTGGTCGAATTCCCCCCCCAAGGAGATGGGCCTGGCAAGCAGATCATCATCCTGTCGAAGGGTCGCCTCGTGAACCTCGGCAATGCGACGGGCCACCCGTCGTTCGTGATGTCGGCGAGCTTCACCAACCAGACGCTGGCGCAGATCGAACTGTGGACGCGCAGCGAGCAATACGGCAACGACGTCTATGTCCTGCCCAAGCATCTCGATGAAAAGGTCGCGGCGCTGCACCTCGAAAAGCTGGGCGTGCATCTGTCGAAGCTGACCAAGAAGCAGGCCGATTATATCGGCGTGCCGGTCGACGGCCCGTTCAAGCCCGACCATTATCGTTATTGATTTCTTCGCCTGACGGCGAAGGCGGCGCCGGCCCGCTCCCCCACCCGGCCGCCCCTAGGCTATTATCGGGTGGGAGGCCGGGTGGGGGAGCGGGCCGGTGCCGCGGCATTTCCGCATCGCGGAAATTTCAGAAAACTGTGGACGGCGCGCCCATCGGAAGGTGGGACGCGCCGTTTCGCTGTGACATGCGATTGAAACATGACTCCATCGTCTTTACGGCTGACGGCTATGACACGGGCGTCGGCGGGCAAGCAGCGGGAGCGTGACGGAGGATGAGCGGCGCGCTGTCCCCGACCCTGACCTTCGCGCTCGGGGGCTTTGCGGCGCTGTGGCTGATGCTCGGCATCTGGGCGGCAGGGCGCGGCCTCGCGATGCAGCGCCGTTCGGCCTTTGCCGCGGCGCAGACCGAACGGCTCGCGAGCCTGGTCGAAGCCTCGCCCTATCTGCCCGTCGTCGTGCGCGGCGACTGGCGCATCGAGGCGAGCGAGCGGCTGGGGCGCTGGCTGGGACTGGACAAGGGCCCACGCAATTTCGACGAATTATGCGCGCTGGGCGCGGGACTGGAGAGCGCCGATCACGAGGCGCTGCGCCAGGCGATCCTCGGCGCGCAGCGCGGTGCCAAACCCTTTGTCATGACCCTGCGGCCGCAGGGCGGCGCGCGCACCATCCTCGTCCATGGCGGCCCCGCACCCACCGCGATCGGCGGGTCGGGCAGCGTATTGCTGTGGCTCGACGACGCGACCGAGAGCCTGTCGTCGCAGATCGCGCTCAAGGCCGAGCGCGACGAGGCGATGGCGGCGTTTGAGGCGCTGTCGGGGCTGATCGAGGTCGCCCCCTTCCCGATGTGGTTCCGCGATCTGCGGCTCGACCTGGCGCTGGTCAACCAGGCCTATGTCCATGCGGTCGAGGCCAAGAGCGCCGATGTCGTCATCGAACAGGCCATCGAACTGCTCGAACCCGTGGCCGGGGTCAGCGCCGGCGAGGCGGCGCAGGCGGCGCGCGCCGCGGGATCGGCGCAATTGCGCACCGTGCCCGTCACCATCGCGGGCGAGCGGCGGATCATGCGCGTCGTCGACGTGCCGCTGACCCCACGCGGCGGCCAGCCGATCGGCGTCGCGGGCTATGCGATCGACGTGCAGGAACTGGAAAGCGAGCGCGGCGCCCACCGCCGCTTCGCCGAGACGCAGCGCGAACTGCTCGACCGGCTGTCCGCGGCGGTGGCGCAATTCGGCCCCGACCACGGGCTCGTCTTCGCCAATCAGCCGTTTCGCCGGATGTTCGATATCGACGCCGATAGTATCGCCGAGGCGCCCGACTTCGCGCGGCTGCTCGACGCCTGGCGCGATGCCGGGCGGACGCCCGAGGTGCGCGATTTCCCCGAATGGCGCCAGGCGCATGTCGATTGGTTCGCGCTGCCGCAGGCAAGCGAGGAGGATTGGCTGCTGCGCGACGGCACCCATTTGCGCGTCGTCGGCCAGCCGACCCCCGACGGCGGCATGCTGCTGATCGCCGAGGATCGCACCGAACAGGTCCAGCTTGCGGGCGCGCGCGACACGCTGCTGCGCGTGCGGACCGCGACCTTCGACAATCTGTTCGAGGCGATCGCGGTGTTCGCGCCCGACGGGCGGCTGCATTTGTGGAACCAGCGTTTCCGCCGCCTGTGGGGGGTCGACGAGCCGACGCTGGCGGCGCATCCGCGTGTCGATGCGCTGATGGGCGGCCTCGCCGACCGGCTCGCCAAACCGAACCAGATCAGCATCGTGCAGGAAGTCATCCGCGCCGCGACATTGGAACGCACCCAGCGCGCGGGCGAAATCCGTTTCCGCGACGGGCGCTATTTCGATTTTGCCGCGATCCCCCTGCCCGACGGCAATGCGCTGTTGATCATGCTCGACGTCAGCGACAACCGGAAGATGGAAAGCACCCTGCGCGAGCGCAATGAAGCGCTCGAAGCCGCCGACAAGGTCAAGACCGCCTTCCTGTCGCGGATGAGCTACGAACTGCGCACGCCGCTCACCTCGATCGGCGGCTTCGGCGAGATGCTGCGCGCGGGCTATGCGGGCAAGCTCGGCGATCAGCAGGCGGCCTATATCGATGCGATCATGGATTCGGTCGCGGTCCTGGGGCGGCAGATCGACAATGTGCTCGACCTGGCGCAGGGCGAGGCGGGAACCCTCGCGGTCGAGCGCGTACCCGTCGATGTCGCGGCGTTGCTGAACGGCGCGCTGGGCGAAGCGAAAGTCTTTGCCGCGGCCGAGGGTGTCGAACTGGTGGGCAATATCGCGTCCGGGCTGGGCCATATCGACGGCGATGCCGAGCGCCTGTCGCGGCTCGTCGCCGGGCTGCTCGACAATGCGGTGCGTTACACCGCGCCGAGCCGCAAGAAGGGCGGGCGCGTCCTGCTCCATGCCGATGGCGACGCGAAGGGCATCGACATCATCGTGTCGGACAACGGCCCCGGCATGCCCGACGCGGTCGCGGCGGTGACCAGCGGAACGCAGGCGGGAACGCAGAGCGGCGGCATCGGCCTCGCGCTCGCGCGCCAGCTCGTCGCCGCGCATGGCGGGACGATGGAGGTGTTGAGCGAAAAGGCGCAGGGCACGCTGGTCCGCGTCAGCCTGCCGCGCGCATGACAGACTATCGTTTCGACTATACCCTCGCCGAGGCCGAGCGGATCGGGAGCGCCATCGGTGCCGCGCTGATCGCGGGCGATGTCGTGCTGTTGTCGGGCGATCTCGGCGCCGGAAAGACGACGCTGGCGCGCGCGATGCTGAAGGCGCGCGGGCTGGTCGGCGAGGCGCCGAGTCCCACCTTTGCGATCGTCCAGCCCTATGCGCCGCCCGAGGTCGACCTCGCCATCGCGCATGTCGATCTGTACCGGATCGAGGACGAGGATGAGCTGATCGAGCTTGGTCTCGACGACTATGCGTACGACGGCGCGCTGTTGATCGAATGGCCCGAGCGGCTGGGGTCGCAGGGGTGGGCGGAGGTGCTGTCGCTGACGATTTCGGGAAGCGGCGACGCGCGCGCCTTGACAGCCGCGGTGCCGACGTCTTGGGGGAGCCGATGGCCGCTCCGATGATTCCGCCCGCGCATGCGCCCGCCTTCCTCGCCGCGCATGGCTGGGGCGATGCCCAGATATTGCCGCTCGCGGGTGACGCGTCGTTCCGGCGCTATTTCCGCATCGTCGACGGCGACCGCCGCGCGGTGCTGATGGACGCGCCGCCGCCGCACGAGGACCCGCGTCCCTTCATCGCTATCGCCGAATATCTGTGCGACCAGGGGCTGAATGCCCCGACGATCTTCGCGCGCGACCTGGAGCGCGGGCTGCTGCTTATCGAGGATTTCGGCGATGTGCGGCTGCGTGAGACGGTCGATGCCGCGCTGCCCGACGAGATGGCGCATTATGCCGGGGTCACCGACCTGCTCGTCCACCTCCATGCGCGGCCGCCGATGGCCGGGCTGCCGGTGCACGGGTTCGACCAATGGCTCGACGAGGTGATGCTGTTCGCCGACTGGTATTGCCCGGCGATGGGCATCGAGGCCGACCGCGATGCGTTCCGCGCCGCCTGGGAAGCGGCCTTGCGCCCGGTCGAGCTGGACGGCCTGCCGCGCGTCACCGTGCTGCGCGATTTCCATGCCGAGAATATCATGCTGGTTGGCGACAAGGCCGGGGTCGAACATTATGGCCTGCTCGATTTCCAGGACGCGCTCGTCGGCCACCCCGCCTATGACCTCGCCTCGGTGCTCGAGGATGCGCGGCGCGACGTGAGTCCCGCGGTCGAGGCGGCGATGCTCGCGCGCTACCAAGAGGCGACGGGGCTTGATATCGAACACGCCTATTGGGCGCTCGCCGCGCAGCGCAACACGCGCATCCTCGGCGTCTTCGTGCGGCTGTGGAAACGCGACGGCAAGGACGGATATCGCCGCTTCCAGCCGCGCATGTGGGGGCTGCTCGAACGCGATCTCGCGCATCCGGCGCTTGTCCCCGCCCGGCAATGGTTCGATGCCAATATCCCCGCCGACAAAAGGGCGGAGGCGTGGCTGTGAGCGCGAAGATCGAAAGCGCGATGGTGATGGCGGCCGGGCTGGGCAAGCGCATGCGTCCGCTGACCGCCACCCGGCCCAAGCCGCTGGTGCGCGTCGCGGGCAAGCCGCTGATCGACCATAGCCTCGACCGCATCGAGGCGGCGGGGATCGGCCATGTCGTGGTCAACGTCCATTATCTCGCCGACGCGCTCGAAGCGCATCTCGCGGCACAGAAGCGCCCCTTCACCATCGCGATTTCGGACGAGCGCGACCGGCTGCTCGAAACCGGCGGCGGGATGATGAAGGCGCTGCCGCAGCTGACCGGCGACCCGATCCTGATCGTCAACAGCGACAATATCTGGACCGACGGGCCGCAGGACAGCATCGAGCAGCTCGCGCGCCACTGGGACGGCGAGCGCATGGACGCGCTGCTGCTGGTGATCCGCCAGGCGAGCGCGACCGGGCACGGCGGCCGCGGCGATTTCCACATGGACCCCACCGGACAATTGTCGCGCCGAAAGCCCGGCCGCATCGCCCCCTTCGTCTATACCGGCGTCCAGCTGGTGTCGCGGCGCTTACTCGTCGATGCGCCCGAGGGGCCGTTTTCGACCAATATCTTCTGGGACCGCGCGATCGCCGCGGGGCGGCTCTATGGGCTGTCGCACATGGGGCAATGGTTCGACGTCGGCACTCCGGCGAGCATCGGGCCGACCGAAGCCGCGCTGACGGATGGCTGACGCCAAGCCGACTATCTTTTCGATCCCGGTCCAGCGGGCCTTTGCCGACGCGCTCGCCGCGGGGCTGATCGACCGTTTCGCCGATGGCGCGCTGGGGCTGGCCGAGGGACTGATCCTGCTGCCGAGCAACCGGGCGCGCAGCGCGGTGCAGGCGGCGTTCGTGCGCGCGGGCGGGCAAGGCCTGCTGATGCCGCGGCTCGTGGTGATCGGCGACGCCGACCTCGACGAGGAGGTCGCACTGGCGCTCGACCCGATCGACGAGAGCGCCGCCCTCCCCCCCGCGATCGACCCGTTGCGGCGGCGGCTGATGCTCGCGGCGCTGATCGAGACACACCAGCCCGCGGGCGAGGAGGCGATCACCGGCGCCGCGGCGTTCCAGCTCGCCGAAGGGCTGGGGCGGGTGATCGACCAGCTCCATTATGAGGAGGTCGCGCCCGCGCGGCTCGCCGAGATCAAGGCGCTCCTCGGCGACCTCGCGCAGCATTGGCAGGCGTCGTGGGAGCGGCTGCGCCTGCTCGTCGAACATTGGCCCGCCGAACTGGCACGCGCGGCGATGATCGACCGTGCCGAACGGCGCAACCGCCTGCTCGACCGGGTGAGCCAGGGCTGGCGCGTCGCGCCGCCGGCGCGCTTCGTCGTCGCGGCGGGGATCACCACCGCCGCGCCCGCGATCGCGCGGCTGCTGCGCACCGCCGCCGCCATGGAGCGCGGCATGGTCGTGTTGCCGGGGCTCGACCTCGGCATGGCGGAGGAAGAATGGGAGGCGCTCGGGCCGGTCGCCTCCAACCCCGAAAACCCGGCGCGGCCGCTGGAGACGCATCCGCAATATCATCTGAAGCTGCTGCTCGGGCGCATGGGCGTCGCGCGCGGCGAGGTGCGGACCTGGGAGGGCGTGTCGGATTTCGACGGCCCCGACGCGCGCGCCGATTTCGTCTCGCTGCTCTTCGCCCCCGCCGCCTACACCGCGCGCTGGCAGGATAAGGCCGACCTTGGCGCCGGGATCGCCGGCCTGTCGGGTGCGGTGTTCGCCGACGACGGGCAGGAGGCGCAGGGCATCGCGCTGATGATGCGCGCGGCGGTCGAGACGCCGGGGCGCACTGCGGCGCTGGTTACCCCCGACCGCGCGCTGGCCGAGCGCGTCGCGAGCGCACTGGCGCGCTGGGACATCATGGTCGACGACAGCGCCGGGCGGCCGCTGGCGAAATTGCCGCCGGGCACCTTGCTGCTCGGGCTCGCCGAACTTGCCGCGCGCTTCGATCCCGTGCGACTGCTGACGGTACTCGGCCACCCGCTGGTGCGGGAGGGCGAGGCGCGGCTGCCCTGGCTCGACCAGGTAAGGCGGCTCGACCTGCTGCTGCGCCAGCCGGGCCTGACCCCGGGCTGGGACGGGGTATCGGTGCGCCTCGCGCTGCTCGCCGCCGACGGCAAGGCGCGCGGCCATGGCGCCGCGGCGGCGCTGCACGGCTGGTGGAGCGAGCTGGTCGCCGGGCTGGGCAAGCATCTTGCCCCGCTGAGCGCGGGAACGGCGGTGCCGCCGACGACTTTGCTCGCAGCCTTGCAGGCGGCGCTCGGCTGGCTGACCGGCGATGCGGTGTGGGCAGGGCCTGCGGGGCGGCAGCTCGCCGACCTGTTCGATCGCTGGGCGCTGGCCAAGGGTGCCGGCCCCGCCCTCGTCGCGCCGACCGATTTTCCCGCGATGCTCGCCGACCTGCTCGGTGGCGAGAGCGTCCGGCCGCCCTATGGCGGGCATCCGCGGCTGTTCATCTGGGGGCTGCTCGAGGCACGGTTGCAGCGCGCCGATGTGATGATCCTCGGCGGGCTCGACGAAGGGCGCTGGCCGCAGGCGCTGACCCCCGACCCCTGGCTCGCGCCGGGCATCCGCCGCCTGCTCGGCCTCGCCGCGCCCGAGCGGCAGCAGGGCATGGCGGCGCATGATTTCGCCGGCGCGCTCGCGGCGCGCAAGGTGGTGGTGACCCGCGCGCGGCGCAGCGGCGGCGACCCCGCGGTCGCGTCGCGCTTCTGGCTGCGGCTGAGCGCGCTGGCGGGCGAATTGCCCGCCGCGCAAATCGGCGGGCAACCCGTGACCGGACTGGCCGCGCTGCTCGACGTCCCGCCGGGCGATCCGCACCCCGCGCCGCGCCCCGCGGTCGCGCCGCCGCCCGAGGCGCGGCCCGATAAGATCAGCGTTACCGGGGTCGATCAGCTCGCGCGCGATCCCTTCGCCTTTTACGCGGCGAAGATCCTGCGGCTGAGCGCGCTCGACCCGCTGAGCCAGGGGCCCGACGCCAAATGGTTCGGCACGCGCGTGCACAAGCTGCTCGAGGATTGGCACCGCGCCGGGATGACCGAGGCGGCGCTGGAGAGCGAACTGACGGCGCTCGCCGCCGACCCGGCGCTCGACGCGCTGGCGCGCGCCTTCTGGCTGCCGCGCATCGTGCCGTCGCTGCGCTGGGCCGCCGAGCGGGTGTGGGCCGAGCGCGAGACCCGCTGGCCGGTCGCGAGCGAGGTCGAGGGCGCGATGGTAACGGGCGGCATCCGGCTGCACGGCAAGGCCGACCGCATCGACCAGCTCGCCGACGGCAGCCTCGCGATCGTCGATTACAAGAGCGGCGCGGCGCCGTCTGGTACCGCGGCGGCGGCGGGGCTCGACAACCAGCTCGGCCTGCTCGGGTTGATCGCCGAGGCGGGGCAGGCCGACGGGCTCGATGCGGCGCCGGTGGGCGCGCTCGAATATTGGAGCCTGAAACGCGACCGCGCCAAGGGCGAGGAGGGCAAGATATCGCCGACGCACGGCGGGCGGCGCGCGCTGAAGACGGCGGCGGAAGCGGTCGAGCGCGCGGCGGAGGCGCTCGCCGATCTCGCCGAGCGCTTCCTGCTCGGGCAGGCGCCGTTCGTGCCGGGCGATGCGGGCCGGCGCTATGATGATTTCGACCAGCTGATGCGCCGCGACGAATGGTTCGGGCGCGGCGACGGCACCACCCCCGACGACGGCGGTCCGGCATGACGCGGCTGTTCGATCTCGATCCCGGCCAGAGCGCCGCCGCGAACCCCGACGATCATGTCTGGCTCGGCGCCTCGGCGGGCACGGGCAAGACCCAGGTGCTGTCGGCGCGCGTGCTGCGGCTGATGCTCGGCGGCGTGTCGCCCGAGGCGATCCTGTGCATCACCTTCACCAAGGCGGGGGCCGCCGAAATGGCGCACCGCATCCACGAGCGGCTCGCCCTGTGGGTGCGGATGGACGACGGCGACCTGCGGCTCGACCTGCGCGCGCTGGGCGCCAACTGGGAAACCCCGGATATTCTCGACCGCGCGCGCTCGCTGTTCGCCACCGTGATCGACAGCCCGGGCGGCGCGATCCGCGTCCAGACGATCCACAGCTTCTGCCAGACCCTGCTCGCGAGCTTTCCATTGGAAGCGAAGATATTGCCGGGCTTCCGCCCCCTGGAGGACAGCGAGGCGAGCGCGCTCCAGCGCGAGGTGCTGGGCAAATTGCTCGGGCAGAAGGACGCCGATGGCGAGGCGATGCGCGGCGTTGCGGCGATGCTGTCGCGGCGGATGGGGCAGGATGCGGCGATCGCCTTCCTCGTCCGCTGCGCGGGGCGCTTCGGCGGTGCCGACCAGCCGCGCATCGCGCCCAAGGCGGGCGATGTGCGCGACGCGCTGGGACTGCCGCAGGGCGATCCGGCGGCGTTCCAGGTCGCGGCGCTCGAGCGCGGGCTGGTCGCCGACGCCGATAGTGCCGCAGTCGCGGCGAGCGGGCGGGCTTGGGGCACCAAGACTGGCGAAACGCGCGCCGCACTGATGGGCGACTGGCTGCGCGCCGATCCCGCCGGGCGCGGGGCGATGCTCGCGGCGCTGCGCACTTGCTTCGTCACGGGGACCGGCGAGCTGCGCGCCGACTTCGTCAAGGAAACGGGCAAGATGCACGATTGCCTGGGCGCCGCGACGCGGATCGTCGGGGCGGTCGATGCGCTGGTCGCGAACGCGGCGGCGATGGCGGTCGCCGACGATCTTGCCGCCGCCTGGGATTTGGGCAGCCGCTTTGCCGAGGCCTATGCGCTCGCCAAGCGCGCGGCGGGGCTCGCCGATTTCGACGACCTGATCGGCATCGCGCTGCACCTGCTCGGGCGCGGCGATTTCGGCGACTGGGTGCGCTTCAAGCTCGACCAGCGCACCGACCATATATTGGTCGATGAGGCGCAGGACACCAATGCGCGCCAATGGGCGATCGTCCTGTCGCTGGCCGAGGAGTTTTTTGTCGGCCAGGGCGCGAAGGACGAGCGCGTCCGCACGATGTTCACCGTCGGCGACCGCAAACAGGCGATCTTCGGCTTCCAGGGCACCGAGCCCGCGGCGTTTGAGGCGGCGCGGCTGCGCTTCGGCGAGCGCGCGGCGGAGGGCGGGCGGCCCTTCAAGGGCGTCGATCTGGTCACCAATTACCGGTCGAGCCCCGCCGTGCTCGACGTGGTGGACCAATGGATCGCGGCAGGCGCAACCGAGTTGATGGGGCTCGACAGCGGTGAAAAACAACCGCTGCCTTTCAAGAGCACGCATCCGGGGCGCGTCGAGCTGTGGCAGCCGCTGCCGGTGGGCAAGGCGCTCGATGGGGCCGAGGAAGAGGATGCGGTCGAGGCCGAGAGCGAGGACGGCGAAGGCGCCCCGCCCGCCGACGGCCTCGCCGCGGCGAGCGACCCCGCGAGCCTGCGGCTGTCGCGGGCGATCGCCGACGAGGTGCAGGACTGGATCGCCAATGGCAAGGACGGGCGCAGCGTCGCGCCGGGCGATGTGCTGATCCTCGTGCGGCGGCGCCGCGATCTGGCGGCGCGGATCGTCGCGCGGCTCCAGTCGCGCCATGTGCCGGTGGCGGGTGTCGATCGCTTCGCGCTGACCCAGCCGCTCGCGGTGCAGGACCTGCTCGCGGCGATGCGCTTTGCGGTACAGCCGCTCGACGACCTCAACCTGTCCGCCTTGCTCGTCTCGCCCCTGTTCGGCTGGTCGCAGGAGGCGCTGTTCGGCTTTGCCCATGCGCGGACGTCGTCGCTGTGGGGGGCGCTTCGCGATCGCGAGGCGGAGGTGCCGGCGGAAACGATGGCGGCGCTGCGGGGCCTGCTCGGCATGGCCGATTTCACCACGCCTTTCCGCTTCCTCGATCGCATTTTGTCGGGGCCGATCGACGGGCGGCGGAGGCTCTATGCGCGGCTGGGGCGCGAGGCGCGCGACCCGATCGACGAACTGCTCGCGCAGGCCCTGGCCTTCGAGCAGTTCGAGGTGCCGTCCCTGCTCGGTTTCCTGACGCGGATCGACGCGAGCACCGCCGACATCAAGCGCCAGACCGAGGCGCGCAGCGACGTCGTGCGCGTGATGACGGTGCACGGGTCGAAGGGCTTGCAGGCGCCGATCGTCATCCTCGCCGATGCGACCGACGATCCGGCGTCGAAGAGATTGAGTTTCGACCTGTCGCTCGGCAATTGGGACAAATTGCCCGCCTTCGCGCTCGGCAAGGAGGAGCGTCACGGCAAGGTCGCCGATGCGCATGACGCGAAGGCCCGCGCCGAATTGCAGGAACATTGGCGGCTGCTGTACGTCGCGATGACGCGCGCCGAGGAATTGCTGGTCGTCACCGGTACGCGAAAATCGGACGAGCTGCCCGCCGACAATTGGCATAGCGCGGTCGATGCGGTGATGGCGGATATGGGGCTCGGCTGGCAGGATGCAGGGCCGCGCTGGGGACAAAAGCGCGTCCATGCGGTGCATGCGAAGAAATGGGCGCGGCCGGTGAAAGCCAAGGCGCCGGTCGCGGCGCCGTTCGTCGTTCCCGACTGGGCACAGCGGCCCGCGCCCGAGGAGGCGCGGCCGCCGCGACCGCTGGCGCCGTCGGCGCTGGGCGACGACGATGTCGCGGTGCCGCCGCAGGGCACGGCGCGCGCCGATGCGGTGTCGCGCGGGCTATTGCTCCATGCGCTGTTCGAGCGTCTGCCGCCGGTCGCCCCGGCGCGGCGGCGCGCGGCGGCGATGCACTGGCTGGGCGTGCAGGCGCCCGACCTCGATGCGGCGACGCATGGCGCGCTGGTCGACGAAGTGCTGACGGTGATCGAGGATCCGGCGCATGCCGCGATCTTCGGACCGGGATCGCTCGCCGAAGTGCCGCTGTCGGCGGTGGTCCATGGCGCGGTGATCGTGGGGATCGTCGACCGGCTGCTGGTGACGGGCGATGCCGTGACGGTGGTCGATTACAAGACCGGGCGGCATGTGCCGGCGTCGGCGGGCGAGGTGGCACCCGCCTATCTGCGGCAGATGGCGGCCTATCGCGACGCGCTCGCGGTGATCTTCCCGGCACGGCGGATCGAAGCGGCGTTGCTCTACACTGCGGGGCCGAAATGGGTCGCGCTGGCCGATGCCGAGCTCGCGCCGCACAAGCCGGGCTTGCTGGCAACCAAGGCGAATTTGCCGGGTTGAGGACTTGAGCCGGACGCGCCGACTGCCTAGCTTGGGACCAAGCAGAATTTCAGGAGACCTTCCATGGGCACCAAAGCGATTACCGACGCCAGCTTCCAGGCCGACGTCCTCGACAGCGACACACCAGTATTGGTCGATTTCTGGGCCGAATGGTGCGGTCCGTGCAAGATGATCGGCCCCTCGCTCGAAGAAATTTCGGACGAGCTCGCCGGCAAGGTGGTGATCGCCAAGATCAACATCGACGAGAATCCCGACGCGCCGGGCAAATATGGCGTGCGCGGCATCCCGACGATGATCCTGTTCAAGAACGGCGAGATCGCCGAGACCAAGGTCGGCGCCGCGCCGAAGAGTGCGCTCAAGGGCTGGCTCGAAAACGCGCTCTAGGCCGCACCGGTCGGCGCTAATATCTGCGCACGGTTGCGTCGGCGGCCCCCTCCCCCGCCCGGCGTAACCGGCGGACGTTTCGGCCCGCGGCGGTGACGCCGCGGGCCGATCTATTTATACAGGCCGTCGCGCAAATTGATGCCATGCTCGATCCAGACCTTGAGCGCGCACAGCATCTGCGCCCAGCCCTGGCAATTGCCGTAGGAGGCGCTGAGCGCCCCCTGATTTTCGCGCCAGCCTTCCTCCGCGATCTCGACCAGGGTGCGCCCGTCGTCGAGGCCCTCGAAGCTCATCGTCACGCGGGTGCGATAGTCCGCATCCTTGGGTTCACTGCCTTCGACATTGTGCGCCTCACCCTCGCTCGCCTGCCATTCGAGGACGATCTTCTCGTCGGGCACGACCTCGATCACATAGACGGGAAAAGCGCCCGGAAAGTCGTGGAAGTCCCATGTCACCGTCGCCCCGGTCTCGAGTCGGCCCTCGGCGCCGCCGGTGGTGAAATAATGCGACAGTTTTGCGGGGTCGGCGACCGCCTCGAACACCGCATGCACCGGCTTCGCGATCCGCGCCGCGACTCGAAACTTCAGCTCCATGACACTCTCCGCTTGCGTTTGTGCCATTATGTTATATATTCATAACATGTCAATCCACGAAGAATATGACCGCATTTTCAAAGCACTGGCCTCATCGGTGCGCCGCCAGATGCTCGACGATCTGAAAGATCAGCCGCTCACGACGGGCACGCTGTGCGGCAACTTCGCCAACATCGACCGCTGCACCGTCATGCAACACCTCAAAGTCCTCGAGGATGCGGACCTCGTGATCGCCGAGCGCCGCGGCCGCGAGCGGTGGAATCATCTCAACGCGATGCCGATCCAGGACATCCACGACCGCTGGATCGGCCCCCACGCGGCCGCAGCAACCGCGCTGCTGGCGCGCTTCAAGCAGAGTGTCGAAGCCCAATGAAAAAGGCCGGGGAGTCGCCTCCCCGGCCATATTCTTTTAGCGGGCAGAGTCCCTCACCACCCTTCGGGCTTGCCCTTGTTCTGTTCGTCGAGCCAGGCTTTGAGCGGCGCGAAATATTCGACCATCGCCTTGCCCGAAATCTCGCGTTCGCCGGTGAAGGCTTCGAGCGCGTCGGGCCAGGGTTTCGATGCGCCCATTTCGAGCATCGCGTTCAGCTTCGCGCCGACCCCCTTGTTGCCATAGAAGGAGCAGCGGTGGAGCGGCCCCTTCCACCCCGCCTGGTCGCAAGCGGCCTTGTAGAACTGGAACTGCAGGATCCGCGCGAGGAAATAGCGCGTGTAGGGCGTGTTACCCGGAATATGGAATTTCGCGCCGGGATCGAAGGCGTTGGCCGGCCGCTCACCCGGCGGCACGATGCCCTGATATTGGGTGCGCAGCTGGGTCCAGGACTTGTTGTAATCGGCGGGCTTGATCGTGCCGTCGAACACGCCCCAGCGCCAGCGATCGACGAGCAGGCCGAACGGCAGGAAAGCGACCTTGTCCATCGCCTGGCGCAGCAGCAGGCCGGTGTCCTTGTCGGCGCTCGGCACCTTCGCCTTGTCGAGCAGGCCGATGTCGACCAGATATTGCGGCGTGATCGACAGCGCGACGAAATCGCCGATCGCCTCGTGGAAACCGTCGTTGGCGCCGTTGAGGTACAGGAACGGCTGCTTGTTATAGGCGCGCTGGTAATAATTATGGCCGAGCTCGTGGTGGATGGTGACGAAGTCGTCGGCATTCACCTTGATGCACATCTTGATGCGCAGATCGTCCTTGTTGTCGATGTCCCAGGCCGAGGCGTGGCAGATGACTTCGCGGTCGGCGGGCTTCGTGAACTGGCTGCGCTTCCAGAAAGTGTCGGGCAGCGGCGCCATACCCAGCGAGGAATAGAAATTCTCGCCCGCCTTGACCATGTCCAGCGGGGTCTTGCCCTGCGCCGCGAGCAGGTCGCCGACGTCATAGCCGAGGTCGCCCGAACCCGGCGGCGCGACGAGCGGATAGATATTGCCCCATTCCTGCGCCCACATATTGCCGAGCAGGTCGGCGCGGATCGGCCCGGTCTTGGGCTGCACCGCATCGCCATATTTCTCGTTGAGTTTCGAACGGACATAGGTGTGCAGCGCCATATAGAGCGGCTTCACTTCCTGCCACAGCCGCTCGGTGGTCTTGGCGAACTCGGCGGGCGGCATGTCATATCCCGAGCGCCACATTGCGCCGGTATCGGCGAACCCCAGCTCTTTCGATCCTTCGTTGGCGATCGCGACGAGCCGCGCATAATCGTCCTTCATCGGCGCGCCGACCTGGTCGTGCCAGCTGGTCCACATCTCGGCGAACTCGGCGGGTGTGTGCTTCAGATTACCCATCTCGGCCTCGATATCCGAGTTCGAGATTTCCTTGCCGTCCAGCGTCCCGCGGCCCTTGCCGTACTGCGACTGCAGGTCGGTCGCGATCTGGTTGAGCTCGGTCGCGGCGCCGGGCTTGGTCGGCGCGGGCAGGACGAGGCCATTGCGCAGGATGTCGAGCTTGCGCTTGGTGTCGGCGCTCAGCCCGGCAGCATTCGCATATTTCGCGGCTTCGAGCGCATATTTGACCGCCTTCTCGGTCCCGACGGCGTTGATCCGCGCCGCCATCGCGTCGGTGTCCTCGGTGATATAGGTGGCGTTGACCCAGTTCACCTGGCTGCCTTCGACCGTATAGTCGAACAGGTCCTTTTCGGCCGCGGCGATGAAGGCATCGGCGTCGGCGGCGGTGGGTTTGGCGCTCTGTGCGGGCGCGTCCTTCGCCTTGTCGGCTGCGAGCGCGGGGCCGGCGAGCGCAAGCGACACGGCAAGCGACAAGGTGGAAATCATGGCTTTCATGGGGGTGCGATCCTCTGATCTGGTGGTGGCGCTCTGCGGCGCTATGACACCCGTTTTGAACCCGCCCGCCGAAGCGGTCAAGCCGCGAGGAAGGCCGCCATTGCCTCGCCCATTTCGGGCTGGGTGACGCTCGTCATATGCGTGCCGGGGATGGTGACGAGCCGCGCATCGGGCAGCGCCGCCGCGAGTTCGGGCGCCGAACCATTGTCATGATCCTGCTCGCCGCAGACGAGCAGCACCGGCATCGTCAGCGCCGCGAGCGCGTCGGGTGCGGTGTCGGTGAAGCTGTCGAGCAGATGCCCTGCCGCGATGCGGTCGACCTTCATCGTCTTCATGAACTGGATCGACAGCCAGGTGTCGTCGCCGCGCTTCGCGGTCTCGAAATCGGCGACCACGCGTTTGAAGAATTGCCCGCGCCTTTGCCATCCCGCGAGCCCCGACAGTCCCATCCCGCCGAGGATCAACCGGCGCGGTGTCATTCCCGCGACCACCGCACGCACGCTCGTCCGCGCGCCCAGCGAAAAACCGCCGAGATCGAAGTCGTCGAGGCCGAGATGCGCGATCAGGTCGAGAAGGTCGTCGACCAACACATCGGGCGGATAGAGATAATCGTCATGTGGGGCGTCGCTCGAGCCATGGACGCGCAGGTCGGGCATGATGACGCGAAAGCCCGCGGCGGCGATGCGCGCCGCAGTGCCGAATTTGATCCAATTGACCTCGGCGCTCGAAAAAAGGCCGTGCAGCAGCACGACCGGGCGACCTTCGCCGGTCTCGCGCCACGCCAGCCGCACGCCGTCGCGGGCCTCGAAAAATTGCGGATCGATGATCATTCGGCGTCGCGCAGCTTCGCCCAGCGCTGCTGGAGCGGCACATGCTCCTCGCTGCACATTTCAGGCAGCCCCTCACCCGCGGTCCAGCCGGGAACGCGGCTTTCGATCCCGAAATGGCTGGCGAGCCGCACCGCGCCGGGGTCGTCGAGTGCGCCCACCGCGAGGTCGATGTTCGGGCTATCGGGATAGTCGAAGGTCAGCGGCGTGCCGCAGGCGCCGCAGAAGCCGCGGCGGCCGAAGGGCGAGGACATGTGGGTCATGCGCTCGCCCTGCCAGGTCATACTGTCCTTGGGCACGTTCCAGAAGGCGGCGGCGACATTGCCGAGCGCGCGCTGGCACATGCGGCAGTGGCACCAATAAGCATCGCGGTTCAGGTGGCTGCTGGCAAAGCGGACCGCGCCGCACTGGCAGCCGCCGGTGAGGGCTTCGCTCATCGCGGTTGCAGGCCCTTCTGCTCCATCCGCCAGCGTGCCATGTCGATGCGGTCCTGCCCGAAGAAAGGCTCGCCGTCGAAGACGAGGGTTGGCACGCCCCAATGGCCGGCGATTTCCAGCGCGACCTGGTTAGCGGCGATTTCGGTGTCGAGCGCCCCGGCATCGCGCACCGCCTCGGCGTCGAGGTCGGCGAGGTCGAGCCCGGCACGGCGTGCGGCGCCCGCGAGATGGTCGCCGAGATGCCAGTCGACGGCCCCGCCCCAGATCAACTGCGCCGCCTCATGCGCGAAGGCAAGGCTGCGGCCGCGGCGCGAGGCGGCCTGGCCGAGCCGGGTGAGGCGGTAGATATAAGGCTGCTCGGACGCGATCTCGCGCGTCATGATGTCCTGGACGATCGGATCGGGACGCGGCGGGCCGAAGGGAATGCCATGGAATTGCGCGACGCGGATCATGTCGCGCATCGTGTAGCTCAGCCAGTTGGGGTGGTTGCGCTCGAAAAAGTCGGGCTGGCGGATCGCGAGCGGATAGACGGGGCGCAGGTTGATCTCGACCTGATGGCTCGCCGCGAGCGCGCGGTAGCGGGCGATGCAGAGGTAGCTGTAGGGCGAGCGGAAGGACCAGAAGAGATCGGCGGTGAGGGTCATCGGGGGATATTAGCGCGGGCGCGGAATTTGTCGATGTTGCGGAAGTTGGCGAAAGTGCCGCGGAGCGTGGCTTGTTTTTAGTAGCAATTGCTATTATATCGCATGCCATGAGCGAGACGATCGGATTCCTGCTGAACGACACCGCGCGGATGTTTCGCCGCGATTTCAACGCGCGCACGCGGGACAGCGGCATCACCGCGCTGCAGTCGCGGGTGCTGACCTATTTGTTCCGCTACCCCGGCATCCGCCAGGGACCGCTGGCGGAACTTATCGAGGTCGAGCCGATCACCCTGTCGCGCATGATCGACCGGCTGGAGGAAAGCGCCCTCGTCGAGCGCCGCGCCGACCCGACCGACCGCCGCGCCTGGCAGCTGTATCTGACGCCGCAGGCCGAACCCCTGCTCGACCATCTGCGTCAGACCGCCAAGGCGGTCGTCGCCGAAGCCACCGAAGGCATGAGCGAAGCCGAGCGCGAAATGCTCGCGGCTCTCGTCGAACGCGTCCGCGCCAATCTGTCCCGCCGCGAATGCCAAAAAGAAAAAGAGACGATCTGATGGCCCAGCTCTCCACCACCACCGAACCCAAGGCCGAAGAGGCCAAGCCCCCCAAGGCGGCGCCCAAGGCCGACCCCGTGCCCGCGCCGCAAGCCGCCCCGGCGGCCGACGCCGCCGCGAAGCCGAGCTGGCGCACCCGGCTGCTGATGTTCGGCCTGCCCGCGCTGATGGCCGCGGGCGGCGCGGTCTGGTGGCTGACGAGCGGCGGGTCGGTGTCGACCGACAATGCCTATGTCCAGATGGACAAGGTGTCGGTCGCCGCCGAAGTGGGCGGCCGCATCACCGAAGTTGCCGTCCGCGACGGGCAGGACGTGGTCGCGGGGCAATTGCTGTTCCGCATCGACGGCGAACCGTACCGGCTAAACGTCGCGCAGGCAACGGCGGCGATCGACGCGGCCGAGGTCGAGGTCGGCAATCTGTCGGCGAGCGCCAACACCAGCACGGTCGACATCGCCGCGGCGCGCGAGGATGTGAAATTCGCCGAGGTCACTTTCGGGCGCCAGGCGGCGCTGATGGAAAAGGGCTTCACCACCAAGGCCGCCTATGACGCGGCGCGCCACGCGGTGAGCCAGGCGCGCGAGCGCGTGCGCCAGGCCGAGGCGGCGGCAGTCGAGGCGCGCACCAAGCTGGCCGCGGGCCCCGCGAGCGGGATCAACCCGCAGGTCGAGGCGGCGCGCGTCCAGCGCGCGCAGGCGCAGGTGAACCTGGGCCGCACCGAGGTGCGCGCGCCCTATGCCGGCCGCGTCGCGCAGGCCGACCGGTTGCAGATCGGCCAGATGATGGTGCAGGGCCTGCCCGCGGTAACCATCGTCGACACGGTACACCCGTGGGTCGAGGCCAATTTCAAGGAAACCGACCTCGCCAATATGCGGCTGGGCCAGCGCGCCGAGATCAGCTTCGACGCCTATCCGGGGCTGAATATCCGCGGCCATGTGCTGTCGATCGGCGCGGGCACGGGCAGCGAATTTTCGGTGCTGCCGGCGCAGAATGCCACCGGCAACTGGGTCAAGGTGACGCAGCGCGTGCCGGTGAAGATCGCCTTCGACGAAAAGCCGTCGCGCGACATGATCGCCGGGCTGTCGGCCGATGTGCGGGTGTTTACCGGCAGCGGGGCGGTGGCGGGGAAGTAGGGCGTGCGCGCCATGGTTCAGAGTCTCGTCCTTGCGAGCGAAGCGAAGCAATCTCCAGCCATCGGCCTTTCGCAGGACCGATGGCTGGAGATTGCCGCGTCGCCTGCGGCTCCTCGCAATGACGTTGCGCCTATGTCGAGCGCCAGCTGATGGCCTCGCGCTCGCTCCCTCGCCGTTCCGCCGCGACCGCGCTGCCCGTCGACGACGACCGGCCGCTGCACGAGCGCGTGCGCTATCGCGGGTTGCTGATGGTCGCGGTGATGGGCGCGTCGATCATGCAGATCCTCGACACCACCATCGCCAATGTCGCGATCCCGCATATGCAGTCGGCGCTGGGCGCGACGAGCGAGACGGTGACCTGGGTGCTGACCAGCTATATCCTGGCGAGCGCCATCGCGATGCCGATCACCGGCTGGCTTGCCGACCGTATCGGGCGGCGCGAATTGTTCCTCGCCGCGATTGCGGGGTTCATCGTCACCTCGATGGCGTGCGGCGCGGCGCAGTCGCTGGAGCAGATGGTCGTCTTCCGATTCCTGCAAGGGATCAGCGCCGCCTTCATCGCGCCGCTGTCGCAATCGGTGATGCTCGACATCAACCCGCCCGAGAAACAGGCGCGCGCGATGTCGATCTGGGGCATGGGGATCATGGTCGGGCCGATCCTGGGCCCGGTGCTTGGCGGCTGGCTGACCGAGAGCGCCAACTGGCGCTGGGTCTTTTACGTCAACCTGCCGGTCGGGCTGTTGACGCTGGCCATGATGTGGGCGCTGCTGCCCGCGACGCGGACGCACGACCGCAAGTTCGACCTGTTCGGTTTCTCGATGCTGGCGCTGGGGCTCGCCTCGCTGCAGCTGATGCTCGACCGCGGCGCGCACCAGGACTGGTTCGACAGCATCGAGATCTGGATCGAATGCGGGGTCGCCGTCGCGTGCCTGTGGATGTTCATCGTCCATATGGTCACCGCGCGCGCGCCGCTGTTCAACCGCGCGATGCTGGCCGACCGCAATATCGTCACCGCGATGGGGTTCATGGTCGTGATCGGGGTGGTGATGTTCGCGTCGATGGCGCTGCTGCCGCCGATGCTGCAAAATCTGTTCGGCTGGCCGGTGATCGACACCGGCGTGGTGCTGGCGGTGCGCGGGGTCGGCATCCTAGCCAGCATGTGGTTCGCGGGGCGGATGCTGGGCAAGATCGACGCGCGCTGGATGGTGGGATCGGGCCTGCTGATCGCGGCGTTGTCGCTGTGGCAGATGAGCCATTGGTCGCTGGAAATGGGGATGCAGCCGGTGATTATCAGCGGCGTCGTGCAGGGGCTGGGCATGGGGCTGATCTTCATCCCGCTGAACACCATGGCCTTCGCGACGATCGCGCCGCAGTTCCGCACCGACGGGTCGAGCGTGCTCAACCTGCTGCGCAGCATCGGCGCGTCGATCGGTATCTCGACCGTCACCACCCTGCTCGGCGCGAACATCCAGACGAGCCATGAGGATCTGGTCGGCCATGTCACCAACAGCTCGACGAGCCTGCTCGACCCGTCGACCGCCGACCGTTTCGGCATCGCGGGCGACACCGCGATGGCGATGGTCAATGCCGAGATCAACCGGCAGGCGGCGATGGTCGCCTATATCGACGATTTCTGGCTGATGATGTGGGTGACGTTGGCGTCGATCCCGCTGGTGCTGTTGCTGCGCCCGCCGAAGCCCGGGGCGGCCAAGGCGTCGGTGGCGGATATGGGGCATTAGCTTGCATCGAGATTCAGCCCAGGACGGCCTGCAAATGGCAATTTCCCGCGCTTCCGGTGCTCACGTACCGAAGTACGCTGCGCTCCGGGTCACGAAAAATCACCATTTTCGACTCGCCCTGAACTGAATCTCGATACAAGCTGCGCCATGGCACGCGCGGAGCAGCACGAGATCGCGATGCGGATCGTCATCGACCAGCCGGTCGCGGGCGTCCGCCACAGCCTGCAGGACAAGGACGGCGGGCCGATCGACCCCAAGGCGTCGGTCGCGGGCGAGCCGCTGTCGTTCGATTTCACGATCCGCGTCGGGCCGGGGCCGAAATTCTATGGCGATCAGGTGCGGCGCGAGGGTCCGCAGCGGCGCTTCGTCTATATCCGCATCGGCACGCTGGCGGGCGATCCTGCGTCGCCGTGGAACCGGCGGATGAAAATCGACATCCATGACATCGGACAGGCGTTGCTCGACACCGCGGCGAAGGGCGGTCGGCGCATCGCGCTGGCGGTGAACGGGACGGGCAAGGACGGCACGCCCGCCTGCGCGACGGTCGCGGTGACGGGGCGGCGGCTGGTTTAGGGGGCGTATGGCGGTTTTGGGGTGGATTCAAGACCATCCCTCTTTCCGTTTGTGTCGAGCGTAGTCGAGACATGTTTGGGGAGCGCCGGCCTTCCGGGTGTCTCGACTTCGCTCGACACGAACGGGAGTTAAAGGGCAGCTCGCCCGCTAACGCACGATACCCGCCAATGGCCGATCCCCCATCTTTCCCGCCCCGCTAACCAATCATTAACCGGCCGACTCCAAGAATCGGCCATGGCCATTTCCGGATATTTTCTTCCATCGGCGCCCGGCGCCGACCGGCGTCATGGCGGGCGCCGCAAGCTCAGCCTGCTGGCCCGGGGGGCGCGGCACGATGGCAAGGGCATCGACGTCCAGATCCATAATATCTCGGGCACCGGGCTTTTGTTCGAAAGCGATATCAAGCTGGCGGCCGGCGACCGGATCGAGATCGAGCTGCCGCACGCCGGCGACATCACCGCGATCGTCATCTGGGCGAGCGGGCGGCATTTCGGATGCCAGTTCGAGGGTCCGGTATCGCGCGCGACGCTGAGCGCGGTCGAGCTGAAGAGCGCCACCGAGACCGCGCCACCCGCTGAAGACGAAAAAGACGCCGCAGCGGCGGTCGAGGAGAGTTTCGGCGACCGGCTGTTGCGGCTGCGCACCCGGGCCGGGCTCGAGCGCGCCGACGTCGCCAGGCGCATGAACGTCGGCCCGGCGTCGGTGCTGGGCTGGGAAAAGGACCGGGTCCGGCCCAAGCGCAGCCGGATGGCGACGCTGGCGAAGCTATTGGGCGTGCCGGCCGCCGAACTGCTGGGCGAAGCCGGACCCGACAAGGTGCGGGAAACGATCGACCGCAGCCGCAAGGATATCGCGCGGGCGGTCGGGGTGCGGGCCGACAAGGTGCGGATTATCGTGGAATATTAGGGGTGGGGTTTTGGGGGTGCGGACCTGTGTGAACGTCATCCCGGGCTTGACCCGGGACCCGCCTTCCTTCTTTCAAAGGCCGGTCAAGGATAAGGCGGGCCCCGGGTCAAGCCCGGGGTGACGGATGTGGGTTATGCGAGCGTCGCCTTTCGTCCCTACCGGAAGAAACAATTCACCCCGGCGAACAGCGCGTCGATCTTGGCACTGTCGCCCGGCGCGGCGAACATGCCGCCGACAACATTCTCGCCCGACCCGAGGCTGAATTCCTCGCCCAGCGTGCTGTCCTCGACCATCGCCAGCGTCACCGACTCCGCCGCCTTGGCGCGCGTGGTGCCGATGGCGATGCCGCTCATCGTCGAATATTGGTCGGCGCCGGGTTCGTTGCCGAGGAACCAGCCGGCGAATTTGCCGTCCTGGAAATTGAGCGTCATCGCGTCGTAGCGGGTGAACGCCATCGGGCCGGCGCCGCATTCCTCGTTGGTGCTGCGGTCGTCGAGGGTGCCGGCGACGCGGGCGAGCGCCTCCTCGGCCTGGGCGCGCGGGACGCCGAAAGCGAGCAGGCTGGTCTTGCCGCTGGCCTTGTCGACGAAGCGCAGCCCCTCGCCGTCGAGCCCGATCGCGGTGGTCGCGGCGGCGGGGCCGTCGGCCTTTGCCTCGGGGACCGGCGGGGCGGCGGGCGCCTTGTCGGCGGGCGCGGTGTCGGCAGCGGGTTTGCACGCCGCAAGCAGGCCGACCAAGACGAGGGTGGTAAGGTTGCGCATGCTCAGCTCCTGCGAAGGACGGGGAGCAACAGTATCGCACCGAGGGTGGCGAGCGCCATATCCTTTTGCGCGCGGGCGATCACCAGCGCAGCGACATGCAGCTGAGCCCGGCGTCGATGCGCGCGATCTGGGTCGTCGGGAGCGGGCGGATCGCGAGGCCGCGTTGCTCCAGCAGCGCGTGGGTTGCGGGCCAGCGGTCGCCGACGAGAATATTGTCGTTGATGCGCAGGAGGTTGGCGGCTTCATCTTCGCCCGGGGGCGTGACGACGACGTCGAGCCCGGCGAACTCTGGGCAGTCGGCGAGCGCGGGGACCGCGAAGATCGTCTGTGCGTCGATCAGCGAGCAGCCGGTCTTGAAATGAAGCACGCCGGGCGGGGTGTCGGCGATTTCGGCTTTGTGGCCGAGGTCGGCGAGCAGGACCGCGAGTTGTTCGGCGCCGACGCGGTCGGTGCGCGCCGAGAGGCCGATCACGACGCGGCCGGCGAGGCGCAGCACGTCGCCGCCGTCGACATGGCCGGCGGTGAGTTCGAGGACGGTCGCGTGGTGCGCGGCGAGCGCTTCGCGCATGTACGCGACCTCGCCCGCTCGCGCTGGGGCACCGGGGCGGAGCAGGATCGCGCCCTCGGGGAAGGTCAGCGCGACATCCTCGACGAACAGCGCATCGGGAAAGGCGCCCAGCGGCGGGAGGATGGTGAGGGCGAGGCCGAGGATGCGGAGCGCGGCGACATAGGCGTCATGCTCGGCCGCAAGGCCGGCGCAATCCGGATCGGGGCCGCCGTCGGCGCGGATGCCCTTGACCGCCGAAGGCGCCGGGGTGCGGACGATCGCGTGGGTGAAAAGATAGGGGGCCTAACTCGTCATAGCCCCCTCATATCCGTTCGCATCGAGCGAAGTCGAGATGCCCCGAAGGAGCATACCCACGATGGGTGTCTCGACTTCGCTCGACACGAACGGACTTGGGAGGTGGCGTTACCCCTTCTTCAGATGCCGGCGGCCGAGCAGTTCGGCGATCTGCACCGCGTTCAGCGCGGCGCCCTTGCGGAGATTGTCGCTGACGCACCAGAGGTTGAGGCCGTTGTCGACGGTCGGGTCGTCGCGGACGCGGCTCACGAAGGTCGCGAAGTCGCCGACGCATTCGACGGGCGTGATGTAACCGCCGTCCTCGCGCTTGTCGTGGAGCACGACGCCGGGCGCCTCGCGCAGGATGCGCTGGGCTTCCTCGGCGGGCAGCTCATTTTCCATCTCGATGTTGATCGCCTCGCTATGGCCGACGAAGACGGGGACGCGGACGCAGGTCGCGGTGACCTTGATCTTGGGATCGAGGATCTTCTTGGTCTCGACGACCATCTTCCATTCCTCCTTGGTCTGGCCGTCGTCGAGGAATTTGTCGATGTGCGGGATGACGTTGAAGGCGATCTGCTTGGTGAATTTCTGGATGTCCTTTTCGTCGCCGACGAAGATCTGGCGCGTCTGGTTCCACAGCTCGTCCATGCCCGACTTGCCCGCGCCCGACACCGACTGATAGGTCGAGACGATAACGCGTTTGATAGTGGCGGCGTCGTGCAGCGGCTTCAGCGCGACGACCATCTGCGCGGTCGAGCAATTGGGGTTGGCGATGATGTTGCGCTTGGTATAGCCGTCGATCGCGTCAGGGTTCACCTCGGGCACGATCAGCGGCACGTCGGGGTCCATGCGGTAGAGCGAAGAGTTGTCGATGACGACGCAGCCCGCGGCCGCGGCCTTGGGCGCGTGGATCGCAGTTGCCTCGCTGCCGATCGCGAAGATCGCCATGTCCCAGCCGGTCCAGTCGAAATTCTCGATATTCTGGCACTTCACCGTCTTGCCGGTGTCGCCGATCTCGACCTCGTCGCCCTGGCTGCGCGACGAGGCGACCGCCGCGATCTCGTCATAGGGGAATTCGCGTTCGGCGAGGATGGCGAGCACTTCGCGCCCGACATTGCCCGTCGCGCCGGCGACAACGATACGATAACCCATGAAAACACTCCTCAGCGTAGAATTTGGTTGAAACTCAGACTTTCCAGCGGAAATGGCCGGTCAGCGGGTGGTCGAAGAGCGCGTCTTCCTCGCGCGCGCCGCGGCCGATATTGTGGATGATGAGCGGGCGTTCCGCTGCCGTAGTTCGGTCGGAGACGATGCCGGTGTGCGGAAAGCGCCCGCCGGTCATCGACGTGAAGATATCGCCAGGCCGCCAGTCGGCGGGGTCGCTCGAGACGGGCAGCCGCGCGCGCTGGCGCGTCCAATAGGTCGCGAGGTTGGGCACGCGGCGATGGTCGATGTTGCGGTCGGGCCGGCGGAGGCCCCAGTTCCTAGGGTACGCCCCAAAGTCCGCCTTCATGTCGGCGTTTACAAGGGCCTGCAGGTCGATGCCGAAAGCGTCGCGATAGGCGCGGATGAGGACGTCGGTGCAAACCCCCTTCGCCCGCGCGACGTCGCCGTTCGGGAAGGCGAGGACGGTGTAAGCGGGATCATAGGCGAGCGTGACGCCGACCTGCCGCCGCGCCGCCGCCACCAGCCGCTCGGCGGTGGTCGCCGCCGCAGCGCGGCCCGCCAGCCCCAGCGCGCCAAGGCACAGACCCGCGCCGAGGACGGCGCGCCGTGATGGCTGAAAGGACGCGGACGGATGCATGGATTGGCGTTGCCCCAATGAAAAACGACCGGTTTCGCGCCTTGGCGGAACCGGTCGTTTTGGAAAGCTGTTTCGGCTTTGGGTGAGAGAAGCTCTCCTTAGCCTTCGCCGGCTTCCGACCGGTAATCGCGGCGCTCCGCAATACGCGCCGATTTACCGGTGCGGCCACGAAGATAATAAAGCTTCGCACGACGCACGGCACCCTTGCGGATGACGGTAATGCTGTCGATGTTGGGCGAATAGAGCGGGAAGACGCGCTCGACGCCTTCGCCGAACGACATTTTGCGCACGGTGAAGTTCGAGCCCATGCCCTTGTTCGAGCGCGCGATGCACACGCCTTCGAAATTCTGCACGCGGGTGCGTTCGCCTTCGACGACCTTCACGCCGACTTTCAGCGTGTCGCCGGGGCGGAAGGTCGGAATGGTCTTCGCCGCTTTGGCGATTTCTTCGGCTTCGATCGTCTGGATGAGGTTCATGTCCTCTAGTCCTTTTCTTTTCGCCGCGCGCCAGAGGCAGGTCGGGCCCGAGCATCGATATGACGCTCCCAAAGGTCCGGCCTGCGTAACCGTGTCTGATCCTCCGCCTGTTGTTTCCGCCAGGCGGCGATCTTCGCATGATCCCCCGATCGCAGCACTTCGGGGATCGTGCGCCCTTCCCATGTCACAGGTCGGGTATAGTGCGGATATTCGAGCAAACCGTTCTCGAACGATTCGTCG
>JAEULK010000002.1 GCA_016793775.1 Sphingopyxis sp. | reverse complement strand
CGCGCGCCTCCGGTCGGGCTACGCCCGCCCTCCGCCGCACGCAGCGCAAGGCCATCTTCAACAAACCAGCATCATATTATCCGAAAAGGGGGTCCCTCTTCGACGCCGATCGGGGGTCCCTTTTGAACGCCGTTTGACAGGACAGAAATTGCAGGGCGAGGAACGCGCCGCGATCCGCCGCGACCTCGCGCGCTTCACCGGCCTGTCCGAAACCTATCTCGACCAGGCCGACCTCCGCGTCACCCCCAGCCGCTTCTACAAGGAATTGCTGCGCGACCGCAGCCTCACCGTCGGCCGCCTCGACAGCCGCTACACCGGCAAGGATTATGACAATGCCGGCGAGGGACCCGATAACGACCCCAGCTTCTATGGCATCGACGCGAGCTATACCGCGGCGATCAACAGCTGGAGCCGCGACACATTGGGCTTCAAGACCGACCGCGAGTACCAGTCGATCGGGCGGATCGGCGGGCAATGGGACTGGCGCATCGGCGGCCGCGACGACAATGCCTATCTCAACGTCGCCCCCTATATCGGCCAGGCCCTGCGCGAGAATTCCGGGCTGAAGGTGCTGGTCGCGCAGGGCTATTACGACTTCGCGACGCCCTTTTTCGCCGCCGAATATGCGCTGTCGCGCACCGGCATCCCGCAGGACCGCATCCATTACACCTATTATGGCGCGGGCCACATGATGTATATCCGCGACGAGGACCGGCATAAATTGTCGGAAGATGTGCGGGCGTTCATTCGGGCGCGGTGAGCCGAACCGCCGCTATCAGGCGAAGAGCGACGTTCCAGTTCCCGTCACCCCGGGCTTGACCCGGGGCCTGCCTTGCTTTTGATCCGGCAGCGAGGGAAGTAAGGCGGGTCCCGGGTCAAGCCCGGGATGACGACAAAGTGCGCCTGTTCCCTGCCCGTCTGCTACCGCAGCACACCCTTCCCCGCCATCGCGCGCGCGTAAAGCAGCAGCGCGATGATGATCGCCGCGATCACCGCGGTGAAGATCATCGGCCCGACGCCAAACAGCTGCTGCAATTCCGCCCCCTTCACCCCGAACTGATAGGCGCTGTTGATCGCCAGCCCGAGCAGCGAGATCGCGAAAGCGGCGACCGCATGGCGACTGCGCGCGAGCAGCAGCACCGAACCGATCAGCGACCCCCAGACGCCAAGCGCCCAGCCTATATTCGCCCATAGCGGAAAACCGAAGAGAAAGGCCTGCTGCTCGGGCGTCATCCCCGCCAGATAGCTCATATTCTTGAGCTTGGTCATCGTGTAATCGACGGCGCCAAAAGCGTTCCACAACAACGACACGACCCCGACGGCCCACAGATGCCCCGGCGTTTTGACCACATCATTCATGACGATCCCCTCCCCAGAAAAACCTAGACCCGATTATCAGATTTCGCGCCCGCCAGCAATGCGGTGATATAGTCGTGCAATACAGCTATGTTGCGGTCGAAATAGCCGATGTCGCGATAGGTGCGCGCCTGCATCACCGCGCCCTCCATCACCGTCAGCACGAATTCGCCGAGCGCCTTGCGGTCGGTTCCGACCGGCAGGCGGTCGCCCGCCGCGTCGAAGCAGCCCGCGATCGCCGCCGACCAGTTGCTGAAATTCGCCGCCATCAGCTCGCGCACCTGCGGGTCGGGTTCGTGGATCTCGAGCGCGAGGCTGCCGATCGGGCAACCGTAAGTACAGTCCGTGACGATCAGGTGCGTGCGATAGCCGCCAAGCAGCGCGAAGATCTTCTCGATCGGGTCATCGACCCCCTCCCAGTTCGGCGCGAGCAGCATCTCGTCGATCCCGTCGCGATACAGTTCGAGCACCCCGACGAGCACATCCTGCTTGCCGGGGAAGAAATGATAGAGGCTGCCCGAATGGACCTGGCTGCGCGAGAGGATGTCGCTGACCGAGGTCGAGAGATAGCCCTTCTCCCAGAACAGCTCCATCGCGGTCATCAGGATGCGGTTGCGGGTGTCGGCGGCGTTCATCTCCGTCTCCTATCCGGCGCGATCATAAGCGGTGCGCAGCCAGCCCGCGACATCGTCGTCGGCTTCCGCATCGGCGCCGATCCGCACCCGGTGCGACACCATCGCGTTCCAGCTCCCCGCCGCTTCGAGCCGTCCCGCCGGCGCCTCGCCCTTCAGCGCCAGCCCGATGTCGAAGCGGTCTTTCGTCGAGGGCTGGAGCAGCGCGAACTGCTTCTTGCGGCGGAGGCTGACATAGCCCTTCTTCGGCGCCAGTTCGACATCGTCGCCAAAGCCCCGCACCAGCGTCACCAGCTGGTCGTAGAGCGGCCGCCACACCGCCCGCGCCCCGTCGAACGCCGCCGCAACCAGCGCATCATCGTCCTGCGACAGTGACGACGAGCCGTTGGCGGCATGGACGATCATGTTCGCATAGCCATGGCCCAGCCCATGTTCGGCCTTCAGATGATCGACCAGCGCCATATGACCGGCGATCCCCGCGCCGCGGGCGGCCGCGACCCATTCGTCGAGCCCCTTGCCCGTCTTGGTACGCAAGCTTTCGTCCATTTTCTCGAATTCACCGGCCATCGTCCCCCTCCCGCGACGCGAGTCTCCAACAACTTGATTGAATACTCAATCAAGTTGGGCGTCAAGGGGATTGGCAAAGCAGCCGCCAACCGCGATATGCGGGTCCATGTGTGTCGTCGCCCTCGCCCACCGCGTCCATCCCGAATGGCCACTGATCCTCCTCGGCAACCGCGACGAATTTCACGCCCGTCCGGCTGCGCCGCTGCACGCATGGGACGACGGCAGCGGCATCGTCGCGGGGCGCGACCTGCAGGCGGGCGGGACCTGGCTCGGCGTCCAGCCCGAACGGCGCCGCATCGTCGTGGTCACCAATGTGCGCGGCGCGCCGCCCGATCCCGCGAAGGAGTCGCGCGGCGCGCTGGTAGTCGATATGCTGCGCGGCGACGGGCGCTTCGCCGATCCGGTCGAGAGCGATCTCGACCGCTTCAACGCCTTCAACCTGTTTTCCGTGGCGGGCGACGAGGCGCGCCTGCTCAGCAACCGTCCGGCCCCGCACATCGACGCGCTGGGCGGCGGAATCCACGCGCTCGCCAACGAACCCGTCGATACCCCCTGCCCGCGCGCAGACCGGCTCGCCGATATCCTGCGCCGCCAGGTCAAGAAGCCCGATCCCGATTTCGGCGCCCTGATGGCGGCGCTCACCGACAGCGACGCGCCCGCGCTGTTCCTGCCGGGAGAAGTCTATGGCACGCGCTGCAGCACGCTGGTCGCGGTCGGCCGCACCGGACAGGTGCTGATGATGGAGCGCCGCTACGACGCGCGGGGCCGCACCACGGGCCGCACCAGCCTGACCAGCGACTGGGGCGGCTGAAACTCGGGGTGAACGGCGACTTCGGGGTGATTCAAGACCATCCCTCTTTCCGTTTGTGTCGAGCGTCGTCGAGACATGTTTGGGGAGCGCCGGCCTTCCGGGTGTCTCGACTTCGCTCGACACGAACGGGATTTATAGGGCAGCTCGTCCGCTCCCGCCCGATACCCGCCATTCAGCGGCGATGTTTGCAACGCGCATGATCGCCAAACGAAAACGAACGGCCGCTCCACTGGAACGACCGCCCGTATCTTTCGTCAGCCGAGGCCCGGCTTATTTCGGCGCGATCACCATCAGCATCTGACGGCCTTCGGTGCGCGGATGCGCCTCGACCTTGGCGATTTCCGAGGTCAGTTCGGCGACGCGCTGCAGCACGTTGAGGCCGAGCTGGGTGTGGCTCATTTCGCGGCCGCGGAAACGCATGGTCATCTTGACCTTGTCGCCCTCCTCGAGGAAGTCGAACACCTTGCGCATCTTCACGTCGAAATCATGATCGTCGATGTTCGGACGCATCTTGATCTCTTTGATTTCCTGGGTCTTCTGGCTCTTGCGGGCCAGATTCGCCTTTTTCTGGGCTTCGTATTTATATTTGCCCACGTCGAGGAATTTGCACACCGGCGGATCGGCGTTGGGGGACACTTCGACCAGATCGAGGCCGACCGAGGCCGCCTGTTCGATCGCTTCCGCAGTCAGCATGACGCCCAGATTTTCGCCTTCCTCGTCGATCACGCGGACCTTGGGCGAGGCGATGAATTCATTGTATCGGGGGCCGTTCTTCGGTGGCATCGGCGCCATCGGGCGGCGGGTCATGGGCGGTGGTATAGCTGTATCTCCGGGTCGTTGATGATGGGCGCGCGTTATCGTGCGAGCGCGCGCAATGCCCATATAGGGACCGTCACGCTTTCGTAAAGGCCGCCCGTGGCAGGGTGGTGCCGCTTTTCGCCCGACTGTGGCGGCCAGGACACGCCCCGCCGCGTCATTGCGGCCATTTGGTCGGCGCGGGATCGACGGTACGGAAACCCCCCGCCCCCACTTCGCTGACCTCGAGCGCGCGCACCGCGATGCCGCGGTTGTTGAAGCGGAAGATGCCGTCGATGCCGCCGAAGCCGTCGGCGGCGAGCAGCCGGCTCATCGGAAAGGCGGTCCCCGGCTTCCATTCGCGCGCGATGCGCACCGTCAGCAGCACCGAATCATAGCCCAGGCTCGCCAGGCGATAGGGCGCCTTGCCGAAGCGCGTCCGGTAGCTGCCCGCCATCTGGCCATAGAGCCCGTCGGACACGCTGGCGAACCACGACCCGCGCATCGCCGGATTGCTGCCGAGCGAGGCGTCGGTGTTCCACAGCTCGGTGCCCAGGATCTGCTTGCCGCCCGTGCCCTTGATGATCGGCACCGCGCGCACCGCATTGCCGCCCGAATCGGCGATCAGCACCGCGTCCATCGCCCCCGCATTGGCGATCCGCCGCGCCGCACCGGTCAGCGCGGTGGCGCTGCGGTCATAGGTCTCGACCGCGACCAGCGTGCCGCCAGCTTCGGTCACCGCGGCGCGGAACGCCGCCGCCGAACGGTCGCCATAGACATTCTTGGGCACCAGCGCGCCGAAGCGCGTATGTCCCTTGCCCCGCGCATAGGCGACGACGCGCTCGACCGACTGGCCGGGGACGAAGCCCATGATGAATACGCCGTTGCCCGCGACGCCGCTGTCGTTCGAGAAGCTCAGCACCGGCACCTTCGCGGCGCGCGCGACCGGCGCCACCGCCGCGACATCCTCGGTCAGCAGCGGGCCGAGGATCAGCCGGTTGCCGTCGGCGACCGCCTGCTGCGCCGCCGCCGCCGCGCCCAGCGCGGTGTCATAGGTGGTGATGCGCACCCGCTCGGTCTTGGTATCGAGCAGCGCCAGCGTCGTCGCATTGGCGATCGCATTGCCGACATCGGCATTGGGCCCGGTCTGCGGGACGAGCAGCGCGACGCGGTGGCGATCGGTGTCGGTCGGCAGGCCAGGTTCGATGGTTTCGACCGGCTTGTCGGGCGGGGCGACCACGACCGGCCCCTCGGCCTTGGGCACCATCTGGCACGCGCTCAGCAGCCCCGCCATCGCGCCCACCTTCGCAAACGCGGCGATCTTGCGCAGCATCGCGCGCCGCGGCGACGCATTATTTTGGCGCTGGCTGGCGATTTCTGCCATTTGCAGCGTCATGCCGGATTCGACCATCTCAAATTCTCCCTTGCCCGGTCTCTATATCGTCGCGACCCCCATCGGCAACCTCGGCGACATATCGCCGCGCGCCGCGGCGACGCTTGCCCGCGCCGATGTGATCGCCGCCGAAGACACGCGTGTGACGGCAAAGCTGCTGGCGCATCTGGGCTTACGGATTTCGATGACCCCCTATCACGATCATAGCGACGAACGCACCCGCGCCGCGCTGGTTGCGCGCATGGCCGACGAAGTCGTCGTTCTGGTGTCCGACGCCGGCACCCCGCTGATCTCCGATCCCGGCTACAAGCTGGTGCGCGATGCGCGCGCGGCGGGGCGTGCCATCACCACCCTGCCCGGCCCCTGTGCCGCGATCGCCGCGATCACTCTGTCGGGACTGCCCAGCGACCGCTTCCTGTTCGCAGGGTTCCTGCCCAGCAAGGCCAAGGCGCGCGCCGACACCATCGCCGAACTCGCGGGCCTGCGCGCTAGCCTCGTCTTCTACGAAAGCGGCCCGCGCCTGTCAGCCACGCTCGCCGCGCTGGCGGAGGGTCTCGGCGACCGCGAGGCGGCGGTCGCGCGCGAAATCACCAAGCTTTACGAACAATGTATCACCGGCACGCTGACCGAGCTGTCGGCGCGCTATGCCGACGCCCCGCCGAAGGGCGAGATCGTCGTCATCGTCGGCCCGCCGGGCGAGGCCGCGCCCGAAAGTGCCGACGACGCCACCCTCGACGCTGCGCTGCGCGAAGCGATGGCCAACAAGCCGGTGGCGCAGGCGGCGAAGGCGGTCGCCAGGCGCTTCGGCCTCGACCGCCACGAGACCTACGCCCGCGCCCTCGCCCTCAAGGACGGCGGGTGAAACGCGCCGAGGCCGAAGCGCGCGGGCGCAAGGCCGAACGCCGCGCCGCCTGGTGGCTCCGCCTCCACGGCTGGCGCATCCTCGGCCAGCGGCTGCGCGTGCCGGTCGGCGAGGTCGATCTCGTCGCGCGGCGTGGCCGGACCGTCGCCTTCATCGAGGTAAAATGGCGCGACCGGCCCGAAGATCTCGACCTCGCGATCGACCATTATCGCCTGCGCCGCATCGCCGCCGCCGCCGAAATGCTCGCCCCGCGCTTCGCCCGGCCGCAGGACGACATCAGGATCGACGTGATGCTCCTTGCACCGCGCCGCCTGCCACGCCATCTGGTCCACGTCTGGCAGCCCTGACGGCGCCCAAGGAGAAGAGCATGACCCTGCGCGCCGCCGTGCAAATGGACCCGATGGAGGACATCAACATCAATGGCGACAGCAGTTTCCACCTGATGCTGAGCGCGCTGGAGCGCGGCTACACCCTCTATCACTACGACGTGCGCGGGCTGACGTGGGAGGCCGGGCGGCTGACGACGAAGGCGCACCGCGTCCTCGAAGCCAAACGCGAAGCCGGCGCCCATTATAAATTCGGCGAAGAAGTACTGCTCGACCTCGGCCGCGACGTCGATGTCGTGCTGATGCGCCAGGACCCGCCCTTCGACCTCGGTTACCTCACCGGCACCTGGCTGCTCGAGCGGATCAAGGGCGAGACTTTGGTCGTCAACGATCCCGCCGCGGTGCGCGATGCCCCAGAAAAGGTCTTCGTCCTCGACTTCCCGCAATATATGCCGCCGACGATGGTCACGCGCAGCCTCGACGCGACCAAGGATTTCCAGTCGCGCTACGGCGCCGTCGTCATCAAGCCGCTGCACGGCAACGGCGGCAAGGCGGTGTTCAAGATCGACGCCGACGGCGGCAACCTCGGCGCGCTGGTCGAACTGTTCGGCCAGGTCTGGCCCGAACCCTTCATGGTCCAGCAATTCCTGCCCAGCGTCAGCCAGGGCGACAAGCGCATCGTGCTCGTCGATGGCGAGGTCGCGGGCGCGATAAACCGCAAGCCCGGCGAAGGCGAATTCCGCTCGAACCTCGCGGTCGGCGGTTTTGCCGAGGCCGCAGACCTCACCCCGCGCGAGCAGGAAATCTGCGCCGCGCTCGGCCCGGCGCTCAAGGAACGCGGGCTGATTTTCGTCGGCATCGACGTGATCGGCGGCGAATGGCTGACCGAAATCAACGTCACGTCCCCAACGGGAATCGTCGCGATCGACCGCTTCAACAACAGCGATACGGCGGGCATGATCTGGGACGCAATCAAGCGACGGATCGACTGACGCCGCGCCGCGTTGACCCCGCATGACCGATTTCATCCTCAACCTGATCGAATCCTGGGGCTACATCGGCATCTTCGTGCTGATGCTGCTCGAAAACGTCTTTCCGCCGATCCCGTCCGAAGTGATAATGGGCCTCGGCGGTATCGCGGTCGCGCAGGGGCGTTTCGACTTCTGGCCCCTCGTCGCGGTCGCGGTCGCGGGGACGACCGCGGGCAATTGGGTCTGGTACGCGATCGGGCGCTGGATCGGCTATGAGCGGCTCAAACCCTTCATCGACCGCCACGGCCGCTGGCTGACCCTCGACTGGGCCGAGGTCGAGCGGCTGCACGGCTGGTTCCTGAAATATGGTCCCGCGATCGTCTTCGTCGCGCGCTTCATGCCGGTCGCGCGCACGATGGTGTCGCTGCCCGCGGGCATGGTGAAGATGAGCCAGCTCAAATTCCTGATCTGGACCGCCGCCGGCTCGACGATCTGGATCGCCGCGCTCGCGGGTGCGGGCAACTGGTTCGGCGGGCAGTTCGCCAACCTCGACGCCTTCGTCGGCCCGGTCGCGCTGGTCGCGATCGGCTCGCTGGTGCTGGTCTATGTGTGGCGCGTGATCCGGTGGAAGCCGAAGCAATCGGACGACTGACCACCCTCACCCTTCCCAACGGCGTAGCCGGCGGGCCCCATCCCTCTCCCGCCGGGAGAGGGAGGGAGGCACGAAGCGCCGGAAGGGCGAGGGTCAGCGGCCTACTACTCTACCCCGCCCGCGGATGCGCGCTGCGATAAATATCCAGCAAATGCGCCGCATCGACCGCCGTATAGACCTGCGTCGACGCCAGGCTCGCGTGCCCCAGCAATTCCTGCAGGCTGCGCAAATCGGCCCCGCCAGCCAGCAGATGCGTCGCGAAGCTGTGCCGCAGCGCGTGCGGCGTCGTCCGCTCGGGCAGCCCCAGCGCCCGCCGCGCCGACCTTACGCTCGCGCGCACCACCCCCGGCTGGAGCGGCCCGCCGCGCGCGCCGAGGAACAAGGGCACTTCCTTGCCCATCGGCCACGGACAGGCCGCGACATAGCGCGCCACCGCCGCCGCCACCGCGGGCAGGATCGGCACCACGCGCGTCTTGTTCCTCTTGCCCGTCACTCGCAGCACCTCGCCCAGCGGCAGCGCGGCGCCGGTCAGCGACAGCGCCTCGCCGATCCGCAGCCCCGCGCCATAGAGCAAAAGCAGCAACGCGAAATCGCGCGCGCCGACCCAGCCCTCGCGTGCATTGTCCGCGACGTCCTGCGCCAGTTGCAAAGCCTCGGCGGGCGCCACCGGACGCGGCAGCCCCTTCTTCACGCGCGGCCCGCGCAGCGCGGGCAGCGTCGCCCCCTCACCCCCGACGAAGCGCAGAAACCCCCGCAGCGCCGACAATTCGCGCGCCGCCGACGCATTGCCCAGCCCCTCGGCGCGCCGCGTCGCCAGATAGGCGCGAAAATCATTGGCGCTCGTCCGCCGCAGCATGCCGCCATCGACTTCGCCGCCGTGATGGCCCGACAGAAAGGCGGCAAACCGTTCGGCGGTCGCGACATAGGCGCGCCGCGTATGCTCCGACCGGCGCTTCTCGTGCGCCAGATGGGCATCCCAGTCGCGGATCGGATCTTGCGCCAAATTCATCCCCAACCGCCATTAAATAGGGACAGTCCCTATTTTAATGAGCGCATCATTTGTCGACCGCCCCGGCTTTGCGATTAAATGGGGACTGTCCCTATTTAATGGCTTGCGCAGCGATGGAACTTAGCCCGTCCGCACCACCTCGGAAAGGATCGAGTCGAGCAGCAATATCCCCTCGTCGCTCACCACCAGCTGGTCGCCCTCGGCACGCATCAGCCCCATGCCCGCCAGCCGCGCCACCGCCGCGTCATCGACGAACGCCGCGCGACCCAGCCCGCTCCGCGCCTCGACCCGCGCCAGATCGACGCCTTCGCTCAGCCGCAGCCCCATCAGCATCGCCTCGGTCGCGCGCTCCTGCGCGGGCAGGTCGCTCTCGTGCCTGATCCCATGCCCGTTGCGCTCCACCGCCGCGATGAAATTCTCGGGCTTCTTGTGCCGTTCGGTCGCTTGGCATCTGCGCCGTCCATGCGCCCCCGGCCCCACGCCCGCATAATCGCCATAGCGCCAGTAAGTCAGATTATGCCGGCTCTCCTCGCCCGGCCGCGCATGGTTCGACACCTCGTACCGCGGCAGCCCCGCCGCGCGCGTCAGCGCCTGCGTCGCGTCGAACAGGTCGGCGGCGGCGTCGCCGTCGGGGATGACGAGGTCGCCCTTCGCCGCCAGCGTCGCAAAGCGCGTCCCCGGCTCGATCGTCAACTGGTACAGCGACAGATGCCCCGTCCCGAACGCCAGCGCACCCGCCAACTCGCGCTCCCACTCGGAAAGCGCCTGCCCCGGCCGCGCATAGATCAGGTCGAAACTCGCACGCGGGAAATAAGTTTGCGCCGCCGCAATCGCCCGCCGCGCCTCGTCGCCGCTATGCGCCCGCCCCAGAAATTCCAGCACTTGGGGATCGAAGCTCTGCACCCCGATCGACACGCGGTTGACCCCCGCCGCCGCCAGATCGGCGAAAGCGGCAACTTCCACCGAGTTCGGGTTCGCTTCCAGCGTGATCTCGCAATCGTCCGCCAGCCCCCAAAGCGCCTCCGCCTCGGCAATCACCGCCGCGACGGTGGCGGGCGGCATCAAACTCGGCGTCCCGCCCCCGAAGAAGATCGACGACACCGTCCGCCCCGGCAACAAAGCCGCCTCATACCGCAAATCCGCCAGCAAGGCCGCGCGCCACGCATCCTTGTCGACGCTTTCGCGCACATGGCTGTTGAAGTCGCAATAAGGGCATTTGCTGACGCAAAAAGGCCAATGGACATAAAGGGCGAGCGGTTCACTCCCCTCCCGCTTGCGGGAGGGGTTGGGGGAGGGCATGTCTCGTTGGTCAGTGGTGGCCACAGGCCCTCCCCTAGCCCCTCCCGCAAGCGGGAGGGGAACTAAAACGCCCCCGCCACCAGCTTGGCGAAAGCATCCGCCCGATGGCTGATCCGATGCTTCTCCGCCGGATCGATCTCGGCGAAAGTCAGTGCGTTACCCACCGGAACGAACACCGGATCATACCCGAAGCCCAGCTTTCCCCGCGGCGGCCAGGTCAGGCTGCCCTCCGCGGCGCCCTCGTAAACATCGGCATGCCCGTCGGGCCACGCCAGCGCCAGTGTGCACACGAAGCGCGCGCTGCGGTCGACATCCGGCCCCTGCTCCGCCAGCAGCCCCTCGACCTTGCCCATCGCGAGGTACCAGTCGCGCCCCGGATTGCCCTCGAACCGCTGCCGCTCGGCCCAGTCGGCGGTATAGACCCCCGGCCGGCCGGCGAGCGCTGCGACCTCGAGCCCGCTGTCGTCGGCGAGCGCCGGCAGCCCCGCCGCCGACGCGCTCGCATGCGCCTTCAGCAGCGCATTTTCGCGGAAGGTCGTCCCCGTCTCCTCGGGCTCGGGCAGGCCGAGATCGCCCGCCGACACCGGCTCGATCCCGAAGGGTAAGAGCAGCGCACGAATCTCGCGCACCTTGCCCGCATTGTGGCTCGCGATGACGAGCTTGCCGGGGACGAGCTTGCGGTGGGTCATGACGAGCCTTTTCTTTCATCGTCACCCCGGACTTGATCCGGGGTCCCGCTCCTTGAATGGCGCGGAGCGGGACCCCGGGTCGAGCCCGGGGTGACGAAAATGGAACTCAGCGCCCCACCGCCTTCGCCTGCGCGGCGAAGATGTCGGCGCAGCCGATTCGCGCGAGGCGGAGCAGCCGCAGCAGGCCTTCCTCGTCATAGGTCGCGCCCTCGGCGCTGGTCTGCACCTCGACGATCTGCCCCTTGCCGGTCAGCACGAAATTGCCGTCGGCGCCCGCGTTCGAATCCTCGTCATAGTCGAGGTCGAGCACCGGCGTGCCCTTGTAGATGCCGCACGAGATCGCGGCGACCTGGTCCTCGATCGGGTCGGCCGTGATCGCGCCCGACGCGATCAGCTTGTCGACCGCGAGCCGCAGCGCGACCCACGCGCCCGAGATCGACGCAGTGCGCGTACCGCCGTCGGCCTGGATCACGTCGCAGTCGATCACGATCTGCCGCTCGCCGAGCTTCTGGAAATCGACCACGGCGCGCAAGGACCGGCCGATCAGCCGCTGGATTTCCTGCGTGCGCCCCGACTGCTTGCCCTTCGCCGCCTCGCGGCTGCCGCGCGTGTGCGTCGCGCGGGGCAGCATGCCATATTCGGCGGTGACCCAGCCCTGCCCCTTGCCGCGCAGGAAGGGCGGCACCTTCTCGTCGACGCTGGCGGTGACCAGCACCTTGGTGTTGCCGAAGCTGACGAGGACGCTGCCCTCGGCATGGATGGTGAATTCGGTGTCGATGCCGATGGGACGCATCTGGTCGGGCGCGCGGCCGGAAGGGCGCATGGTTGATCCTTTCGATAGAAGATTGCCGAGGCCCTTAAGCGCCCGCGCTCAATCGCTCAACCGCATCCTGAAAAATTCGAGGATTTCGTCGCGCGCCGCCACCGTCGGCTGGCCGGCCTCGTCGATCAGATGGATCGTCACCACGCTGTGCGGGTTCTTCATCGGGCTGTCGGGGTTCGCGGCTTCGTCGGGCAGCACCTTGCCGATGAAACGATCACCCAGCGCATCCTCATAGGCCGCGAAGCGCGCGGCCTTGCAATATTTGTCGCCCTCGAAGCGGTAGGCGAGCACGGTCAGGTCCTCGGCCTCCATCTGCGCCTTCACCGCCGCGAGTTCGTCGGGCGCGATGTGCATGCCCGCGGGGTCGTTCAGCGGCAGCGACGGCTGCGCGAGCACCGGGGCGAGCACCGCGGGTTCGAGCATCATCGACAGCGCGAAATTGCCCGTGAAGCACATGCCGATCGCACCGACGCCCTTGCCGCCGCACTCCTTATGCGCCTGTGCCGCCAGCGCGCGCAGCCATAGCGTCGCGGGCGAGCTATCATTCGCCCGGAAGGCACGGAACTGGCGGCTGATGCACCCGCCGATCATCGTGAACAGCATGCGAGGCGCCCGCGGCACCGCGCCGTCTTTCCCAAAGATATGCGGCATATAGACGGTGAAGCCCGCATCGCGGACCCAGCGCGCGAAGCGCGCGACATGCGGGCTGATGCCGGGCATTTCGGTCATCACGATCACCGCGGGGCCGCGGCCCATCACATAGACGCGGTGCTTGCGGCCGAGCAGGTCGATGTCGCGATGCGCGAAATCGTCGAGCGGGTCGTCCTGGTCGAGCGGGCGTGTGGTCATGCTTTTCTCCCCGGCGGGGAGGCTAGCGGCACAAGCCAGACTGTCAAATCGATCATCGTCGCCCCCGCGAAGGCGGGGGCCGCTAGCGGCCTGTCCCTGCATCGCTGCGTCAACCGACAACGGCCCCCGCCTTCGCGGGGGCGACGCACTTGTTGCAACGCAATGCCCCCGACCCTAAATCCTCCCCATGAGCACCCCCCCGATCACCGAACTCACCACGCGCGCGCGCGACGTGTTCCGGATGGTCGTCGACGCCTATCTGGAGACCGGCCAGCCGGTCGGCTCGCGCACGCTGTCGAAGCTCGCGAGCCTCAATCTCTCGCCCGCCTCGATCCGCAACGTCATGCAGGACCTCGAGGAATTGGGCCTGCTCGCCAGCCCGCACACCAGCGCGGGGCGGCTTCCCACCGAACAGGGCCTCCGCCTCTTCGTCGACGGCATGATGCAGGTCGCCGAACCCAGCGCCGAAGACCGCGCGCAGATTGAGGCGTCGCTCGCCGACGCCGGCCCGATCGAAAGCGCGCTCGCCCAGGCGACCTCGGCGCTCTCGGGCCTCTCGGCCTGCGCCGGCCTCGTCCTCGTCCCCAAGCACGAACGCGTGCTCAAGCAGCTCGCCTTCGTGCCGCTGTCGGCGAGCCAGTCGCTCGTCGTGCTCGTTGCGGGTGACGGGTCGGTGGAGAACCGGGTCATCGCCATTCCAGCGGGGCTCAACCCCTCCGCGCTTGTCGAGGCGGGCAATTATATCTCGTCGATGCTGTCGGGCCTCACCCTCACCGAAGCCATGGCGCGCGTGCGCCACGAGATCGAGGCCGAACGCATCGCGATCGACCGCGCCGCGCAGGACCTCGTCAGCCGCGGGCTCGCCATCTGGTCATCGGACGGCGCCGACCGGCCGGTGCTGATCGTGCGCGGCCAGGCAAACCTGCTCGACGACAGCGCGGTCGGCGACCTCGACCGCGTGCGGCAATTGCTCGACGAACTCGAAACCAAGCAGGATATCGCCGGGCTGCTCGACAGCGCGCGCGAAGGCAGCGCGACCCGCATTTTCATCGGGTCGGAGAATAAATTATTCTCGCTTTCTGGCTCTTCCGTGATAGCGGCGCCCTATCGCGGCGCGGACGGGCGCGTGGTCGGCGTGGTCGGGGTCATCGGCCCCACGCGCTTGAACTATGCCCGGATCGTACCCATGGTGGATTTCACCGCACAATCGCTCTCCAGACTGATACGATAGGTTTATGACGAACATGGATAATGACACGCGCGCCCAGGACGACGCGCTGACCCCCGAAAATGTCGCGGCCGAGGCCGATGCGACCGCGCCGACGCCCGGCGAGAATGACGAGATCGCCAAGCTTGCCGAGCAAGTCGCCGCGGTGCAGCAGGACCTGCTCTATGCCCGCGCCGAGACGCAGAATGTCCGTCGCCGCGCCGAGAAGGAGGTCGCCGACGCGCACGCCTATGCTTCGACCAAATTCGCGCGCGATATCCTGTCGGTCGCCGACAATCTCGGCCGCGCGCTCGCGGCGCTCAGCGACGACCAGCGCGCCGACGAAGGCATCAAGCCGCTGATCACCGGGCTCGAGGCGACCGAGCGCGAATTGCTCAGCGTCTTCGAACGCAACGGCATCACCCGCATCGCGGCGATCGGCCTGCCGCTCGACCCCAACCAGCACCAGGCGATGCTCGAAATCCCGAGCGACAAGGCGCCCGGCACGATCGTGCAGGAAATGCAGGCGGGTTATATGATGAAGGACCGCCTGCTCCGCCCCGCGATGGTGGGCGTGGCGAAGGCCGCCGGCTGACCCGAACCTCCCCTCCCTTCAAGGGAGGGGATCAAGGGGTGGGTGCCCGGCGCGTCCGCGCCGCATAAGAATCTCGAAAACGTCGGTTTGTCGGGAGTCTCTTCGCGCACAATTGCGCGGACCCCACCCCAAACCCCTCCCGCAAGGGGAGCGGCTTAAATTACGCCGCCTTCCTGATTTTCGCCAATTTCTTCAGCACCATCTCGCGCTTCAGCCGCGACAGATGATCGATGAAGAGAATGCCTTCCAGATGGTCATATTCGTGCTGGATGCACGTCGCCATCAGGCCGGTCATGCGTTCGCGGTGCTTGTTGCCGTCCGCGTCCTGCCAGTCGACGGTGACCTCGGCGGGGCGCGTCACATCGGCATATTGCTCGGGGACCGACAGGCAGCCCTCCTGATAAACGCTATGCTCCTCGCTCTCGTCCGAAAAGACGGGATTGATGAACACGCGGGGTTCGCGGATCACCTTCTTGCCCTCGGGATCCTCGGGGTCGGGTTCCTGCAGGTCGATCACCAAAATGCGCTTCGGCACCGCGACCTGGATCGCGGCGAGCCCGATACCGGGGGCGTCGTACATCGTTTCGAACATGTCGGCGATCAGCGTCTTGAGCTCGGCGTCGAAGGTCTCGACCGGCTTCGAAATGACGCGCAACCGCGGATCGGGGGTCTCTATGATGGGTAAAAGGGCCATGGCGTGCAGGTATGGTCGCGGGGGCGCGGGGTCAAGAGGTAGCAATGGCCAGCGCAAGCATTGCCAAAATCACCACAACCGCGCCGACACGCCACGCATCAAAGGGAGGCTTGTCGTGGCCAGACCAACGATATCCGCAATATCGACATTTGATCGCTTCAGCTTTCACGCGCTCGGCACAGTCAGGGCAAACCTTCTCGGCCATGGCTAACCTACCGGCCGCCGCGCCCTCAGCGCCTGCGCCAGCGTCCCCTCATCCAGATAATCCAGCTCGCCCCCCACCGGCAGGCCGTGCGCGAGCTGCGTCAGCCGCACCGGATAACCCTCCAGCCGCTCGGCGAGATAATGCGCGGTCGTCTGCCCTTCCAGCGTCGCGTTCATCGCGAGCACCACCTCGTCGATCCCACCTGCGGCGACGCGCGCCACCAAGGCATCGATACTCAGGTCCTGCGGTCGCACCCCCTCCAGCGCCGACAGCCGCCCGCCGAGCACATGATATTTGCCGGGGAACAGCCGCGACTTGTCGAGCGCCCACAGGTCCGACACCTCCTCGACGACGCACAGGCTGCGCGCGTCGCGGCGCGGGTCGGCGCAGATCGCGCACGGGTCCTGCGTGTCGATATTGCCGCAAATGCCGCAGGTGACGAGCCGTTCGGACACGCTCGTGAGCGCCGCGAGCAACGGCGCAAAGCTGCTCTCGCGCTTCTTCATCAGGTGCAGCACCGCGCGCCGCGCCGAGCGCGGGCCGAGACCCGGCAGGCGGGCGAGTTGCTGGACGAGGGCTTCAATCTCTTGCGATGCCATGGCGGATGGTCTTAAGCGGCGCGCGAGAAATGACAATGCGCATCGCCTTCATGGGAACGCCGCCCTTCGCGGTGCCGACGCTCGCCGCGCTGCATGCCGCGGGGCATGAGATCGCGTGCGTTTATACCCAGCCCCCCCGCCCCGCACAGCGCGGCAAGAAGGTGCAGCAGAGCGCGGTGCATGTTTGGGCCGAGGAACATGGCCTGCCCGTCCGCACCCCCAAGAGCCTGAAGACCGAAGAGCCGCAAGCCGAATTCGCCGCGCTCGACCTCGATGTCGCGGTGGTCGCGGCTTACGGCCTGATCCTGCCGCAGGCGGTGCTGGGCGCCCCGCGCGAGGGGTGCCTCAACGTCCATGGCTCGATCCTGCCGCGCTGGCGCGGCGCGGCGCCGGTGCAGCGCGCGATCCTCGCGGGCGATGCCGAGACCGGGGTGACGATCATGCAGATGGACGTGGGCCTCGACACCGGCGCGATGCGGCTGGTCGAGACGACGCCGACTGCGGGCAAGAGCGCGGGCATGCTGACCCACGAGCTCGCCGAAATGGGCGCGCTGATGATGGTCAAGGCGCTGAGCGACCTCCACGCCTTCGCCCCGCACGCCCAGCCCGAGGAGGGCATCACCTATGCGGCGAAGATCGACAAGAGCGAGGCGCGGCTCGATTTCCTGACCAGCGCGGTACAGGTCGAGCGCCAGATCCGCGCCTTCAACCCGGTGCCCGGCGCCTTTTTCGAACTGGAAGGCGAGCGCTACAAAATGCTCGCCGCTGCGGTGGTCCCGCCGGCCGAGACCGTCGCTGGCGCCGCCCCCGGTGTCACGCTCGACGATAGCCTCACCATCGCCTGCAACCCCGGCGCGATCCGCGCGACGCGCGTCCAGCGCGCCGGCAAGCCCGGCATGGACGCCGCCGAACTGCTGCGCGGCCGCCCGATCGCCAAGGGCACGCGCCTAGCCTAACCTCCGTTTGTGTCGAGCGAAGTCGAGACACGTGAAGGCAGGCGTGACCGATGGGCATCTCGACTTCGCTCGATGCGAACGGCTAAGGGGCGGCGATGACAAGATTTGCCCTCACCATCGAATATGACGGCCGCCCCTATATGGGCTGGCAGCGGCAGGCGCATGGCCCGAGCGTGCAGCAGACGATCGAGGCCGCGGTCCACCGCATCACCGGCGAGGAGGCCGCGGTGTTCAGCGCCGGGCGCACCGACGCCGGGGTCCACGCCATCGCGATGCGCGGCCATGTCGATATCGACAAGCCGCTGGCCCCCTTCCGCCTGATGGAGGCGATCAACGCGCAGCTCCGCCCCGCCCCGATCGCGATCACCGCGTGCGAAGAGGCCGCGGATGACTGGCATTCGCGCTTCGCCTGCACCGGGCGCGCTTATGAATATCGCATCGTCAACCGCCGCGCGCCGTTGACCTGGGACAAGGGGCTGGCGTGGCAGTTCGCGCGCCCGCTCGACGCCGCGAAGATGCATGAGGCGGCGCAACTGCTGCTGGGCTTGCACGATTTCACCACCTTCCGCTCGGCGCATTGCCAGTCGCAAAGCCCGGTGAAGACGCTCGACCGGCTCGACGTCAGCCGCCACGGCGCGGAAATCATCGTCGAAGCCGCCGCGCGCAGTTTCCTCCACCACCAGGTGCGCTCGATGGTCGGCTGCCTGGCGCTGGTCGGCGAAGGCAAATGGTCGGCGCGCGATTTGCAGGCGGCGCTGGATGCCGCCGACCGGCAGGCGCTGGGCCTGAATGCGCCGCCCGACGGGCTGTATTTTGTGAAGGCCACTTATCCCTGAACCCCTCTCCCCCCTTGAGGGAGAGGGTTGCGCAGCCTTGGCAGCTTGCTGTCTAGCTGGAGTTGGGTGAGGGATCGACCACCTGACCCTCACCCTCCCACGCGGCTGCGCCGCGCGGGCCCCTCCCTCTCCCCCAAGGGGAGAGGGTCAAAGAAAAGGGGCGGCCCTCTCGGACCGCCCTCTCCTTTTCTCGCCGCTGCGAAGCGCGCTTAAACCACCTTCTCCACATAATATTTCGGCGCATGCTCGTTCAGGATCTGCAGGATCTTCGCCTGCGCCGTCTTTTCGTCGCTCTCTTCCATCGCGCCCAGTTCGCGGGCGAGGCGGCTCGACGCGGCTTCGAAGATCTGGCGTTCCGAATAGCTCTGCTCGGGCTGGTCGTCGGCGCGGAACAGGTCGCGGGTCACTTCGGCGATCGACACCAGATCGCCCGAATTGATCTTCGCTTCATATTCCTGCGCGCGGCGCGACCACATGGTGCGCTTGACCTTCGGCTTGGTGGTCAGCACCTGCAGCGCTTCCTTCAGCGTCTTGTCCGACGACAGCTTGCGCATGCCCACGCCCTCGGCCTTGTTGGTCGGGACGCGCAGGGTCATTTTTTCTTTTTCAAAGCGCAGGACATAAAGTTCGAGCTGCATGCCGGCGATTTCCGACCGCTGCAGTTCGATGACGCGCCCCACGCCATGCTTCGGATAAACGACATAGTCACCGACTTCGAAGAGTAGGGTGTTTGCGGACATGCAGTTTCCTTTCTGTGCCTTGTCGGAACGGCGAAGCGTCAAAGCCAGTGCATCCGGCCCTCCCGTGGAGGTGGATCGAAGCATTTCGGCGGCGCTAGCCAGTCAGAGTGACAAGGGATATGGCTCCATCGGAAACGCCGACCGTGCCCCAGCCCGGCGGCGGGAAGAGGCAGAATGTCGGCGTGTTGATATTTATTATAACAGAGTCGCAACAAAATTGCCACCCCTCGACGGAAATGCGTGGGTGGGCGCCTTGACGACCCCATAAGTCCGTTTCAGGCTGGGACAATATGACAGATAGGATGCCAATATGCGGGATCAAGTTTGGTGGGTTACCGGCGCTTCGTCGGGCATCGGCGCGGCGCTGGCGCGGGCGCTGTCGGCGCGCGGCGCGCGGCTGATCCTGTCGGGCCGCAATGTCGCGGCGCTCGAGGCGGTGGCGAAGGACTGCGGGCCGGGCACGATGATCCTGCCCTTTGAGGCCACAGACTATGCCGCGCTGCCGCTGATGGCCGAGGAGGCGTGGAACTGGTGCGGGCGGATCGACGGCCTCGTCAACAACGCCGGCATTTCGCAGCGCAGCCTGGCGATCGAGACCGATTTTTCGGTCTATCGGAAGATCGTCGACGTCGACCTGCTCGCCCCGATCGCGCTCACCCAGCAGTTGCTGCCGCGCATGGTCGCGGCGGGCGGGGGCCAGATCGTCGCCATTTCGAGCGTCGCCGGCATGGCCGGCGTCCCGCTGCGCAGCGCCTATTGCGCCGCCAAGCACGGCCTGATCGGCTATCACGACAGCGTGCGGGCGGAGAATGAGCATCTGGGGCTGAAAGTGCTGGTCGTCGCGCCCGGATCGATCGCGACCAACGTCAGCCGCAATGCGCTGAGCGCCGATGGCAGCACCCGTGGGACCAGCGACAAGGCGATCGACAACGGCCTGTCGCCCGACTTTGCCGCCGCGCAGATTTTGGATGCCGTCGCCGCGGGCACGCGCGAACTGGTGGTCGCCGAAGGGGCGGAAGCGGCAATCCCCCCACTGCGCCGCAGCGACCCCGACGCGCTGTTCGACCGGATGAGCGCGATGGTCCAGGCGGGCTATGCCAAGCAGATGAAGGCGACGGCGGAGTAGCGGAGGGCGGGTTTCGGGCGAATGCCGATCCTCCCCGGAACGGGGAGGATCGGCAACGTCCCCCCCCCCAAAAAAGAACCAAACGAAAAGCCCCGCCGGATCGCTCCGGCGGGGCCTTTCATTTACCCGCAGGCGGTGCAGCTTACGCCGCGCCGTGCGCCAGCGCCGCGAGGAGCAGGATCGCCACGATATTGGTGATCTTGATCATCGGGTTGACCGCCGGACCCGCGGTATCCTTGTAAGGATCGCCGACGGTGTCGCCGGTCACTGCGGCCTTATGGGCCTCGCTGCCCTTGCCGCCGTGGTTGCCGTCCTCGATATATTTTTTCGCGTTGTCCCAGGCGCCGCCGCCCGAGGTCATCGAGATGGCGACGAACAGCCCGCCGACGATCACGCCGAGCAGGAGCGCGCCGAGCGCCTCGAGTGCCGCGGCCGGACCGGCCACCGCGCGGATCACGAAATAGACGACGATCGGCGCCAGCACCGGCAGCAGCGACGGAATGATCATTTCCTTGATCGCCGCCTTGGTGACCAGGTCGACCGTGCGCGCATAGTCGGGCTTCGATTCATAGGTCATGATGCCCGGGTTGTTCTTGAACTGATCGCGAACATCCTTGACGACCTCGCCCGCCGCGCGGCCGACGGCGGTCATGCCGAACGCCCCGAAGAGGTACGGCAGCAGCGCGCCGAGCAGCAGCCCGACGATGACATAGGGCGACGACAGCGAGAAGGTCAGCGGCGCGTCGAGGCCGAGCTTCGCCGAATATTCGGTGATATCGGCGGTATAGGTGCCGAACAGCACCAGCGCCGCCAGACCCGCCGAACCGATGGCATAGCCCTTGGTCACCGCCTTCGTCGTGTTGCCCACGGCGTCGAGCAGATCGGTCTTTTCGCGCACGCTGTCGTCCAGACCCGCCATTTCGGCGATGCCGCCGGCGTTGTCGGTCACCGGACCATAAGCGTCGAGCGCGACGACCATGCCGGCCAACGCCAGCATCGCGGTGGCGGCAAAGGCGATGCCGACGATACCCGCGATCTGGAAAGCGGCGATGATACCGACGCAGATGACGAGTGTCGGCAGCGCGGTCGATTCCAGGCTGATCGCCAGACCCTGGATGACGTTGGTGCCATGACCTGTTTCCGAGGCCTTGGCGATCGACCGCACCGGGCGATAATTGGTGCCGGTGTAATATTCGGTGATCCAGATGATCAGCCCGGTGATGACGAGGCCCAGCAGCGAGCAATAGAACAGGTCCCAGCCGTTGAAGGTCTGACCGGTAACCGCGGTATCCATGTCGCCGTTCAGCACCAGGTTGGTCGAGAACCAGATCGCCGGAACCGAAAGGATCGCGGTGACCAGGAACCCCTTGTACATCGCACCCATGACATTCTTGCCGCCGCCGAGGCGGACGAAATAGGTGCCGATGATCGAGGTGATGATGCACACGCCGCCCATCAGCAGCGGCAGGCTCATCAGCGGCAGCAGTTGGGCGCCTGCGTTCTTCAGCAGCAGTGCGATCAGCACCATGGTGGCGCCGACGGTGACGACATAGGTTTCAAACAGGTCGGCGGCCATGCCGGCGCAGTCGCCGACATTGTCGCCGACGTTATCGGCGATCACCGCGGGGTTGCGCGGATCGTCCTCGGGAATTCCGGCCTCGACCTTGCCGACCAGGTCGGCGCCGACGTCGGCGGCCTTGGTGAAGATGCCGCCGCCCAGACGCGCGAAGATCGAGATCAGCGAGGCGCCGAAGGCCAGCGCGACGAGCGCGTCGACGACGGTGCGGTCGTCACCGCCGACGGTGTAGCCGCCGGGGCCGATCAGATACCAGAAGAAGACCGAGATCGCGAGCAGCGCGAGGCCGGCCACCAGCATGCCGGTGATCGCGCCGGCGCGGAACGCCATGGTCAGGCCGGCCTGCAGCCCGGTCTGCGCCGCGGCCGCGGTGCGGACATTGGCCTTGACCGAGATGTTCATGCCGACGAAGCCGGCGACGCCCGACAGCACGGCGCCGATGACGAAGCCGGTCGCCGAGATCGGGCCGAGGAACCATCCGACCAGGATGGCGACGACGACGCCGACGATGGCGATGGTGCGATATTGGCGGCCCAGATAGGCCTTGGCGCCTTCCTGAATGGCGGCGGCGATTTCCTGCATCTTTTCGTTACCGGCCGAGGCGCCGAGCACCTGTCGGGAGGTAACGAAGCCATAGAGCACGGCGATCAAGCCGCACGCTATCGCGATCATAACCGGATTCATGCGTGGATATTCCTTCCCCTAGAACGGGGCGGACCCAGGTTAGCAATCGAGCACGTCCGACTTATTGACTGCCGGTTCGCCCTCTCCCCTGATGCGACCGCCCCAAATTTGGACGCCGCGTTATGGGAAGAAAGCGAAACGAGGGCAACCCCGCTTTTGCGGCGGTTTTGCGCTGATCAGCGACGTGGCGCCAATAAATAGGGACAGTCCCTATTTAATCGGACAGCCCGCGCAGCCCGGCATCCGGGCGCGATGATTAAATAGGGACTGTCCCTATTTATTGGCTGAGCTTGCCTAGTGCATGAAACCCAGGCGCGCGGGACGCGCGATGCGCTGGGCGCGGTGCGTCAGCTGGATTCCGCTGCCGACACCCGCATGGCCGATCGGCGTCACCGCGACATTCAGCCCTGCCGATATCGCGCGGATCGCCGCCGCGGCGCTCGCATCGGCGGCGAACAACAGCTGGTAGTCGTCCCCCGCCGTCGTCGCCGCGAGCCTTGTATCGAGCACGTCGGGCCGCACCGCCAGCAGCGCCGCCGACAGCGGTACCGATTCGAGCATGATCCCGATCTCGCACCCGCTCGCCGACGCCATGCGCTCGGCGTCGATCAGTAGCCCGTCGGACACATCCATCATCGCATGGACATGCGGCACCAGCGCCTGGCCAAAGGTCAGCTGCGGCTGCGGACGGCGATAGGCCGAGAGGCATGTCTCGTTCGCCTCGACCTGCCCCAGCCGCATCGCGAGGCCGAGGCCCGCATTGCCGATGCTGCCGGTGACCCAGATCTGATCGCCCGGCTTCGCGCCGCTCCGCGAAGGCGCCCCGCCCTCGGGCGCGCGGCCGATCGCGGTCAGCCCGAAGCTGCGCGGCGTCCCCTCGGGCACCCGCACCGTATCGCCGCCGAGCAGGACGATGCCGAAGCGCCGCAGCGCGGTGTCGAGCCCATCGACGAAGGCGGCATTCCACGCGTCGTCGCCGAGGCTGTAGCCCATCAAAACCCCGATCGGCACCGCCCCCTTGGCGGCGAGGTCGGACAGGTTCACCGCGACGAGCTTCCACGCGACATCCTGCGGCGTGTCGTCGGGCAGGAAATGGATGCCCTCGACGATCATGTCATGGGTGAGCACGAGGTCGCCGAGCACCGCCGCGTCGTCGGCGAGCCCACGCGCCGCGGGATCGGTCGCGATGGCGCGCAGGCGGGCGATGAAATCGGCTTCGGACATGTGCGACCCTCCCGCCGAAACAATGTCCCCTAATTCCGTTGGTGTCGAGCGCAGTCGAGACACCGAAGGCTTGCGCGACCTCAGCGTGTCTCGACTTCGCTCGACACGAACGGGTTTTCAGGTGGCTTTGCGCACATCCTTGCCGATCGCATCGAGCAGCCCATTGGCGAACCCCGCCTCGCGCGCATCGAAAAAGGCTTTCGCGACATCGACATATTCGCTGACCACCGCGCCCACCGGCACGTCGCCGCGCGCCATCAGTTCATAGGCGCCGGCGCGCAAGATCGCCTTCATCGTGCGGTCGAGCCGCTCCATCGACCAGCCGCTGGCCAGCCGCGCGACAATCGCCGCGTCGATTTCGTCGGCGCGCGCGAGCGCGCCCTTCACGATATCGTCGAAGAAGGCGACGTCGGCGTCGGCATATTCCGCGTCCTCGATCGTCGCGCCGATGCGGTGCTGGTGGAATTCGTGGATCAGCTTCGCGACCGGGGTCGCTTCCATCTCGTGCTGATACAGCGCCTGCACGGCGGCGAGCCGGGCGGCGGAGCGGGATATGGCGCGTTTGTTCATGGCTTTTCTATTTCAATCTGTTCTGGACGCTGAGCGCATGGGCGGGCAGCCCTTCGGCGCCCGCGAGCGCAACGGCGGCGGGGCCTATAGCGCCCAGCGCCGATTCGTCCAGGGCGAGGAAGCTGGTGCGCTTCATGAAGTCGGTCACCGACAGCCCGCTCGAAAAGCGCGCGCGGCGCCCGGTCGGCAGGACATGGTTCGGCCCCGCGACATAATCGCCGATCGCCTCGGGGGTATGGCGGCCGAGGAACACCGATCCTGCATGGCGTACCCTCGCGAACAGCGCGTCGGCGACCTCGGCATCGACCGCGAGTTCCAGATGCTCGGGCGCCAGCCGGTCGCAGAGGGGGATCGCGTCGGCCAGGGTCGGCACGACGATCACCGCGCCATTGGCGGCCCAGCTGTCGCGCATCGTCGCGGCGGTCGTCAGCGTCGGGATGACGTCCGCGACCGCCGCCGCCACCGCATCGCCGAAACCGGCATCGTCGGTGAACAGGATCGACTGGCTCGTCGGGTCATGCTCGGCCTGGCTCAGCAGGTCGGCGGCGATGACATGCGGCGCGTTGCGATTGTCGGCGACGACGACGATCTCGCTCGGCCCCGCGACCATGTCGATGCCGACGACGCCGTAAACCTGCCTTTTCGCCTCGGCGACCCAGGCATTGCCCGGTCCGGTGACGACATCGACCGGCGCGATTCTGTCGGTGCCATAAGCGAGCGCCGCCACCGCCTGCGCCCCGCCGATGCGCCAGATCTCGTCGACCCCGCCGATATGCGCCGCCGCCATCACGACGGGGTTGACCGCGCCGCCGGGCGTCGGCGTCATCATCACGATGCGCTCGACGCCGGCGACCTTCGCCGGGATGATGTTCATCAGCACCGACGAGGGATAGGCGGCACGCCCGCCGGGCACATAGACCCCCGCCGCATCGACCGCCCCCCAGCGCGCACCGAGCCGCGCCCCCGTCGCATCGCGATAGTCGCGATCCTCGGGCAATTGCGCGACGTGATAAGCGCGGATCCGCTCCGCCGCGAGGTCGAGCGCGCCGCGCAATTCGGGCGCCAGCGCGTCATAAGCGGCGGCGCAATCCGCCTTGGAAATATTCCACCCGCTGGCATCGAGATCGAAGCCGTCGAACCGCGCGGTATATTCGGCCAGCGCCGCATCGCCCTCGGCCTTCACCCGCGCGACGATCGCCGCGACGTCGACCGACACATCGGACGTGCTTTCGCGCCGGTCGTTTACCAGCGCGTCGAAGGCGACCGCAAAGCCGGCTTCGGAGGCATCAAGCCGCCGCATCGCCGCGCTCGACGGTTATTTGGCCTACGGCAACGCGGAATCGCTCGACCAGCGCCGGCACTTCGGCCGAACGCAGCTTGAACGCCGCGCGGTTGACGATCAGCCGCGCCGAGACCTCGCTGATCACCACCTGTTCGGCCAGCGCGTTTTCGACGAGCGTGCGCCCGGTCGAGACCAGGTCGACGATATGCGATGCCAGCCCCAGCTTCGGCGCGATCTCCATCGCGCCGTTCAGCTTGATGCACTCGGCCTGGATGCCCCGCGCCTCGAACCAGCGGCGCGTGGTGCCGGGATATTTGGTCGCGACGCGAATATGGCTCGCGCCCAGTCCCGGCGGCGCGCTGCCCTCGGGACCCGCCAGCGACAGGCGGCAATGGCCGATGCCCAGGTCCACCGGCGCATAGAGTTCCGAATAGTCGAACTCGTCGATCACGTCCGATCCGACGATGCCCAGCTGCGCCGCGCCGTGCGCGACGAACGTCGCGACGTCGAAGGCGCGCACCCGGATCAGCGAGATATGCGGCTGGTTCGTCGCGAACACCAAAGCGCGGCTCTTGGGATCGAAGAAATCCGCCGCGGGTTCGATGCCGACCGCCGCGAGCAACGGCAGCGCCTCGTCGAGGATGCGCCCTTTCGGGATGGAAAAGATGATCGGTTCGGGCATAAGCGCCCCGGCCCATAAGGCGAGCCGGGGGAAAGGGCAATGAGCGAGCGTATGCAGCCGATGGACCTCGGCGATACCGGCGCCGAAGCGGTGCGCGGTGCCTTCGCCAACCAGGTGCTTTATTGCCGCGCCAACGACGCCCCGGTGACCGCGCGCATCGTCGCGGCGCTGGCCACCCTGCTCGACGCCCCCGCCACCGATTTTGCGCGCCGCATCGCCGGCTGGACAGGCGCCCCGCTCGCCGACGCCCTGCCCCTGCGCGCCGCCGGCGGGCTGCACGCGCTCCACCTCGCCGGCGCCGCGCACGAACTGGCACCCATCTATGCCGACGCCGACGGCATCAACGACGCCGCGATCGTCGCGGGCGTCGTCCGGCGGCACGCGGCAGTGCTGCTTCCCTGGCTCGACGGGCCGCCGCAGACCAACGAGGCGGGCCGCTCGTCGAGCTTCATCGCCGCGATGCTGTGGCTGACCGAACAAGGCCTGCCGCCGCATTTCCAATGCCTGGAGATCGGGTCGAGCGCCGGGATCAACCTGATGCTCGCGCGCTATCATTATGACCTGGCGGGCGTTCAGGTCGGGCCGCAGCCCGGCGCGATGGCCTTCACCCCCGAATGGCGCGGGCGGCATCCGCCGCAGCACAAGATCGAGATCACCGGGACCCGCGGCTGCGACGTCGCCCCTGTCGACCTCACCGACCCCATGCAGGCGCTGCGGCTCAAGGCCTATATCTGGCCCGAGCATCATGTCCGCTTCGACCGCATGGAGGCCGCGATCGCCGCCGCGACCGAGGCGAAGCCCGATATCGTGCACGCCAATGCCGCCGACTTCGTCGAGGCCGAACTGGCAAAGCCGCAAGCCGTGGGCACCACCCGGCTGCTGATGCATTCGATCGTGTGGCAATATGTCCCCGCCGACCAGCAGGCGCGCGTCACCGCCGCGATGGAGGCCGCGGGCGCCCGCGCGACCGCCGACCGCCCGCTCGCCTGGGCCGCGCTCGAGGCGAACCGCACGGTGCATCATCACGAACTGGTGGTGCGCCATTGGCCCGGCGGCGGCGAACCGAAGCTGCTGGGCCGGGCGCACGCGCATGGCGCGTGGGTGGAATGGATCGCGGGCTGAGTGGTTGCGGGCGAATTTAGGAGGCGTTGACAAAGGGGATTCCCAAGCGTGGTAGTTTCTGATTCACGGTAGCTTTTGAGGAGGCTGCCGTGATCCGGGGATTGATGAGCGACGAGGAGTGGGCCTGTCTTGAGCCGTTCGTGATCGAGCGTGGTGC
>JAEULK010000052.1 GCA_016793775.1 Sphingopyxis sp. | reverse complement strand
TGGTCGAACGCTGCTTCAACAAGCTCAAGAACGCCCGCAGACTGGCAACCCGCTACGACAAAACCGCCGCCAGCTATCTCGGCTTCATCCACATCGTCTCAATCCGCCTGTGGATGCGCCAATTTGTCAACGCCTCCTAGGCCTCCGGCTTTTCCGACTTCTTCAGAATGTGCTTCCACTCGGCGGGCGTGACGCGCCCGACCGACAGCCGCGACTGGCGGATCAGGTCCATGTCGGCAAGCTTCGGGTCGGCCTTGATCGCCGCCAGCGTCACCGGATAAGCGAGCGCGCGCACCGGCGCGACGCGCACGATGACCCAGGGCGATCCTTCGTCGGCGGTCGGATCGGGCGAGTGCGCCTCGACGATCTCCATGATCCCGACACATTCCTTGCCGATATTGCTGTGATAGAAGAGCGCCTCGTCGCCGACCTTCATCGCCATCATGTTGAGCTTGGCGCTGTGGTTGCGCACCCCGTCCCACATGCCCTTGCCGTCCTTGACCAGCGTTTCCCACGCATAGGCGTCGGGTTCGGATTTCATCAGCCAATATCGTTTTGCCATGTCGCTCTCTTACCGCGTCGTGCCGGTTTGAAAAGAGGCGCAGCCCCCCCTTTCCCCGCGCTGCGGACGTCTCTACATTGCCGCGCAGAGAATAAACCCGTTCGCATCGAGCGAAGTCGAGATGCCCCTCGGTCGTGCGCGAACGATGGGTGTCTCGACTTCGCTCGACACGAACGGGATTGGACAAATTGGGCAGGATGATTCCCGGCCCAGAGCAAGTGGATAAACTATGACCGCCGCCGTACCCGTGATTTCCATGGCGCTGCCCGCCGACCAGTTCGCGCAGGAGTTCGGCGCCTCCTTCGAGCGCTTCGGCTTCGCGATGATCACCGACCATGGCATCGATCCTGACCTGATCGACGAAGCGTGGGACAAGGCCAAGGCCTTCTTCGCGCTCTCCGAGGACGAAAAGCGCGCTTACCATATCCCGGGCGGCGGCGGCGCGCGCGGCTACACCCCCTTCGGGACCGAGATCGCCAAGGGTGCGAAAGAGGTCGACCTCAAGGAATTCTGGCACGTCGGCCGCGACCTGCCCACGGGCCACCGCCTCGCCGCGCAGCAGCCGAACAATGTCTGGCCCGCCGAGGTCGCGGGCTTCCGCACCGCCTATGACAAGCTCTTCGCCGAATTCGACCGCGTCGGCGGCCGCCTGCTGTCGGGCATCGCTCGTTACCTGAAGCTCGACCCCGATTTCTTCGACGACACGGTGAAGGACGGCAACAGCGTGATGCGCCTGCTCCATTACCCGCCGGTCGAAGCCCCCGCGAAGGGCATCCGCGCCGAGGCGCATGAGGATATCAACACGATCACGCTGCTGCTCGGCGCCGAGGAAGCCGGGCTCGAGATCCTCGACAAGGACGGCAGCTGGCTCCCGGTCTCGCCCCCGCCGGGCGCGATGGCGGTCAATGTCGGCGACATGCTCCAACGGCTGACCAACAACCGCCTGCCCTCGACCACCCACCGCGTCCGCAACCCCGACGCCGGGCGCGCCAGCGTCGCGCGCTATTCGATGCCGTTTTTCCTGCATTTCCGGTCGGACTATCCGATCGAGACGCTGGAAAATTGCATCAGCGCGTCGCAGCCGAACCTGTACCCGACGCCGATCACCGCCGATGAGTATCTGCAGGAGCGGCTGCGCGAGATTGGGTTGAAGAAGTAGGCGTCGGCTCCGCATGCCCTTCGCACGAAAAATCGTCCTTCATTGCCCTGTTGAAGATGAAGGATCGTTGGCCGCATTTGTTGAGCAATGCCTTCAAGACGGCGTGTCGTTGCTCGCCATAATCGGCCCGGGATCTCCGGAGCTGGAAGAGAAAATAGATTGGATGGTCGTCGGCGAAGGAGACGACCCTAGTCGTTTTCTTTGCACGACGTCACATCCCGACGAATCTCTCGAGGATGTGATCAATCTTGTTGAGTGTTGGGAAATGGAACGAAACGATCCTTTCCAAGAGGTTCGGCTGTAAAGCTGAGCGGTCTACCGCTCCGCCCAAAAATCGAACACTGCCTGCTGCTGCTCCCGGATAAACCGCGTCGCCGCCGCGCCCTCCCACGGGCCGTCATAACCCAGCAGCAACGCCGTGCCGCCGACCCACCAGCCTTGACCCGGGAGCCCGTCGCTTTCGCGGACAAGCAGCACCGCGAGGTCGGGTTCGCCGTCGAGCGCGGCGAGGCGGTCGACCTCGGCGAGGGTCTTGCATACCGCGCGCATCTTCGGCCGCGAGAAGCGAAACCCCAGGTCGCCGAGCAGTTCGGAGTAGCTGATGCTGCGCCCCGCGCGCGCCGCTGCGGTCAATATCGCGCGGATGCGCGGCGCGTCGCCCAGCGCGCCGACATCCGCCGCTACCGGCGCGTCGCTATCGAGGCCGGGATCAAGCGCCACGCTTTTTGGGCGGCCAGGGAAGGAAGCCCGAGGTGCGCGCGACATAGTCGGCATAGCCGGGCCGGGTATGTTTCATGCCGCGTTCGAGCAGCGGCTTGCCCGACCATCTGGTCAGCGTGAAGCTCAGGAACAAAGGCCCGATCACGCTCGCCGCCGCGACCCAGAAGGCCGCATCGGCGGCGACGAGGAAAATGCCCCACCAGGTCAGCGCATCACCGAAATAATTGGGGTGGCGCGTATAGCGCCACAGCCCGGTGTCGAGAATCTTGCCCTGGTTCGCGGGGTCGGCACGAAACCGGTCGAGCTGCCAGTCGCCGACGGTCTCGAACAATATGCCGATCAGCGCCGCACCGACCCCGATCCAGCCGACGACACCGATCGCCGACGCGGGCGCCGCGGCGCTCGCCCAGATGCCGACCTGCGCGGGCAGGCTGGTGATGAACAGCAAAGGCGCCTGGGTCAGGAACACGCTGACCAGCGCGGTGACCTCCCACCCCCAATGGCGTTTCTTCATGATGCCCGTGATGATCTTCTGGTACCGGGGGTCCTCGCCCGTGCGCCGCCAGCGGATGAAGAGATGGAGCCCGAGCCGCAGCCCCCACAAAGTCGCCAGCCCCAGCAGCAACTGCGCGCGCAGCCCTTCGTTGCCGACCTGGATCGCACTACCCCAGGCGAGCAGCACCATGCCGAACGCCCAGAAGGCGTCGATGAAGGACACGTCGCGGATCTGCAGCGCGATCAGCCACAGCAGCCCGATCACCAGGATCAGCCCGAAGAAATTGGTCGCCAGCATGATTCCCACGCTCATCATCGCCACGCTCCTTCCGCCGCCCTTAGTCGGCCCCCACGATATCATCGATCGACGTCACCGCACGCTCGGGAAATTTGGGGATACAGCTTTTATAGACTTCGAGCACCTTGGCCATGTCGGCACGAAAATCGCCCGTCGGCCAGATGAGCGGGCCGAGGCCGCCGGTCTTGGTGCCATAATCCATCAGCCCGACGACCATCGGCACCTTCGCCGCCATCGCGATCTGGTAGAAACCGGTGCGCCATTTCTTGGCCTTGCCGCGCGTGCCCTCGGGCGCGACGGTCAGCATGAATTCGGCGCGGCGCGCGAATTGTTCGACCATCTGCGCGACCGCGTTCGACGCATTGTGGCGGTCGACCGGAATGCCGCCCATCTGTTTCATGAAGCCGCCGATCGGCCATTTGAACAGCGACAATTTGCCCATGAAATGCGCGCGCACGCCCAGATCGGCGGTCAGGCCGAGGAAGTTCACGAAATCCCAGTTGCTGGTGTGCGGCGCCGCGATGATGATGAAGCGCCGCGGTTCGGGAATCTCCCCCCCGGCCTTCCACCCGCGCAGCCGGTACAGCAGCAGCAGCAAGCCGCGCACCGCGCGCGCCACCAAACCCGGCGGATGATCGTCGATCTCGGTCACCTGAATTCCTCTTCCCTTGCGGGCGGGATGCGCGAAAGCCGAGTGCCGCGCAAGGAAAACAAAGCGCCTTGCGGGGGTTGGCGCTTTCTGCTCCCTTCGCGGGCGAAGGGGAATTTGCGATGAAGACACTCTGGTTGCCGATGCTGTCCGCGCTGGCCTTTGCGACACCCGCCGCCGCGCAGGACGCGCCGCGTCCCGACCAGCTCGCCTTCCGCGCGCTCTACAAGGAACTGGTCGAAACCAACACGACGCTGTCGTCGGGCAGTTGCACCCTCGCCGCCGAGCGCATGGCGGCGCGGATGAAGGCGGCGGGCTTTTCGGGCGACCAGCTCACCCTGTTCGCGACCCCCGAACATCCCAAGGAAGGCGGCCTCGTCGCCACGTATCCGGGTAGCTCGAAAACCGCCAAGCCGATCCTGCTCGTCGCGCATATCGATGTCGTCGAGGCGAAGCGCGAGGATTGGGAGCGCGACCCGTTTGTGATGGTCGAGGAGGACGGCTATTTCTATGGTCGCGGCACGCTCGACGACAAGGCGCAGGCGGCGGTGTGGGTCGATGCGCTGATCCGGTTCAAGCAGGCGGGCTACAAGCCCAAACGCAGCGTCAAGCTGGCGCTGACCTGCGGCGAGGAAACCAACGGCGCCTTCAACGGCGTCGAATGGCTGACCGCGAACAGGCGCGAGCTGATCGACGCCGAATTCGCGCTCAACGAGGGCGGCGGCGGCGACGGCGACGGCAAGGGCAAGGTCATCGGCCAGTCGGTGCAGGTCGGCGAAAAGACCTTCGCCAATTTCCGCCTCGAAACGCGCAACCCCGGCGGGCACAGCTCGGTGCCGGTGCGCGACAATGCGATCTACCAATTGTCGCGCGCGCTGACGGCGATCGACGAATATGAATTCCCGGTCGAAATGACAGACGTCACGCGGCGCTTCTTCGCCGAAAGCGGCGCCGCGCGCGGCGACGAGACGGGCAAGGCGATGGCCGCGCTGGCCAGGGACAACAATGACAAGGCGGCGCTGGCGATCGTCGACAAGGACCGCTTCCTCCACGGCAATGTCCGTACCACCTGCGTCGCCACCCTGCTCGACGGCGGCCACGCCCCCAACGCGCTGCCGCAGCGCGCGGGCGCGAATATCAACTGCCGGATCTTCCCCGGACACAGCATCGAATCGATCAAGGACGAGCTGGCCAAGGTCATCGGCGACCCCGGCGTCACCATCACCCAGCTGCCGCCCAAGCGCCCCGCCCCGCCCGCGCCGCCGCTCGACCCCAGGATCATCGGGCCGATGGAGAAACTCGTCGCCAAATATTGGCCGGGGCTGAAGGTGGTCCCGTCGATGGCGAACGGCTATACCGACGCCACTTTCCTGGGCGCGGTCGGCATCCCGACCTATGGCATCCCCGGCATCTGGGGCGACCCCGACGGCAATGGCGTCCACGGCCTCAACGAGCGCATCGAGGTGAAATCGCTCTATGTCGGGCGCGACTATATGGTCGATCTGGTGAAGGCCTATGCCGATAAGCCCTAAGCCCTTTGCGTTGATGCGCTAGCCTTGCTATCCGCCCCCGACAATGGCGACCACCGACGACGACCTTCCTGCTTCCGATCCCGTTCCCGGCATGAGCGACACCCCCTTCGACAGCGCGCTGTCGGAGCGGTACCTCGTCTATGCGCTGTCGACGATCACCGCGCGCTCGCTGCCCGACCTGCGCGACGGGTTGAAGCCCGTCCATCGCCGCCTGCTGTGGGCGATGCGCGCGATGCGGCTCGATCCGTCACAGGGCTACAAGAAGTCCGCCCGCGTCGTCGGCGACGTCATCGGCAAATTCCACCCGCACGGCGACACCGCAGTCTATGACGCAATGGTCCGCCTCGCGCAGGATTTCTCGCTGCGCTATCCGCTCGTCGACGGCCAGGGCAATTTCGGCAATATCGACGGCGATAATGCCGCGGCGTACCGTTACACCGAAGCGCGGCTGACGCGCGTCGCGGTCGATTTGATGCAGGGGCTCGACGAGGGCACCGTCGATTTCAAGCCGACCTATAATGGCGAGGACGAAGAGCCCGAGATCATGCCGGGGCTGTTCCCGAACCTGCTCGCCAATGGCGCGAGCGGGATCGCGGTCGGCATGGCGACGAACATCCCGCCGCACAACGCCGCCGAGGTGATCGATGCGGCGCTGGTCCTGATCGAGAACCCGCGCGCCGAACTCGCCGAATTGCTCGATCATGTGAAGGGCCCCGATTTCCCGACCGGCGGCATCGTCGTCGACAGTCCCGAGGCGATCCGCCTCGCTTATGAGACCGGGCGCGGCGGTTTTCGCGTCCGCGCGCGCTTTTCGCTCGGCAAGGCCGATGGCGCATGGGAGGAGCCGGGAATCGAGCGCCAGGCGGGCGGCACCTGGCAGCTCGTCATCAGCGAGATTCCTTATGGGGTCGCCAAAGGCAAGCTGATCGAACAGATCGCGCAGCTGATCGCCGACAAGAAATTGCCGATCCTGGAGGACGTCCGCGACGAAAGCGCCGAGGATCTGCGCATCGTCATCGTGCCCAAGAGCCGCAACGTCGATCCCGATGTGCTGAAGGAAAGCCTGTACCGGCTGACCGACCTCGAAAGCCGTTTCGCGCTCAACCTCAACGTGCTCGACGCGACGCGCACCCCCAAGGTGATGGGGCTGCACCAGTTGCTCACCGAATGGCTCACGCACCAGATCGTCGTGCTCGTCCGCCGCGCGCAGCATCGCATCGCCAAGATCGACGACCGGCTCGAGCTGGTCGCGGGTTACATCATCGCCTTCCTCAACCTCGACCGGATCATCGAGATCATCCGCACCGAGGACGAACCCAAGCCGGTGATGATCGCCGAATTCATCCTGACCGACCGCCAGGCCGAGGCGATCCTCAACATGCGCCTGCGGTCCCTGCGCCGCCTCGAGGAAATGGAGCTGAAGCGCGAGCAGGCCGATTTGACCGCCGAGCGCGAGGATCTGGCGAAGCTGGTCGAAAGCCCGGCGCGGCAGAAGACGCGGATGCGCAAGGACCTCGAGAAATTGCGCGCCATCTATGGCCTCGACACGCTGCTCGGCGCGCGGCGGACGACGATCGCCGAAGCGGCGCCGGCGCGCGACATTCCATTGGACGCGATGATCGAGAAGGAACCGGTGACGGTGATCCTCTCGAAACGCGGCTGGATTCGCGCCCAGCGCGCGCATGTGCCCGCCGAGCAATGGGGCGAATTCAAGTTCAAGGAAGGCGACGAACTCGCCTTTGCCGTGCAGGCGCAGACCACCGACAAATTGCTGATCGCGGCGAGCGACGGGCGCTTCTACACGATCGGCGCCGACAAATTGCCCGGCGGCCGCGGCTTCGGCGAGCCGCTGCGGCTGATGGTCGACATCGATTCCGAGGCGCGCATCGTCGCGCTGATCCCCGCGAGCGCCGACGGACGGCTGCTGCTGGGCTCGACCAGCGGCCATGGCTTTGTCGCGCAGATGAGCGAGCTGATCGCCGAGACGCGCAAGGGCCGCAACGTCGTCAACCTGAAACCCAAGGCGCAGCTCGCCGTCGTGCGCCCAGTCGGTGCGGGCCACGACAGCGTCGCGGTGGTCGGCGAGAACCGCAAGCTCGTCGTCTTCCCGCTCGGCGAAGTGCCGGTGATGGCGCGCGGCCAGGGCGTGATGCTCCAGCGTTACCGTGACGGCGGGCTGTCCGACGCGGTCGCCTTTGCCTTTGCCGACGGTTTGAGCTGGGCGATGGGCGGCGACACCGGGCGCATACGCACCGAAACCGACCTCGCGCCCTGGCGCGTCGCGCGCGGCGCGGCGGGGCGGATGCCGCCCACCGGTTTCCCGCGGAACAACCGTTTCGACTGATCGCATTTCGATGTTGCCGTAAATAGCTTCTTTACCCCCCGCCCCATAGTGTCCGAGCCATGGGGAAAGGTCGCACAAAGCCCTCTTTTATGCCTATCGATAGAACCGGCGAGGACCGGCCCCTTTTGTTCGTCGGCTGGATCGACGCCCTGCCGGTGCCGGCAGCGCTGATTCGCCCGCTGGCGCGCGGCAATTTTCGCCTTCATGCCAGCAATGCCGCTTTCGACCGGCTGAACCTGTCGCCCGCGGGCGCCAACGCCCCGATCGAGCTGCGTCGCGCCATCGAACGCACCGCCCAAAACCCCGACGATAGCCAGGAATTTTCCTGCCAGCTCGGCGACGGGCCGGCGGCGCGCGACCTGCGCGGGTCGATCGGTCCGCTGTCCGACGAGTGCGGCGACGACCATCTGTTCCTGCTGACGCTGATCGACCGCACCCAGGAAATGATGACCGAGCGCAACCTGCGCCGCGAGTTGGTGTCGGACAGCCTGACCGGCCTGCCCAACCGCGCCGGTTTCGAGGAACTGGTCGAACAGCGCATCGCCGCCGACAGTCAATCGGACCATGCGATCCTGCTGCTCGACCTTGCCCGGTTCAGCCGCATCAACGAACATATCGGGCCGCTGGCCGGCGACGAGCTGATCATCACCGTCGCCCGGCGGCTGAAATCGAGCCTGCGCAGCGGCGACATATTGGCGCGCAGCGGCGGCGACGAATTCGCCATCTCGTCGCGCATCGCCGGCGGTCGCGCCGATGTGCGCGAGATCGCGCGGCGCATCCGCGGCTGCTTCGACCATCCCTTCCGCATCGGCGAGCTGAAGGTCAGCGTCGATTGCGCGCTCGGCTGCACGATCCAGCCCGGCGGTGATACCGACGTCGCCGACCAGGTTCGCCACGCGCAGATCGCGCTGAAGCGCGCCAAGCAGACCGACCGCATCGAGATTTACGAACCCGAAGCCGCGATGCTGGCCGACAATCGTTTCGGGCTGGAAACCGCGTTGCGCAATGCGATCGAGGAGGACCGACTCCATCTGGCGTTCCAGCCCTTGATCGAACTCGCGACGGGCAAGGTGTCGGGTTTCGAGGCGCTGGCGCGCTGGGACGATGGCGGCAAGCGCTCGATCTCGCCGACCGAATTCATCCCGGTGGCCGAGGATTCGGGGCTGATCGTCCCGCTCGGCCAATGGGCGATCGCCAAGGCGGCGAGCACCATCGCCGAATGGGACGCCAAGAATGGCGGCGTGCCGGTCGAATGCTACTTCTCGGTCAATGTCTCGGCGATCCAACTGGTGCGCGACGATATCGCGGCGGCGGTGCGCCAGGCGCTGGCCGCGAACCGGATCGGCGGCGAGCGGCTGATGATCGAGCTCACCGAAAGCGCGATCATCGGCGACCCCGACCTGGCGCTGTCGGTGCTCAGCGAGCTGAAGGCGCTGTCGACGCGCGTCGCGATGGACGATTTCGGCACCGGCTATTCGAACCTCGCCTATCTCCAGCGCCTGCCCCTCGACGTGCTCAAGATCGACCGCAGCTTCGTCGAGCATATGGTCGAGGACCGCGACAAGGTGGCGATCGTCCGCACGATCCAGAGCCTGGCCGAAGCCTTGGGCATGAAGACTACTGCCGAGGGCGTCGAAACCGCCGACCAGGCGCGGCTGCTGTCGGCGCTCGGCTGCGATTTCGGGCAAGGGTTCCTGTTCGCCCATCCGATGATCGCCGAAACCGCCTTCGACTATTGGCGTCAGTCGCTGAGCCGGCCGATCTTCTGATCGAGCAATTCGGTAACACGCGCCGCATCGGGGAAATCCTCGGCGACCCATTCCGCCTCCACGGCCTTCAACAGCGATGCCACTTCGGGGCCGGCTGTGATCCCGCGCGCGATGATGGCGCCGCCCTTCAGCGGCAGCTCAGGGACGGCCCAGCCCGTCAGCGACGCGACCGCTTCCGCCACAGCGGACGGCGCGGCGGCGAGCAGATACACATCGCTCGCCGCGTCGATACCGATCTTATGGGCGAGTTGGCGCGCGGGCAGCAAGGCACCCGCACGCTGCCCGGCGACGGCGGCGAGATGCTTGCGCTGGCGAGTCGATAAGCGGAGGCGGCTCGCCACCTGTTCGGCAATCGCGGCATCGGGCGGCAGCAGCGCGGCGAGGCGCCGGAGCGCCGGGGGATCGACGCCGACCGTCCTCTCATTGGCGAGCAGGCGGTCAAGCGTCGCGGTAAAATCGGGCGCGAGCTCAGGCAGGATCACGGCGAGGATGCCGTCTTCCGCCATCTGCGCGACCATCGCGCGCGGATCGGGCAGCGACAATATCTTGGTCAGTTCGTCGGCGACGCGCTCGCGCGACAGGCTTTTGAGCGACTGGCGCGCGGCGACGACCGCCGCATGGCTGTCGGGGTCGAGTTCGCCCTGCCCGAAGCGCGCGGCAAATCGGTAAAAACGCAATATGCGCAGATGATCCTCGGCGATGCGCGTCGCGGCGTCGCCGATGAAGCGGATGCACCCGCTTTCGAGGTCGGCAATCCCGCCAAAAAAATCATCGACCGCCCCGGTCACAGGGTCGGCGTAGAGCGCATTGATGGTAAAGTCGCGCCGCGCCGCATCCTCCCGCCAGTCGTCCGCGAAAGCGACCGTCGCACGGCGGCCGTCGGTCTCGACGTCGCGGCGCAAGGTCGTGATCTCGTGCCGTTCGTGGCTGGCGATCGCGGTGACGGTGCCATGGGCGATGCCGGTCGGCACGACCTTGATCCCTGCCTTTTCCAGCCGTTGCATTACCTGGTCGGGCATTAGCGGCGTCGCGAGGTCGATGTCGGTGACGGGCAGGCCGAGCAGGGTATCGCGCACCGCGCCGCCGACCAGCTTCACCGCCCCACCACGCGCCTGCAATGCGGTGACGATGCGCCGCAACCCCTCGCCATGGCGCCATGCGGCGTCGGGCAGCACGGTCATCCCCATCTTAGCGGTGCCAGTCCGCCGGCATCCGCCGCGCGAGGTTGATGATGATGCCCGCCGTCACGCCCCAGATCCGCCGTCCCTGCCACATCATGTCATAATAATGCCGATTATGGCCCTGCCAATGCGCATGGTGGAGCGCGTAATTTTCGGGGTTGAAGAGGATGTCGAGCGGCACCTCGAACCAGTCCTCGACCTCGTCGGGATTGGGATCGAGCGGCAGGTCGGGCGGGATCACGCCCAGCACCGGCGTGATGCAATAGCCGCTGCCCGAGCGATAGGCATCGGTCGTCCCCGCAATCATCACGTCGCGGCGATGGAGCCCGATCTCTTCCTCGGCCTCGCGCAGCGCGGCATCGACCGCGTCGCGGTCGCCCGGATCGATCTTGCCGCCGGGAAAGGCCACTTGTCCGGCATGGCTGCGCAACCATTGCGGGCGCTGGGTCAGGATGATGCCGGGATTGGGGCGATCGGTGAAGGCGATCAGCACCGCGGCGGCGCGCAACCGGTCGTCGGGCGTGCCGAGATAGGCCTCGTCCTCATCCTCCCCGGGAAGCAAGTTTTCGAGCGCGACGCGCAGCTTTTCGGAGAGCATCAGGCGGCGACCAGGGGGAAGCGCGTGCCGTTCGACCAGATGGCGGGCGGATCGTCACCCTCGGCAAGCGCGAGGTCGGCGATCTCATAATAGAGCGCGCGATCTATGCGCGCTTCGAGGCCGTTGCCGGGGGTGCCGCGGACGTGGAGGCGCGGATCGGGATCATCGGGGTCGCTGCCGAAGCTCAGCACATGATCTGGGCCGGCGAGGACAAGGTCGTCGGTGTCGAGGCGGAAGATCAGGCGGCGATTTTCGCCCTCTCCCTCGCTCTTCATCTCGACCGCACGGAAGGGCGTGTCCTCGACCGCGATCGCCAGTTTCTCGGCGGGGGTGACGAGGACATGGCTCCCATCGGGCTCGCGGCGCAGGATCGTCGAGAAGAGCTTGACCATCGCAGGGCGGTTGATCCGCCCGCCCTCATGATACCAACTGCCGTCGGCGCGGATTTCCATCGCGCTGTCGCCGCTGCGCTCGGGATGCCATTGTTCGACCGGCGGCAATTTGCGCGCAGCGAGCAGTTCGGCGGCCTCGGTCAGCGAGAGCTGCGAAAATTCCTTGGGGAGCGATGGCGCGGGGGTGACCATGGAACCGACATAGGGGGGCGGGCGCGCAAGTAAAGACGTCGCCCCCGCGAAGGCGGGGGTCGCTATCGGTGTTGCGCTACGCAGCCAGCGGCCCCCGCTTTCGCGGGGCGACGGTTATGATCGCGGCCCGATCATCCCTGTACTCGTCGGCAAGCCATGCCCGTTCACCGCCCGCGCAAGCAGACGGTGCTTCTCATATGGTCCGGGCAGGTCCCACGCCCCCGTCGCCTCGGCGGTGAAGCCGAAAAAGCGGCCATAATATTCGGGGTCGCCGATCATCATCAGCGCGCTGTCGGACTCATGCTCCGCCGCGCCCAGCATATGCGCCATCAGCGCGCGGCCATGCCCGCCGCGCTGGACGTCGGGGCGCACCGCCACCGGGCCGACCATCACCAGCGGGGTCGCTGGGCCGTCCGGCGCATGATGCGCGACCGGCCAGCACTGGATCGTGCCGACGAGGCCGCCATCCTCGATGAGCGCAAAGCTCAATGCCGGGACCGCATCCATCCCCTGGCGGATGCGGTAGGCGGTTCGTCCAAAGCGGTCCGCCCCGAATGCGGCGTCGAGGATATCCTCGACCGCCGACGGTGCAATATCCGACAATGGAAGTAACTCGACCAACACGCGCCCTTTCGCTAATGCGGCGGCGCCTTAGAGCCTGTCTAGGCGAATTGAAAGCGTCGAGACGGAGTCAATTTTGGCTCAGGGCAAGGCGCGAGGAAGGAGCAATGGTTATCCATCGTGACTGACGAGCAACGCAGCCCTGGGCCGAAATTGGCCCGCTGCTTCGCAGTCGTCGGGAAAAGCGCACTGGGGGCGTCGAATGGTTTGCACGGGCTACCAGCCCGCGCTGCACCCTCCTCCTACCCAGTGCGCTTCTCCCGACGATCTCGACGTTTTCAATTCGCCTAGACAGGCTCATGGGGTGCGGCGCTGCGATGCAAAGCTGAATGTCGCCCCCGCCGAACAGGAATTTCTTGTGACCGATACATTGTGGCTGGAGGTGGACGGGCTGACCGTCCAGGTGCTGACCGGCATTTATTCCGAAGAAACCCATCTGCCGCAGCCGCTGCGCATTTCGGTGCGCGCGAAGCTGGCGATGGCCGACCATTATGATCCGACGACGCCGCTGAGCCGCTCGAAAAATTACATGCACCTGAAATTCGCGGCGACCGAGGGGCTGCCCAAGGATGTGCATTTCGTGCTGATCGAAAGCGTCGCCGACCATATCATCGACACGCTGTTCCTGCAGGATGACAAGGTCGAGGAGGTCGAGGTCAAGATCGTCAAGCTCGCCATCGCCGACGAAGGCGAAGAGATCGGCATCACGATGCGGCGAACTCGCAAGTGACGGCTAGGCTGGCGCTGGTGACGGGTGGCCTCCACCGGGTGGGCGCCGCGATTGCGGCACGACTGGCGCGCGAGGGCTATGCGCTGGCGCTGCACAAGAGGAGCGCCGCAGCGGCCGATCCGGTGCTGGCCGACGCGCTGGCGGAAACGGGGGCGCTCAGCCATCGTTTCGCTGCCGACCTCGCCGATCCGGCGGCGGTCGATGCGCTGATCCCGGCGGTGATCGACAAATTCGGCCGGGCGCCCGACCTGCTCGTCAACAACGCGGCGCATTTCGCCGAGGGCGAATGGGGCGACCTGTCGGCGGCGGCACTGGCCGAAATGATGCAGGTCAATCTCTCGGCACCGGTGATGCTGGCGAAGGCGCTGGTCGTGGCGAGCGAGGGCGAGGGCCAGCGCCCCGCGATCGTCAATATCGTCGATCAGCGCGTCGCGCATCCGGTGCCTGACCAGATCGCCTACAGCCTGTCGAAATCGGCCTTGTGGCAGGCGACGGCAACGCTGGCGGTGGCGTTCGGGAGCCGCGCGCGGGTCAACGCGGTCGCGCCGGGGCTGACGATGGCGACCGGGGATTATTCGGCGGAACAGGTCGAGCGGCTCGGCAAGCGCATGCCGCTCGGCGCACTGCCGACGCCGGGGCAGATTGCCGATGCGGTGGTATATCTTGCGCGCGCCGAGGCGGTGACGGGGCAAACGATCTTCGTCGACGGCGGCGCGCATCTGGCGCCGATGGCGCGCGATTTTGTCGCGCTGGAGCGGGATTGATCAGAACCAAAATGAGAAAATTGTCATGAAACAGAGGATCCGATTCCTATTAGACCGGTTTGTCGAAATTCACGGCGTTCGGGATTTGTGTTTGCAACCACTCCAATTAGATTTTGAGGGAGGCCCACACACGCGGCCAAAAGCATTAGGCTCCGACCGAGGGGTCTATTTGTTCTTCCGCGACCGAGAATGGTTGCGGATTGGGCAGACGGGGTATTCCCAAAGATTTACAAGCCAGCACTATGGAACGAGGCGAGCGAACAGCACATTTGCCAAAGACATTTGGGGCGACCGAAAATACTTTGGCTTCGAGGGCACAGAGGAAGAAATCGGAGATTGGCTCTTTCAAAACTTCGGCAGAGCGAACGTGCGGCTTCCCGGACACAAAGGAGATGCATTGAGCAGATTGCTAGAGGCGTTTCTTCACCTCAACTTGTCCCCACGATTTGAAGGTCGTCGTATTTAAAATGTGTCGTGCCTAGGCAATGCGCACCCTAGGGTCCGGACTCATTTGAGCCACCAGATGACGGTAGCGGCGATTGCGATGGTTGCCATGAAGGTTTTGATGTTGCGGTCGAAGCGTGTGGCGACCCGACGC
>JAEULK010000070.1 GCA_016793775.1 Sphingopyxis sp. | reverse complement strand
GCGAGGCTGAAGCATAAACCAACTACGGCCTGGTGTTGCCGCCGCCGCCCGGGCCGGCGGTGCCCGGCGCGCCGACCGCGCCGATATTGCCGAAGATATCCTCGAAGAAGCTGCGGCTGCGGCCGAGCGTCGGGGTCTTGTCGCCTTCGGGGCTGATCTTGCTGACCAGTTCGATGCCGGTACGGTCGACCGCGGCGACATTGCCCGCGGGATCGAAGCGCACGCGCAGCACCTGCTGCGCCACCGGACGCGGGTTGGCGAAGGCGAGCTGGCGCGTCTCGCGCGCGACATAATAATATTCATTGTCGCTGAACTGGCCGGCGAAGGTCGGGCGGCCGAGCGTCTTTTCCACCGATTCGCGGTTATCGACGCCGGGCGTGATCGCGTCGGTCAGCACGGGATCGACGACATAGCCCTGACGCCCGCGCAGCTGGGTGCAGCCGCCGGCGGTCGCCGCGACGGCAATCGCCGCAAGGATCAGGGTCGCCCGACGGGCCGAAGAATAGGTGGTCAAATGCGGCATCAAATGGTCTCCGTTGCGCATGTCTTGCCGCTCGCCCCCGCGACTGCGCTTGTTGCCCGCGCCTCTTAGCGCCAAGCGGCGGCGGGGCACAAGCGGCTTGTGGCGCGGCAAAGCTTGCTGGAAGCTGACCGGCGGCCCCTTTTCGCGCCGGTCAAATGCGCCTAAGCGATAGCGATGATTTCCCTTCGCAAACTCTTCAGGCCCGACCCCGACCCGCGCGAGGCGCTGCGCCCGCTGTGGAATGCCGTCGTCGGGGCCGCGCGTACCCCGCACTGGTATCAGGCGGGCGGCGTGCCCGACACGCTCGACGGGCGCTTCGACATGATCAGCCTGGTGCTGGCGCTGGTGCTCCACCGCATCGACGCGGAGCCCGACCAGGCGCTGGCCGGCGTCCAGCTCACCGAATTGTTCGTCACCGACATGGACGGGCAGATGCGCCAGATCGGGTTCGGCGACATGGTCGTCGGCAAGCAGATCGGGCGGATGGTCGGCGCGCTCGGCGGGCGGCTCGGCGCCTATCGCGCCGCCGACGGGTCGGACGAACTCGCCGCGGCACTGGTCCGCAATTTGTGGCGCGGGCAGGCGCCCGGCGACAATGAGCTCGCTTATGTGATGGCCGAGGTCGCGGCGCTGCGCGGCGCGCTCGCCGCGATGCCGGTCGCCGCGCTGCTCGCCGCCGACCGGCTGCCCGGCGCGGCATGACCGCGCCCGAGTTTTCGCATGTCGTGACGCTGGCCGAGGTCGGCCCCGGCAAGGCGGTGGCGCTCGACGCCGACGCGGCGGCGCGGGCGGCGATCGCCAGGCGGCTCGGCCTTGTCGAACTCGACGGGTTCGCGCTGACCGCCGAGGTGCGCGCGGTCGCGGGCGGAATCGGCGTGCGCGGCGACGTGCGCGCCAGGCTGGTGCAGAGCTGCGCCGCGACCGACCTGCCGGTGCCGGCGACGATCGCCGAACCCTTCGACCTCAAATTCCTGCGCGACATGCCGCCGGGCGATATCGAGGATATGGAAGTCGAGCTCGGCGCCGCGGATATCGACGTCCTGCCGCTCGAGCATGACCGGGTCGATCTGGGCGAGGTCGCGGTGCAGACGCTGTCGCTCGCGCTCGACCCGTTTCCGCGTCACCCCGACGCCGACCGCATCCTCGCCGAGAAAGGCGTGCTGAGCGAAGAGCAGGCGGGGCCATTCGCGGCGCTCGCCGCGCTGAAGGGCAAACCCAAGGCCTAGTCGGGTTCGGGTTCGGGTTCGTCCTTCGCCTTGGGATCGGGCTTGGCCGGGTCGGCGAGCAGGTCGGCCATCGCGTCGTCGAGGCCGGTGTCGGGTTTCTCCGCGTCCTTGGCCTCCGCCTTATCGGTCGCCTTTTCGCCTTTCGCGGGCTTTTCCCCGGCCTCTTCGGTCGCCGCTTTTTCGTCGCGTGTCGGTGGCAGGCTGCCGCCGAGCGCGCGGGCAAGGCCGATCAGCTGTTCGCCGATCACCTTGTCCACCACCGGCGCGATCTCGGCGGGTTTGAAGCGCATATAGCCGCCGACGACATAGTCGAAGCGGAGCGCGGCGCCGGTCGGGGTTTCCTTGATCTGGATCGTCAGCGTGCCGGTCAGCGCCTCGCCCTGCAACGGGCCGAAGGCGCCCGACAGGCGGAGCAGTTCCTTGGGCTTGGCGAACAGGATGCGCGCATGCTGGACGCTGCCCTGTCCGGTCGTGCCGTCCGGCCCCGTTCCCGGCAATTTTTCGCAGAAACAGCCGCCGGCCTGCGAATCGAGCCAGAAATTCGCGGCATCGCCCGACCAGCTATGCTCCTTCGACCACCATTTCTGGGGCATTTTAAGCATCTTCCAGACGTCTTCGGGGGTCGCCGCGACCTGCGCGGTGTGCGCGACGGTGAAACCCGCCTCGCTTTGGTCGATGATCTTGGCGTTAGCCGGAGCGGCGCAAAGCGCGGCAGGCAGCGTCGCGGCAAGCAGAAGCGTCTTGAGATTCATCCCTCGTCCCCCTGCCGCCCAAGGCTTCGTCATGGCGAGCGAAGCGAAGCAATCCAGCGCGGCCTGTTGCCGCTCTGGATTGCCACGGGGCTTCGCCCCTCGCAACGACGATTAAAGGGGTCGGCTCAGCCCGTGGTCGCGGCGCTGAGGATCGTTTCGATCGCGTTGTTGACGACGTCGATGTCGGCCATGCCGTCGACCCGCGTCACGATGCCGCGGGCGTCGTAGATCGGCAGGATCGGCGCCGTCTTGGCGCGATATTCGGCCATGCGGGTGCGCACCGTTTCCTCATTGTCGTCGGGGCGGCGCTTGAATTCGTGCGAGCCGCAAACGTCGCAGGTATCGGCGACCTTGGGCAGCTTGTAGCGGTCGTGATAGCCCTCGCCGCATTTCGCGCAGCTGAAGCGGCCGGTGATGCGGTCGACGAGCGCGTCTTCCTGGACCAGCAGTTCGATCACATGGTCGAGCTTGCGACCGCGCGCGTCGAGAATCTCGTCGAGCGAATCGGCCTGGGCCGCGGTGCGCGGATAGCCGTCGAAGATCACCGAGACGTCGGGGCCGAGTTCGTCGAGCCGTTCGCCGATCAGGCCCGAGACGATTTCGTCCGAGACCAGTTCGCCGGCGTCCATCACCGCCTTGGCCTGCAGTCCGGTCGGCGTGCCCGCCTTGACCGCGGCGCGCAGCATGTCGCCGGTCGACAGCTGGATCATGCCATGCTCGTCCTCGAGCCGCGAAGCCTGCGTTCCCTTGCCCGCCCCCGGCGGACCCAGAAGAATGATATTCAGCGTCATGAAGGCCCCTGTTCCCTGCCCCGTACCGGCGTCTTTAAAGATGGGCGTAGCGGGCGCGTCAGCGCCGCGCAACGCCGCCTTTCAATTTGGCCTTCTTGATCAGGTCGCCATATTGATGCGCGAGCATGTGGCTCTGGATCTGGGTGATGGTGTCGATCGTCACGTTGACGATGATCAACAGGCTGGTGCCGCCGAGCTGGAAGGGCAGGCCCGACCGCGCGATGAAATATTCGGGAACCAGACAGATCGCCGCCAGATAGGCCGCGCCGATCACGGTGATGCGGGTGAGCACATGGTCGAGATAGGCGGCGGTGTTCTTGCCCGGGCGGATGCCGGGGATGAAGCCGTTCTGGCGCTTCAGATTGTCGGCTGTCTCCTCCGGATTGAAGACGACCGCGACATAGAAGAAACAGAAGAAGATGATGCCGAACGCATAGAGCGCCATATAGAGCGGCTGGCCGTGCGCGAGATATTGGTTGAGCGTGATCAGGAAATTGCTGGCCGCGCTGTCGTTCTGGACATTATTGCCCATGAACTGGGTGATGGTCAGCGGCATCAGCAGCAGCGACGAGGCGAAGATCGGCGGGATGACGCCCGCGGTGTTGACCTTCAGCGGCAAGTGGCTGCGGTCGGCCTGCATGCCGCCGCGCTGGGTCGCGCGCTTTGGATATTGGACGAGCACCCTTCGCTGCGCGCGTTCCATGAAGCTGATGAAGGCGATCACGACGATCGCGCCGACGATCACCGCGAACACGGTGCCACCGCCCATCGAACCTTCACGCACCTGGGTGAACATCTGCGCGAAGCTGCGCGGCAGCTGGGCGAGGATGCCCGCCATGATGATCAGCGAAACGCCGTTGCCGATGCCGCGGCTGGTGATCTGTTCGCCGAGCCACATCAGGAACAATGTGCCGCCGACGACGCTGATGACCGTGGTGATGCGGAACAGCATGCCCGGGTCGAGCACGACGGTGATGCCCTGCGCGCCGGTCGACGCCTCGGCGGTGAGCGCGAGGAAATAGGCCTGGACCGCGGTCAGCGCGACGGTGCCGTAGCGCGTGTACTGGTTGAGCTTCTTGCGCCCGCTTTCGCCCTCTTTCTTGAGCGCGGCGAGGCTGGGGGCCAGCGCGGCGGCAAGCTGAACGACGATCGACGCGGTGATATAGGGCATGACGCCGAGCGCGATGATGCTGAGGCGTTCGAGGCTGCCGCCCGAGAAGGTGTTGAAGATGTCGAGCGCGGTGCCCGAGGCCGCCTTGCTGTACGCCTGCGCCAGCGCGACGGGATCGACCCCCGGCAGCGGCACGAAGGACAGGAAGCGGAAGACGATCAGCGCGCCGATCGTGAACCAGATGCGGTTCTTGAGTTCGGTCGCCTGGCCGAACTTCGAGAAGTTCAGGTTGGAAGCAAGCTGGTCGGCGCGAGAGGCCATGGGTATTTTTCCTCGGATTTCCGGACCGCGCCCCCCGCGACCCGGCGCCTATGTGCGTTCGGTGGTCGTGAAGCGCAAGGGGAAAGGCCCGATTCAAATGCGTCGGAGGCGGCGCGACCCGGTGCCACGCCGCCTCCGAAAATCATCAGGCCTTCTTGGCGGCCGCTTCGGCCTTGCGCTTGGCCCTCTTGCCGTCGCCCTCGGGCTTGGCTTCGGGCAGTTCGACCTTGCCGCCGGCCTTTTCGACCGCTTCGATCGCGCCCTTCGACGCGCCGGCAACGGCGAAATTCAGCTTGGCTGTCAGCTCGCCCTTGGCGAGGAGGCGGACGCCGTCCTTGCCGCCGCGGGCGACGCCGGCGGCCTTGAGCGCGGCATGATCGATCACGGCCTTGGCATCGAGCTTCTTCGCATCGACCAGCTTCTGGATCATGCCCAGGTTGACGATGGCATAATCGGTTCCGAAGATGTTGTTGAAGCCGCGCTTCGGGATACGCATGTGGAGCGGCATCTGGCCGCCCTCGAAGCCGTTGATCGCGACGCCGCTGCGGGCCTTCTGACCCTTTTGGCCGCGGCCGGCGGTCTTGCCCTTGCCCGAGCCGATGCCGCGTCCGACGCGCATCCGGCCCTTGCGGGCGCCCGCATTGTCGCTGAGTTCGTTAAGCTTGATCGTCATGTTGCACTCGCTTTCGCTTTTGTCGCGCTCCTCGCCCCTTGAGGGAGAGGATAGGAAGACGTGGGCCGTCAGGCCCTAGTCGGACTTGGTGAGGGTGCGGACGTCGCCGCCCTCACCGCTGCGACTGGGGAGCAAGCTCCCAAGTCTCGCTGCCTCTCCCTCAAGGGGAGAGGCGATCAGTCGATAACTTCGACCATGTGCGGAAGCTTGCGGATCATGCCGCGCACTTCCGGGGTGTCGACCAGTTCGACCTCGCGGTGCATCTTGCCCAGGCCGAGGCCGGTCAGGATGGCGCGCTGGCTCTTGGGACGACGGATCGGCGAGCCGATCTGGCGGATCTTGATCTTCTTGTCAGCCATGGTCTTACTCCGTCACCGCGGCGGCTTCGGCCTCGGCAGCGCGGTCGGACACGCCGCTGCGCTTGATGAGGTCCGACACCTTCTTGCCGCGACGCTGCGCGACCGACTTCGGGCTGGTCTGCTCGCCCAGCGCCTCGAAGGTCGCGCGGATCATGTTATAGGGGTTCGACGTGCCGTTCGACTTGGTCACCACATCGGCGACGCCCAAGCTTTCGAACACGGCGCGCATCGGGCCACCGGCGATGATGCCGGTACCCGCGGGTGCCGAGCGCAGCGTGACCATGCCGGCGCCGAAATGGCCGAGGCCATCATGGTGCAGGGTGCGGCCGTCGCGCAGCGGAACGCGGATCATCGACTTCTTTGCGGCGGCGGTCGCCTTGGAAATGGCCTCGGGCACTTCGCGCGCCTTGCCATGACCGAAACCGGCGCGGCCCTTGCCGTCTCCGACGACGACGAGCGCGGCGAAACCGAAGCGCTTGCCGCCCTTCACCGTCTTCGACACGCGGTTGATGTGGACGAGCTTTTCGATCAGCTCTTCGCCACCCTCTTCGTCGCGCGGACGGCGATCGTCGCGGCGGCCACGGCCACCACCTTCACGACCGCGGCCACCATCGCGACCACCGCCGCCGCCACGGCCGCGGCGCGGGGCCTGGCCTTCGGTGGGGGCAGCTTCGGGAGCGCCTTCGACGTTCTGTACTTCGTCAGCCATATTAGAACTCCAATCCGCCTTCGCGAGCCGCGTCGGCCAGCGCCTTGATGCGCCCGTGGAACAGGAAACCGCCGCGGTCGAACACGACCTGGGTCACGCCGGCCTTCTTGGCGGCGTCGGCGAGGCGCTTGCCGACATCGGCGGCAGCTGCGGTGGTCGCGCCGGTCTTGCCGCGGCCGGTCTTGTCGAGCGTCGAGGCCGAAGCCAACGTGGTGCCGGCGGCGTCATCAATGAGCTGCGCATAGATGTGACGGCCCGAGCGGTGCACCGACAGGCGCGGACGCCCGGCGGCCCGCTGGCGGAGGGCGGTACGCACGCGCTGGCGGCGTTTTTGGAAAGGGGTAAGATGTGCCATGGCTTACTTCTTCTTGCCTTCTTTGCGGAAGATATACTCGCCGCGATATTTGATGCCCTTGCCCTTATAGGGTTCGGGCTTGCGCCAACGGCGGATTTCCGCCGCGACCTGGCCGACCTGCTGCTTGTCGATGCCGCTGATCTCGATCGTCGTATTGTCCGGCGTCTTGATCTCGATACCCTCCGGGATCGCGAAATCGACATCGTGGCTGTAACCGAGTTGCAGCTTCAGCGTCTTGCCCTGGGCGTTGGCGCGATAGCCGACACCGGTGATTTCGAGCACCTTGGTGAAGCCGTCGGTGACGCCGGTGACGAGGTTCTGGACCAGCGTGCGCTGCATGCCCCAGAAGGCACGCGCCTGCTTGGTGCCATTGGCGGGCTGGACCGAAATCTCGCCTTCCTTGACCTCATAGCTGATGTCGTCGGCGAGCGCGAGGGCCAGGGTGCCCTTGGGCCCCTTGACCGACAGCTCGCCGCTTTCGATGCTGGCCGTTACCCCCGAAGGGATGGCGACCACTTTTTGACCGATACGCGACAACAGAACACCTCCGCCAGCACTTCGCCGCCGACATTATGTTCGCGGGCTTCGGCGTCCGAGAGGACGCCGCGCGGGGTCGACACGATGGTGATGCCCAAGCCGTTGCGCACGATCGGCAGTTCTTTCGACCCCGAATAGACGCGGCGGCCCGGCTTGGACACGCGGGCCACGTGGCGGATCGCCGGCTGGCCTTCGAAATATTTCAGCTCGATGCGGATGCCCTTGTGCTGGCCCTTGGCACCCAGCGCTTCTTCGCTGTAGCCGCGGATATAGCCTTCGCGCTGGAGCACGTCGAGAACGCGGACGCGCAGGGTCGAGGCCGGCGTCAGGACGCTGTCCTTCTTCGCCTGCTGGCCGTTGCGGATGCGGGTGAGCATATCACCCAGAGGATCGGTCATTGCCATCTTGCGTCTTCCTTACCAGCTCGACTTCACAACACCGGGGATCAGGCCCTTGTTGGCCAGATCGCGGAGCTGGATACGGCAAAGCCGGAACTTGCGATAATATGCACGCGGCCGACCGGTCATCTCGCAACGGTTGCGGATGCGGGTCGGGTTGCCGTTGCGCGGCACTTCCGCCATCTTGAGGCGCGCGATCAGACGCTCGCCATCGTCGAGCGACGTGTCCGCCGCAATCGCCTTCAGCTTCGCATAACGGCCGGCATATTTCTTCACCAGCTTCTTGCGACGCTCATTCTTGTTCACGGAACTCAGTTTCGCCATGACTTAAGTTCTCTTTCCTTCTTGAAAGAGCCTGCCCGGTCCCAGAGGGATCAGGCGGCTTCCTTTTCCTGCGCTTCGATCGGGAAGGGGAAGCCGAACAGCTTGAGCAGTTCGCGGGCTTCCTCGTCCGTACGGGCGGTGGTGGTGACGATCACGTCCATGCCGCGCACCTGGTCGATGCGGTCATAGTTGATCTCGGGGAAGATGATCTGCTCTTTCAGGCCCATGGCATAATTGCCACGGCCGTCGAAGCTGGTCGCTGACACGCCGCGAAAGTCGCGGATGCGCGGCATCGCGATGGTGATCAGCCGGTCGAGGAATTCATACATGCGTTCGCGGCGCAGGGTCACCTTGCAGCCGATCGGCATGCCTTCGCGCAGCTTGAACTGCGCGATCGACTTCTTCGCCTTGGTCACGACAGGCTTCTGACCGGCGATCAGCTCCATTTCGGCTGCCGCAGTCTCGACCTTCTTCTTGTCCTGCGTGGCTTCGCCGACGCCCATGTTGAGCACGATCTTTTCGATCTTCGGCACTTCCATCGCGTTCTTGTAACCGAATTTCTCGGTCATCGCCTTGACGATCACATCGTCGTAGCGCTTGCGCATGCGCGGGGTGTAATTGTCAGCCACTGATCGTCTCCCCGGACTTCACGGCCACGCGGACCTTCTTGCCGTCCTTGGTTTCAAAACGCACGCGGGTGGGCTTGCCCGACTTGGGGTCGGCGAGCGCAACCTTGCTCGCGAAGAGCGGTGCTTCCTTGCGTTCCAGGCCGCCCTGCGGGTTGGTCTGGGTCGGCTTGCGGTGGCGGGTGATGACGTTGACGCCCGCGACGACGAGCTTGCCGTCCTTGGGCAGCGCCTGCGTCACTTCGCCGGTCTTGCCCTTGTCCTTGCCGGACAGGACGACGACGGTGTCACCCTTCTTGATCTTGTTCGCCATGGTTAGAGGACCTCCGGCGCCAGGCTGATGATCTTCATATAGCCGCGGCCGCGCAGTTCGCGGACGACGGGGCCGAAGATACGGGTGCCGATGGGCTCTTCATTCTTGTTGACGAGCACGGCGGCGTTGCTGTCGAAACGGATCACCGAACCGTCGGCGCGGCGCACATCCTTTGCGGTGCGGACGATGACGGCGCGATGCACGTCGCCTTTCTTCACCTTGCCGCGCGGCTGGGCTTCCTTGATCGACACGACGATGACATCGCCGACGCCGGCGACGCGGCGCTTCGACCCGCCCAGCACCTTGATGCACTGGACGCGCTTGGCACCGCTGTTGTCGGCGACTTCCAATTGTGACTGCATCTGGATCATCGATGCATTTCCTTCTTGTTTGGCCTACCGGGATGCCCCGGCGGTTCCGTGAAAATCAGCTTCAGGCGTCGGCAGCCGGAGCGGCAGCGCTCTTGGGCTTGCTGTGGGTGTCGACCTTGTCGAGCACCTTCCACGTCTTCAGCTTCGAAATCGGCTTGGTTTCCTCGATGCGGACGGTTTCGCCAGCCTTGATGGCATTGTCCTCATCATGGGCGTGATACTTCTTCGAACGACGGATGATCTTGCCGTAGAGCGGGTGCTTCACCTTGCGCTCCACTTTCACCACGACGGTCTTGTCGCCCTTGTCGGACACCACGGTGCCGGTCAGAATGCGCTTCGGCATCGATAGTCTCCTTACTTCGCAGCCGAGCGGTTACGCTCGGTCTGCTGCGTCTTGATGCGGGCGATCGAGCGCCGCACTTCCTTGACGCGCGATGCCTTTTCAAGCTGGCCGGTGGCCGCCTGGAAACGCAGGTTGAACGCCTCGCGCTTCAGTTCGCCAAGCTGTTCGGCGAGCTGGTCGTCGGTCTTGGCCTTGAAATCTTCGGTCTTGGCCATGTCCTTAACCCTCCAGGTGGGTCGTGTCGCCGAGGCGGGCAACGACCTTGGTCTTGATCGGCAGCTTCATCGCGGCGCGTTCGAACGCCAGCGCGGCCACGGGGCCCGGAACGCCGTCGAGTTCGAACAGGATGCGACCCGGCTTCACGCGCGCGGCCCAGAATTCCGGCGAACCCTTGCCCTTGCCCATGCGGACTTCGGCCGGCTTCGACGACACGGGGACGTCGGGAAAGATGCGGATCCACAAACGGCCCTGGCGCTTGATCGCACGGCTGATCGCACGGCGGGCCGCTTCGATCTGGCGCGCGGTGATGCGCTCGGGTTCCATCGCCTTCAGCCCGTAGGAGCCGAAGTTCAGCGCGGTACCGCCCTTGGCATTGCCATGGATGCGGCCCTTGAACGCCTTGCGGAACTTGGTTTTTTTCGGTTGCAGCATGTCAGCAGTCCTTAGCGGCGGTCTTCGCGCGCCGGGCGCACGCCCGACGTCTGCGCGTCGAGCATCAACCGGTCGGTCGCCATCGGGTCATGGCCCAGGATTTCGCCCTTGAAGATCCATACCTTGATCCCGCACACGCCATAGGCGGTGTGCGCGGTCGCTTCGGCATAATCGACGTTGGCGCGCAGCGTGTGCAGCGGCACCCGGCCTTCGCGATACCATTCGGTGCGCGCGATTTCCGCGCCGCCGAGACGGCCGGCGCAGTTGATGCGGATGCCCTCGGCGCCGAGACGCATCGCCGACTGCACCGCGCGCTTCATCGCACGGCGAAAAGCCACGCGGCGCTCGAGCTGGTCGGCAATGCCCTGGCCGACGAGCTTGGCATCGACTTCGGGCTTGCGGATTTCGACGATGTTCAGCGACACGTCGGCACCGGTGAGTTCGCCGAGCTGCTTGCGCAGCTTTTCGATGTCGGCGCCCTTCTTGCCGATGATGACGCCCGGGCGGGCGGCATAGATCGACACGCGGCACAGCTTCGCCGGACGCTCGATCACCACCTTCGAGATCGCGGCCTGCGGCAGCGTCTTGAAGATGAAGTTGCGGATCTTCAGATCCTCAACGAGCATGCGGCCATAGTCCTGGCCTTCGGCGAACCAGCGGCTGTCCCAGGTACGGTTGACCTGCAGGCGCAGGCCGATCGGATTGCTCTTCTGGCCCATCTTACGCCTCTTCTTCCTGTTCGCGCACGACGATGCGGATGCGGCTGAACGGCTTGACGATCCGGGTCGACTTGCCGCGGCC